>NZ_JBQWRA010000002.1:0-843180 GCF_052547135.1 Lysobacter sp. F60174L2 | reverse complement strand
GTCGTGTCGTACTTCGCCGACAAGGCCGGCGGCGGCGCGCCGACGCGGCCGGTGGTGATCGTCGATGCCGATACCGGCCGCATCCTGCACCAGTACGAAAACCTGCAGCCGGCCGATGGCACCGGCCCGGGTGGCAACCAGAAGACCGGCCAGTACGAGTATGGTGTCGACTTCGGTTATCTCGACGTGCAGCAGAGCGGTAGCACCTGCACGATGAACAACGCCAACGTCAAGGCGGTCAACCTCAACGGCGCCACCAGCGAATGGGGCAAGCCCGCCTATTCGTACAACTGTCCGCGCAATACCTTCAAGCAGGTCAACGGCGCCTACTCGCCGATCAACGACGCGCTGTACTTCGGCGGCGTGATCTTCGACATGTACAGCGATTACATGAATGCCGCGCCGCTCAGCTTCCAGCTGACCATGGCGGTGCACTACGGCTCGCAGCACGAGAACGCGTACTGGAACGGTTCGGCGATGCTGTTCGGCGACGGCAGGACCCGGTTCTACCCGCTGGTCTCGCTGGACGTGTCGGGCCACGAGGTCTCGCATGGCTACACCGAGCAGAACTCGGGCCTGATCTACGAGAACCAGTCCGGCGGCATGAACGAGGCCTTCTCGGACATCGCCGGCGAGGCCGCCGAGTACTACATGAACGGCAGCAACGACTGGCTCATGGGCGGCCAGATCGTCAAGGGCAACGGCGCGCTGCGCTACATGGCCAACCCGACCCAGGACGGCGTGTCTATCGACCACGCCAGCGACTACCAGAACGGCATGGACGTGCACTATTCCTCGGGCGTCTACAACAAGGCGTTCTACACTCTGGCCACGACGTCGGGATGGAACACCAAGACCGCGTTCCAGGCCTTCGCCCGCGCCAACCGCGACTACTGGACCGCCAGCAGCACCTTCAACCAGGGCGCGCCGGGCGTGGTCCAGGCGGCGTGTGACATGGGCATGGATGGCCAGGACGTGATCGACGCGTTCCAGGTCGTCGGCGTCAATGGCGGTTCGCTGCCGTCGGGTTGCGGTGGCGGTGGCGGCAATGGCGATCCCGTGGCGGACTTCACCACCAGCGTCAACGGCCTTACGGTGAGCTTCACCGACGGCTCCACCGACAGCGACGGCAGCATCGCGTCGCGCAACTGGGATTTCGGTGACGGTGGCTCCTCCACCCAGACCAATCCGAGCCACACCTATGCCGCGGACGGCACCTACAACGTCACCCTGACGGTGACCGACAACGAGGGTGCCTCCGATACCCGGACCAGGTCGGTGACGGTCGGCGACGGCGGCGGTGGCGGCGATGGCGAACTGGAGAACGGCGTGCCGGAGACCGGCATCAGCGGCGCGTCCAAGAGCAACCAGTACTTCACCCTGGTCGTTCCGGCCGACGCCACCAACCTGAAGTTCGTCACCTCCGGCGGCAACGGTGACGCCGACCTGTACGTCAAGTTCGGCAGCCAGCCGAGCACCACCGACTTCGACTGCAAGTCCGAAACCCCGACCACCAGCGAGACCTGCACCATCAACAACGTGCAGGCCGGCACCTACCACGTGCTTGTGCATGCCTGGAGCGCGATCTCGGGTGTCAGCCTGACCGGCAGCTACAACGACGACGCCCCCAACCCCGACCCGGATCCCGATCCGCAGGACGACTACGACTACGTCTACCCGCAGGGCCGCGGCAATTACGTGCCGGGGCAGACCGTGGTGCTGGCCAGCGATGGCGAGCTGTACCAGTGCCGTCCGGCGCCGTTCGGCAACTGGTGCAACAACAGCTTCTACCAGCCGGGCGGGCAGTTCTCGTTCATGGCCTGGACGAAGCTGTAAGACCGAAGCCGGAGCATCACGTACCGGTCGAATGACCGATACGGCATCTCCAGCGGCAACCCCGGTTTCGACCGGGGTTGCCGCGCACCGGCGCAAGGCATTGCCGATATCCGGCAAGTACGCAGAACCGTGAATTCCCTCAATCGGACCACCGTCACGAACACGGCGGGCACCCATCATTGCCGCGTGACCGCGCGGCCGACAGGAGCATTCCCATGAAGTTGCGATGCCTCACCATGCTGATTGCCGGAGCCCTTTACTGCGGCGCGGTATCGGCGCAAGCCAGTCCCCCGCATTCCCATGCCGCCAATGAGCTGGCGTCGATGCAGCTCGAGTCCGATCCGTTTGCCCCGGTCTACATCGTGACCGCGGACAAGACGTTCAAAGGTATCGCCAGCTTCGCCCGCAACGGCGCGGCCCGGCGCGACAGCATCGGCAACACGCTGGTGGTGTCGGAGATCAAGGCCCACCAACTCAGCCAGGTCAACGACTACATCCATCAGCGCGAACATCGCTGCGGTGGATATTTCGCGTTCCGCACACGGGCCGAGGCCGATGCCTTCGTGCGCTCCGACCGCTCCGCGGATGCGGTCCGGTCGTCATTGCTGGCCGACTACAGCATCGACAACCAGGCAACGGTGGATCCATGGCTGGCGAGCGTCAGCGAAAGCAACCTCTACGACACCATCGACCATCTTTCCAGCTACCGGAACCGCTATTACAGCAGCAGCTACGGCAAGGCTTCGGCCGAATGGATCCGTGATACCTGGCAGGGCCTCGCCGCCGGTCGCAACGACGTCGATGTCGAACTGTCCGGCTGCAGCAGTTGCTCGACCCAGCCCTCGGTCATCCTGACCGTCCAGGGCGCCGAGCTGCCCGACGAAGTGCTGGTGCTTGGAGCCCACCTGGACTCCATCAACGTCAACGGTGGCGGCAGCAGCAACCAGGTGGCGCCCGGCGCGGACGACGACGCATCCGGCATCGCCACCCTGACCGAAGTGATCCGGATCGCCCTGGCCAATGGCTGGCAACCGCGGCGCACGGTCAAGTTCATGGGCTACGCCGCCGAGGAGGTCGGCCTGCGGGGTTCCAATGCGATCGCACAATCCTTCGCCAACGACGGGGTCAACGTGGTCGGCGTGATGCAGCTGGACATGACCAACTACAAGTCGGGCGCAGTCGATGACATGCAACTGGTCACCGACTACTCCAGCACGGCCCTCAAGGCATTCCTTGTCGATCTGTTCGACGAATACCTGGCGCCCCTTGGCCTGACCCGTGGTACCTATACCTGCGGCTACGGCTGCTCGGACCACGCCTCGTGGACGAACGCCGGCTTCCCGGCCGCGATGATGTTCGAGGCCGGCGATCCCGGTGGCTACAATCCCAACATCCACACCTCGTACGACACGCTGCAGAGCATGGGCGAGTCGGCGCAGAACAGCGTCAAGTTCGCCAAGCTCGGACTGGCCTTTCTGGGCGAGCTGGCCAAGACCGCGGGCGACACCGAACCGCCGGAGAACCAGGCGCCCACCGCAGGCTTCAGCTCCAGCGTGAACGGCCTGGCGGTGAGCTTCACCGATGGTTCCAGCGACAGCGACGGCAACATCGCATCGCGCAGCTGGGACTTCGGCGACGGCGATTCCTCGACCCAGACCAACCCCAATCACACCTATGCGGCCGATGGCACCTACGACGTCACCCTGACGGTGACCGACAACGACGGCGCAACCGATAGCGAGACCAAGTCCGTGACCGTGGCCGTTGGCGGCGGCGGTGGTGATGGCGAGTTGGAGAACGGCGTGCCGAAAACCGGTATCAGCGGCGCCTCCAAGAGCAACCAGTACTTCACCCTGGTGGTTCCGGCGGGCACCACCAGCCTGAAGTTCGTGACTTCCGGTGGCAACGGTGACGCCGACCTGTACGTGAAGTTCGGCAGCCAGCCCAGCACCACCAGCTTCGACTGCAAGTCCGAAACCCCGACCACCAACGAGACCTGCACCATCAACAACGTGCAGGCCGGGACCTACCACGTGCTGGTGCATGCCTGGAGCGCGATCTCGGGTGTCAGCCTGACCGGCAGCTTCAACGACGATGCTCCCGACCCGCAGGACGACTACGACTACGTCTACCCGCAGGGCCGGGGCAGCTACGTGCCGGGGCAGACCGTGGTGCTGGCCACCGACGGCGAGCTGTACCGGTGCCGTCCGGCGCCGTTCGGCAACTGGTGCAACAGCACCGCAGCCCATTTCCAGCCGGGCGTCGGGCAGTTCTCGAACATGGCCTGGACGAAGCTCTAGCAACCACGCGCCGGTGCGGACACCCGCACCGGCGCGATCGCGGGGCCGTCCGGGCCTGGCCGGACCATGGCCGGCCGCAGCTTGAATTCCCCTGCAGCGGCCCCATTGCTCGTTCCTGTCGTCAACATATCCACGGGATCCATGCCCGTGCGCGCCAGGACCAGAGCCCAGCATGACCACCGAACCCATGAAGGACGCGGCCGAGCAGGCCGCCGTCGATAACGAGCAATCCCCCCTCGCGGCCGAACTGGAGGCCGTCCAGGCCGAGCTCGCCCAGCTGCGCGAAGACACCCTGCGTGACCGCGCCGACCTCGAAAACCAGCGCAAGCGCCTGGAGCGCGAGCGCGACACGGCGCGCAAGTTCGCCAACGAACGCCTGCTGGCCGAGCTGTTGCCGGTCATCGACAGCCTGGAAGCCGGCCTCGCCGCGGCAGGCGAGGATGCCGTCGCGCTGCGCCAGGGCATCGAGCTGACCCTCAAGCAGCTGCTGAAGGTCACCGCCGACAACGGCCTGGTCGAGGTCAACCCGGCCGGACAGCCGTTCAACCCCGACCACCACCAGGCGATGAGCACGGTCGACAGCGCCGAGCACCCGCCCGGCCACGTCGTGCAGGTCTACCAGAAGGGCTGGCTGCTGAACGAGCGTCTGTTGCGCCCGGCGCTGGTCGTCGTCAGCAACCACGACTGAATCGTGCGGTCCGCGGCGGTTCTTGAACTGCCGGACGCCGACCCCAGATAGCGTTCATCGGCGGCAAAGACCGCCCCAAAACATCCGGATTCAAGAGGGAGCAACACCATGGGCAAGATCATCGGTATCGACCTGGGCACGACCAATTCGTGCGTGGCGATCATGGAAGGCGGCAAGGCGAAGGTCATCGAGAACGCCGAAGGCGACCGCACCACGCCATCCATCGTCGCCTACACCAAGGACGGCGAGATCCTCGTCGGCGCCTCGGCCAAGCGCCAGGCCGTCACCAACCCCAAGAACACCTTCTATGCGGTGAAGCGCCTGATCGGCCGCAAGTTCACCGACGGCGAAGTGCAGAAGGACCTCGAGCTGGTGCCGTACAGCATCGTCGCGCATGAGAATGGCGACGCCTGGGTCGCGACTGCCGACGGCAAGAAGATGGCGCCGCAGCAGATCTCCGCCGAAGTGCTGAGCAAGATGAAGAAGACCGCCGAGGCCTACCTGGGCGAGACCGTCAGCGAGGCGGTGATCACCGTGCCGGCGTACTTCAACGACAGCCAGCGCCAGGCGACCAAGGACGCCGGCAGGATCGCCGGGCTCGACGTCAAGCGCATCATCAACGAGCCGACCGCGGCCGCGCTGGCCTATGGCATGGACAAGAAGGGCGGCGACCGCAAGGTCGCGGTGTACGACCTCGGCGGCGGCACCTTCGACGTGTCGATCATTGAAATCGCCTCGGTCGACGGCGAGATGCAGGTCGAGGTGCTGGCCACCAACGGCGACACCTTCCTGGGTGGCGAGGACTTCGACAAGCGCGTCATCGATTACCTCGTCGACGAATTCAACAAGGACCAGGGCATCGACCTGCGCAAGGACCACCTGGCCCTGCAGCGCCTCAAGGACGCCGCCGAGCGCGCCAAGATCGAGCTGTCGTCCGCGCAGCAGACCGAGGTCAACCTGCCGTACGTGACCGCCGATGCGAGCGGCCCGAAGCACCTCAACATCAAGCTGACCCGCGCCAAGCTGGAGTCGCTGGTCGACGATCTGGTCAAGAAGACGATCGGCCCGTGCCGCACCGCGCTGAACGACGCCGGCCTGCGCGCCAGCGACATCGCCGAGGTGATCCTGGTCGGTGGCCAGACCCGCATGCCGAAGGTCGGCGAAGCGGTGGCGGAGTTCTTCGGCAAGGAGCCGCGCAAGGACGTGAACCCCGACGAGGCCGTCGCGCTCGGCGCCGCGATCCAGGGCGGCGTGCTGGCCGGCGACGTCAAGGACGTGCTGCTGCTCGACGTGACCCCGCTGAGCCTCGGCATCGAGACCCTGGGCGGCGTGTTCACCAAGATCATCGAAAAGAACACCACGGTGCCGACCAAGGCGTCGCAGACCTTCTCGACCGCCGAGGACAACCAGTCCGCGGTCACCGTGCACGTGCTGCAGGGCGAGCGCGAGCAGGCCCGCTACAACAAGTCGCTGGCGCGCTTCGACCTGTCCGGCATCGAGCCGGCGCCGCGCGGCATGCCGCAGGTGGAGGTGTCGTTCGACATCGACGCCAACGGCATCGTCCACGTGACCGCCAAGGACAAGAAGACCGGCAAGGAGCAGAAGGTCGAGATCAAGGCCGGCTCGGGCCTGTCGGACGAAGAGATCCAGAAGATGGTCGCCGACGCCGAGGCCAACCGCGAGGAAGACCAGAAGTTCCACGAGCTGGTGCAGGCACGCAACCAGGCCGACGGCCTGATCCACATGACCCGCAGCACCATCAAGGAGAACGGCGAGAAGCTGCCGGGCGACGCGATCGGTGCGGCCGAAAGCGCGATTGCCGAGCTCGAGACTGCGATGAAGGGCGACGAGAAGTCGCAGATCGAGGCCAAGAGCAAGGCGCTGGAAGAGGCCGTGCAGGCGTTGATGGCGGCGCTGCAGTCGCAGCAGCCGGGCGCGGATGCGGCCGGTGACGCCGGTGCCGGTGCGGGCCAGGCCGCCGACGACGTGGTCGACGCCGAGTTCACCGAGGTCAAGGACGACGAGAAGAAGTAAGGCGTCCAGGTCCTCCGTTCGAACCAGGTCCACGCCTGCGGGCGTGGACGTATTGAGGGCCCGGGTCGCCACGCGCGATTCCGGGCCCGTTGTTGCATGACCACCAGTCCCCGTCCCGGTCATCCGGTGGGGCAGGGAAGCAGTGGAAGATGAGCAAGCGCGATTACTACGAAGTCCTGGGCGTGGCCCGCGATGCCGGTGCCGACGACCTGAAGAAGGCCTACCGCCGCTGTGCGATGAAGTACCACCCGGACCGCAACCCGGGCGACCACGCCGCCGAAGCCTCGTTCAAGGAGTGCAAGGAGGCGTACGAGGTGCTGGCCGATGCCAATCGCCGGCGCATGTACGACCAGCACGGCCATGCCGCGTTCGAGCACGGCATGGGCGGCGCCGGGGCGGGTGCCGGCTACGCCGACATGGGCGACATCTTCGGTGACATCTTCGGCAACATCTTCGGGGGTGGCGCCGGTGGTGGCCGCGGTCCGCGTCGCGGTGCCGACATCGGCTACGTGATGGAGCTGTCGTTGGAAGAGGCCGTCCGCGGCATCGAGAAGCAGGTCGAGATCCCCACGCTGGACGAGTGCGAAACCTGCGACGGCAGCGGCTCGGCCGACGGCAAACTCGATACCTGCCAGACCTGCAACGGTCGTGGCCAGGTGCGCTTCCAGCGCGGCATTTTCTCGATGCAGCAGGGCTGCCCGCATTGCGGCGGCCGCGGCCAGACGATCGCCAATCCCTGTGGCGACTGCCACGGCCAGGGCCGTATCGAGAAGACCAAGACCCTGTCGGTCAAGATCCCCGCGGGCGTCGACAACGGCGACCGCATCCGCCTGGCCGGCGAGGGCGAAGCGGGGCCGGCCGGTTCGCCGCCGGGCGACCTCTACGTCGACGTGCGCGTGCGCGAGCACGAGATTTTCCAGCGCGACGGCGACGACCTGCATTGCGACGTGCCGATCCGCCTTGGCCAGGCCGCGCTGGGCGACACCATCCGGGTGCCGACCCTGGGTGGCGAGGTCGAGCTGCGGATCCCGACCGAAACCCAGACCGGCAAGGTATTCCGGCTGCGCGACAAGGGCGTTCAGTCGGTTCGCAGCCGCCGTACCGGCGACCTGTACTGTCGCGTCGTGGTCGAGACCCCGGTCAACCTGACCAGCGAGCAGCGTGAGCTGCTGGCGAAGCTGGAGGCGACCTTTACCGGCGAGAACGCACGCAAGCACTCGCCGCGTTCGTCGACCTTCCTCGACGGGGTGAAGGGCTTCTGGGACCGGATGACCTCCTGATCCCGACAACGTGCTTGTCGGCCCTTGCCGGGCCGGCTAGCCTGCGTCGATGAACCCGCCTATCCGCATCCTCATCCACGGCGCCTCGGGCCGCATGGGCCAGGCCCTGTCGCGGCTGTCGGCCGAACGCGACGATATCCAGCTGGTTGCCGCGGTGTCGCGCAGCAAGCCGGCGCAGCGGGTGGTGGATGGCGTGCCGCAGTTCTCGGTGGCCGAACTCCACGGTGTTCCCGCGTTCGATGTCGCGATCGATTTCAGCCTGCCGGCGGGTTTCGACGCCATCCTCGGGCTGTGTCTCGAACGCGGCGCCGCGCTGGTGTCGGGCACGACCGGACTGGGGCCGGAGCAGCGCGCGGCGATCGACCGTGCCTCCGCGCGCATTCCGGTGTTGTGGGCGGCCAATTTCAGCCTCGGCGTGGCGGTGTTGTGCGAGCTGGTCGAGCGCGCGGCCCGGACGCTGCCGGGCTGGGATTGCGACATCGTCGAATCCCACCACGTGCACAAGAAGGATGCCCCGTCGGGCACGGCGCTGGTGCTGGGCGCGTGCGCGGAGGAGGGCGGGGCGACACCACGCCACGCCGCCATCCGTGCCGGCGACATCGTTGGTGAGCACCTGGTGCAGTTCACCGGCCTGGGCGAGCGGGTGGAGCTCGTCCACCGGGCGACCAATCGCGACGTGTTCGCCCGCGGGGCATTGCATGCGGCCGCGCGGCTGGCCGGCCGGGACCCCGGAAGCTACGGACTCCGCGACCTCCTGTAGGAACGACGTAAGTCGCGATGGGACCTTCGACCGCTGCACGACTGCCTATCGCGACTTACGTCGCTCCTACACGGGCCCGGGACCTGGGTGGATATCCGCACCGCGACTGAACAAGCCGCTGGCGTCCAGGCGACTTCATCGCTAGAATTCCCGTTCGCCTGAACTCCATTTTCGGACCGGTCCCGCACCGTGTCCGCGCTTTGCTGCAACCTGCATTCCGGTTTGCGCTGCGCCTGGTGGAGTCAGGATTCCCTGGCAATCAAGGCGATCCCCGTGAACCAACCCGCAATCCTTGCGCTCGAAGACGGCACCATCTTCGAGGGCATTTCCGTCGGCGCGCCCGGCCTTTCGGTCGGCGAAGTGGTGTTCAACACCGCGATGACCGGTTACCAGGAAATCCTGACCGACCCGTCCTACGCCCGCCAGCTGGTCACCCTGACCTATCCGCACGTCGGCAACACCGGCTGCACCGACAACGACGACGAGTCGACCCGGGCCTGGGCCGCCGGCCTGATCGTGCGCAACGTGCCGCGCCGACCGAGCAACTGGCGCAACCAGGTCGCACTGCCGGAGTGGCTGGCCAAACGCGGCGTGGTCGCGATCGCCGACATCGACACCCGCAAGCTGACCCGGCTGCTGCGCGAGACCGGCGCCCAGTCCGGCGCGATCATGGCCGGCGACGGCCTCGATGCCGAGAAGGCGCTGGAAGCGGCGCGCAAGTTCGCCGGGCTCAAGGACATGGACCTCGCCAAGGAAGTCTGCATCCGCGAGCCGCTGCAGTGGCTCGACGGCCAGCTCGACCTCGACAGCGGCGAGTTCGTCCGCGCCGAGGCCATCCACCACGTCGTTGCCTATGACTTCGGGGTCAAGCACAACATCCTGAGGATGCTCGCCGAGCGCGGTTGCAAGGTCACGCTGGTGCCGGCGCAGACCAGCGCGGCCGAAGTGTTCGCGCTCAAGCCCGACGGCGTGTTCCTGTCCAACGGTCCGGGCGACCCGGCGCCGTGCGACTACGCGATCGCGGCGATCCGCGAGTTCGTCGACAAAAAGATCCCGACCTACGGCATCTGCCTCGGCCACCAGTTGCTCGGCCTCGCGGTCGGCGCCCAGACCCTGAAGATGAAGTACGGCCACCACGGCGCCAACCACCCGGTGCTGGACCTCGACAGCGGCCGGGTGATGATCACCAGCCAGAACCACGGCTTCGCGGTGGACGAGGCGACGCTGCCAGCCAACGTGCGCGTGACCCACCGTTCGCTGTTCGACGGCTCCAACCAGGGCATCGCCCTGACCGATGCGCCGGCCTTCAGTTTCCAGGGCCACCCCGAGGCCAGTCCCGGCCCGCACGACGTGGCGCCGCTGTTCGACAGGTTCGTCGCCTCCATGAATGACAAGAAAGCCGAGGCGCACTGACATGCCCAAGCGTACCGACATCAAGACCGTCCTGATCATCGGCGCCGGCCCGATCGTGATCGGCCAGGCCTGCGAGTTCGACTACTCCGGCGCCCAGGCTTGCAAGGCCTTGCGCGACGAGGGTTACCGGGTGGTGCTGGTCAACAGCAACCCGGCGACGATCATGACCGACCCGGACATGGCCGACGCGGTCTACATCGAGCCGATCAACTGGCAGACGGTCGAGAAGATCATCGCCAAGGAACGGCCCGACGCGTTGCTGCCGACCATGGGCGGCCAGACCGGGCTCAACTGCGCGCTCGACCTCGCCGACAACGGCGTGCTGGAGAAGTACGACGTCGAACTGATCGGCGCCTCGCGCGATGCGATCCGCATGGCCGAGGACCGCGAGCTGTTCCGCGTGGCGATGGCCGAGATCGGCCTGGAATGCCCGAAGGCGGCGGTCGCCAAGACCTTCGAGCAGGCGGTCGAGATCCAGGCGGCCGTCGGCTACCCGACCATCATCCGCCCCAGCTTCACCCTCGGTGGCAGCGGCGGCGGCATCGCCTACAACAAGGAGGAGTTCGAGGAGATCGTCAAGCGCGGCCTCGAGCTCTCGCCGACCAACGAGGTGCTGGTCGAGGAATCGGTGCTGGGCTGGAAGGAGTTCGAGATGGAAGTGGTCCGCGACACCGCGGACAACTGCATCATCGTCTGCTCGATCGAGAACTTCGACGCGATGGGCGTGCACACCGGCGACTCCATCACCGTCGCCCCGGCGCAGACCCTGACCGACAAGGAATACCAGCGCCTGCGCGATGCCTCGATCGCGGTGCTGCGCAAGATCGGCGTCGACACCGGCGGCTCCAACGTGCAGTTCGGCATCAACGCGCAGAACGGCCGCGTGGTGGTGATCGAGATGAACCCGCGGGTGTCGCGCTCCTCGGCGCTGGCGTCGAAGGCGACCGGCTTCCCGATCGCCAAGGTCGCGGCCAAGCTCGCGGTCGGCTACACGCTCGATGAGCTTCGCAACGAGATCACCGGCGGCGCGACCCCGGCGTCGTTCGAGCCGGCGATCGATTACGTGGTCACCAAGATCCCGCGCTTCGCATTCGAGAAGTTTCCGGCCGCCGATTCGCGCCTGACCACCCAGATGAAGTCGGTCGGCGAAGTGATGGCGATGGGCCGCACCTTCCAGGAGTCGCTGCAGAAGGCACTGCGCGGGCTGGAGACCGGCAAGGTCGGGCTCGACCCGACCGGCCTGGACCTGTCCAGCGAGGATGACCGGACCAAACTGCGGCGCGAGCTCAAGGAGCCGGGCCCGGAACGCATCTTCCATATCGGCGACGCCTTCCGCGCCGGCATGAGCGTGGAGGACGTGCACACCCTGTCGTTCGTTGACCCGTGGTTTCTCGACCAGATCGAAGAGATCATCGCCGCCGAAAAGAAGGTCGCCGAAGCCGGTCTGTCAGCGCTCGACGCCAATCGCATGCGCGCGCTCAAGCGTCTCGGTTTTTCCGACGCCCGCATCGCCCAGCTGACGGGTACCGACGAGGCTGCGGTGCGCACCCTGCGCCGCGCGTTCGGCGTTCGCCCGGTGTACAAGCGGGTCGACTCCTGCGCCGCCGAGTTCGCCACCACCACCGCCTACATGTACTCGACCTACGAGGACGAGTGCGAAGCCGACCCGAGCGACCGCGACAAGATCATCGTGCTCGGCGGCGGCCCGAACCGGATCGGGCAGGGCATCGAGTTCGACTACTGCTGCGTGCACGCCGCGCTCGCGCTGCGCGAGGATGGTTACGAAACCATCATGGTCAATTGCAACCCGGAGACCGTGTCGACCGATTACGACACCTCCGACCGCCTGTACTTCGAGCCGCTGACGCTCGAGGACGTGCTGGAAATCTGCGACCTCGAAAAGCCCAGGGGCGTGATCGTCCAGTACGGCGGCCAGACTCCGCTGAAGCTGGCGCAGGACCTGGAAGCCGCCGGCGTGCCGATCATCGGCACCAGCCCCGACAGCATCGACCTGGCCGAGGACCGCGAGCGCTTCCAGCAGCTGGTCGAGAACCTCGGCCTGAAGCAGCCGCCGAACCGCATCGCCCGCAACGCCGACGAGTCGATCGCGCTCGCCCGCGAGGTCGGCTATCCGCTGGTCGTGCGCCCGAGCTACGTGCTCGGCGGCCGGGCGATGGAAGTGGTGCATTCCGACGCCGACCTGTCGCGCTACATCCGTGACGCGGTCAGGGTCTCGGAGAAGTCGCCGGTGCTGCTCGACCGCTTCCTCGACAATGCGGTCGAGGTCGACATCGACGTGATCGCCGACAAGGACGGCAACGTGCTGATCGGCGGCGTGATGGAGCACATCGAGGAGGCCGGCGTGCATTCGGGCGACTCGTCGTGCTCGCTGCCGCCGTACTCGCTGTCCGCCGCCACCCAGGCGCGGCTGCGCGAACAGGTCGTCGCGCTGGCCAAGGCGCTCGACGTGGTCGGGCTGATGAACACCCAGTTCGCGATCCAGACTGACGCGAGCGGCGACGACACCATCTACCTGCTGGAAGTGAACCCGCGCGCGTCGCGCACGGTGCCGTTCGTGTCCAAGGCCACCGGAATGCCGCTGGCGAAGATCGCTGCGCGTTGCATGGCCGGCAAGACTCTAGCCGAGCAGGGTGCGACCGCCGAGGTCATCCCCGACTACTACTCGGTCAAGGAAGCGATTTTCCCGTTCGCCAAGTTCCAGGGCGTGGATCCGATCCTCGGGCCGGAGATGCGCTCGACCGGCGAGGTCATGGGCGTCGGCCGCAGCTTCGGCGCGGCGATGGCGCGGGCGCAGGAGGCCGGCGGGATCAAGAGCGTGCCCGATGGCGGCAAGGTCTTCGTGTCGGTACGCGACCCGGACAAGCAGCGGGTCGTGTCGGTCGCGCAGGACCTCGTGCGCCGCGGCTATTCGCTGGTCGCCACCCACGGCACCGCCGCCTTCCTGCGCGAGCAGGGGCTGGAGTGCGAGGCGATCAACAAGGTCACCGAGGGCCGCCCGCACATCGTCGACCTGATCAAGAACGGCGAGATCGCCTACATCATCAACACCACCGAAGGCCGGCAGGCGATTTCCGACTCGTTCTCGATCCGCCGCGAGGCGCTGCAGCAGCGGGTCACGTACTCGACCACCGTCGCCGGCGCGCGTGCGCTGGTGCAATCGATGGAGTTCCGCGGCACCGGCCCGGTGTGGTCGCTGCAGGAACTGCACGCCGAGGTGAACGGCAGCCGCTGACCCAGCGTCCGCGTAGGTTCCTTGTAGGAGCGACGTAAGTCGCGATGGGAAGCCGGCCGGCGACACCGGCTCCCGATGGCGACTTACGTCGCTCCTACAGGCCCATACCGTTTGCACACGCTCCAGCGGCTATCCGTGCACAATCGGGATCGAGCACAATCGATCCACAATCTCCCGACTGACAGAACCACCGCCGGCCTGGCCGGCAGCAGGATTCCACCATGCAAGCACCCATCACCAGCAAGGGCGCGCAGCGACTGCGCGCCGAGCTCGACGAGCTCAAGTCCACCAAGCGCCCGGCCGTGATCCACGCGATCGCCGAGGCCCGCGCCCATGGCGACCTCAAGGAGAACGCCGAGTACCACGCCGCCCGCGAACAGCAGGGTTTCATCGAGGGCCGCATCAAGCAGCTCGAAGCCGAGCTGTCGCATGCCCAGGTGATCGACATCTCGTCGCTCAACGCCGGCTCGCGCATCGTGTTCGGCGCCACCGTCGAGCTGGCCGACACCGACACCGACGAGGAGCGCACCTACCAGATCGTTGGCGACCTCGAAGCCGACATCAAGCAGGGCCTGATAGCGATCTCCTCGCCGGTCGCGCGCGCCCTGATCGGCAAGCACGAGGGCGACAGCGTCAGCATCGACGCCCCCGGCGGCACCCGCGAGTACGACATCATCGCCGTCCGCTACGAGGGCTGAGCACCGGTGGGCACGGCCACCCTGCTGCTGCCGCCGCGTGCGCGATTCGGCGGGCAACGCCTGTTGCAACCGACCGCGCAATGGCTCGGCCGGGCCGACCAGGACGATGTCGAAGCCGATCCGCTCCCGCGCGTGTTCGACATCCTGCCGCGCGGCTGGCCGGTTGCCGCGGTAACCCGCCAGCGCGATGCCGGCAACGCGGCCGGCAGCGGCTGGATGCGCGCCGATCCGGTCTATGTCCAGCCCGACATCAATGGCGCGCGCCTGTTGGCCCATGGAGACGCCCTCGGCCTGACCCGCGCCGATACCGATGCGCTGCTGCCGGCACTCAAGCCACTGTTTGGCGATGCCGGCTTCCCGATCGACGCCCCGGTTCCCACGCGCTGGTACCTGCGCCTGCCTGAAGGGGCACGGCTGCCCGTTCTGGCAGATCCTGCACGTGCGCTGGGTGCCGACCTGTTCGAGCACCTGCCGGAAGGCAGCGACGGTCGGCGCTGGAGGGCCTTGCTGAGCGAGGCCCAGATCGTGTTGCACAACCACCCGCACAACCAGCGCCGCGCGGCTGCCGGACTGACCCCGGTCAACTCGCTGTGGTTCTGGGGTGCGGGTCGCATGCCGGACCATGTGCGCACCGGTTTCAGCGAGATACTGGGCGGCGATGACGCGATCCAGGCATTCGCGGGAGCCGCTCACGTCGCAACGGGACCACTGCCCGAACGCTGGCAGCGGGGCGAGGGGCAACGGCTGTTGGACCTGCGCGACATCCGCGACCTGGCCGTGCTCGACCGCGACTGGTTCGCCCCGATGATTGCCGACCTGGGGTCGGGCAAGCTCGACGGCGCCTCGCTCGAGTTCGGCGACGGCCGGCGCTTCCGCCTTGCGCGCGCGCATCGATGGCGCTTCTGGCGCCGTCCGCTGCAGTCGTTTGTCCAGCGTCCGCCGGACAACGAACCGGAATGACGCCGACCACAACACTGCGCCGCCGCGCGCCGGTCAGTTCGGGGCCCTGGCCCGACCACGTTCCGCCACTGCTGCAGCGGATCTATGGTGCCCGGGGTGCCGGATCCATCGAGCTGGCCCAGCCCCGGCTCGCCAACCTGTTGCCTCCCGACAGCCTGCTTGGCCTCGATGCCGCGACACGGCTGCTGGCCGATGCGATCGCCGACGATCGCCACATCGTGGTCGTCGGCGATTTCGACTGCGACGGCGCCACCGCCTGCGCGGTGGGGGTGCGCGGCCTGCGGATGCTCGGCGCCAGGCGAGTGTCGCATGCCGTGCCGAACCGCCTCGTCCACGGTTACGGCTTGTCCCCGGCGCTGGTCGAGGAACTTGCGGGGTTGCAACCGGACCTGCTGGTGACGGTCGATCATGGCATCGCGTGCAACGCCGGCATCGCCGCGGCCAGGGCGCGCGACTGGCAGGTGCTGGTGACCGACCACCATCTGCCAGGCGAGACCCTGCCGCCGGCCGATGCGATCGTCGATCCCAACCAGCCGGGCGATCCGTTCCCCAGCAAGGTACTGGCCGGGGTGGGGGTGATGTTCTATGTCCTGCTCGCCCTGCGTCGACGGTTGCGTGAAGCCGGCGTTTTCGACGGCAACGGCCCGGACCTGTCGCGCCTGCTCGACCTGGTCGCCGTCGGCACGGTGGCGGACCTGGTTCCGCTCGATGCCAACAACCGGGCCCTCGTTTCGGCGGGGCTGCGCCGGCTGCGTGCGGGGGAGGGCAGTGCCGGCCTGGGCGCCCTGATCGAAGTCGCCCAGCGTGACCCGGCCCGGCTTTCCGCCAGCGACATCGGTTTTGCCATCGCGCCACGGTTGAATGCCGCCGGCCGGCTCGAAGACATGGCGCTCGGGATCGAATGCCTGCTGACCGACGATCCAGCACAGGCCCGCGAGATCGCCCATACGTTGAACCGGATCAACGTCGAGCGCCGCGCCATGCAGCAGCAGATGACCGACGAAGCCGAGATGGCTTTTGCCGCGGTGGCGCTCGACGCGGCGACGGCGCCGGTGGCCGTGTGCCTGCACGATCCGTCCTGGCATCCGGGTGTGGTGGGGCTGGTCGCCTCGAAGATGAAGGAACGCCTGCACCGTCCCGTGATCGCGTTCGCACCGGCCGAACCCGGCAGCGATCTCCTGCGCGGATCGGCCCGGTCGATCCCCGGCTTCCACATCCGCGACGCCCTCGCGGCCGTGGACGCCTGCCATCCGGGCCTGCTCGGCAAATACGGCGGCCACGCGATGGCCGCGGGACTGTCGTTGCCGTTACAGGCGCTGCAGGCTTTCGAGCAGGCCTTCCGGGAGTGCGCCGAACGCCTGCTGACCCCGGACCTGCTGCGCGTCGAGATCCTCAGCGATGGCGAGTTGCAGCGCGAAGAGTTCAACCACCGGCACGCCGAGGCCCTGCGCCATGGCGGCCCGTGGGGGCAGGCGTTCCCAGAGCCGCAGTTCGACGGCGAGTTCGAGGTGGCCCGCTGGCGGGTCGTCGGCGAGCGCCATCTGAAGCTGGAACTCGACCACGCCGGGTTGCGCCTGAATGCCATCCATTTCGGCGGCTGGGACGGGCAGCCACCGCCGGCCCGGATCCGCATCGCCTATCGGCTGGAACCCGACGACTATCGCGGCGGCGGCGCCGTGCAACTGGTGGTCGTCCATCGCGAAGGGATCTGAACCGGGCGCGGGTGGCCGCATGCCGCCCTTGGGGCCGTTGCGGGATGCATATGACGATGCAACCGGGGGTCCGCATGAGCAGCAGCATGTTCGCGACGATCTTCGCCCCCTGCGTACGGCCGGTTCGATACATCTGGAGGCGGTTGCCGAACGCCTTCCTGGATACGCGGCTGATGCGCCGGGTCGGCACCTTCGTCTACGACCATTACATCCGCGACACCGAGCGGCAGCAGTCGCATGCCACCTGGTTCATGCGCAACGTGCCGCAGCTGGAAGTGCTGCGGGACCGTCTCTGCCATCTTGAACAGGGCGCCACCGTGCGGCTCGCCTCCGTCGGCTGCAGCACCGGCGTCGAACTGTATTCCGCACTGTGGGTGATCCGCACCGCGCGGCCGGATTTCAACGTGGTCGCGCAGGGCGTGGATATTTCCGCCGAGGTGGTCGAAGTCGCCAGGCGAGGTGTCTACCGGGCCAACGCACCGGCGGTGGCCGGAGGACTGTACGACCTCGGTGGTGGCAATGACGTGGCGACCCAGCTGGCGCCATTCGAGGGGCTGGTCGAACCGTTGCCGGGCGGCGCGGTCCGGGTACAGGACTGGTTGCGCGAGGGGGTGGCCTGGAGCGCCTGCGACGCCACCGACCCGCGCCTGCTCGACCTGCTGGGACCACAGGACGTGGTGCTGGCGCGTAACTTCCTCGGGCCGATGGACGACGTGCTCGCCGAAAAGTGCCTGCGCAACATCGCCCGGCTGGTGGTGCCGCAGGGTTACCTGGTGGTGGACGGGGTCGACCTGGACCTCAAGACACGGGTGGTGAGGGAACTCGATCTGGTACCGATACCGGACCGGATCGAGGAAGTGCATACCGCCGACCCGAGCAAGAAGGGCTGGCCCTGGACCCGGTGGAGCCACGAACCCATGGACCGGAGCCGGCCTGACTGGATCCTGAGGTATTGCACGGTGTTCTACGCGACCGCGAACGCCGCAATCCCCTGGCTGGAACTGCTGTAGCGGCTGCGGCTGGCGGGGGAATGTCGGCGCTACCGCCACTTCCTGGAAGAACGCATCGGAAGAGGAGAATCGGCTGGCGATCCTCCCGCCACCGCGGATGGCACCTGCTAGAATTGCCGGTCAATTTTCCGCCGCAGAATCACGGACAAACCACGGACATGATCGAACTGAATCCCGTCCGCCAGCGCATCGTCGACCTCAAGGGTCGGCTGGATGCGCTGAGGGGGTACCTTTGACTTCGATGCCAAGGTCGAACGTCTCGAAGAAGTAAACCGGGAGCTGGAAAGCCCCGATGTATGGAACGACGCCGATCGCGCCCAGGCACTGGGCCGCGAGCGCGCTTCGCTGGAAAAGGTGCTCAGCATCGGCAGCCTGACGGAAGGCCTGGCCAGCGCCGAGGAGCTGCTTGAGCTGGCCGAGATGGAAAACGATGAGTCGACCGCGCAGGCCGTGGTCGACGATGTCGATGCCACCACGATCGAAGTCGAGAAGCTCGAATTCCAGCGCATGTTCTCCGGCAAGATGGACGGCGCCGCGGCGTTCGTCGACATCCAGGCCGGCGCCGGCGGCACCGAGGCGCAGGACTGGGCCGAGATCCTGCTGCGCATGTACCTGCGCTGGGCCGAGTCGCGCGGCTGGAAGGCCGAACTGATGGAAGTCAGTGGCGGTGAAGTGGCGGGCATCAAGTCGGCCACGGTCCGGGTCGAAGGCGACTTCGCCTACGGCTGGCTCAAGACCGAGACCGGCGTGCACCGGCTGGTGCGCAAGTCGCCGTTCGACTCCGACAACCGCCGCCACACCAGCTTTACCGCGGTGTTCGTGTCGCCGGAAGTCGACGACAACATCGAGATCGACATCAACCCCGCCGACCTGCGCACCGACGTGTACCGCAGTTCCGGCGCCGGTGGCCAGCACGTCAACAAGACCGAGTCGGCGGTGCGTATCACCCACATCCCGACCAACACCGTGGTCGCCTGCCAGACCGGCCGCAGCCAGCACCAGAACCGCGACAATGCGATGAAGATGCTGGCCGCCAAGCTCTATGAGCTGGAGATCCAGAAGCGCAACGCCGAGCGCGATGCGGTCGAGGCGACCAAGTCCGACATCGGCTGGGGCAGCCAGATCCGCAACTACGTGCTCGACCAGTCGCGGATCAAGGACCTGCGCACCGGGGTGGAGCGCAGCGATACGCAGAAGGTGCTGGATGGCGACCTGGACGAGTTCGTCGAGGCGAGCCTGAAATCCGGGCTGGAAGCCGGCGCCAAACGCGCCGACGCCACATAAGCCCTCCGTTGTAGGAGCGACGTAAGTCGCGACCGCACGACGCAAACGGCTTCAGTGACATCGCGACTAACGTCGCTCCTACAAACGCCCCCATTCCATGACCGACTCCACCATGACCGACAACGCCACCCCGACGCCGCCCGACGAAAACAAGCTGATCGCCGAGCGTCGCGCCAAACTGGCGGCGTTGCGCGGGCAGGGCGTGGCGTTCCCGAACGACTTCCGCCGTGGCGACTACGCCGGCGACCTGCAGGCCGAGTACGCCGACGCGGAGCAATGGACCGCCGAGGCGCTCGAGGCCAAGGGCCACCGCGTCGCCGTCGCCGGCCGCCTGCTGCTCAAGCGGGTGATGGGCAAGGCCAGCTTCGTGCAGGTCCAGGACGAGTCCGGCCGGCTGCAGCTGTTCCTGCAGGCCGCCGCGCTCGGCGATACCTACGCCGCGTTCAAGGGCTGGGACGTCGGCGACATCGTCGGCGCCGAGGGCGTGCTGACCCGCACCCGCACCGGCGAACTGTCGGTCAAGGTCGACGCCCTGCGGCTGCTGACCAAGTCGTTGCGGCCGCTGCCGGACAAGTTCCATGGGCTGGCTGACGTCGAGCAGCGTTACCGCCAGCGCTATGTCGACCTGATCGTCTCGCCCGAGGCGCGCGAGGTGTTCGTCAAGCGCAGCAAGATCATCCGGGCGATGCGCGAGTGGCTCGACAGCCGGCGCTTCCTCGAGGTCGAGACGCCGATGATGCACTACATCCCCGGCGGCGCGGTGGCCAAGCCGTTCGCCACCCACCACAACGCGCTCGACCTCGACCTGTACCTGCGCGTCGCACCGGAGCTGTACCTCAAGCGGCTGGTGGTCGGCGGGCTGGAGCGGGTCTACGAGATCAACCGCAACTTCCGCAACGAGGGCGTGTCGACCCGGCACAACCCCGAGTTCACCATGCTCGAGCTGTACGAGGCCTACGCCACCTACAGCGAGGTCATGGACCTGACCGAAGGCGTGATCCGCGACGTCGCGACATCGGTCCTCGGCACCACCCGGGTAGAGTGGGACGGCCAGTCGATCGACCTCGGCCCGGCGTTCCGGCGCTGGTCGATGAGCGACGCGGTGCTCGAACACAACCCCGAGATCAGTCGCGACGACCTGCGCGATGTCGAGAAGATGCGCGCCCACTGCGCCCGCCTCGGCGTCCCGACCAAGCCCTCGCAGGGCTGGGGCAAGCTGCTGCTGGAGATCTTCGAGAAGACCGTCGAGCACACCCTGGTGCAGCCGACCTTCATCACCGAGCATCCGGTCGAGGTCAGCCCGCTGGCCCGCGCCAACGACGCCGACCCCGGCATGACCGACCGCTTCGAGCTGTTCGTCGGCGGCAAGGAGCTGGCCAACGGTTTCTCCGAGCTCAACGACCCCGAAGACCAGGCCGCGCGCTTCAAGGCCCAGGTCGACGCGAAGGAGGGGGGCGACGATGAGGCGATGCACTTCGACGCCGACTACATCCGCGCCCTGGAGGTCGGCCTGCCGCCGACCGGCGGGCTCGGCGTCGGCATCGACCGGCTGGTGATGCTGCTGACCGGCTCCTCGTCGATCCGCGACGTGCTGCTGTTCCCCTACATGCGGCCAGAGCATAACGCCTGACGCATTCCGCCCTGTCGGATCCGGGGCGCTGGGGGTATTCTCGGGGCGACAGTCGTCGGGGGGAGGCACCCATGGGCAGGCCGTTGTGAACGTTGTCATCGTCGATGACCAGACCTCTGCGCGCACGATGCTGCGGCACATCATCGAGGACATCGGCCCGGGCCTGGCGGTGCACGACTTCGGCGAGCCGGATGCCGCGCTGGGCTGGTGCCACGAAAACCTGCCGGACCTGCTGCTGCTGGACTACCGCATGCCGGGCATGGACGGGCTGGAGTTCGCCCGCCGCTTCCGGCGCGTTCCGTTGCACAGCGACATTCCGATCGTGCTGGTGACCGTGGTCGGCGACGAGCCGATCCGGCAGGCGGCGCTCGATGCCGGAGTGATCGATTTCCTCGTCAAGCCGGTGCGTCCCCGCGAGCTGCGCGCCCGCTGCCGCAACCTGTTGCAATTGCGACAGCAGTCCGAAGGCGTCAAGCAGCGCGCTCTTTCGCTTGAACAGCGCCTGCTGTCGAACATGCACGAGCTGGAGGAGCGCGAGCGCGAGACCCTGTCGCGCCTGGCCCGTGCGATTGAGTACCGCGATACCGGCACCAGCGTCTACCTGGAACGCATGGCGCACCTGGCCGGCATGATCGCCGAGCACCTCGGCCTGCCCGAGGAGGAAGTGCGCACGATCGAACTGGCCGCGCCGCTGCACGACATCGGCAAGATCGCCATACCCGACGCGGTGCTGCTGAAACCCGGTCCGCTGGACGAGGCGGAAACCGCCGTCATGCGCCGCCATCCGCGCATCGGCCACGAACTGCTCAGCGGCAGCCGGAACCGGTTCATCCAGGCCGGCGCCATCATCGCGTTGCGTCACCACGAGCGTTTCGACGGCAGCGGCTATCCCAACGGACTGGTGGGCGAGGAGATCCCGCTCGAAGCGCGGATCGTCGCCGTGGCCGATGTCTTCGATGCGCTGATCTCGGTCCGGCCGTACAAACCCGCGTGGACCATCGATGCGGCGCTTGCGTACCTTTACGCGCAGCGCGGTCGCCTGTTCGACCCCGCATGCGTCGATGTGCTGATACGCAACCGGGCGCAGTTGGAAGAAGTCTGTGGCCGTTATGCAGGAGCAGCCGCCCGTCCGGGCACGGAGTAGGCAATGACACGATCCCTGTCATGGATGAAGGAGCGGTTGTCGCGGCGCGAGGACAGCGAGCACGGGCAGGCGTTGATCCGCATCGCCGTGTTGCTGGTCGTGCTGGCCTACCTGCTGGTCCGCGGCGCCGGTGGAACGCTGGATGTCGCGGCCTATTCCGATGTCCTCGCGCTGGTGTTCACCGGGCTGGTGGTCGGCGCCGCGTTGATCGGCTGGATTCTCGTCGATCCACGGAAGTCGCATGTTCGCCGCTGCATCGGGATGCTCGCGGACTACGGCCTGATGACCGTCGCGATGATCCGCATGGGCGAGCCGCTGGGCTGGGTCTACGTGATCCTGATGTGGGTGACCGTCGGCAACGGCCTGCGGTACGGCAACCGCTATCTCATCGCCGCGGTCGTCGCGGCGTTCCTGGGCTTCGGCGCGGTGATCGCCGGCAACGACTACTGGTGGCTGGACAACCGGAGCCTGGGCATCGGGCTGCTGCTCGGGCTGGTGGCCGTGCCGCTTTACCTGTCCGGGCTGCTGCGCGACCTGACCCGCGCCACCCGCGAGGCCCGCCGCGCGAGCGAGGCCAAGAGCCGGTTCCTGGCCAACATGAGCCACGAGTTCCGCACCCCGCTCAACGGCCTGGCCGGCATGTCCGAGCTGCTGTCGACCACCGAGCTCGACAGCGAGCAGCGCGAGTGCCTCGACACCATCCAGGCGTCCACCCGCAGCCTGTTGTCGCTGGTCGAGGACGTGCTGGACATCTCCGCGATCGAGGCGGGCAAGGTCAAGCTCAGGTTCATCGCATTCGACGTGCGCGAGCTGGTCGAAGGCATCGGCCTGATCCTCCAGCCACAGGCGCGGGCCAAGCAGTTGCGTTACGTGGCGACCGTGGCCCCCGACGTGCCGGATGCGGTATGCGGTGACGACGTGCACCTGCGCCAGGTGCTGGTCAACATGGCGGGCAATGCGATCAAGTTCACCGACCATGGCTCGGTCCGCTTCGATGTCGAAGTGGTAGAGCAGGGCGGCGACCGGGTGAGGCTGCGGTTCACCGTGACCGATACCGGTATCGGCGTGCCGATGGCGATCCGCAACCGCCTGTTCGAGGCGTTCGAACAGGCCGATGTCAGCCTGGGGCGTCGTTACGGCGGAACCGGGCTGGGGACCACCATCGCCAAGGGACTGGCCGAGGCGATGGGCGGCAGCATCGGGTTCGAGAGCACCGAGCAGCGCGGCAGCCGGTTCTGGGTGGAAGTGCCCTTCGACCGGGTGGCGGCGGCGCCGGCCGCTTCCGATGCGGGCGTGCCGGAGCGCGCTGGCCGGGTCGATCCGGTCGCTGAAAGCCCCGAGAACGTCATCGCATTCTCCGACCCGTTCCTGCGGCACCGCGCGAGGGTCAGGAGCCTGCAGGTCCTCGTTGCCGACGACCATGCCGCCAACCGGATGGTATTGCAGCGGCTCCTGCAGAAGGCCGGCCATCGCGTCACCTGCGTGACGGACGGCGAGGGCGTGCTGGCGGCGCTCGATGTCTCCGACTACGACGTCGTGATCGCCGACCTGCACATGCCGCGGCTCAGCGGGCTGGACCTGCTGAAGGAATTGCGCGTGATGGAGGCCGGGGGCGGGCGCCGCACGCCGGTGCTGGTGCTCAGCGCCGACGTGACGCCGGAGTCGATCCAGGCGTGCGAGCAGGCGGGCGCACGTGCCTTCATGGCCAAGCCGGTCTCGATCAAGCGGATGCTCGACACCCTGGCCGAGATCGCGCTGAACGTCCGCGTGGGTGAACCCGCCGCGCCCCGCGAGCCGGTCGCGACCGTGCGGGTCGATGGCGTGTTCGACGCGGGTGTGCTGGATGAGCTTGCCGCCCTGGGCATGGGTGACAACTTCGAACGCGAATTCATCACCCAGTGTCTCGCCGATGCCGAGTCGTGCATTGCCGGGTTCGCGGCGGCCGGCGAATCGGGTGACTGGGATCTTCTGCGCGATCAGGCGCATGCGCTGAAAGGCGTGGCGAGCAACCTGGGGCTGGTCAAGCTTGCGTCCGCGAGCAGCGAGGTCATGGGCCTGGCCGACTGGCAACTGGTCAACGAGTGGCGCAGGCGCCTGGGCAATCTCGGCGACGGACTGGCCCAGGGCAGGATGGCGCTCGACGCACGCGATCGTGCGAAGAATGCACGTGGCGAGCGCTCCCCCTGAACGTACGAGCCGGCAGCCGTCAACCGGCAGCCTCTGCCATCGAACGCCGCGCCTGCGCCTTGACGATCCGGTCCATCGTCCGCAGCGATCGCTCATCCAGCGCCAGCGCCGTATCCACCCAGACTTCGGTGATCCCCAGCAGTTCGTCGTAGCCCACCGGCTGCGATATCCCGCGGACCGCATTGAGCGCCAGGTGGGCGTGCGGGGCGCGCTGCTGTCGGCGGATCAGGTCCTGCACCGCCGCCGTTCCGCGCCCCTTCGGAACCAGGATGTCGACCACGCCCAACCGGTGCAGTTCGTCGCTGCTGTAGATGCGGCCTTCGAGGATGATCCTCTCCGCCAGCTGCGGTGACACGCGCTTGCACAGGAACGAGTACGCGCCCATGCCCGGGAACAGCCCGAACAGGACTTCCGGCAAGCCCATGTCGACGCCTTCCTCGGCCACGATCGTGTGGCACGACAGGGCGAGTTCCAGCCCGCCGCCCAGCGCGTCGCCCTGCACCAGTGCGATCGTGCGGACGTCGCCGCCCAGGCCGGTGTGGAAATGGTGGACGCCCTCGACGCAGCGCCGCGCATAGTCGAGCAGGCGCTCGCGATTGCCGTCCCGGATCAGTTGCGAGAACAGCGCAAGGTCGCCCCCCAGGTTGAACGCGGAGGCATCGGACGCGAGCACGACGTGGCGCAACTTGCCTGGGGCGCGCTGGCCTTCGCGCCGGGTGATCGACGACAGGTAGCTCCACATGTCGTGCATCAGTTCGGTTCGGAAGCAAGGCCGGTCGTGGTCGGCATGCATGTACAACCAGTGCGCGTCGCCGCCGGCATCGGCTTCGATGCGCAGTGTCGGGTAGGGACGGACGCGATGAAGCTTCTCGATCAAACTCATGGTGCGGTCCTCTGAGGTGGCCGCCCGCATGCGTGGGTGGGCGCGAGCGGCGTGATGAAGCCCACGTTTTCGATGCTACACCTGAACCGTGCCACAACAGGAAAGCCCCTCCGGAGAGGGGCTTTCGGGACAATCACAGCTCGCGAGGGGGGCTGATCAGTCGCGCAACTCGCGACGCAGGATCTTGCCCACGTTGGTCTTGGGCAGTTCGTCGCGGAACTCGACGTGGTGCGGCCGCTTGTAACCGGTCAGGTTGGCGCGCGAATGCTGCAGCACCTGTTCGGCGGTCAGCGACGGGTCCTTCTTGACGATCACCACCTTGACCGCCTCGCCGGACTTCTCGTCGGGAACGCCGACCGCGGCGACTTCCAGCACGCCGGGCATCATCGCGACCACGTCCTCGATCTCGTTCGGATACACGTTGAAGCCCGAGACCAGGATCATGTCCTTCTTGCGGTCGACGATATAGAAGAAACCCTTTTCGTCCATCTTCGCCATGTCGCCGGTATGCAGCCAGCCATCGCCATCCAGCACTTCGGCGGTTTCCGTCGGGCGCTGCCAGTAACCCTTCATGACCTGCGGGCCGCGGATGCACAGCTCGCCGACTTCGCCCACCGGAACGTCGTTGCCATCCTCGTCCTTCAGGCAGGCATCGGTCGACGGGATCGGCAGGCCGATCGAGCCGTTGTACTCGGCCAGGTCCATCGGGTTGATGCAGGCCGCCGGCGACGTCTCGGTCAGGCCATAGGCCTCGACCAGGGTGCAGCCGGTGGCTTTCTTCCAGCGCTCGGCCACGGCGCGCTGGACCGCCATGCCGCCGCCGAGGGTGAGGTGCAGGCCGGAGAAGTCTATGTCCTCGAAACCGGGCGTGTTCAACAGGCCGTTGAACAGGGTGTTGACGCCGGTGATCGCGGTGAATTTCGTCTTCTTCAGTTCCTTGACGAAGCCGGGCATGTCGCGTGGATTGGTGATCAGGTGGTTGAGGCCGCCGAACTTCATGAACACCAGTCCGTTCGCCGTCAGCGCGAAGATATGGTAGAGCGGCAGGGCGGTGATGATGGTCTCTTCACCGTACTTCACGTTGGTGCCGATCCACGCCGCCGCCTGCTGCATGTTGGCGACCAGGTTGCGGTGGGTCAGCATCGCGCCCTTGGCCACGCCGGTGGTGCCGCCGGTGTACTGCAGGAACGCGATGTCGTCGGGCCGGGTGTCGATTTCCGGCAGCGTGTGCTTGCCGCCCAGCGCGAGGGTCTGCTTGAACCGCACCGCGCCGGCAATGGCGTAGTCGGGAACCATCTTCTTGACGTGCCTGAGCACGAAATTGACGATCGCGCCCTTCGGGAACGGCAGCATGTCGCCCAGGCCGGTGGTGATCACCGTGCGGACCCGGGTGTCGGCGAGGACCTGCTGGACGGTATCGCCGAAGTTGTCGAGCACCAGCACCGCAACCGCGCCGGAGTCGACCAGCTGGTGGCGGAGTTCGCGCGCGGTGTACATCGGATTGGTGTTGACCACGGTCAACCCGGCCCGGAGGATCCCGAACGTGGCGATCGGGTACTGCAGGCAGTTGGGCATCATGATCGCGACGCGATCGCCGCGCTTCAGGCCAAGCTCGCCCAGCAGGTAGGCGGCGAACTGGCTGCTGAGGGTGTCTATCTCGCCGTAGGTCAGGGTCTTGCCGAGGTTCGCAAAGGCGGGACGGTCGCGGTACTTGTCGATCGCGGTTTCCAGCACCGCGACGATCGACGGAAATTCATCGACATCGATCTGCGCGGGGACCCCGGCCGGATACTGATCAAGCCACGGACGTTCGACACTCATCGCGATCCCCTTGGATTCTGTTTCTGATCTGGCGCGTCTGATCTGGCGCGTTCTGATCTGGCGTGCAACGCCCGCCATATCAAACCGCATCCGATTCGTAGGCGTACGGTGTTCCAATGATTGGAGCATAGGGGGCGGGGGCTGGCAAGGCGGATTGCGAGGCCGGGCTTGTGCCACGATGCATCCCTTGGATGCGCACGGAAAAGACTCGCTGTGAACCGCATTATGCGATGGATATTGGTGCTCGCCGCGAGCGGGCTGCTGCTGGCCGGCTGTGCGAAGACTCCGCCGGAACAGGCCTTGCGGGAAACCATGCAGCAACTCCGTGGCGCCGTGGAACGACGCGACGCGTCGGCGGTGGAGGATCATCTGGCCGAAGACTTCGTGGGTCCCGGCGGGATGGACCGCGACGGCGCCAAACGGCTGGCCGCGCTGGCCTTCCTGCGCCATCGCGATGTCGGGGTGACCATCGGCCCGATCGACGCTTCGGTGACGCAGGACCATGCGACGGTCAGCTTCACCGCGGTCCTGACCGGAGGCTCCGGCCGGGCATTGCCGGAAGCGGCGCGACTCTACGACGTGGAAACGGGCTGGCGGCTGGAGGACGCCGACTGGCACCTGACCAGTGCGCGCTGGACGCCGCGACTGTAGACAGTCCGGCTGGAGAGGCTAGTGTTTCCACGGCTGGACCACCAGCAATACGCCACCCAGTATCAGCAGCACGCCGGCAATCCGCATCGGACTGGCCGGCTGCGGCGCATGCAGAACGCCGAAGTGGTCAAGCAGCACCGCACCCGTCAGCTGGCCCAGCACGGTCAGCGATATGAGCGCCGAAGCGCCGAGCCGTGGAACGGTAAGCGTCGCGATGGCGACATAGGCCGCGCCGATGAGGCCGCCGGTCCATGCCCAGGCCGGAAGGCGTGCCAGTTGGTCGACGCTGGGCCACGCTGGGCGCATCGCCACCAGCAACAGGACCAGGCTGATGGTGCCGACCAGGAACGAAACCGTCGCGGCGAATACCGCCCCCGCAGTGGCCTGGCCGAGACGCGCATTGACCAGTGCCTGCAGCGGCAATACAGCGCCGACCGCAACGACCAGCAGGAATATCAGGTATTTCATGGCGACGACCGATGGCACGCGGTTGGATGCGTCGCGAGAGTCTGACACGACGCCGGCGGTCGGGATGGCGCAAAGAAAAACGGGCGACCGAAGCCGCCCGTTCCGTTTCCGTTAGCCATTCCGTTGGGCAACCGCCGGCAACCGGCGTCGCCGTGCGGGATCAGGCGGCTTTCTTCGCCGCCAGCTGGCGCAGCACGTAGTGCAGGATGCCGCCGTGACGGAAGTACTCGACTTCCTTCGGGGTCAGCAACAACACCTTGACCTGGAAGGTCGTCTCGCTGCCATCCGCCTTGCGGGCCACCACGGTGGCGCGCTTGGCCTTGCCATCGTCCAGGCCGGTCACCTCGATGGTCTCGGAACCGTCCAGACCGTGGGTCTTGACGCTCTCGCCGTCGAGGAACTGCAGCGGCAGCACGCCCATGCCGACCAGGTTGGAGCGGTGGATGCGTTCGAAGCTCTCCGCCACGACCGCCTTGACGCCCAGCAGGATGGTGCCCTTGGCCGCCCAGTCGCGCGACGAACCGGTGCCGTATTCCTTGCCGGCGAACACCACCAGCGGGGTGCCTTCGGCCTTGTACTTCATCGCCGCGTCGTAGATCGACATGCGCTCGCCGGCGCCGCCGTCCTTCGCGTAGTACAGCGTGTTGCCGCCTTCCTCGCCGCCCATCATCAGGTTCTTGATGCGGATGTTGGCGAAGGTGCCGCGGACCATCACGTCGTCGTTGCCGCGACGCGAACCGTAGCTGTTGAAGTCGGCCGGCTGCACGCCGCGCGACTGCAGGAACTGGCCCGCCGGCGAGTCCTTCTTGATGTTGCCGGCCGGCGAGATGTGGTCGGTGGTGATCGAGTCGCCGAACAGGCCCATCACGCGGGCACCGTGGATGTCGTCGATGCTGCCGACCGCCATCGTCATGCCGTCGAAGTACGGCGGGTTCTTGATGTAGGTCGAGGCCTCGTCCCAGGCGAACGACTCGCCGGTCGGCGAGGCGATCTGGTTCCAGCGGCTGTCGCCCTTGAACACGTCGGCGTAGTTCTGCGCGAACAGCTCCGGGCCGACGGTGGCGGCGATGACGTCGCCGATTTCCTTGTTGCTCGGCCAGATGTCGCGCAGGTAGACGTCGTTGCCGTCGCGGTCCTTGCCCAGCGGCTCGGTGGTCAGGTCGATGTCGACCGTGCCGGCGATCGCGTAGGCGACCACCAGCGGCGGCGAGGCGAGGTAGTTCATCTTCACTTCAGAGTGCACGCGGCCCTCGAAGTTGCGGTTGCCCGACAGCACCGACGCGACCGCCAGGTCGTTCTCGGCGATGCCCCTCGACACCGCCTCCGGCAGCGGGCCGGAGTTGCCGATGCAGGTGGTGCAGCCGTAGCCGACGACGTAGAAGCCGAGCTTCTCCAGATCGGTCAGCACCCCGGCCTTCTCGAGGTAGTCGGTGACCACGCGCGAACCGGGGCCGAGCGACGGCTTCACCCACGGCGCCGAGGTCAGGCCCTTGGCGGCGGCGTTGCGCGCCAGCAGGCCGGCGCCGAGCATCACCGCCGGGTTGGAGGTGTTGGTGCAGGACGTGATCGCGGCGATCACCACCGAGCCGTCGCGCAGCTCGACGTCCTGGTCCTGGATGTTGATCTTCGAGCAGACCGGCGGCGCCGCCAGTCGATCGGCCTGCGGCTGGCCGCCGCCTTCCTTCTCGAAGCGCTGGATCTGGCGGTCGGTCGGCTCGCGGTGGGCGACCAGCGGCACGACGCTCTGGCGGAAGTTGGCCTGCATGTCGGACAGCAGCACGCGGTCCTGCGGGCGCTTGGGCCCGGCCAGCGACGGCTTGATGTCGCCCATGTCGAGCCGCAGCGTCGCGGAATAGGTCGCCGGGGCCTGGCCGGGCTCATGCCACATGCCCTGGGCCTTGGCGTAGGCCTCGACCAGCGCGACCTGCTCGTCGCTGCGGCCGGACAGGCGCAGGTAGCGGACCGCCTCGGCATCGACCGGGAAGATGCCGCAGGTCGCGCCGTACTCGGGCGCCATGTTGGCGATGGTCGCGCGGTCGGCCAGCGGCAGGTGCTGCAGGCCGTCGCCGAAGAACTCGACGAACTTGCCGACCACGCCGTGCTTGCGCAGCATCTCGGTGACGGTGAGCACCAGGTCGGTCGCGGTGGCGCCTTCCGGCAGCTTGCCGGTCAGCTCGAAGCCGACGACCTGCGGGATCAGCATCGACGACGGCTGGCCCAGCATCGCGGCCTCGGCCTCGATGCCACCCACGCCCCAGCCGAGCACGCCGATGCCGTTGATCATTGTGGTGTGGCTGTCGGTGCCGAACACGGTGTCGGGGAACGCCAGCAGGGTGCCATCGACGTCGCGCTCCATGACCACGCGGGCGAGGTTCTCCAGGTTCACCTGGTGGACGATGCCGGTGTTGGGCGGCACCACCTTGAAGTTCTCCAGCGCGGTCTGGCCCCAGCGCAGGAAGCTGTAGCGCTCCAGGTTGCGCTCGAACTCGATCTTGCCGTTGATGTCCAGCGCGTCCGGGCGGCCGAACACGTCGACCTGCACGGAGTGGTCGATGACCAGTTCCGACGGGATCAGCGGGTTGATCTGGTTGGCATTGCCGCCGAGCTTGCTGACGGCGTCGCGCATCGCGGCCAGGTCGACCACGCAGGGCACGCCGGTGAAGTCCTGCAGCACCACGCGCGCCGGCATGAAGGCGATTTCGGTGTCCGGCTCCGCCTTCGCGTCCCATTGCGCGACCGCTTCGATGTGGTCCTTGCCGACCGTGATGCCGCCGTCCTCATGGCGCAGCAGGTTTTCCAGCAGGATCTTCATCGAGTAGGGCAGTTTGCCCAGGTCGAAGCGCTTGCCCAGGAGCGGCAGGCTGAAATAGGTGTAGGACTTGCCGTTGACGTCGAGTTGCGCGCGGGTGGCGAAGGAGTCGGCCATTGGGAGCTCCGTGGCTAATGCAGCAGGGGAGGAATGACGGAGCAGGTGGAAAAACACCGCTACCGAGCCCCGTAATTATGCCGCAAACCCCATTAAATTGCCGCTACGACGGCTATCAGCGCAGTTGCGACTCCACCGCGGCGGCCATGTCGCGACGGCGCAGCAGGAAATCCCACAGGCTGCCGCCGAGCTGGCGCCACAGCACCGCCGAGCGCACGGCGGCCAGCAGTACCGCGCGCACCTCGGCCACGACCGCGGGCTGTCCGAGGTAATGCGGGTTGCCCTGGACCAGCACCCGCGGGCGCAGGTGGCTGAGGGTTTCGGCATACAGGCTGCCGAGCGCCGCGAGCACGTCCGGGTGGGTGCTGCCGTTCTGCCCGGCGGCATCGGACTGCGCGCGGATGCCTCGTTGCACCTTGTGGGCCATGTCGTCGTCCTGCACGAACCGGCGCTCCAGTTGCATCACCGCCAGCGCGAGGCGCGGCAGTTGCTCGTCCCGTGGCTGGCCGCCGAAGTAGTCGCGCAGCAGCATCAGGCCCGGACGCAGGTTCTCCCGACCGCCATAGACCGTCGCCGCGGTGTCGGCATCGATCCGGAAGATCGAGTCCAGCGACGTGGCCAGCACGCTTTCGTTGGCTTGGCCGGTATCGGCGATCCGGCGCACCTGGGCCAGGGCCTGGGCGAGGCCGGCCAGCGCCAGTACGCGCTCGGACATCGGGTGGGTGGGGCGGTCACTCATGCGGTCTGGGCCTTCAGGCGTTGTTCGAGTGGAGCGTCGGTGGCGGCGATGACGGCGCCGCCGAGGCAGGTGTCGTCGTCGTACAGCACCACGGACTGTCCGGGGGTCACTGCACGTTGGGGGCGGTCGAAGCGGACTTCCAGCGTACCGTCGTCGCCGACCATGACCTCGCAGGCTTCGTCGGCCTGGCGGTAGCGGGTCTGCGCCGTGCACGTGAATCGCGCGGCGGGTGGGGATCCGGCGATCCAGTGCGCGGTCTCCGACCGGAGCGTGCGCGATTGCAGCCACGGGTTGTCGTGGCCCTGGTCGACGTACAGCACGTTGCCGGCGACGTCCTTGCCGACCACGTACCACGGCGCCGGCTCGAAGCCGCGGACGCCGCCGATGTTGAGGCCCTCGCGCTGGCCGATCGTGTAATAGAACACGCCGGAATGGGTCCCGATGCGTTGTCCGGCAGGCGTGCGCATCTCGCCCTCGCGCGCGGGCAGGTAGCGGCCGAGGAACTCGCGGAAGTCGCGCTCGCCGATGAAGCAGATCCCTGTCGAATCCTTTTTCGCGGCGGTCGGCAAACCGGTCTCGCGGGCGATCCGGCGCACGTCGGGCTTGGCCAGTTCGCCCAGCGGGAAGCGGGTCGCGGCCAACTGGGCCTGGCCGAGCTGGTGCAGGAAGTAGCTCTGGTCCTTGTCGCGGTCGACCGCGCGCAGCAGGCGGTGGCGGCTGCCGTCGCTGCCGTCGCTGGCGACGCGGGCGTAATGGCCGGTGGCGATGAACTCCGCGCCGAGCTCGTGGGCGGCGTCGAGGAAGTGCCTGAACTTGATCTCGCGGTTGCACAGCACGTCCGGGTTGGGCGTGCGGCCGGCGGCGTACTCGGCGAGGAAATGCTCGAACACGCCACTCCAGTACTCGCCGGAGAAGTCGCGGAAGTGGATCGGGATACCGAGCCGTCCCGACACCGCCACCGCGTCCCGACGGTCGTCCTCGGCGCGGCAATCGCCACTTCCATCATCGGCCCAGTTCTGCATGAACAAGCCGGCGATCGGTTCGCCGGCATCGCGCAGCAGCAGCGCGGCGACCGACGAGTCGACCCCGCCGGACATGCCGACGATGGTCCGGGCGGGCAGGGCGGCGCGATCGGTCATGCCAGTTGCTGCATCAGGTCCAGCGGATGGCGGCGGCCGGCCAGGCAGTCGGCGACCACCTGCCATACCAGCGGACTGCGGTGCCGTGCCTGCTGCTCCTGCAGTTCGGCCGGGGTCAGCCACAGCGCCTGCACGATGCCGGTGTCCAGCGGCCGGGCGGGATCGTTGCTGACCGGTTCGGCGGCGAACGCGAAGCGCAGGTAATGACGCCCGTCGCTGCCATCGGCACGAGGCGGCGCCTTCCACTGGTAGGCGCCGACGAAAGCGGTCAGGCGCACGTCCCAACCGGTTTCCTCGCGGGTTTCGCGCAGGGCGGCGTCGAGCAGGCTCTCGTCCGGCTCCAGGTGTCCGGCCGGCTGGTTCAGCACCAGTCGGCCGCCGGCGGTCTCCTCGACCATCAGCAGGCGGCCGTCGCGCACCACCACCGTGGCGACGGTCACGTCCGGTTGCCAGAAACGGCCTTCGCGATAGCTCAAGGGACATCCAGGTGGGGGCAGGTTGCGGCCATTCTGCCCGGCGCGCTGCATGGGCGTCCAACGGTGGCGGCTTTATAATCGGCCCATGCCCAGACAGACCGACCACGACCACCAGCACGGCGCCATGGTGGAAACCGGCAAGCCGGAGGTGGCCCGACCGCCGCTGTATTCGGTGATGCTGCTCAACGACGACTACACCCCGATGGATTTCGTGGTCGAGGTGTTGATGCGGTTCTTCCCGATGACCGCCGAGAACGCCACCCAGATCATGCTCCACGTGCATACGCGCGGCCGCGGCGTTTGCGGGGTGTTCACACGTGAAGTGGCCGAATCGAAGGTAGCCCAGGTCAACGAGTTTTCCAGGCTCAACCAGCACCCACTGCTGTGCACCATGGAAAAGGCCTGAAGCTGCCGGGCGACGCGTTTCCTGAATTGATGGGAACCGGTCCTCCGGCCGACACTCCAGGCAACCGGGGATGACATGGAAAAGCTCGCGCGCACCCCCATCTAGGATCGCAGTAGCTTTTTTGGAGGCAACCGCCCCATGTTCAGCAAGGATCTCGAGTTCAGCATCGGCCAGTGCTACAAGCGCGCCCGCGAGGCGCGCAACGAGTACATGACGGTCGAACACCTGCTGCTCGCACTGCTCGACAACCCCTCGGCAGAGGCCGTCCTCAAGGCCTGCGGCGCCGACTTCCCCCGCCTGCGCGGCGACCTGGAGCAGGCGATCGCGACCTCGGTGTCGGTGTTGCCCGACGATGTCGAACGCGACACCCAGCCGACCCTGGGTTTCCAGCGCGTGCTGCAGCGCGCGGTGTACCACGTGCAATCCTCCGGCAAGAAGGAAGTCACCGGTGCCAACGTGCTGGTCGCGATCTTCGGCGAGAAGGACTCGCACGCCGTCTACTACCTCAACCAGCAGGACGTGGCCCGGCTGGACGTGGTCAATTTCCTGTCGCACGGCATCGCCCGCCACGGCGAGGAGGCCGACGGCCAGTCGCTGGAAGGCGAGGTGCAACCGGCCGACGGCGAAGGCGACGGCAAGGCCGACCCGCTGGCGGAGTTCGCGGTCGACCTCAACCAGCTCGCCCGCGACGGCAAGATCGACCCGCTGGTCGGGCGTGCCGAAGAGGTCGAACGCACCATCCAGGTGCTGTGCCGCCGTCGCAAGAACAACCCGCTGTACGTCGGCGAGGCCGGCGTCGGCAAGACCGCGATCGCCGAGGGCCTGGCCAAGCGGATCGTCGACGGCGAAGTCCCGGAGGTGCTGGAGGACGCGACCATCTATGCGCTCGACCTGGGCGCGCTGGTTGCCGGGACCAAGTACCGCGGTGATTTCGAGAAGCGCCTGAAGAGCGTGTTGTCGCAGATGAAGAAGGTGCCCGGCGCGGTGCTGTTCATCGACGAGATCCACACCATCATCGGTGCCGGCTCGGCGTCGGGCGGCACGATGGATGCCAGCAACCTGATCAAGCCGGCGCTGGCCTCCGGTGACCTGCGCTGCATCGGCTCGACCACATTCCAGGAGTACCGCGGCATCTTCGAGAAGGACCGGGCGCTGGCCCGGCGCTTCCAGAAGATCGACATCGTCGAGCCGACCGTCGGCGAGGCGTTCGAGATCCTGCAGGGACTGAAGCCCAAGTACGAGGCGCACCACGGCGTGACCTACGCCGACGACGCGCTGCAGGCGGCGGTCGACCTGTCGGTGAAGCACATCGGCGACCGTTTGCTGCCGGACAAGGCGATCGACGTGATCGACGAGGCCGGTGCGCGCCAGCGCCTGCTGCCGCTGGAAACCCGCAAGTCGGCGATCGACGTGGAGGAGATCGAGACGATCGTCGCCAAGATGGCGCGGATCCCGGCCAAGCAGGTTTCGGCGACCGACAAGGACGTGCTGAAGAACCTCGAACGCAACCTCAAGATGGTGATCTTCGGGCAGGACCCGGCGATCGACTCGCTGACCTCGGCGATCAAGCTGGCGCGGTCCGGCCTGGGCAATCCCGACAAGCCGATCGGCAACTTCCTGTTCGCCGGCCCGACCGGCGTCGGCAAGACCGAGGTGACCCGGCAGCTCGCGCTGCAGTTGGGCATTGAGCTGGTCCGCTTCGACATGTCCGAGTACATGGAGCCGCATTCGGTATCGCGCCTGATCGGTGCGCCCCCGGGCTATGTCGGCTTCGACCAGGGCGGCCTGCTGACCGAGAAGATCGTCAAGACGCCGCATTGCGTGCTGTTGCTCGACGAGGTCGAGAAGGCGCATCCGGACATCTTCAACATCCTGCTGCAGGTCATGGATCGCGGCACGCTGACCGACACCAACGGTCGCGAAGCGAATTTCAGGAACGTGATCCTGGTGATGACCACCAACGCCGGCGCGGCGCAGGCCGCACGACGCTCGATCGGCTTCACCAAGCAGGACCACAGCACCGACGCGATGGAGGTGATCCGCAAGGGCTTCACCCCCGAGTTCCGCAACCGGCTGGACGCGGTGGTGCAGTTCGATGCGCTCGGCTTCGACCACATCCTGCGTGTGGTCGACAAGTTCCTGATCGAGCTGGAGGCGCAACTGCACGAGAAGAACGTCGTGCTCAGCGCGACCCCGGACGCGCGTGAGTGGCTGGCCCAACACGGCTTCGATCCGCTGATGGGCGCACGCCCGATGGCGCGGGTGATCCAGGACAGGATCAAGCGCCCGCTGGCCGATGAACTGCTGTTCGGCAAGCTGATCGGCGGCGGCCGGGTGAGCATCGAGGTCAGGGACGGCGAGCTGGTGGTCGAGGCCCATGCCGAGCCGGAGAAGCTGTTGCCCGCGACGGTGGAGTGACCCGCGCTTGATTCCTGTAGGAGCGACGTAAGTCGCGATTTCCTCGCGAACCGGGATCACCGTGAAATCGCGACTTACGTCGCTCCTACACAGGTCGGGCTCTTCCCCCGATTCTTCCAGGCAATAAAAAGGCGACCCTGATGGTCGCCTTTTTAATCAATGACTTGCCACAATTACTTCATGCGGTAAGTGATGCGCCCCTTGGTCAGGTCATACGGCGTCATCTCCACCTTGACCTTGTCGCCGGTCAGGATGCGGATGTAGTTCTTGCGCATCCGGCCGGAGATGTGGGCGATGATCTCGTGCCCGTTTTCGAGGCGCACACGGAACATGGTGTTCGGAAGGGTTTCCGCCACCGAGCCCTCGAATTCGATCACGTCGTCTTTTGCCATGTGTTTCCTGTGGTTTCCCTGTAGGCGGCGCAAGATGCGGCCGCTAAGCCGGGTATTCTGTCATGCGGGCGGCCCGCACGCAAAAGGCCCCGCCGGGGAGGATTCAGTCCGTCCGCCTCAACCCGCAAGCCCGGCGGCGGGCATTTCGCCAAAACGGGAGGTCCAGCGGCCCGCCGGCTCGAACTGCGAAGTCAGCCCATCGACCACCCCGAGGAATCGTTGCCGCGGCCAGGACTCCGCGCCCAGCCCCAACAGGTGGGGGCTTTCGACCTGCGCATCCAGCAATGGCCAGCCCCAGGCGTGCAGCCGCCGCGCCAGTGCGGCCAGCGCGACCTTGGATCCCCCGGACGCCAGGCTGACCATGCTTTCGCCGAAGAACATCCGGCCGATCGCGACGCCATACAGGCCGCCGACAAGGTCCGTCCCGTCACGGACCTCGACCGAATGCGCATGGCCGAGTCGATGCATTTCTTCATACGCATCGCGCATGTCGCTGGTGATCCAGGTGCCGGGCTGGCCGGGACGGGGCTGCCCGGCGCAGGCGTCGATCACCTGTGCGAACGCGGTATCGGCTGTGACCACCCAGTTGCAACGGCGCAGCGAGCGCCGGAACCGGCTCGACAGTCGAACCGAATCGGTGCGGAACACCGTGCGCGGGTCGGGCGACCACCACAACAGCGGCTGGCCCTCGGAGTACCAGGGGAAAATGCCGTGGGCATAGGCGTTCAGGAGCCGCGCCGGCGACAGGTCGCCGCCCATCGCGAGCAGGCCGTCGGGTTCGCGCAGCGCCGTGCGCGGATCCGGGAACGGTGCGCCCGGGTCAACCGGAAGTTGCGACAGTCGGATCGGCATGGCCGGCATCATCGCCGCCAACACGCTTGAATGGCGAATGCGCGGCGAGGGTGGCCGCGTAGCGGCGAATCGATGCGGCTTCCTGGCCGCACCAGTCGCGCAGCGCCTCGCGGAAGGCGTCGTGCGCGATCCAGTGGCGGCTGTGGACGAAAGTCGGGAGGAAGCCGCGCGCGAGCTTGTGTTCGCCCTGCGCGCCGGGCTCGAAGCGGGTCAGTCCTTCGCGCAGGCAGTACTCGATGCCCTGGTAGTAGCAGGTCTCGAAGTGCAGCCCAGGCACCGTCTCGCTGCTGCCCCAGTAGCGCCCATACAGGGTGTCGCCCCCGCGCAGGCAGATTGCGCCCGCGATTGCACGGCCTTCCATCCCGGCCAGGAACAGCACCAGCGAGCCCGGCATCGTGTCGCGCAGGTGCCGCAGGAAGGGCAGGGTCAGCGCCGGGTGGTTGCCGTACTCGGCGAAGGTCTGCAGGTAGAACCGGTGGGCGATGGCGAGGTCGCCGTCGCTGGCATCGGCGCCGCCGACCACGCGGAAGGTGATGCCGGCACGGGCGACCCTGGCGCGCTCCTGGCGGATGTTCTTGCGGTGCTTGTGATCGAACGCGGCGAGGTAATCGTCGAAGCCGCGCCAGCCGGCCTCGTTGCGCCAGTGGTACTGCACGTCGATCCGGGGGAGCCAGTCTCCGGTGAAGGCCGCGGCCTCGTCATCGCGATGGAAATTCACGTGGGCCGACGAAACACCGTCGAGCGACGCCAGCCGGACCATCGCATCGAGCAACAGGCGGCGATGCGCCGGATCACGCGCGAGCAGGCGCGGCCCCGGCACGGGCGAGTAGGGCACCGCGCACAGCCACTTGGGGAAATAGTCGAGGCCGTGCTGCGCGTAGGCATGCGCCCAGGCGTGGTCGAACACGAACTCGCCGTGGGAGTTGTCCTTCAGGTAGCCGGGCGCGGCGGCGACCAGCCGGTCGTCCTGCCACAGGGTCAGGTGCCGCGGTGTCCACCCCCAGTCCGCACGCACGCAGCCATGCTGCTCCAGGCCGGCCAGGAACGAATGGGCGATGAAGGGATTGCGGCCATCGTGCAGCGCGTCCCACTGGTCGGCGGGGATGTCGTGGAGGCTGTCGACGAGGTGGGTGTGGGGCATGGCCGTAGGCACCATCATGCCCGGGCAGGAGTTCGGGCAGTCGCCTTTGGCGAAGCGTCAACAGCTTCGGAACGCCCGGCCCGGCCATCGTCGGCCGGACGCTCACTGACGCGCGAACTGCCGTGCAGCCCGCGAGCGCGGTTACTCACCCTGGTCGAGGAACTTCTCCGCATCCAGCGCCGCCATGCATCCGAACCCGGCCGAGGTGATCGCCTGCCGGTAGACCTGGTCGGCCACGTCGCCGGCGGCGAACACGCCGCGCACCGAGGTCTGGGTCGCGTTGCCATCGAGGCCGGACTGGATCTGCAGGTAGCCGCCCTTCATTTCCAGCTGGCCTTCGAACAGCGAGGTGTTCGGGGTGTGCCCGATCGCCACGAAGAAGCCGTTGACCGGGATCTCGCGGGTGCTGTCGTCCCTGGTCGAGCGCAGGCGCATGCCGTTGACGCCGGAGTCGTCGCCGAGCACCTCGTCGACGGTGTGGTCCCAGACCAGTTCGATCTTGCCCGCCTGGGCCTTGGCGAACAGCTTGTCCTGCAGGATCTTCTCGGCGCGCAGGCTGTCGCGGCGGTGCACGAGATAGACCTTCCGGGCGATGTTGGACAGGTACAGCGCTTCCTCGACCGCGGTGTTGCCGCCACCGATCACCGCTACCTCCTGGTCCTTGTAGAAGAAGCCGTCGCAGGTGGCGCAGGCCGACACGCCCTTGCCCATGAACTTCTGCTCGGACTCGATGCCGAGGTACTTGGCGCTGGCGCCGGTGGCGATGACCAGCGCGTCGCAGGTGTACTCGCCGCTGTCGCCCTTGAGACGGAACGGGCGCTGCGACAGGTCGGCGCTGTGGATGTGGTCGAACACCACCTCGGTGTCGAAGCGTTCGGCGTGCGCCTGCATGCGTGCCATCAGGTCCGGCCCCATCAGCCCGTGGGCATCGCCCGGCCAGTTGTCGACCTCGGTGGTGGTCATCAGCTGGCCGCCCATCTGCAGGCCGGTGATCACCAGCGGCTTGAGGTTGGCGCGGGCGGCGTAGACCGCCGACGTCCAGCCGGCGGGGCCGGAGCCGAGGATGATGAGACGGGCGTGCTTGCTTGGGGTCATGGCTATAATCGAGGGCTTGGCGTTGCCCCATAGCTTGGCGGCGAGGCCCGGGCAAAACAAGGCGGGTTCAAGGGATGCTGCGTTGCATGTCGACGCGGCGCCCGGGCTTGGAGGATCCGTCCGCAACGCGATGGCTTCACACCTTTCACTACTTCACAAACACGCCGGCACGCCGCGCCGCGGCTTTCCACCGGCCCTCTGGAGATGACTGCAATGCGTATCGGTGTACCCAAGGAGACCAAGACGCTCGAAGGGCGCGTCGCGCTCGTTCCCGCCGCTGCCGGTGACCTGGTCAAGCGCGGCCACGAGGTCTGGCTGGAGAAGGACGCCGGCGTCAAGAGCGGCTTCAGCGACGAGGAGTACACCCGGCTGGGGGTCAATATCGCGGACGACGCCGCGGCGCTCTATGCGAAGGGCGAGTTGATCGTCAAGGTCAAGGAGCCGATCGCCGGCGACCTGCAGCACCTGCGCAAGGACCACCTGCTGTTCTGTTACCTGCACTTGGCCGCGGAGCCGGAACTGACCCGCAAGCTGCTGGACATCGGCCTGACCGGCGTCGCGTTCGAGACCGTCGAACTGCCCAACGGCGACCTGCCGCTGCTTGCCCCGATGTCGATCATCGCCGGCAAGATCGCCACCCAGGTCGGCACCACGCTGCTGCACCAGCCGCAGGGCGGCAAGGGCAAGCTGCTCGGCGGCCTGCCGTCGACCGAGCGCGGCAAGGTGGTGGTGTTCGGTGCCGGCAAGGCCGGTGGCGCCTCGGCGGCGTTGGCCGCGGCCGGCGGCGCCAACGTGGTTGTGTTCGAGATGCGTGCCGACCGCATGGACGAAATGATGGCGCTCGGCCCCAACGTCACGACGCTTTACCCGTACCACGACGTGGTCATGCGCGAAGTCGCCACGGCCGACCTGGTCATCGGCGCGGTGCTGGTGACCGGCGCCAAGGCGCCGCGCGTGCTGACCCGCGAAATGCTCAAGGGCATGCAGGACGGCAGCGTGGTGGTCGACATCTCGATCGACCAGGGCGGCTGCTTCGAAACCTCGCGCCCGACCAGCTGGAAGGAGCCGACCTACGTGGAGGAGGGCGTGACCCACTTCTGCGTGACCAACATGCCCGGCTCGGTCCCGCAGACCAGTTCGCAGGCGATCTGCGCGGCGATCCTGCCATGGGTCAACAAGCTGGCCTCGGATGCCAACTGGCGCGACAACGAAGCCCTGCAGCGCGGCATCAATGTCGAGGCCGGCAAGCTGGTCCACCCGGCGTTGCTGGATATGAAGCTGTAGTATATTCAAGCACTAACAGCATCTAGCTAAGGCAGAACGTCACGGTGGCGCAAGCGTCCACAGCAGCCCGCAGGAAGAAAACGGACCCGGCTACGGCGCGCGACTCCGCGCGTCGTGAGCCGTCGCCACGCCGACAGCGGCTGATGCGCGACATCGCGCTGATCCTGATCGCGCCGTTGCTGCTGTACCTGCTGGCCAGCCTGGTGACGTTCTCGCCCGATGATCCGGGCTGGTCGCACTCGGGCAGCGTCACCGCGCCACTCCACAACGTGGGCGGTCTCGTCGGCGCGTGGCTGGCCGACGTGCTGCTGTACCTGACCGGCTACGTCGCGTTCCTGTTGCCGGTGATGCTCGGGCTGATCGCGTGGATCGCGCTGTTCAGGATGGACGCCGACGGCGATGGTGACGCCGACCTCGGGCCGGCGCTGCGGCTGGTCGGCATCGTCGGCTTCCTGGTTTCGGCGACCGGCCTGTTGCAGTTGCGGGTCGGGCCGGTGATCGATTTCTCGGCCGGTGCCGGCGGCATTCTCGGCCAGCTGGTCGGGCGGTCGCTGTACAGCGGCTTCGGCCCGGTCGGCGGCAACCTGTTCCTGCTGGCGTTGCTGCTGGTATCGGTGACGCTGGCCACCGGCATTTCGTGGCTGGCGGTGATGGACCGGATCGGCGCCTGGACGTTGTCGCTGGGGCCGGTGCTTTCAAAACTGTTCCGCCGCGGCAGCCGACAGGCGAACGAATGGCAGCAGACCCGCGCCCTGCGCGAGGAACGCGAAGAGGTGCGCAAGGTCGACACCGAGCTGCGCGCCAAGCGGGCGCCGGTGAAGATCGAGCCGCCGGCTCCGGCCGCGGTCGAGAAGAGCGACCGGGCCAAGCGCGAGACACAGATCCCCCTGTTCCACACCGGCGATGGCACCGGCATCCCGCCGCTTGCTTTGCTCGACGACCCCAAGCCGCAACCCAAGGGTTACAGCGCCGAGACACTGGAAACGCTGTCGCGGCAGATCGAATTCAAACTCAAGGACTTCCGGATCGAGGCCGAGGTGGTCGGCGCCTATCCGGGCCCGGTGATCACGCGCTTCGAGGTGCAGCCGGCGCCCGGCGTGAAAGTCAGCCAGATCAGCTCGCTCGACAAGGACATCGCCCGTGGCCTGTCGGTGAAGTCGGTGCGCGTGGTCGACGTGATCCCGGGCAAGTCGGTGATCGGGCTGGAAACGCCGAACACCCAGCGCGAGATGATCTACCTGTCGGAACTGCTGCGCTCGAAGGAGTACGACAAGTCCAACAGCCCGCTGACGCTGGCGCTGGGCAAGGACATCTCGGGCCGGCCGACCGTCGCCGACCTGGCGCGGATGCCGCACTTGCTGGTCGCCGGCACCACCGGCTCGGGCAAGTCGGTCGCGGTCAACGCGATGGTGCTGAGCCTGCTGTACAAGGCGTCCGCGAAGGAACTGCGGATGCTGATGATCGACCCGAAGATGCTGGAGCTGTCGGTCTACGAGGGCATCCCGCACCTGCTGGCGCCGGTCGTGACCGACATGAAGGAGGCCGCCAACGGGCTGCGCTGGTGCGTGGCCGAGATGGAGCGGCGCTATAAGTTGATGTCGGCGGTCGGCGTGCGCAACCTGGCCGGCTTCAACAAGAAGGTGCGCGACGCGATCGACGCCGGCCAGCCGATGCTCGACCCGCTGTTCAAGCCGAACCCCGAAATCGACGAGGCGCCGCCACAGCTGGAGCCGCTGCCCTTCATCGTCATCTTCATCGACGAATTCGCCGACATGATGATGATCGTCGGCAAGAAGGTTGAGGAGCTGATCGCACGGCTGGCGCAGAAAGCGCGCGCCGCCGGCATCCACCTGATCCTGGCGACCCAGCGGCCGTCGGTCGACGTCATCACTGGTCTGATCAAGGCCAACATCCCGACCCGCATCGCGTTCCAGGTCTCGTCCAAGATCGACTCGCGCACCATCCTCGACCAGTCCGGCGCCGAGGCGCTGCTGGGCAACGGTGACATGCTGTACCTGCCGCCGGGCACCGCGATGCCCGAGCGCGTGCACGGCGCGTTCGTGTCGGATGACGAAGTCCACCGCGTGGTCGAGCACCTCAAGCAGATCGGCGGGCGTCCGGATTACATCGAAGGCGTGCTGGAAGACGTGCAGACGATGGGTGACGGCGTGGTCGTCGGCGCGACCGGGCTGCCGGAGACCGCGAGCAGTGGCGACGAGTCCGATCCGTTGTACGACGAAGCCGTGCGGGTGGTTACCGAGACCCGGCGCGCGTCGATCTCCGGGGTCCAGCGCCGGCTCAAGATCGGCTACAACCGAGCGGCGCGGCTGGTGGAGGCGATGGAAGCGGCCGGCGTGGTGACCCCACCGGAGCACAACGGTGACCGCAGCGTGCTGGCGCCGCCACCACCTCGGGATTGATGGCGGGTCTTGAACTGCGATGCGAGAGAGTCGCCTCTGGCCTCATGTAGGAGCGACGTAAGTCGCGATCGCACGGCGATCCCGGGTAGCAGCGAAATCGCGACTTACGTCGCTCCTACATCGAAGCCCATCGAGTCCGCGGATCCAATTCGCAGAAGCCCCTCGAACCCGCGGACCCGAGAGCCGGAAAGCCAATCGAAACCTGCCCCCCCGCGACTGAACCGTGCCGGCTACGTCGAGGACCTATTCAGCTTCCCCCCCACACACTGCGACCAGACCTGACCGGAGATCCACCTTCATGAAGCAGATGATCCGCTGGAGCGCCGCACTGTTGCTGGGCGCCGGCATCGCCGGCAGCGCTTTCGCCGGGGCGCGCGACAACCTCGATGCCTTCACGAAGGGGCTGGAAGGGCTGGACGGACAGTTCACCCAGACCGTCTACAACAGCCAGGGCAGATTGAAGGAAACCTCCAGTGGCGAGGTCCAGCTGTCGGTCCCGCGCCTGTTCCGCTGGGAGTACGTCAAGCCGTACCCGCAACTGATCGTCGCCGACGGCAACAAGGTCTGGATCTACGACCCCGATCTCGCCCAGGTCACGGTGCGCCCGCAGGGCGTGCAGGAGCAGAGCAGCCCGCTGGCCGCGCTGATCGAGCCGGACAAGCTCGACACCCTGTTCCTTGTCAGGGAAACCGGCCAGGCCGACGGTCTGGAATGGCTCACCCTGACGCCGAAGGACGGGCAGGAGGCCAGCTTCCAGACCGCCAGGCTCGGCTTTCGTGACAACCAGCTCGTGGTGATGGAAGTGCTCGATACCATCGGGCAAAACACCCGGATCGAATTCGGCAAGTGGACGCGGAACCCGGATTTCGCGGCCGGCACGTTCAAATACGCGCCGCCGGAGGGCGTGGACGTCATCGGCGAGGGCTGAACGGGTTAATCGTTCATATTCAATGACTTGGCCTCACGGCCCGTCGACACCGCAATCGCGAGGATAGCCCCATCGGCGTCGTGCCCCGGCGCCTGACAGGGAATCGCGATGTACCACCTTCCACACCACATCAACCGGCCCGTCGTGCTCGCGGTCATCGCGGGCCTCGGCCTGTTTTCCAACGCGGTCGTTGCCGACGACCGGGCTCCAATCGAGATCCAGGCACATGCGCTGGATCGCCAGCCGGAGTCGCGCATCGAGGCCGACCAGGCGATGGATGCGGCGGTCGCGGCCTCGGTGATCGGGGCGATTTCCATCCAGTTCGACGAGCGCAAGGTCGCGGTGAAGCTCGACGCGGTGGCCGTGCAGCCCGCAAGCGTGCGCGACCGCGCCGTGAGCGGGGAAGGGCGTCTGCAGATCGGCAACGACACGAGCTGGATCCCGTTCCGGTTCGATGTCCTCTATGACACCCGTACCGCGGGCGTCAGTTATCCAGCCATCACCCTGGGGGCCGCGGAAGAGGCCCATGAAGTCGCCCTGGATGCGCCGTTGGCGGTGGAACTGGGGCTCCGTGCCGACCGGGCACTCGATGCCGAGTTCGCCCAGCAGCCGGTGCAACTGGTGGTAAGCCGGGTGACCGCAGCCGATGCCGGCGAACGCTACACGCTGGTCAAGGCGACCGGCACCGCCGACTTTGCCGCCGAAGGCACCACCCCGACGCAGGTGCAGGCGCTTTACGACCGCAAGACCGGCGAGTGGCTGCGACTCGATTACGAGCTCGGGACCACGTCGAACTGGGCCGACGCCGAGGATGCGGCGGTGGCGGCCCGGTGATCAGGGGCAGGTAGTTCCGTTTCTCTCCGGATCGCGTCGGTCCTCGGACCGCCTTGTGTTAGGAGCGACGTAAGTCGCGATTGCACGGCGATCCCGGTTCGCGGGGAAATCGCGACTTACGTCGCTCCTACATGGGCGCCGGTTACATGGTGCCGTTCCGCCATCCCGCCTCGGCGTCCGCCCCCAACAGCCTCCCTTTCGCTATCGTGTACCGGTCGCCGAAACGAATGACCCGCCTGCCGTGGCACGCCGCACCACTTCCCCCGTGGACACCCCCGATCTGATTGGTCCCGACCCGGCCAGCGAGGCGCTGCGCCCGCTGGCCGAGCGCATGCGGCCGCGCAGTGTCGACGAGATGGTCGGCCAGCGTCGCCTGCTCGCGCCGGGGTCCGCGCTGCGCCGGGCGGTCGAGTCGGGCCACGTCCACTCGATGATCCTGTGGGGGCCACCGGGCTGCGGCAAGACCACGCTCGCGCTGTTGCTCGCGCAGTACGCCGATGCCGAGTTCAAGGCGATTTCCGCGGTGCTGTCAGGCCTGCCGGAGGTACGCGTGGTGCTTGCCGAGGCGGCGCAGCGGTTTGCCGGCGGGCGCCGCACCGTGCTGTTCGTCGACGAGGTCCATCGCTTCAACAAGGCCCAGCAGGATGCATTCCTGCCGCACATCGAGCGCGGCACCATCCTGTTTGTCGGAGCGACCACCGAGAACCCGTCGTTCGAACTCAACTCCGCCTTGCTCTCGCGCTGCCGCGTCCACGTGATGGAAGGCGTGTCGGTCGACGACATCGTGCTCGCCCTGCATCGTGCGCTCGAAGACACGGAGCGCGGCCTGGGCGGGCAGGGACTGGACGTCTCCGGGGAGGCCCTGCGGCAGATCGCCGGCGCCGCCGATGGTGACGTGCGGCGCGGCCTGACCCTGCTCGAGATCGCCGCCGAGCTCGCCACCGGCGAGGACAACCGCATCACCGAGGCGACCCTGGCCCAGGTCCTGGCCGACCGCACACGCCGTTTCGACAAGGGTGGCGAGCAGTTCTACGATCAGATATCCGCGCTGCACAAGTCCGTGCGCAGCTCCAACCCCGACGCCGCGCTGTACTGGCTGGCACGGATGCTCGACGGCGGTTGCGACCCGGCTTACCTGGCGCGACGGCTGACCCGGATGGCGACCGAAGACATCGGCCTGGCCGATCCGCGCGCGCAGGCGATGGCGATCGAGGCTTGGGACACGTTCGACCGGCTCGGCAGCCCCGAGGGCGAACTGGCCCTGGCGCAGCTGACCATCTACCTGGCCAGCACCGCCAAGTCGAACGCCGCCTACGTGGCATTCAACGCCGCCCGGCGCGACGTGCGCGAGCACGGCACCCAGGACGTGCCGCTGCACCTGCGCAACGCACCGACCAAACTGATGAAGCAGCTGGGCTATGCCAAGGGCTACCAGTACGACCACGATGCCGAGGGCGGGATCGCCCTCGGCCAGACCGGCTTCCCGGACGCGATGGGCGAGCGCGTCTACTACCAGCCGGTCGAGCGCGGGTTGGAGATCAAGCTCAAGGAGAAGCTCGACCGGCTGCGTGCGGCGCGCCGCGATGCGGCAGGAAAGCGGTAACCCGCTCGCAGGCCTGTATCGGTTTCGATACCCGGTGTAACACCGGCGAACCGTGCCCGCGGCACGGCTACGCGCGGTTGTAAGGCACTTCGCTGCCGGAGTGGAGAGGTGGCTGTTTCGGCAATGAAACACCGCCGCCGCCCGGCACTGGAGCCTGGCGCCCCGTCGTGCCCATTCATTCGCCTTGAGCCCGGAAAACAGCGGTTCGCCATCTCCGCGCGCCGATGGCATCACTCCTGCGTGCCTTCTCCCTGCATAGCGGCCGGGTGTCGCTGTTTCCCCCTTTTCGCCCGGGCCATGCATCCTTGAGGAGAACAACAATGCGCATTCGCAAAACCCTGATTGCATCAGCAGCGCTCCTGGCACTTGGACTGACCGGCCAGGCCTGGGCGCAACAGACCAACGGTGACGGCAACGGTGGCGATGACATCCTGGTCAACGCCAACGTCCCGATCGACGCATCCAATTCGAGCGCCGGCAACAACCGCGACAACGACGGCCGCGCCCGTGCGGACGGGCTGGGAGCCGCCGCCGCCAACAACGGTGGCACGGCCACGTCCAACGTGTACGACGCATTCAACACCAGCAACGCGGTCGCCTCGACCGTCCTCAGTGGCTCGGTGACCGACATCCGCGTACGCGACATCGGCAACGTCGCCAACAACTCCGGCAACGCCAATGGCGGCAGCGGTGGAGCGGGCGGCGCGGGCCTGGGCGGCATCGCGCTCGGTGGCGCCGGTGACGGTGGACGCGGCGGCGATGGCGGCAACGCCAACGGCGACAGCGCCCGCGGCGGTGACGGCGACAGCAGCAGTGGCGATGCGGGTGCGGCCAGCCTGGCAGTTGGCGGGTTTGCCGATTCGGCGTCCGGCGATGTCGATGAACGCCGTGCAGGTGACGGAACCAGCGGCTCTTCGTCCGCCACGGGCGGCGCGGGAACCAGTGGTGCCGCATCCGGTGCAAGCGGTGCCAGCAGCGCCACGGGCGGCAGCAGCGGCTCGGTCGCGGCCAACGGCGGCGCCGGTGGCATGGGCGGCGCGGGCAGCGGCGGTGCCGCGAGCGGTGGTGCCGGAACCGGTGCAGGCGGTGGCGCGGGCGGGGCCGGTGGATCGGTCGCCAACAGCGCGGGCGCGTTCGACATGTCCAACCACATGGACGGGTCGGCCAACGCCGCGGCGGGCATCATGGTCACTGCGCAGAACAGTGGCTTCGCCTCGCTGATCCAGCAGGGCGTGACGGTGCAGGCCAACCTGACGGTCGGCCAGTAATCGCACCAGGTAATTCGCCGTGGCCCCGCGGGGTCACGGCGAATCGGTGCACGGCACACGAAACCGCCAGGAGACCACCATGCGCCCGTATATGTCCGTGTCCCGCCGAGCAGGCGGGTTGCTGTTGGCAGGCTTGCTTGCAGTTTCGGCGATGGCGCTCGCGGCCGGACCGCCAGCGCAACAGGGAGATTCCCCGCAAGTCGAAGACTTCGGCCCCGTGATCGCACCGGAAGGCCTGGCGCAGTTGCGTGGCGGCAACGGCGTCGAGAACCAGGTCGATGCCGACGGCATCGTCGAAGGCAACCATGCCGAGAACATCACCAGCGGCGACAACACGCTGACCGGCGGCGCGTTCGGCAATGCCACCGGCATCAACACGGTGATCCAGAACAGCGGCTCCAACGTGCTGATCCAGAACGGCATGGTGGTCAACGTGCGGTTCACGCCGACGCCGTGATGCCACGCGCGGCCATCGTCGGCATCGTGCTCGGGGTGGCTTTCGCGGCCACGCCGGTCGCTTCGATCGCGTCGTCCCTGACCCTGCAGGCGCCGCACGGCGGCAGCTACCGGTTGCAGGTCACCAGCCTCAAGGAGGCGCGGTTCAGGACCACGCTGCCTCAGCAGTACGACTTCAGTTGCGGGTCGGCGGCGACCGCGACCCTGCTGACCTTCCAGTACGACTATCCGGTCAGCGAAGAAGACGTGTTCGTCCAGATGTACCGCAATGGCGACCAGCGAAAGATCCAGACCGAAGGGTTCTCGTTGCTGGACATGCGCCGCTACCTGGAGTCGCAGGGGTTCACCGCCGACGGCTTCGAACTGCCGCTGGACAAGCTGCTGGAAGAAGGGCTGCCCGCGATCGTGCTGCTCAACGATCGTGGCTACCGGCATTTCGTGGTGGTCAAGGGCCTGCGCGATGGCCGTGTGCTGCTGGGTGACCCCGCACGCGGCACCCGCGCGATGCCGCGCGCCCGCTTCGAGGCGCTTTGGGACAACGGCGTGCTGTTCGTCGTCCACAACCAGCGTGCCGTGGCGCAGTTCAACCAGGCCCGTGACTGGCGCACCGCGCCGCTGGCGCCGGTGCAGTCGGGCGTCGGCCGGCGCGGCCTGCATGAATCGATTTCGACCAAGCTGGGGCCGGGGGACATCTGATGTCGCGCCCGGTCCATATCGGCATCTGCACTGGCATCCTGCTGGCCGGCGCGGCCTGGCCGTGCGCGGCGCATGATCCGTTCGGCACAGCGACTGTCGCGCTTGGACCCGAATGGGTCGCGGTCGGCACGGAGCGGCTGGAAGGGATGCGCGGCGGGTTTGTGTTGCCGTCAGGGCTGGCGATCTCGTTCGGGATCGAACGGGTGGTCTACGTCAATGGTGAGCTGGTCGCTACCGCGCGGCTGAGCATCCCGGACATCACGAAGATGACTCCGGTGCAGGCGCAGGGGTTGGCCGAAATGCGCCAGGGGATGCTCGTCCAGGTTGGCGACGGGAATGCGTTTGTCCCTTCAGGTGCGATCAACGGCGTGGTGATCCAGAACAGCGTCGACAACCAGGACATCCGCACGCTGACCACGCTCGACGTGGGCGTCGGGACGCTCGGGATGTTCAAGGCGCTCAACTCGCAGGCGGCCTTGCAGGACGCCCTGCAGTCCGCAGTGGGCACGCCTTGATCGCAGCGGTTCCCATTGCCAGCAGGGACGGATCGGCCGGATGAACATGCGGACAAGACGCGCGACCACGATCTCGGTGGTGTTTGCCAACTGCCTGTCACTCGCGATCGCGGGGCAGGCCAATGCCCAGCCGGCCGGGGAGGGCGCATCGCCGGACTCGCGGCTGGACGAACTGCAACGGCAACTCGACCTGCAGACCACGCAACTGGAGCACCTGCGCGACGACATCACCGCGCAGGAGCAGAGCGTCGCCGGGCTGCAGCGTGCAATCAACGACGAGCGCCTGCGCCTGACCCGCGGACGCGGCGGGCAGGATGGGGCCCCTTTGCCGCAAACTCCCGTCCAGCAACCTGTTCCGGCACCGCGCCCACTTGCGCGGAGTGGCCAGGATCCGACCCAGGGCCCGCCCGAACAGCCGGTGGGCCGTGCACCCGAACAGGACCTTCGGCCCCCCGAAATCGCACAGATCTTCGACCAGCCCGGCGTGCTGACTCCACCGGGCAAATTCGTGCTGGAGCCGACATTGCAGTACGGCTACTCGTCGAGCAACCGGGTGGCGCTGGTCGGCTACACCATCATCCCGGCGATCCTGATCGGGCTGATCGACGTGCGCCAGGTCAAGACCACCACCGGCACCGCGGTACTGACCGGGCGCATGGGCTTGAGCAATCGCATGGAGCTGGAAGCCAAGGTGCCGTACGTCCACGCCAGCAGCGATACCGTCAGCCGCGAGATATTCACCGGCACCGCGGTCGACAAGGCGTTCCACTCCAGTGGCCATGGCTTGGGTGATATCGAGGCGACACTGCGTTACCAGCTCAACCACGGCGGGCCCGACAAACCGTTCTACGTCGGATGGCTGCGCTACAAGAGCCGCACCGGCAAGGACCCGTTCGAGGTCGTCACCGACTGCGTGACCCGCTGCGTGGCCAACGCCACCGGTACCGGCCTGCCGCTGGAACTGCCGACCGGCAGCGGCTTCACGGCGATCCAGCCCGGCCTGACCTGGCTCTACCCATCCGACCCGGTGGTGTTCTTCGGCAGCCTCAGCTACCTGCACAACTTCGAGCGCCACGACGTCTCGCGCACGGTGCTGACCGGCGCGCCGCCGGAGTTCCCGCAGACCGTCACCGAGCCGATCGGTGACGTCGAAGCCGGCGACATCTGGGGTTTCAACTTCGGCATGGGCCTCGCGCTCAACGAGAAGGCCTCGATCAGCATCGGCTACGACAGCGCCATCATCGGCCGGACCAAGCAGAACGGCGAGGACGCGCCCGGCGCGGTGCGGATAACCCTCGGCACCTTGCTGCTGGGCGCGTCCTACCGGTTCAGCGAGCGCCACACCCTCAACGTCGCCCTCGGCGTCGGCGTCACCGAGGACACGCCCGATGTCGTGTTGACGGCGCGCGTGCCGATCACGTTGTAGGTGCCCACGGATTTGAACAGGACGCTACCGGCGCCGTAGAGCGTCTCGCCGCGCCGGTTGCAGCCGCAGGCCGCATGGGAGAAGGTGTGTCGTGGCGACGGCATCAAGCAGCAATGGTGCATCGAATCCAGTGCGGGCACGGTTCGAGCAGGTCAGATCATGGGGAAACGTCGAATGCGAACCATCCGGTGCCTAGTGGTAGCGACTGTTATCGCGCTGTCGGTCGGCAGCGCCACCGCTGGAAACCCATCTAACGAACCCTACATGCCAATCCAGTCGCGGGCCGACTTGCAGCGATATCTCGATGCGACGCCGATCGCGGAATCCCCACTATCCCGTTTGTCGCCGATGGGGCGGCGACGCTTTCTTGACGAGATCAACTTCACGGCACGAGGTATCGGTGGGTACGGGACTGCCGACCTGGAGGCCGAACTCACCGCTGGAGATATTCGCGAAGTCCTGGCGCTGTTCGGTCTGCATGCATCTTCGGGACTATTGAGCGACGCGCGCGAGGTGAACCGCAACGATCGCCCATCGCGCTGGCCAGTACCGCGTGAACCAACCGCAATCGGCCTGAAGTTCGACCAGTTGCGCGCACTCGACCGCCTTCCTGCAGACCCGACTGCCGGGCTGACCGGTGATGCACGTGCACGGGCCATGCATGACGGTTACGACCGAATGTTCGGCGCCGGTCCCTCTTTGCTGGCCGAAGTCTCGGATACCGATCTGGACCTGTTGTTTCGCGCCGCGGGAATGGTGATCGGGGCAACCAATGACCCACGGTACTTCAACGACATGGACCGTTTGCTGGCTGAGTTACAAGTGCGAGAACTCGCCCAGAAAGGGCACTATCGTTCGATGCACCGGGCACTGGTTCTGACCCGGAATTTCGATCGGGCCGATGCGCTGGCGCGAGCCCATCCATCGCTGGAATTTTCCGTCACACCCGAGATCGTGGACGAGGTTGCCCCGGACTACACAGGGCCGACTATCTGGTCGGTGGGCCAAGATCGGTATCGACTGGTCCACCAGGCTCTCGAACTCGATGCACCGGCGGTCATAATCGTGACGACAGATCCCAGCCGTTGTCACTTTTCTCGAGAGGCGATGACGGCCATCGAGTCCGATCCGGTGCTGGGTCCCCTGTTCGCCAAACACGCCACTTGGCTGGTACCGCAGGCCGGCAGCCTGGACGTCGAACTATTGCAGCAATGGAATCACGAACATCCGGGCGCAGGGGCATCCCTCGCAGTGGACGCTCGTGAATGGCCAGCAATCGATGAATGGGCCACACCGACGTTCTACTTCTTCAGCAATGGAGAGCTGGCCGCGAAGGTCGTTGGCTGGCCGCGCGGCGAAGCAGGACACCGCGATGAGGTGGTCGCGGCGTTGGGGGATATCGGACTACTTCAATAGGTCGCCGCGCTATGGCGTGGCGGTATACCCGCCAAAGCTTCCCGCCGCGCCCGGAAACACCACGGGGCTCTCTGCGCCGTTCTTCCCTACCGCCGATACGCCGAAGAAGTAGTTGTCGATGACGACATTCTCCAATGTGTACTCGTCGACGTTGCCGACGTAGACGCTGCGGCTCCACTGCGGCTCGGTCGTGAGGCGCCAGTGGATGCGGTAGCCGGCGAGGGCCGGGGCCTGGGTCGCTGGCGGACGGGTCCAGCGCAGGGTGGTGTCGGGGCTGACCGCGCCTTCGATCTCGACGCCGGCCGGCGGGGGAGGGGCCCACGCCATGCCCGCCAGGCTGACTGCGTTGAGGGCGGTCAGCTTGGCCGCGTAGTCGAAGTCGACGCCGTCGATGGTGTCGCCGTAGACGATGCCGTCTTCGGTGCGCAGGTCCTGGTGCTGGCGGTTGTAGTTCTCGTTGGTTTCCATCACCCGCACCGCCGGTGCGCCGATGTCGTTGAACGGACGGTGGTGGCCGCCGCGGCCGAAACGGTCGAGCCGGTAAACCATCATCACGTCTAGGTTCGGTACGTACTGGTCGGCCATGCGGTCGATGTAGCGGGCGAGGTTGCGCGAAGGGGAGTCGACCTCGCCGCCGGTGAAACGGCGCTTGCGGGCCTCCTCCGCGGTCTCGTTGACCCGGGTTCCCTCGGAGAACACCCGCGCGGTGGTGTTGTCGATGACGCCGTTGACACCTTCGATGTTGCCGATCATGTCGTTGTTGAGCAGCGCCTCGATCCGCCAGTCGTGCGCCTTGGCGTAGTCGGCGAGGATCCTGCCGCCGAACAGTCCCTGTTCCTCGCCGGCCAGCGCGGCGTAGACGATCGAGCCGTTGAATTCGTACTTCGACAACACCCGCGCGGCTTCGAGCGTGCCGGCGATGCCCGAGGCGTTGTCATTGGCGCCCGGCGAGTCGGAGGTGTAATCCATGACATCGCTGACCCGCGAGTCGATGTCTCCGCTCATCACCACGTAGCGGTCCGGATCGCTGCTGCCGCGCTGGATCGCGATCACGCTGACCACCTCGACCGGGTCGGGGATGCGCTCCTCGCCGGAGACGGTGTCGCTGACGACCATCACTTCCAGGCAACCGCCGCAGTCGCGCGAGATCCGTTCGAACTCGGCCTTGATCCAGCGCCGCGCCGCGCCGATGCCGCGGGTGTCGGATTCCGTTTCCGACAGCGTGTGGCGGGTGCCGAAACCCACGAGGGTGCGGATGTCGGCCTCGATCCGGGCGGCGGACGGTGCGGTCGCGATGTCATGCAATTGCGGGACCGACGCCGGTGGCGGCGCGGTGGTGGCAGCCATCGCGGAGGCACAGCAGAGGCTGGCGGCGGTGGCGAGCAGGTATCGATGCATGGCGACGTCCCCGGGATGCGTTGAAAAATGCGTTTAAACCAGAGTAGGGACGTTGGCCGGCCGATCGCAACTGCCAACCGCGATCGGCCAAACGCGATCAAATCAACGTGGTCAACCCGAGGGAGGCGCTGAGCCATTCTCCCGTTCCGAATCCTTCGACGGTGTGGGCGACGTCGCGTCGTCGCCGGTGCGCATCCGGCAATCGGTCGCTGCTTCGCCGATCAGCCCGGTACACGACTCGGTCGCGGACGGAATGGTGGATGTGGGCGCGGTTGCAGCGCTGTCGTCGACGACCGTGGTCGCGGTTTCGGACGGCTCGATCGGCTCGGCGTCCCTGCGGTCGCAACCGGCACCCACCACGAGCAGCACCGGCAGGATGGCAATGGTTCTGATGTTCACGGGACCTCCCTGGGTAATCCATCGGTTCGCGATGCGGCACCTTGGGGCCGCCTGCGCACAATGGGTGGAGGCGTGTCGATGCAGTGTCGATTGCTACGCCTAAGGGGTCGCGGCGTCCACCGTTGGCATCGCGATCGTTGCGGCGGGATACGGCTCGCGAAGCAAGACGCGCCTGGCATCGCGCTGATCCTCGTCGGGCACGACCGCCAGGAACTCCACCTTTCCCGCCACCAGCGTTGCCAACGGCACGCCGTCACGCCAGAGCACGCGTCCGCCGAGTTGGCGCGGCACCCGCGTCCCCGGCAGCAGGCTGCCCACGAGGTTCAGCGGATCCAGCGCGGACAGGTTGATGGATTCGCCATCGGCGGCACGTTTGCGGACCTGGCGCAGTGCGCCGATCGCCTCCGGCAGCGCGAACTGCTCGCCGGAAATACCGGCGATGAAACGGCCGCCGCGGATCTCGCCGCGCGCCTCCAGCCGGTGATAGACCCGCAGAAGCTCCCGCCAAGAGGGCAACCAGGCGGCTTCGCGCTCGAGCAGGCGCCAGCACACCACGCCGTAGCGGTGCAGCAGGGTGCGGGCGACGTGCTCGACGGCCTGTGGATCATTGCCACTCGCGCGCTCACCGTCAGGATGGCGGGTCAGCGTCCACCGCCCCGCGTCCTGGATGCCGAACAGCGGCACGCGTCGGCCCCGGCGCGATACCGCCGAGGGTCGTTTGGAAGCCGGCACCAGCAGCGCACGCAGGCCGGCGAAGCTGTCGCAGTGCAGGCGGCCGCGTGCGACCAGTTCGGCCAGGGCGTCCTCCAGTTCGACCCGCAACAGGTGCGCGCCCTCGACGAGGTCATCGAAGAACGATGCACCGTGGGCACCGAGATAGTCGACGACGCGTTCGGCGCGCGAACCCAGTTGTACTTCCGGCGGGCCGCGATCCCTGCCCAACGATCCCCACAGCGCCAGCCGGCGCCGTGGCAGCAGGACGATGGGCGTCGCCCGCACCGGCCCCGTACGGCCGCCGGTGCTGGACGCGCTGCTTTCGCGCAGCCGCGCCCAGGTGATGCGGCCGGTGGTGCACAGGTCATCCAGCCAGGAAATCGAATAGTCGGTCAGGCGCGCCGGCAGCAGTTCGCCCTCCCATGCGGCGGCGGGCGCTTCGAAACCTTCCAGCTGTGCGAGCACGCCAGCAAGCGCTTCGGGGCCGCTGACGCGTGTGGCCTTGGACACGCGTTGCCAGTCGAACAGGAAGCGCATGAAGTCCCGCGGCTCGACCGGCTCGATCTCGCGGCGCAACCGTCCGATGGTGTAGCGGTGGATGCGTGCCAGCAGGTGTCGTTCGCACCATTCCTCATCGCCGGCCGGGGTGCTGAAGCGGCCGCGCATGACGTAGCCCTCGCTCTCGAGGCGCAGCAGCGCGCCTTCGATGGTCGGTGTATCCGGCACGCCGGCTGCGGCAAGGGAAGCGGTCGTGGTGGGGCCGAGTCCGGTCAGGCGCGAGCGGACCAGCTCGCAGGCGGCGGTGTCCGGTGTCCACTCGACGGCGAACTCGTCAGGCACCCGGATCGCCGGCGACACCTCCGCGTCCGTGAGTGCCTGCACCTGTGGTAGCCGCTCGGCCGCGATCCAGATGCCTTCGCCGATGCTGGCCAGCGTAGCGCGCCCGGCGGCCGACAGTTCGGCCAGCCACGCCAACCAGCCCTCGTTGTCCCGCGCTTCGCCGGCGGTAATGAAACCCAGCCCCATCAAAGCTTCGTGCACTTCGTCGGCGTTGCGGGCTTCGGGCCAGGCTTCGGCGCGTACGGCGTCGATCGCGCCGGGGTCGAGCCGGCCGAGATCGTCGGCGCTCTCGGCATCCGCGTAGCGCCGCGCCATCACGGCCTGGGTACGGCGCTCTTCCAGCGGCGCATCGTCGAGGAACGCATACGGTTTGGCGTTGAGCGCCTCGGCGGCGAATGGCGAGGGGCCGGTAAGGTCACGGGCGATGACCTGGACGCTGCCGTTTTCCATGCCTCCGAGCAATGCCACCAGGCCGGTGACGTCCATGGCCTCGTGCAGGCAGTCGTGCAGCGTCTGGGCGACGAGCGGGTGGTCCGGGACTTCGCGCTCGCCGACGAGGTTCTCGGCGCAGGCGACCTGGTCGGGAAACACCGTCGCCAGCAGGTCCTCGCTGCGCATGCGCTGCAGTTGCGGCGCCACCCGCTTGCCGCCGCTGAAGCGGGGCAGGGCGAGGGCGTTGGTCGCGTTCCAGCGCCAGCGCGCGGTGAACAGCGGGGCGTCGAGCAGGGCCTGCACCAGCACCTCGCGGGCGGAGCCGGAATGCAGGTAGTGCGACACCTCGATCAGCGGGAAGCTGTGGCTGGTCGAAAGCGACAGCACGATCGCGTCCTCGGTCGCCGCCGCCTGCAGTTCGAAGTTGAACTTGCGGCAGAAGCGTTTGCGCAATGCCAGGCCCCAGGCGCGGTTGAGCCGGCTGCCGTACGGCGAATGGATTACCAGCTGGGTGCCGCCGGACTCGTCGAAGAACCGCTCGATGGCGATCACCTGCCGGGTCGGCAACACGCCGAGCGCGGCGTGCTGGTGGGCGAGGTAGGCGAGCAGCTGGATCGCGGCGTTGTCGTCGAGCCCGAGTTCGTCGAGCAGCCAGTGCATTGCCGTAGGGTGACGGGCTTCGACCGGAACGTCCGCCTGCGGGCCTTCGGCGGGCACAGCGGCCAGGCGAGTCGCGACTTCTTGCCGCAGCCTTGAGACCCCGATCGACAGTTCATCGGTCCGGCCGGGTGCCTCACCAAGCCAGAACGGAATGCTCGGCGGCGCGCCCTGGGCGTCCTCGACCCGCACCCGGCCCGCCTCCACCCGAAGGATGCGATAGCTCGCGTTGCCCAGTTGGAAAACATCGCCGGCGAGACTCTCGATCGCGAAATCCTCGTTGACGTTGCCGATCGAAATCGCCTGCGGTTCCAGGATCACCGCGTAGTCGGCGGTATCGGGAATGGTTCCGCCCGACATCAGCGAGGTCATGCGCGCGTTCTTTCGACCGCGCACGCGACGGTGAACCGCGTCGCGATGCAGGTACCCGGCGCGCGGACCGCGGCGGGTGGTGAAGCCGTCGGCGAGCATCCGCACAATGGCGTCGAACTGTTCGCGCGGCAGTTGTGCATACGGCCACGCGCGGCGCACCAGCCCGAACAGCGCGTCCTCCGCCCACTCGTTGGCGGCGACCTCGGCGACGATCTGCTGCGCCAGCACGTCGAGCGGGGCGGGCGGGATCTCCAGCGTGTCGAGTTCGCCCCGGCGCACGCAGTCGAGCAGGGCGGCCGACTCGACCAGGTCGTCGCGCGACTGCGGGAACAACCGCCCCTTCGGCACGCCACCGACATGGTGCCCGGAGCGACCGACACGCTGCAGGAACGCGGCGATCGACCGTGGCGAACCGAGCTGGCAAACCAGGTCGACGTCGCCGATGTCGATGCCAAGTTCCAGCGAAGCGGTCGCCACCAGCACCCGCAACTCGCCACGCTTGAGCCGCTGCTCGGCGTCCAGCCGCAACTCCTTGGCCAGGCTGCCGTGGTGCGCGGCGACGGCCTCCTTTCCAAGCCGCTCCGCCAGGTGGCGTGCCGCGCGCTCGGCCATGCGCCGGGTGTTGACGAACACCAGCGTGGTCCGGTGCTGCTCCACCATCTGCGCCAGGCGCGTGTAGACCAACTCCCACTGCTCGTTCGACATCACCGCCTGCAACGGCACCGGCGGCACTTCCAGCGCGATGTCGCGCTGGCGGGTGTAGCCGATGTCGACGATCTCGCAATCGGGCGTGCCGTCCGCGGCGACCGACGCGGTGCCTACCAGGAAGCGTGCGACCTCGTCGATCGGCTTCTGCGTCGCCGACAGGCCGATGCGGGTCAGCCGGCGTCCGCACAGCGATTCCAGTCGTTCCAGCGTCAGTGCCAGATGGCTGCCGCGTTTGGATGCGGCGACGGAGTGGATCTCGTCGACGATCACCGAACGCGTGCTCGCCAGCATGCGCCTCCCCGATGCCGAGCCGAGCAGCACATACAGCGACTCCGGCGTGGTGACCAGGATGTGCGGCGGCTGCTTCCGGATGCGGTTGCGCTCGGCCTGCGAGGTGTCGCCGGTGCGCACCGCGGTACGGATCGCGACATCGGGCAGACCCCGTCGCGCGAGTTCGGCCCGGATCCCCGCGAGCGGCGCTTCGAGATTGAGGTGGATGTCGTTGGACAGCGCCTTCAGCGGCGACACGTAGACCACGGTGGTTGCGTCGGGCAACTCGCCGCCGGCCTGCAGACCCTGACGGACCAGCCCGTCGATCGCGGCCATGAACGCGGTCAGGGTCTTGCCCGAACCCGTGGGCGCGGCCACCAGCGTGTGGCGCCCGGAACGGATCGACGGCCACGCCAACGCCTGCGCCCCAGTGGGGGCAGGGAAGGTCCGGGCAAACCATCCGGCGACGGCGGGATGGAACCCGTCCAGGGGCGTTGCGGGCAGCGACATCCCCGTATTATCAACGACTTGCCGCGCGCCGGATGAACGCGGGCCGGGCAGGGCGCGCAAAGAGAAGGCCCCTTTCGGGGCCTTCGTCCACAGCACGTCAACCGATTCAGCGGCCATCGCCGTCGGCATCGCCCGGCATCGCGCGTTCAAGGCGGTGCCAACCGTCGCGGACGGCCTCCTTGGCCTCGCTCCACGCCAGCCGGGAGTTCGCCTTGGTCGCTTCCCAACCGCGCTCCAGATCGCTTTCGACGTCCTCGAAGCGGCGGCCGGAATTCGCGCCGTACTGGTCGTAGCCGTACTTGTAAGCCGGCTCGTAATCGTTCCAGCTGCGACCCTGCTGGTAATACGGCGTGGTCTCGTAGCTATTGCGGAAATGGTCGTTGTATTCCTGCTGGTTCAACTGCGCCATGGCGGCGTCCTCTTCGGGTGGGGGAAGACCCAATCTAGGAACGCGCACCGAAAAACGGTGTGAGCGGAACACGTCACACCGGATGCACGCGGCAAGGACCCGGCATTAACGTCCGGCCGCGTACGAATGGGGCTCTGGTCCACCGAGGAAACCACGATGCGAATTCCCACCGCTGTGCCGGCACTGTGCGCGATCATCACCCTGGCGCTTGCCGCCGGTTGCGAACCGGGCCCACCGGACGACCAGACTCCCGGCGATGCCGATGGCGATACCGTCTCCATGCCCGATGCCAATCCGGCGGCACGGGTCGAGGGCACCGGACAACTCGGCGCCGGTGCCGACACGACAGGCGCCGTCGCCACCAACCAGATACAGGTCGCCACCGCCGGCGGCCCGGGACCTTACCTGACCAACAGCGCAGGCAGCGCGGTGTACTTCATGGAAGGCGACACCGATGGCAGTGGCTGCGTCGATGCATGCACCGAGGCGTGGCCGCCGGTGCTGGTCGACCAGGTCGCCCCCACCGCCGGCCCCGAACTGCAGGGCGGGATGCTGGCGACGATCACCCGCGCGGACGGCGCCGTGCAGGTGACCTACAACCAGCATCCGCTGTATCGCTATGCCGCCGACGTCGGCGCCGGTCGTACCGCCGGACATGGGGTCGAGGACCAGTGGGGCCACTGGCACCTGATCGATCCCGCGGGCGATGCACTGGAGCCGGCGCAGTAGCGAAGCCGCGGGCGCGAGGCGCGGTCCGAACACCGGCAATGGGAACCGTCGAGGGCTCTTCGCGGGCGTCCGAAGGCCAGGTCATTGCCGAAGAGGCGGGCCTGCGCTACGTCCGCGACGACGAACCGGGCATCCGCCGCCGCAGGGCAGGGAAGGGTTTTTCCTACTTCGATGCCGAGGGCGAACGCATCGCCTCCGAGGCCGTGCGGCAACGTATCCGTGAACTGGCCGTGCCACCTGCGTGGACCAAGGTATGGATCTGTCGCACGCGCAATGGCCACCTGCAGGCCACGGGCCGTGACGCACGCGGCCGCAAGCAGTACCGCTACCACCCGGACTGGGCGAAATCGCGGGGCGACGGCAAGTTCGATCGCATCGTCCTGTTCGGCCAGGCCCTGCCGCGCCTGCGACGCAGGTTGCGGAGCGACCTCAAGCTGAAGGGCTTTCCGCGCGAAAAGGTAGTGGCGATTGTGGTCGCACTGCTGGCCGATTCCCTGGCCCGGGTAGGCAACGACAGCTACGCGCGCGACAACCGCTCCTACGGCCTGACAACCTTGCGCAACCGCCACATCAGGTTCCTCCAGGGCGGACGCGCACGGCTGCAGTTCCGCGGGAAGGGCGGAACGCCGCACGAAATCGTCCTTGACGATGCCCGGCTCAGCCGATTGGTGAAGCGCTGCCAGCAACTGCCGGGGCAACTCCTGTTCCAGTACCGAGATGACGACGACACCCTGCGTCCCGTCGACTCCGGCCACGTCAACCAGTACCTGCAGGAAACCATGGGCGAGGCGTTCACCGCCAAGGATTTTCGCACCTGGGGCGGGACGCTCGCGGCCTTCCGCGCGTTCGCGGCGGCGCCGCTGGACCCGGACCCGTCGGAGACCGCGATCACCTCGATCCGCAACGACGTGGTGAAGCAGGTTTCCGCAACGCTGCGCAACACCCCGGCGGTGTGCCGCAAGGCCTATATCGATCCGGTGGTGTTTGACGGATGGCTCGACGGGCGCCTTGCACGGGCTGCCGCCGCGGCGCGCGGGGAGCGGCAATGGGAGCAGTCACTGCTCAGGTTCCTGAAATCCGCACATCGGTCGTAGAGCGGTGCTCCAGCAGGGCTCCAGAGCAGGCCCCGACAGATTCGCCGGGACCTCGCAGTGGCGGCGACTATTGCTTGCCGCTTCCCAGGTCCGCACCGGTGGGCGGATCGATCGACGGGTCCGACTTCGTCCGCGTCGCCATCTGCTTGAGCACCTCCTTCTGCCCCGGCTGCAGCTTGACCGACGACAGGCCGTCGCCACCGTCCATCGCAAGGTGCGCCTCGCGGTCGGCGATGTACTCGAAGTTCTCGTCGCTGTTCCAGGAACCGCGCATTTCGCCTTCGCCCTGCGATGTGTCCACGTACGCGTTGGCGAATTCGGGCATGGGCGGCAGCTTGCCCGGTGGGAAGTTCGGCTGGATCGAGTACAGCGCCTTCTCGAACGACTGCTGGTGCGATACCTCGCGGGTCATCAGGAAGCCCAGTGCCTCCTTGACCCCGGGGTCGTCGGTGACGTTGATCAGGCGCTCGTAGACGATCTTGGCGCGCGCCTCGGCGGCGATGTTGGAACGCAGGTCGGCGGTCGGCTCGCCGATACTGTCGATGTAGCCGGAGGTCCACAACTGGCCGCCGGAATTGATCAGCGCCGGCCCGCCACCGAACAGCACCTGGGTGACATGCGAACTGTTGCCGGCGCCCTGCAGCTTGCGGAACAGCTCGGCCTCCTCGTCGACCGCCTCGGCCAGTTCGCCCTTGGCGCCCTTGTTGAGCATCGCAACGATGGTGCCGATCACCTCCAGGTGACTGAGTTCCTCGGTGGCGATGTCCAGCAGCATGTCCTTGCGCCCCGGGTCGTCCTCGGCCAGCGCCTGGGTGAAATAGCGCATCGCCGCGGCGAGTTCGCCCTGGGGGCCGCCGAACTGCTCGAGCATGAGGTTGGCGAGGGCGGGGTTGCCCTCGGATACGTGCACGGAATACTGAAGGCGCTTGTTGTGCGCAAACATGGGGATCCTCCGGAGATTCGGGTGGCCCCGGGACAAGTCCAAGGGTGATCGCTACAGCGATCCACGCCCACTCTCCGCGTTGCCGGTTAAACCCCGGCGAACGAATCATGTTGGCTGCGTGACGGCCGGGGCGACTCAGGGAACCTGTATCGCCGGCTTGGCCACCATCAGATAGAAGATCGCGAGGAACGAAAACAGCGCCGGGAAGCCCAATGCGGCCCAGCAGCCCAGATGGGCGGCATAGCCTGGTGGCAACTCCACCCCACGCGCTGCGGCTTCGATGGCGATGTCACGCAGGCGGATCTGCAGCCAGACCACCGGCAGCCAGCAAAGGGCGGCGATCAGGTACAGCACGATCGACCAGTACAGCCACGGGGTCAGCAGCGACAGCCCCATCAGGCGCGCGAGATAGATGCCGCTGAGCGGCTGGAAAACGATGGTGGTGGCGGTGAATATCCAGTCCGCGATCACCACGTAGCGGGCGACGTTGGCGACCACGTGCGCGTCGCGGCTCCAACTGCTGACCAGCAGGTAGAACGCGGTGCCGATGCCGGTCCCGAACAGCAGCGTCGACGACAGGATGTGCAAGGTCTTGACGATGATGATTTCCAAGCTCAGGTTCCCTCGCCGTCGTCGAGTTCGTGCAGGACGGCGATTGCCGCCAGCAATGGGAGGTTCTTCAGCACCGGCCCATACGGATGGGCCCAGTATTCCGGCAGGCACAGGGTGATCACCACGGTATAGAAGACGATCAGCGCCAGTTGCAGGCGGTATATCCAGCGCCTGCGCGACGTCACCCAGAGCCCCACGCCAAGCGCCACGTCGAGCGCCGCGGCGCCGTACAGCGCGAGCAGTGCCGGCACCCCGACGAGACCGGTGCGGGCGAGGAGGTCGAGGCTCGACTCGACCGGGAACACGAAGGCCGACACGACGCCGGTCACCACCCACATGATCGCCACCGCGTGGCGCAGCAACGGCACCAGCCAGCCCAGCTGTGCCGTGCGCCGCATCATGCCGCGTGGAAGTCCGTCGAAGAATGCCGGGGCTTGCAGTGGACGCCGCCCGAGCACCGCCGCGAACGCATCCGGGTCGACGGTGTTCCCCGCCTCGAGCATGCGCAGCGCTTCCGGCGTGACCAGGCTGTCCCGGCGCAATGCGAGCAGCCTGGCCATGGCACGCGTCCACCGCAGCGGCACGGGAACGAAGCCCCGGGCAAATCCAAGCGCCTGCTTGAAGCAATCAAGGTACTCGCGCAAGGTCAAGGCGCGCTCGCCCACAGCATGCAAGCGGCGCGGCGGACTTTCGCTGTCGAGCAGGCGCACGATGGCATCGACCAGGTCATCCAGGTGCACGGGCTGGATCCGCTGTTTCCCGCCGCCCGGGAGCGGTGTGACCGGCAACGCCGCCAGCAATGCGAACCAGCGCGTGCTCGGCCCCTGCGGTGCGAATACCAGCGACGGCTGGACCACGGTCGCGGTGATGTCCAGCTCCAGCAGCGCGGCGTCGGCGCGGCCCTTCGACGCCAGGTAGGCGGCCTCGTTGCCCGGCTCCGCGCCGAGTGCGGAGAGCTGGATGATGCGCTCCACACCCGCATCGGCCGCCGCCTCGAACAGTGCGCCCGGACCCTTCACGTGGAGTGCATCGAACGTCTGGCTACCTTGCTCGCGGAAGATGCCTACCGCATTGATGACGGCATCGATTCCGGCAAGCAGGGCCGGCCAATCCCGCGACTGGCCGGGATCCGAGAAATCCAGCTCGACGACCGGCGCGCCGGGCCATTGCCGTTGTGCAGCCTCGACACCCCGCACACCCAGGACGACCTCATGACCCGCCGCCCGCAACCTGTGCAGCAAGGCCTGCCCGATCATCCCGGTGGCGCCGGCGAGCAGCACTCTCATCGGTCGTCACCGCGCACCGACTGGCGCTTGCTGGCACGCAATGCGCTGGTGTCGGGTTCGATGGCCAGCCTGGCATCCACGCTGGCGGTCTCGTTCTGCAGCGGCTGGCAGTCGGGCTCGGTCGCTGGCGGCACCAATGCGACCAGCCACTGGATCTGGGGCGAGCGGGCGAAGCGGGAAGACGGTGCGTCGCTGCGGCACACGGCGGTCGGCTACGGTATCCACCACGCCAGTTCGGTGTTCTGGGCCGGCTTCCACGAGTACGCGACGCGGCGGGCGCGACGGACCTCCACGGTGGCCGGGGTCGCTGCGCTCACTGCGGCCACGGCCTATGTGGTCGATTACCACGTGGTGCCGCGACGGCTGACGCCGGGTTTCGACAGCCGGTTGTCGGGCGGCGCGATGGTCGCGGCCTACGCGGCGTTCGCCGTCGGCCTGGGGGTGACCAGCTGGATACGGATCAGGCGACATGGCGTGGCTCGCGGCGTGCCCGCCACGCGGCGCGCCATTCCAGCAAAGCGGGCAGCCCGCACAGCAACGCGGCAGGCACCAGCACCAGCAGCCACACCGGGATCGGCAGCGCCGGACAGCGCAGGTTCAACGGGAAATCGGCGCTGATCGCGGCGGGCCAGGTCAAGGCGACCATCAGTCCCAAGCCGATCCACGGCGCCATGTCGAGCACGCTGTGGATGTGCTGTTCCATCGGCAGGATCGACCGATAGCGGAACGCGTGCCGGGTGTCGGCGTAACCGACGAATGCGTGGACCAGTACCAGCAGTGCCATCGCGACGATGACCAGCACATCGATCTCGAACAGCATCGCCAACATGATCGCGCCGCCTACCAGACCCAGCTGCAGCAGGTGCAACGTCGACTCGCCGAGCCCCGATGTGTGCGGCAGGTCGGTGCGCCGGTGGAAGCCGAAATCGAGCATGCCGGCAAACAGCCACACCAGCAGCCCGGCGTAGGCCAGCGCCCAGCCGACCGGCCCGAGTCCTTCCAGCCCGTAGGCGGCCGGATCAGTCGTCATCGCGCGCCATCCGCGGAGGCAGCACCATCGGCTCCAGCGGCGAACTCGCAGGACCGTTCAACACCGCACCGGTCTGGCCGTCGAAGCGCGAGCCGTGGCACGGGCAATCCCAGGACTTTTCCTGCGGGCTCCATCGCACCGCGCAGCCGAGATGCGGGCAGCGTGCGGAGAAGGTCCGCACCTCGCCTTCGCCGGTCCGGTAGGCCGCGACCCGGTGGATTCCGCGACGCAGCACCGCACCCTCGCCGGGGGCCAGCGCTTCGACGTCATCGACATCACCGCCGCCGACCCAGTCGCGGTACTGCAGGGCGACGTTGGCGTTCTCGCGCAGCCAGCCGCCGGGCGAACGCACCATCTTGCGGTCCGGGTCATACAGGTCGGCCCAGGGGTTGCCTCGGCCCATGATCAGGTCGGTAAGAAGCAGGCCGCCCAGGGTGCCGTGGGTCACCCCATTGCCGGAGTCGCCGGTCACGACGAACACGTTGTCCTCGCCACCTGGATCGGCGCCGATGAAGGCGAGGCCGTCGGCGGGCTCGATAATCTGGCCGGACCAGCCGTGGGTGAACGATTCGACGCCGGGGAGGTTTTCGCGGGCCCAGGACTGCAGGCGTACGAATGCGGTCGTGTCGTCGTCCTGTCCGGTCTTGTGATCCTCGCCGCCGATCACTACCAGCGTCCCGGTGCCATCGCGGGACTCGACCAGCCGGGTGTAGTGGTAGGGGTCGCCATCGTCCCAGAGCAGGGCATCGGGCAGGGCACCGTCGCGGACCGGACCGGCGACCACGTAGGTGCGGTAGGGCGCGACCTTGGTGTGGATGGCCACGCGCTCGTGGAACGGTACGTTGGTCGCGACCACCACCGCCGAGGCGTTGATGACCGCGCCACCGGCCAGCGTCGCTCGCGGCGCCGTACCGCCCTCGACCTGCTCGACATCGGCCTTGAGGAACGTCACCCCGAGTGCATCGCACTGGCTGGCGAGCGTGGCCATGTAGCTGTCCATGTCGACGCGCGCCTGGCGCTCGAAGCGCAACGCCGGTCCGAGCTTCGGCAGGTCCGGGATGCCGGCCTCCAGATAGGTGACGTCAAGCCCGGCATCCGTGGCCGCGTCGAGTTCCTTTTGCAGCCGGCTGGTGTCGCCGTCGTGGGAGTACAGGTAACCGGGCACGCGGCGGAAACCGCACTGGCCATCGACGTCGGCCACCAGGTGTTCGATCCAGTCGATGGCGGCGGCATGGCTCGCGGCGGCGAGACGGGCGCCGTCGGCCCCGTGCCAGCGCGCCAGGTTGTAGTAGCGATCGTCCAGCGCCGATGCCAGGTGCGCGGTGGTGCGCAGCGACTCGCCTTCGCCCACGCCCTGGCGGTCGATGACCAGCACCTTGCGGCCGTCCTGCGCGAGGCAGAGCGCGGTGACCAGCCCGGCGACGCCGGCACCCACCACGACAACGTCCTGGTCTTCCGTTGGAGGCGACCCAAGGAAAGTGGATGTGTTGAAGGCGGTCCGGGGCGACCAGACGGGGAGGGTCCGTGCAGTGCTCATGGCGTTGCGACTCCGGTCAATTGGGGGAAGGTGACTTCGGGGCGTCCGGTGCATTCGCCGGTCACGTCCCGACGTAGCGGGACGTGCGCACGTCGATGTCCATGGACACCTTCATCAGTTCCAGTGCGCGATCGGTGCGCGCCTCGCTGATCGCGGCAACGCAGTCGCGGGGCACGTGTATGCGGTACTCGCGCATGTGCGCGTCCATGGCGGTGGCGAGTACGCAGCCATCCGTGGCCAGGCCGGTGATCACCAGGCGACGGGCCTTCAATTTCGTGAGAAGCGTTTCAAGCGGTGCCTCGAAGAATGCCGAGTGCTTGGGCTTGAGCACGAAGTGGTCGTCCGGCTCGGGTGCGAGCAGCCGGGCGATGTCGGCGCCGCGGCTGTCGTTGGCGCAGATCGCGACGATCTCGCTGAAGCCCATCCGCCATTTGGTGAAATTGTCGTTGGCGTAGACGACGGAACCACCATTGGCCTTCACCCGTTGCTTGAGGCGGGCAATACGCCGGGCCGCCGCCAACGCCGCTGGCTGCATCGCCGCTCCACCCGGGAAGTCGAGCGGATTGATCATGTCGACGATGACCAGCGCGGTCGCGCCATCCGGGGTCGTGCGCTTGTCTTGTCTGCGCATGATCGTCGACCGCTAGTCGGCCTTGGCCTTCTTCAGGACCGCGCCGCGATGCGCGGCGATGTGGTCGGTCTTGTCGCTCTTGATTTCGTATTGGGGCTCGTCCGCGCTGGCGCGATGGCGGTGCCCCTTGTAGTCGAAATCGCGCTTGTGGACCTTGATGATGGTGCCACTGACGTGGCCGGCCTCGGAGTTCCATCTGACGTGATCGCCCACTTCGAACGTGTCGGCCATGACTGGTCTCCTCGATGATGGTGAGCCCGGCAACGATGGATGCATCGTGGGGCGGGCCCGGCAAACACCACGTGAAAATCGCATGCCGATCATCCTCGGATAACGCCGGCCCGCGCCTAATCGAGCGTGACCGACCGACCCCGGAGTTTCCATGCGAGCCTTGACCTACCACGGCACGAAAGACCTGCGGATCGATACCGTCCCCGATCCTGTCATCGAGCAGCCCGACGACATCGTGTTGCGGGTCACCGCCACGGCTATCTGCGGGTCCGACCTGCATATCTACCGCGGCAAGATTCCGATGGTGGACGACGGCGACATCCTCGGACACGAGTTCATGGGCGTGGTGGAGGACGCGGGCGCGGGCGTCTCCGGCATCCGCAAGGGCGACCGGGTGGTCATTCCCTTCACCATCTCCTGCGGCGAATGCTTCTTCTGCCAGTTGCAGCAGTACGCGTGTTGCGAGACCACCAACGACGGCCGCGGCGCGATCCTCAACCGCAAGGACATCACGCCGCCGGCCGCGCTGTTCGGATACAGCGGCCTGTACGGCGGCGTGCCGGGCGGGCAGGCCGAACTGGTGCGCGTACCCAAGGCGAATGTCGGGCCGCTGGTGGTTCCGGGCAGCCTGTCGGACGAGCAGGTGCTGTTCCTGTCCGACATCCTGCCGACCGGCTACCAGGCGGCGCTCAATGCCGAAGTCGGGGAGGGGTCCACCGTCGCGATCTTCGGCGCCGGGCCGGTCGGCATGATGGCGGCAGCGTGTTGCCGGATGCTGGGCGCCGAGCGCGTCTTCATGGTCGATCAGTATCCCTATCGCCTGGACTTCGCGGTGCAGGCGTACGGCGTGGAGCCGATAAACTTCGACGACTGCGACGACCCGGCCGGACTCATCGTCGAGCGTACGGGATACCGCGGGGTCGATGCCTGCATCGAGGCCGTCGGGTTCGAGGCCAAGGGCAGCGTCACCGAGAACATACTGACCGCGACCAAGCTGGAAGGCAGCAGCGGCAAGGCCTTGCGCCAGTGCATCGCCGCCACCCGCCGGGGTGGCGTGATCAGCGTCGCCGGCGTGTATGCGGGCTTCATCCACGCCTTCATGTTCGGCGACGCGTTCGACAAGGGACTGACGTTCCGCATGGGTCAGACCCACGTGCAGCGCTACATGACCGAGCTGTTGCAGTTCATCGAGGAAGGCCGGCTGGCCCCCGAGGCGATCATCACCCACCGCATGAAGCTCGCCGACGCGCCGCGTGCCTACGAGATATTCGAGGAGAAGCAGGAGGACTGCCGGAAGGTCGTATTGACGCCCTGATCGGGCCTTTCGCGCTGTTTTCATGGCGCGGGCAGGACATTGGAACACCCCGCGTGGAGACCGAGGATCATGAGCAAGCGTGAACTGATCGAACCCAACGGCGACAAGCGTCTGGTTCGCCGCGACGACGAAGGCAAATTCAAGGAAAGCGACGACCTGGGGAAATCGCTCTCGCAGGACGTGCGCAAGAAGGCCAAGAACGAGGTCGAGTCCGGCCAGGGCGACCGCGGCGACCAGAAGCGCAAGTAAGCGCCGCCGTCCGTGAGCCTGACCGAGTACCGACGCAAGCGGCAGTTCGGCAAGACCCGCGAGCCCGAACCCGGCAAGAAGCTGCTGCCGGGCAAGCGGGCGATCTTCGTGGTGCAACTGCACCATGCCAGCCGCCGCCATTACGACTTCCGCCTGCAGGTCGGCGATGCGCTGAAGTCATGGGCGGTGCCGAAGGGGCCGAGCTTCGATCCGACGGTCAAGCGCATGGCGGTGGAGGTCGAGGATCATCCGGTCGACTACGCCGGATTCGAGGGCGACATCCCCAAGGGCAACTACGGCGGCGGCCACGTGGCGTTGTTCGATCGCGGCGTCTGGTCGACCGCAGGCGATGCCGAGGAACAACTGGTCAAGGGCCACCTGCGCTTCGAACTGTTCGGCGAAAAGCTCAAGGGCGGTTGGCACCTGGTGCGTTCGGGCAAGCCCGCGCCGCAGCCGCAATGGTTGCTGTTCAAGGACAAGGATGCCTATGCCGGCGACGTGGAGGCCGACGACATGCTCGTCGACGTCACGCCACCGCCGGAAAGCGATGCGAAGCGGGCAGGGCGGGGCAAGGCCAACAAGAAGAAGGTCTCGAAGGTCGCACCAAACCGCCGGCGACGTCGCATCGACTGGGCGAAACGCGCCCTGAAACTCGATGGTGCGCGCAAGGAAACACTCGCCGATGCCGCCTTCGTTCCACAGCTCGCCAAGCTCGGTGACAAACCGCCGGCGGGTGACCAGTGGTTGCATGAACTCAAGTGGGATGGCTATCGGCTGGTTGTCACCGTGGTGGATGGACACGTGCGCATCTGGTCGCGCAATGCGCTGGAGTGGACAGGAAAGGTGCCCGAGATCGCCGCGGCCATCGAGCAACTCGGACTCACCAGTGCCGCGCTCGACGGTGAGCTGATTGCGGGCACCGGTGCACGCGCGGACTTCAACCTGCTGCAGGCTACGCTTTCGGGTGAGAAGCAGGGCGTGTTGACCTACATGGTGTTCGACCTCCTGCATGTCGACGGCGTGGCCATCGACCAGACCCCGCTGGTGCAGCGCAAGGAGCTTCTGGCCGAGTTATTGGAGGCGCCAGTCGCGCATCTCGGCCTCAGTTCGCACATCCCCGCCGATGGCCAGGCGGCATTCGAGTTGGCCAACGAGCAACACTTCGAAGGCATCATCTCCAAGCGCGGCGACCGCGCCTACCATCCGGGTCGAGGCGACGACTGGCGCAAGACCAAACGGCTGGATTCAGACGAGTTCGCCGTCGTCGGCTACACCCCGGGGAAGGGCAGCCGCGTCGGTTTCGGTTCTTTGCTGCTGGCGCTTCCGGATGCGAAACATGGGTGGCGCTATGCGGGCCGGATCGGCTCCGGGTTTTCGGACCAGCAGATCCGCGACCTGACCAAGCGCATCGGCAAGGCCGGACGCAGCAAGCCGACGGTCGAGGTGTCCGATGCGGTCGCACGCGAAGTCCGGGGTGCGTTGTGGTTCGAGCCGATGTTCGTGGTCGAGGTGTTCATACGCGGCACCGGCGGCTCGGGCGTGTTGCGGCAGGCCTCGCTGAAGGCGTTGCGGCTGGACAAGGACGTTGGCGACCTCGCAGACAGCGATCGCGATGGGCAGAAACGCGGCGCCGGAAAGAGCAGGGCGGCCAAACCTGTTGCGGCTGTGAAGATCAGCAGCCCGACCAAGGTGGTCTTCCCGGATAGCGGTTACACCAAGAAAGACGTGGCGGACTACTACGAGCGGGTGATGGACGACTTCCTGCCGGGAATCGTCGACCGACCGCTGTCGGTGATCCGTTGCCCCGACGGCGCCGGCAAGGCGTGTTTCTTCCAGAAGCACCACACGCCCGGGCTGTCGCGCGTCGACCTGGTCAAGCTGAAGGAGGAAGCCGGGAACAACGCCGACTACCTGGTCGTCCGCGATGCTGACGGGGTGATGGAACTGGTGCAGCTCAACGCGCTGGAATTCCATCCATGGGGCTCGACCGCTGAAGAGCCCGACCGCGCGAACCGCGTGGTGTTCGATCTGGATCCCGGCCCGGATGTGCCGTGGAGCGAGGTCAAGCGCGCCGCGCGACACGTGCGCGACCTGCTGGCCCAGGCCAAGCTGACCTCGTTCCTGCGCACCACCGGCGGCAAGGGCCTGCACGTGGTGGTGCCGCTGAATCCCGGCTGCGAATGGGACCTCGTCAAGACGTTCGCGCACGGCTTCGCCGATGCCATGGCGCAGTCGGAACCGCGACGCTATCTGTCAGTGGCGACGCTCAAGCTGCGGCCCGGGAAGATATTTGTCGACTACCTGCGCAACGGCCGCGGCGCCACGAGCGTTGCGTCGTACTCGCTGCGCGCGCGCGAAGGTGCACCGGTGTCGATGCCGCTGTCGTGGTCGCAGCTGGGTGCACTCAAGCATGGCCACGCATACGATCTGAAGAACGCGCCGGCGATGCTCAAGCGGCGGCGCAAGGATCCGTGGGACGGGATCGATGGGGTCAAACAGGATCTGTCGCGATGGTCGGGCGGTTGATCGCCGGGTCCACTTCGCCTGGCAGGCCGTTTCCGTAGCGCATCGCCACGTCACAGCGTTCGTAACGGCTACCGTACCGGGCCATGATGTCCGCGTCGTGCTGGAAGCCAAGCTTCCCGTACAGGTGAATGGCCGACTCGCATTTGCGGCTGGTGAGCAGGTAGAGCGGATCGGCACCAAGCGACCTGGCCCGTTCAATGACGGCGGCAAGCAGGAACTCCCCGGCCTTCATGCCGCGGGCTGATTCGCGTACGCCCATCTTGGTGAGCTCGTAGCTGGTCGCGCCGGTCTTCTGGAGCGCGCATGTGCCGACGATCCCCAGTCCGGGCGCTTCGACGAAGAGGATGACGCCACCGGGCTCGATGATCCGGGTGCGTGGATTGTCCAGCACCTCGCGGTCGGTGGCTTCGAGATGGAACATGGCCTCGATCCATTCCGCATTGATATCCCGGAAATGGGGGGCAAGGGCGTCGCTGAATTCGTGGATTGCGAGGGAGTTGCTCATTGGCTACAGCTTGTCGGACATTGGCGCGCCGAGTATAGGGCGCCGACCAAGCCAACAGCGGCGCTGGCAACGACCGCTCTGGTAACCTCGCCGGCAACAGGGGAGGGGTATCCGTGCGAATCGTGATCGCGTTGCTTGCGCTGTTGAGCTTTACCGCATCCGCACAGCATGTCTACAAGTGTGTCGGTGCCGATGGTGTCCCATCGTTCCAGTCGGACCCGTGTCGGGCCGATCAGGTACCCAAGGGAAGCTACTCGGCTGTCATCCATGCCCCTACACCTGCCGAGCTGGAGCGGCGCAAGCGACAGGAAGCCGCAAATTCTGCGTACTTGAAGAGCCTTGCACGTCCCAAGCGACAGGCGCGTGGTTCGTCGGCCGTCCTGGCCAGCCCGAGCGGTCTCGGCAAGCGTTGCTCGGCGGCCCGAGCTGCTCGCGACCGCGCCTACAAAGTCACCAGCAACATGACGCTTAATGAGATGGATCGCTGGACGAACTACGTCAACAACGCTTGTGGCTATTGATCGGAGAACATCCGGCCGTGCCGCCACAGCCAGCGATCGAGCAAGTGCGGCGCGATCCAGTCCCGATGCGGTGACACCAGCCGCACGCCGGCGAGCCGCCAGCCAGTCCATGCGCCATGCAGGGGCGCTTCGTTGTACACGGTTCGGCGATAGTGCTGTGCGGCGCAATCGTTCGGGCATGGTTGGCCCTCAGGCCAGCAGGGAGGTCGGCCTGACCTCGCGTAGGTGCACCATCGCTGCCAGATTCCGCTGGCGCCAGTGGCGCTGCCCACGTAGAGCTGGCCGGAACTCGTATCCGTGATGAGGTAGACCCCAGCCACCACGGAAAGTGCGTTACGCCACTCGGGGTCGTCCTGCTGGACCACCAGGCCCAAATCTGCTTTTGGCAGGTTTACCGACTTATGGCCGGGGAAGCGTAGGAAGCTGAGCGGGCGCGCGAGGATCTCATGCACCGCGATCTCCTCGATGCAGCTGTCGGCGATGCGATAGGTGATCCGACCTGTGAGCTCGTAGCGTACGACGAGCCGGCCAATGTACTCGTTGAGCTCGGCGATCGGTTGCAGATCGAATACGCGCCAGCCATCGGTTACCTCTGGCTCTAAGTCATTGCGCCACGCGCCCGCGTACAGCCACCGATCGCCTCATTGCGGAATCAATCCAACGACAACGGAACGAGTGAAGCGCTTGCGAGCGATCTTATCGATCTCGTCGCCGTCCTGGTTGAGCGGCTGATTTCTTTGCCAATCGTTGAAATTGCCGCGCTTGAACTCGTCTGCTGGGTTCGTCCCATGAGAGTCGATCTTCGCGAAGTGGACGTTGATCTGATCGGCGCGCAGTGTCGGCAGCTGGGCAGCGAGGAACTGGATGAGGTTCAAGTTGGGGCTCTTAGTGATGCTGACCGTACATGGCGGCTGATATGTGGCCTCTCCAGCGACCGCGGCCACTGGAGAGGGGACCGACGGACTCAGTTTGCGGCGTCCTTGAGGGACTTCAACGGACGAACCTTGATCTTGGTGCTCGCCGGCTTCGCGGCGAAAACCTGCTCCTCCTTGGTGAAGGGATTGATTCCCTTGCGACGCGGCTTGGCCGGCACCTTCACGGACGTGATCTTCAGCAGTCCAGGGATGGTGAACTGACCGGCGCCCTTCTTGTGCAACGAGGCCTTCGCGGCCTCGTCCAGTGCGGACAGAACATCGCGAACCTCACGATTGCTGAGCTCAGTGCGCTCTGCGATGAACGCGATGAGCTGTGTCTTGTTCAACGGCTCGGTGATCGGCTTAATGCGTTTGGTGGGTGCCTTCGCCATGGGTGCTTCTTCTCCAGTGTCCGGGGCAGGATGTCGACGAGTCGATGCCCCAACCGGCTCGTAGGAAGGAAAGGGTAACGGGTCTGGTTGCAGCCGGTGCGCTTAGCCTTGGTACCCGCTGACGGCCGCCGGCATTCGGTAAGGGATGGGTTATTGGGGGTAGGGCAGCGCGGCTCTCGCCCATCCGACACCGAAACGGCCTGTCGATGGCGATGGCGATGGTAACCGTCCTGTTATTCGCAGCGGACCGCCACAATTCGGTTTGCCTTGTCGATCTCCACTGTCAGCCGATCGGGTCGGCGGTCGTGAAGCACCGCTTGGCCAGATGACACCGGACGTATCAGCCCAGCCCCACTCGCTCTCCATATCTGCCCCATCGTACGTTGGTCAGCAGTGCCACCAATCGCCCAGCCCGCGGGGGCGGCGTTGCAATGCCCTTCCGCTGTCTCGGTAGCGTCCGTCCCTGCGCACCCGAGGGCGCTAAAAACCAACGTTATCAACATGGCACTCGCAATAGTTGAGCCATTTCCGGACATGTGTCGGATCCGTATGAAGTTGAATATCAATGTAGGGCAGCGATAAGCAAATCGCCACCGTACTTCGTGCAAGCTGGTTCGGTAGTTGTACGGGTGCTAGATGTGCAGAGCTCCAGACGCCTTTCCCTGACTTGTTGCTAGAAAGCGGCTCGGCAAGCTGGCTTGCTGTGTGTCGGAATATCCGAGCAACTTTGTTATGGGAGCACTCGATTGATAGGGAGGTTCAGGCTCGCACCAGTCGGTTCAGCCCGCGTCTGGTTCTGATATATAAGGTCCCCTCTTAGGCTGACTGCTCTGATTTGAACCAGCGGCTCGATCTGGCGTGCCCCTGAGCGACGTCTTTCTAGCCTCCTGACTAGACGATATAGAAGCGCCCTCCGTAGGGGGGGCAGTGCCTGAACCCTGCGATATGAACCGCACTTCCAAGCGGCAGCCTCCTTCCTCACGAGGCTGCAGGTTCGAAGTTCCCCCAAGTAGGCGCGCTCTTTCCTCGATACTGATCATGCCTAGTCCCCGCCGTATACTGCCTTCGGGAGTGATGGCAGGTAGGCCGATGCCATCGTCGTCTACCCGTAGGACTATTTCACCGGCTTCGGTTTGCAGACGGACCCACGCATTCCGCGCACGCGCATGACGTGAGACGTTGTGGATCGCTTCCTGCGCAATGCGAAATAAATTGAGCTTCTGGTCATTGTCGAGCGCCAGATCTCCAACGACATTGCAGTGCAATCGAGCGCCATGTTCGACATGGTGGCTGTCGCAAAGATCCTGTAGTGCAGCGGCCAGACTGGTATAGCGAAGGAGGCTTGGATGAAGTTCGTGCGATATCCGGCGCACGTCGCTGGATACTTCCAATAGCCGCTCTTGCAAGTCCTCGACTTGCGCGCTCCACTCCCGCGGGACCTGCCGTTTCACCGCGCTCAGCTGTATCGAGATCGACGCCAGCGATTGATTGATGTCGTCGTGCAAGTCACGCGCGATACGCGCGCGCTCTTCTTCCTGAACACGCAGCATTCGGTGGGTCAAATCTGCCAATCGGTCGTAGGCACTTTCGAGCGACAACCTAGCCGTCTGTCGTTGTTCGGACAGAGGCGTAAGCAGCAAGAGCAAGACACTGGCGCTCAGCGCCCACAACTGAACTGCCAAGGTAGTGCGCGACTGTGTCTCCATCACGAGAGGACCAAGCCCAAGACTGCTTGCCAACATGCTTAGAAACGTGCAGCAGAACAGAGCGATGAAAGCACCGGCGATGCCAAACACCAGCAGCGTCCACATAAGCAGCATCGTAGCTGCCAATGCCAGCATGGGTCGCGTTACCGGATCGGGCCATGGTTGGACCCAAGCAAAACACAGGGCTAGCGCAAAGACCAGGCAGAGCGCTCCCTGCGGTTTACTCGGGTCGGGACGACGCTCCGGATGCCGACGCAGGCGCACCATGGCTATGAAGCCGGGCAGAAGCAACAGATACGCCACCGAGTGCGCGAGGAACAGACTGATCCAGCTTTCCACCAGGTCCTGCAGCCCGAATAGGTGAATCATGAGCCAGACCCAGCCGGCCCCCGACAAAGGCAACGCGATTGCAGCAACGAGTAGAAATAGCGCTACTTGGTGGTAGTCCTCCAATGGAGACACGGGACGCCTGAGGGAGCGCATTAGGCCACTGGCAAGGGCTACTAAAATCAGCAACCCCAACATGATGCTCGCCGATGCCGTTACAGCCATGCCGAACGCCACGAGTAATGTCGTCGCGCCCAGGATTGAGCCGGTTATGCATGCCAGCCAGTCGCTCTTGGGCCGCGACAGTAGGGCGCACATCAGCGTGGCGCCCGGCAGCCAAACCATGTGGTCGTGCGGCCACGGGAGCCAAGGTTGGATCGATATCAGCTGTGTAAGGCCACCGAGGAGTGCCATCACTAAAGACCACATGATGCGCTGTGTCATGGTGGTCGGCGTCGACGTGCGAGTTGGTTCGGCGTTCATGGTTCGGGGCCCGTCCGTGCCGGTGACACGCATCTCGATCTGTTACGAGAAGTCGTGCTTCCGGATGTAGCTCCCTGATTGACTGACCGTATTAGCCACTTCATCATGCGATGGCTATCCACTTTCCGACGTATGAATCCCAAGGCGGGATCGACCGATGGATCACGCGGAGTACGCTTGCATTGAGGTGGACGGGTTTGCTGCAGACGCGCTGCAGGGTGTGATCAGTGACACCCGGTTCGAGCAACGGCTGCTATCGCCGGGGCATTTCCGCGCGCGCGCGCAGCGGGTCCGGTTCCCGGGTTTTACCTTGGACTGCGGCACCTACACCCTGCCGGTATTCGCTAATGGCTCCTTCGGTGATCGGGTGCTCGGGCTTGCACTGGCATTGCGGGGAGATCGGCCCATTTGGCTCAACGGTGCCCATACCCGCGTCGGCCAATTGCTGATCTTCTCCGAAGGGCGGGAGCTGAGTGTTCGACCTCAGTCAGACATATGGCAATGGGCGGTGTTGCGGATCCCCCGCGAGTTGCTGCAGCAGGCAGCGTTGGCTCGATACGGGCGTGAGTTGGAGATTCCGGCCAAGGGATGGGAGTTGTGCAAGCGTCCTGCGGACGACAACGTGCCATTGCAGTACACGATCCGCGGCGCGCTTCAATCGGCTGCATCGTGGACCCCGTCGACACCTGCGTCGGAAACGCTAATGATGGGGCGATGGTTGTTGGATGCCTTTCTGGACGCTGTGTGGAAATGCATGGACCCTGGGATGGATGAATACTCGCGGTTACATCAGCATCGTGAAGCGCTTGTGCGGCGGGCTGAAGCGTTTCTCCTATCGACAATTGGTCGCGAGTTCAGCAGCGCTGCATTGTGCGAGACCCTCCATCTAAGTGAACGACAGGTGCAACGGATATTTAACGATGCTTTCGGAGTAGGGCCCCTGCGATGGCACTTGATCGCGCGGCTTAACCACGTTCGTAATGCACTGCAACACGAGCCCGGACTACGGGTCACTGATGCTGCGTTACGTGCCGGGTTCACCCATCTGAGCCGCTTCTCTCGCGAGTACCGGTCACTCTTCGGTGAATGCCCCCGCGAAACCGGGCTTCATTGACATCGGCGAATCAGCTTGTGTCCTCTCGTTGTGGTCTACCGTCACGCAAAGTGAACGTAGGGTGGCTCATGATCGCCACGGGCGAGCCGCAAAATGCGGGCCCGAATACGGGAGGACCTCGTAATGGATGCTGAGCCTCTGAAGGTGGGGCGCGACAACTTGAAGCTTCTGGTGGCGGATGATCACCGATTGGTTGGTCAAGGTGTTGAACGGTTGTTGCGAGAACAGTTCGCTTACGTGAAGTTGGTGACCTCCGGAACCGCCTTGCTGGGCGCTGCACGCGCGGAGCAGTTCAACCTCGTCGTGGCCGATGTGGGCATGCAGGACATGACCGGCATCGATGCGATGCGCGAATTGCGCGCAGAAGGCAACGCCACTCCTTTCATCTTCCTTACCATGTATGAAAGCTTCGCTGTAGTGGCCGAGGCGTTGCGCACCGGAGCCGACGGCTATGTGCTCAAGAGCGCGGCCGGGGATGAACTGGTGCATGCCGTGCGAGAGGTCATAGCAGGCCGTGCGTACCTCGCACCCAGCTTGGCGGCGATGGCTATTGCTGCCAGTGAACGCAAGGAAGAGTACGCGTTGACCGAGAAGCAGCAGCGCATTCTCAACTGGGTCTCGCGGGGGCTGCGTTCCAAGCAGATTGCCTACGAACTCGGTATCTCTGTACGTACGGTCGAATCGCACAAGTACGCGATGATGCAGCAGTTGGGTGTACACGGCACCTTGGAACTGGTTCGCAAGGCTCATCAACTGGGCCTGATAACCGCCTTTGGCGAGCACAAGCGGCCTGCTGCCTGATCTGACCAGTAGTTTTACTTGCATTGATCCGGTTTTTTTCCTGTGGCGCCGCAAGCGCGGCGGGCACACCATCGGCCTGAACAATCCCCCGATGGATCCAATGAACCGGACGCGCGTGCTCTTGGCCGAGGATAGCCCTGCGGTGGCGCATCAGTTGCGTACGCTTCTGGGAACCGAGTTCGACGTTATCGGCATGGTTGATGACGGCCTTTCCTTGCTTTCCGCCGTGCGCAGGATGAAGCCAGACGTACTGGTCACTGACATCAGCCTGCCCCAGGTGGACGGCTTGATGGCGGCTGAGCAATTGCTATCCGAGGCAGCGGTTCCGTGCGTGGTATTCATCACCGTGCACGATGATCCTGCGCTGGTCGATCGTGCGCTCCGAATAGGGCACTGCGGTTATGTGCTGAAGGCCGATGCCGGTGAGGACCTGTTGTGCGCAGTGCACGAAGTCCACCGCGGCCGAAGTTTCATTTCTGCATCCATTGCGACGCGTCGTGCGTTGCGCGATGCCGATACCGGTCGCCTTGACCAGTATTGAGATCGGTTTGACGCCCAATCGCCCAGCAACAGCATCACGGCAATCCGACAAACAGTAAAAATACTTACCCGCCATCAGTAGATATCGTGATTGTCTGCGTCGCTACATGCGGCAATGCTGTGCTCTACGAACAGGAGTGCACCGTGGAAGGCTTCCTCGACTACCTGCAGCGCTTCGGATCCGACTTGCTGGGACGGACGGATGGTCCAATGACATTCCGTCTTTTCCTGCAGCCTACGATGGCCTTCGTTGCCGCGCTGCACGATGGACTTAAGGACGCCAAACTCGACCGTTCGCCCTACTTGATGAACTTGGCGCATTTGCCGCGAACAGAGCGCCGGCAATCGCTGCGTGAAGGTGTCACTGCCGTCGCGCGCGTGCTCTTGCTGGGAGTGATCATGGACGCGATCTATCAGATTCGGGTGTTTGGGGGATTCAGGTATCCACTGGAGGCGTTCGTCGTCGCGGTGCTGCTGGCCTTCGTGCCGTATCTGGTTCTGCGGGGCCCGGTTGCTCGGGTGGCTCAATGGCATGAGCGAAAGAAGAAGCATACGGGGAATGGCGCATGAGTCAGAGGAAGCAGAAGCCGACCCTGCGCTTGGAGCGCCCGGAGCACTCGCAGGTCGCGGAGGTACCGCCGGTACCCAATGTCGACGAGAGCGCCAGCAATGCGTCCACGATCTATTCGGGCTATCGCACAGGGTTGTCCAACCACCGTACCGGCCTTTCCGAGCATCGCACTGATCTGTCCGAGTACCGGACCGATCTCTCGACCCACCGGACGGACCTGTCCGAATATCGTACCGATCTATCCACTGACCGTACCGAAATGTCGATGCGGCGCACTGGGATGTCGTTCCAACGCACGCGCATGAGTGCTGACAGGACGCTCATGTCGATCATGCGCACTGCGTTGTCGCTGATAGGCTTCGGCTTCACCATCTTCCAGGTATTCAGCAAGCTGCTTGACCAGCCGGGGTTGCGGATGAGCGCGGACGCGCCACGAAATTTCGGCATCGCCCTGGTCTTGCTCGGCATCGTGATGCTGACCTTGGGCATTGCTTACCACCTCAACTTCATGAAGAGCCTGCGTAGCGAGCGCAGCAAGATGGTGCACGACGGTCTGGTGCACGGCGAAAGTCCTTATCCGGTGTCATTGACGCTTATTACGGCGTGTCTGCTGTGGTTGGTGGGACTCTTTGCGATCGTCAGCATGACCTTTGACGTAGCGCCATTCGGCTGAGCACGCGCCAGGCACATATGGCTAGAACCGTAGGAGGATCGAATATGTGGGGAGTTGCGAGCAATATGGCGGACCTGCCTGGCGGAGTGTTCCGCATGGGTTCGGACCATCACTACGCAGAAGAAAAGCCGGCGCATAAAGTGCAAGTCGGGCCCTTTCGTATCGACCCCCACCCTGTAACGAACATCGAATTCGCGCGCTTTGTCAGCGCTACCGGCTACGTGACGCTGGCCGAGAAACCGGCCGATCCCGCGGACTATCCTGGAGCGGATCCGTCGATGCTCCTCCCATCGTCGGTGGTATTCGTGGCGCCGCCGGGACCGGTGGATATGCGCAATCATTACAACTGGTGGCAGTACGTTGCCGGCGCCGACTGGCGCCATCCGCGAGGTCCGGAAAGCTCGCTGGAGGGGTTGGAAGACCATCCCGTCGTGCACATCGCCTACGAAGATGCTGCCGCCTATGCGGCATGGGCCGGCAAGCAGCTGCCCTCCGAGGCGGAATGGGAGTTCGCGGCGCGTGCCGGTCGGGACGGTTCGGAGTTCGCCTGGGGCGACGAGCTTGTACCCGAGGGGCGGCACATGGCGAACCTCTGGCAGGGCGAATTTCCATGGCAGAACTTGGCAGACGATGGCTTTGCCTGGACTTCACCAGTAGGCGCGTTCCCACCCAACGACTATGGCTTGTTCGACATGGTTGGCAACGTGTGGGAGTGGACGGATGACTGGTATCAACAACACGATCAATTGCAGGGGAAACCATGCTGCACGATCGACAATCCGCGTGGCGGCAAACGCGAAACCAGTCACGACCTACTCACTCCACTGGTCATTCCTCGCCGGGTCACCAAAGGCGGTTCGCACTTGTGCGCGCCCAACTATTGTCGACGTTACAGACCAGCGGCGCGCATGGCGCAGCCAGTCGACACATCGACATCTCACTTGGGATTCCGTTGCATTGTCCGCCTCTAACGGCCGGACAGGCTATCCATCCATCCAACCATTGATCGGAGGAGGGTTCAGAGCATGCTGAGGCAATGGCTGATTGCGATTTCTGAGCCGGCCGTCACCTTGGTCGACGCCATCGCGATGCTGGTCATCCTTGCGGCAACGCTACGCGCGTTCGCCGGGGTGGTCGCACTCGTATTCCGCCGTGATGCGGACATGCATGTCCGGCGTCAACTCTGGCTCGACTATGGCCGCTGGCTGGTCGCAGGGCTCACGTTCCAGCTGGCCGCGGACATCATCGAGTCATCCATCGTGCCCACGTGGGAGGCCATAGCGCAGCTGGGAGCCGTGGCACTTATCCGCACCTTCCTCAACTACTTCCTTGAGCGGGATATTGCCGAGGTTCACGAGCGTCAACAGGAAGCGCCTACCGACGCAGCGCGCCCCCTGCCCAGGTGAGGGCTAGCCTGATGCGAGCACGCCCTGCGGCTAGGGCATCTGCGTCGTTGAAACTTCGAGCGGGCGCGATCCGCAACGTGAGGACAGATCATGAAGACATATCCGCATCACTTGCTGACAGGCGTTGCACTGGGCCTGATGCTGGCGGTGCCATCCGCCACTGCTGCGAAACAGGCGTCCGCGCCGATAGCGGAAGCCACACAGACCGATACCCTCGACCCGGCCGCACTGAACGCGCTGGAGGAGATGGGCAAGGCGTTACGAGCGTTGCAGCATTTCACTGTCATATCCGACGCCACAACCGAGATCGTGCTGGACACCGGCCAGAAGATCGAGCTGGACGGTCGTGTTACCTACAAGGTGCAGCCACCGCAGCGCATGTTCGTAGAGTTGGATAGCGACAGAATTCAGCGCCAACTGTTCTACGACGGCAGCGCGCTCACGATCTTTTCTCCCCGCCTGAACTACTACGCCAGCACCGAAAACGTCGGCAAGACGTTGGCCGAACTCCTGATCACGGCCGCGCGAGACTATGGAATCGAGCTGCCGTTGGCGGATCTCTTCTTCTGGGGAACTGAACATGTCCAGAAAAATCTGTTGAGCTCGGCGATCTACGTAGGTCCCGGCACGCTGGACGGCATGCGTGTCGATCAGTACGCATTCCGACAGCCAGGTGTGGATTGGCAAATATGGATCGCTCCGTCCACTTCGCTTCCGCAGAAAATAGTTATCTCGAGTCTTGGTGATCCTGCTGTGCCGCAGTACGCCTCGAAGCTCAGCTGGGATACGCGTAGTGCCATCGATGCGGAAACTTTTGTGTTCACACCACCTGAAGGCTCGGTGCGTATTCGCCTGGTCGAGGTGGAGGCAGTCGCGATTGAAGTGGACGAGGAGAACTGATCATGGCCCCCATCACTCGCAGCGTCCCAGCCACGTTCAAAGTTGTCGCCGTAGTCGTGTGTTTCGCGGCCGCTCTCCCGGTAGCAGCAGCCCGAAGCGGCGGCCCGGGTGGGCACCAGGCCGGCGCGCGGGCCTCGGCACGTACCAGCGTCAATCGTCCGGCAGCGCGTCCACAGGCGAATCACAACGTCAACCGAAACGTCAATCGAAATTCCAACCGAAACATCAACGTGGATCGCGACATCAATGTCGACGTTGACTACGACGACCACGATCACTGGAACGACTGGGATGATCATCCCTTCGCCACCGCTGCGGCGGTTACGGCGGGCGTCGCGGTGACCTCAGCAGTGATTGGGTCGATCGTCTACTCGGTACCGCCGAGTTGCGTGACAACGGTGCTCAACGGCATCGCCTACCAGCAATGCGGCAGCACCTGGTATCAGCCGCAGTACGCCGGCACCAAAGTGCAATACATCGTGGTCAACCCACCGTACTAGGTGCGGCACAGCCGTGCCATGTCCCGGATGCGGATCCAGGCCTCCAACCCACTTAAGGAGCTATACCCATGAAAGTGCAAACATTGGCACTGATGGCCGTGTTGTTGGCTGCCTGCTCCACCACGCCCACGGTCAGTATCGACCATGCCTCATCGGTCGACTTCGCCTCCTATCGAACTTATTACTGGGCAAAGACTCCCGACGGCGCAGCACCGCTTGTGCGACAGCGCATCGTTGATGGCATCGACGCGCGTCTCGCTGCGAAGGGCTGGACGCCAGGGCAGGGCAGTGGCGACGTGGCACTGGCAGTACACGTGGCTACCTCGCAACAACAGACGTTGGATACCTTCTACTCCGGTACCAACATGGGAGGTTGGGGTTGGCGCGGCGGCATGGGCATGGGCACCGCCAGCACCACAGTGCGGACCTACGACGTCGGTACGCTGATCGTGGATATGTTCGATACCCGCACACAGCAGGCCATCTGGCGTGGTACTGCCAGTGACACGCTGCCCGGCTCTCCGGGTGAGATCAATGCGGAAGTAGAAGCAGCGCTCGACAAAATGTTCGCCAACTTCCCCCCAGGGTCCGCAGCCAACTAGCACACACGGGCTCCTTCGACGCTGATGTACCCGGCGCCAGCACATCTCCACGAACCCTCAACCAATGCGTGAGGTCGACCATGAATAGACCAGGTCTATTTGGATGCGCATTGGCGCTCTGGCTGCTGTTAGCGCCCTCGATGGAATCTGCGAAGGCGACTGGTACCCCGGCGTCACCCGCGCAGGTTACGGCGGACGTGCCCAAGGTCGATGCTCGACCGTTTCCGCGTGACTTCCTGGTGAACGGGACCGCCTTTCAGATCCACCAACCGCAACTGGAAAGTTGGAAGGGAAGCCAGTTGCGAGGTCATGCCGTGATGTCAGTGCAAACCGCTGCGCGCGCCGGGTCAGACGAGAAGCGGCAGGACGGCCGAGACTACGGCACGCTGACATTCGTTGCGCGCACACAGGTGGACAAGGCAGCACGTGCTGTGGTGCTTACCGATATACAGGTGGAGGAGGCTGCATTTCCCACTGCGTCCGACAGGCAGGCGGCGTACCTGGATCTGGCGCGAAAGCAGCTGCATCGAAACAGTACGTTGACGATTTCACTGGACCAACTCGAATCCGCGTTGGCGATTGGCGCGACGGAACGCTCGGAGCAATCGCGGCCCGTGCGCAACGAACCCCCGGAGATAATCTTCAGTACGTCGCCTTCCGTGCTGGTACTGGTGGACGGGCAACCGGTACTTAAGCCCGTCGCGGCCTCCGGGGTACAGCGGGTGCTCAATACTCGTTCGCTGTTGTTGAAGCACGACGGGAAATTCCACCTTTCAATTGGGGGGCATTGGGCTGACGCCACTGCGCTCGAAGGTCCATGGGCACCGGAGGCCGAGCCGGAGGCGGCGGTCGCCGCCGCCGGGAGGCAGGCAGTGAATGCACGTCAGGTGGATAGCCTGGGCCAACCGCCCCAGGCGTTGAAGGAAGTCTTCGCGGAAGGAGACTGGCCAGAGGTGTTTGTCCGCACGAGTCCCGCCGAACTCATCTCCGTACAGGGCGATCCGCAGTTCGTCGGTATCCCGGGTACACAGCTCAGCTACATCACCAACACCGGCGCCGACGTGTTCGTGGACGGTGCCGCCGAACATCGTTGGTACGCATTGGTGTCTGGCCGATGGTTCAGCGCAGCCGGGAGTCATGGCCCATGGAGTTACGTGCGGGCCCGGAGCCTGCCAACGGATTTCTCGAAGATCCCGCCGGACAATCCAAAGAGCGGCGTGTTGGCGTCAATCCCCGGCACGCCCGAGTCCAAGGAAGCACTGATATCCAACAGTATTCCGCAGATGGCCACCGTAGATCGCGGTGAGGCGCAGTTGGCCGTGAGTTACGACGGACCACCGGATTTTGAGCCAATCACCGGTACCGCGCTGCAGTATGCGCGTAACACTCCGACGCCCGTAATCGAAGTGGATGCCACCCACTTCTACGCCGTCGACAAGGGTGTTTGGTTCAGCTCAGGCACTGCATCAGGTCCCTGGAGTGTCGCCACCAGCGTGCCGGCCGTGATCTACAGCATCCCCACCAGCTCGCCGCTGCACTATGTGACCTACGTTCGCGTCTATGGCCAAGAAGGAAACAAGGTGTACGTGGGCTACACACCTGGTTACTACGGTACGGTGGCGGCCGAGGGCGTGGTGGTCTATGGCACCGGCTATCCGTGCACGCCATGGATCGGCACCTATTGGTACGGCTGTCCGCCCACCTACGGCATGGGCGTGTATTTTGGCTGGAATCCGTGGGTCGGCTGGAGCTTCGGCTGGGGGTGGGGCTGGTACGACGGCTGGTACGGACCCTACAGCCCTTGGTGGGGGCCTTGGTATGGCCCCGCCTATGCGTGGGGTTGGTGGAGCGGCGGTGCAGCTGCCTGGAATGTCTACGGGCATTGGGGCAATGCCGCGGTACGTGGCACCGCGGTGGCATGGGCCAATCCCTGGACCGGCAATGTGGGACGCGCGGCGCGCGGCGGCTTTTACAACGAGACCACCGGTGGACGGGGTGCAGGTCGCGCCGGCGTCAATACCAACGCGTACACCGGGACCACTGTCGCAGGCGTGCAAGGCATTCGATACAACCCGAAGACGGGGCGCGTCGTTGCCGGCGGCGGTGCCGCGGCCGTGAATCCATACACCGGTCGGGCAGCGGGGATCGGTGAACGCACCGTGGTCAATCCTGAAACCGGTCGCGTGACACGGGCCGCGGGTGGGTTCCATTACAACGCCGACACCGCCAGCCTTCATCACGGCGGCGTAGTGGACGTCAATGACAACATTTATGCGGGACATGACGGCCACGTCTATCACTATGACGAGGGCCAGTGGAGCAGGGTGACGCGACCGGACCCCTCACAGACCTTGAGCGGGCAAACGCGTGACATGTTGGATCAGGATCGTCTCGCACGGGAGCGCGGCAGAGAACGCGTCAATGGGCACCAGCCGTTGACAGCCGAAACACCGCATCCACGGAACCAAGCGCGGCCCGTAGGTGGTTTCCGGCCTGCACTGGGCGGTGGTGGCGGGCGCTTCGGCGGCTTTCGGCGTCGGTGAGGCATGTCATGCGCACGCGTCGCTTCAGCGGACTCTATCGCTGGCTGTGCGCAGCAACGTTGATGGTGCTGGCAGGTAGGGTGTTCGCACAGGTGCCGCAGGATAACGAACCGGTAACCACGGATGATGCCGTGACTCTCAATGATGGAGACGACCGGGATGCCGGGGAAGGCGGCGAGGACGGCGCGTTCGATATGTCCAGCTGGCTGCTGGAGCATAAGGGCGGCTTCCTTCCGGTGCCGATCATTGTCACGGATCCAACCTTGGGTGAAGGCGGTGGGCTCGGGCTGGCGTTCTTCAGGCCGCCGGCCGGCGGCCTGAAGTCGCGCACCGACGCGGAAGGCAACGCGCAAATGATCATGCCCGACATCTATGCGGTTATGGCCATGCGGACCTCCAATGGATCCGAGGTCTACGGGGCGGGAGCACAACTGCACTTCAAGGAAGACAGCTGGCGTTACAGCGGCGGCATCGCCAAGACGTCGATCAACCTCGGCTTCCATACACCTGGTGACATCCTGTTGCCGTCCCGGGAAATTGGTTACAACACCGACGGCGTCGTCTCGCTGCAGAAGGTGTCACGGAGAATCGGCGGGAATGACATCCTCGTGGGTCTGGCGTGGATATACATGGACATGGACGTGTCCTTCGATGTTGACGACGATCGCCTGTTCTTCGATGACGGGCAGCTGGCCAGCACGAGCTCTGGTATCGGCCTGTCGATCGAATACGACACCCGCGACAACTCATTCACACCATCGCGCGGCTGGCTCGGAATGTTGGAAGCCAACGCGTATGACGACTTCATCGGCAGTGACAGCGACTTCCAGAGCTACCGCACCCATGTATACGGCTACATGCCGATCGGCGAGCGCGTCGTGCTCGGTGGTCGGGTCGACATACGCTGGGCCAATGGGGATATCCCGTTCTACCGCCTGCCGTATATCGACCTGCGCGGTATAGGCGCTGCCCGTTACCAGGACCGCCGTGCCGCCGTGCTGGAAACCGAGGTGCGCTACAACCTGACGCCGCGCTGGGCGCTGGTCGGCTTCGCCGGTGCAGGCCGGACCTGGGGTCGCCACAACAGTTTCGGCGACGGCAGCGACAAGGTGGCCAAGGGCACTGGCTTCCGCTACCTGCTTGCGCGAAAGCTCGGTCTTTACGTCGGTGTCGACTATGCCTGGGGACCGGAGGACGAAACCTTCTATTTACAGATTGGAAGCGCGTGGCGTTAGCCATGCAAAGGAGCAGTCCATGAAGCGACTTTTTCTGCAGCTTGCTTGCGTTCTGATGTTGTCGATGCTCCTGTCGCCGGCATGGGCCGTCGACCCATTGCCGTCATGGAAGGACGGCCCTTCACGACGCGCCATCGTGACGTTCGTGGAAGCAAGCACCCAAGCCGGGGCTCCTGGTTTCATTCCGGTGGAGGACCGCATCGCCACCTTCGACAACGACGGGACGCTGTGGTCGGAGCAGCCGGTCTATTTCCAGGTGTTCTTCGTTATCGACCGCGTCAAGGCGCTTGCTCCCGAGCACCCCGAATGGAAGGACACTGAACCCTATCGCTCGCTGATGGCCGACGACCTGTTCACGGCAATGGCTTCGGGGGAGGATGGGCTGATGGAAGTGCTGGCCGCCACGCATGCCGGCATGAGCGTCGAGGAGTTCTCCACGCAGGTGCGCGAGTGGATTGCAAGTGCGCGCCACCCGAGTACGAATCTTCCGTACACCGCGATGATCTACCAGCCCATGCGCGAGCTGCTCGACTACCTGCGCGCGAATGGCTACAAGACCTATATCGTCTCCGGCGGCGGCCAGGCGTTCATGCGGCCATGGACGGAGGAGGTCTATGGCATCCCGCCGGAGCAGGTCATCGGCAGCTACAGCGAGCTCGAATACACGGTCAGGCAAGGCAAGCCGGTGCTCATGAAACTGCCAAAAGTAGGCCTGGTGGACGACAACGTGGGCAAGCCGGTCGGGATCCAGCGTTTTATTGGCCGCCGACCAGTGTTCGCCTTCGGGAATTCCGATGGCGACCTGCAGATGCTGCAGTGGACCATGGCAGGGAAAGGGCCGCATTTCGCCGGTATCGTTCATCACACCGATAGCGAGCGGGAATGGGCCTACGATCGCACCTCCAAGATCGGAAAGCTGGACAAGGCGCTCGATGTCGCGGCCGAGAATGGTTGGACAGTAGTGGACATGGCGAAGGAATGGTCTCAAGTCCATCCAGAACCGTAACCGTGCGACGACCGCTCATCTGTACTTGCGATGGCGACGTGCTCGTTGCTACCAGGAGAATTGTAGCCGCGCCTCCAGGACGTTCGGATCGTCGTCGAGCCCTTGGCGCCTGCTGTCGACCTGTACGTAGTTCAGCATGAACTTGAAGTTCTTGCGCCAATACCAGTTCACCCCCACCGTCAGCGCATCCATCCGGCCGCCCTCGACGGCGCCGTCGTCCAGGTTGATGGTGTCGTAGCGCAGGCCCAACTGCCACATGCCGCGGTTGGGGTTTCCTGGCTTGGCAGTGCCGGGTGTACCTGCCTTGTAACTCCAGCCTTCGCCGGTCAGGTTGTAGACCGCGCTGAGATAGCCGCTGGTTGCATGGTAGTCGGCATCGTCATACCGGCTGACGTCGGCATGCATGTATTCACCCTGCAGCTTGAACGGTCCACGTGCCCAGAAGGCCTCCAGCCCGGTGGTCGCCAGGCGGTCCGTATCGCGCAGATTGCCGGTATCGACCAGCCGCACCTCGGTGAGGTCGGCCTGCGGGCGCGTACGCAGGCGCAGAGTGTCGGCGTCGGTATCCTGATTCGCGTAGGAAAGTCCCAGGTGCAGGAGGCTGTCGCCATTGTTGATGGGGGCGAACGTGCCGCGCATGCTGTACCCGCTGCCGTGGGCGCCGTCGCTGGTCAACTCGTGTCCGAAGCCGCTGACGGTGATGCTCCAATCGTCCGTAGAATAGCCATAGGCCGCGCCGAGCCGACGCGATACCGCAAAGGTGTTGGTAGTCATCGCCTTGGAAATGAAATCGCTGTTTCTGGTCGATGACAACTCTTCCAAACCGCTGGGCTGCTTGAACTGGCCGACAGTCATGCCGTGTCCGCTACCGCTGTCATAGCCGACGTTGACGTCGAGCCACTCGTCCTCATTGACGTCGTAGCCGACCACCCAGTCGAAAGCTCCCGAGCTTTCGCCCTTGAGCACGATCTCGGCGCGACGCAGTCCGTGGTCGTTGTCATTGCCACCGCCGAGGTCGGCCACATCGTCGTCATACCAACTGCTGTCGGCTTGGACCATGCCTTCCAAGCTGACTTCAAAGTCACCAACCGTACCGAGCAGGACGTCCGCTTCGACCAATGACGGAAGGGCGATGAGCAGCAGCGCGACAAGGCGGTGGTGCTGCGGATTTTTCATGACGTCAGTCACCCGCGTATCGTTCCCGGTCAGAACTCGAAGCCATAGCCAATCAGCGGGCCACTCAGATCCAGAGTCAAGTCCGCATTGTCGCTATCGAGTTTGGCTTGCATGTAGCGATAGCCGAACAGCCAACCACCGTTGCCGGTGCGGTACCGGGTCATCAGGGACGCGCTCCATGTGTTGTCAGTTTCGCCCGCCGAAGCGTCCGCGCGCGCAGTCAACTCCCATCGCTCCGATAGCCGCCACGCGTAGCGGCCACCCAGTAGAAGATCGACATAGGTATTACCGGTATCCAGCGTTCGCGGGACGAAGGTTGGATTTTCCGGCGTGAAGCGCGTGGTGAGATCCACGTCGATGTAGCGGATGCCACCGTACACATCCAAACCCGTGTAGCGGTCGCCTGCGCGCACGGAAACTGCGGCATCCAGCACTCGCGCATCCAAGTCAGTTTCCGTTGTCATCACGCGCCGCTGCGAACTGTCGGCCAGGCCCAGGTAAATGAAGTCCGCGAAGACACCATAACGATCGTTGCGACCTTCCACCCGCATCATGAACACACCATCTAGCTTGTCGACGACGTCCGAGAACGATACGTCGCTGCCAGCTTCCGTAGGAGGTCGGACAGTGCGCATGTCGGTGCCAATACTTGCAGCCCAAGCGTAGGGTTCGACCATCCAGGTCCAGTCACGATCCTGGGCAGCGGCAGGAATGGAAACGGTGGAAAGCGCGAGGATTACGAGCAGCAAGGTGTGCGTCGGTACGGCTCGTTTCTTTAGTGCGCGTTGAAATGTAGAAGCAATGTCTGCACCACTCATGGGTTGTGCCTCCTTGGGGTCGGAGTTGCGTTGCTGGCGCGCACCCGGGGAGGGGTGGGTACGCGCCAACAACGCGCGAACAGCCTTTGGCTGTCCATAGAGTGCAACTGGTGAGTGCGATCGTGAGGGCTGTACAACCTGACACGTCACATCAGTAACATTCATCTGACGCAGCAGCGATGAGTTAGTGAATCTTGCAACGACCGCCGATAGCCTGCCACCGCAAAAATACTGAGTGGAGGTGCGAATAAATGCTGTGCCGAACAGACGGATACCTTGCTATCCGTGTTTGAGGCATCGGTTCGAGCAGGTCTTGTCACAAATGGAGGCGGTAGATTGCCCCGTCGCCAAACTGCATCAACGGGTCACGACGGCCCGTCGCTACTGTGATGCATCGAATGCGACTTGGTCGTATATCCAAAGTCTTCTGAAGAAGGAGCGCACTGTGTGCGAATGGGCGATTGTGCCAATACTCCGGGTTCCATCGATCGCGTCGAACATTTCCTTCTCCCGTGCATCGATCGGAAGATGGAGGTCAGGGTAGGGATGGTTCTGGTTGATGAGGACCGCTGCCACGCCAGCTGGAAGCCGCTCCCCGATGCAGACCGTGTCCGCCACGCGGATTGGGACGTATTCCCTCCAGCGGTCGCCATCGAAATGAATTGGCTGGGCGTCTCCCGGGTAGTCGTCTCGGAACAGGCTGGCGCTATGTCTGATGACGTCTCAAGCTCGCATCGGCACCTTTGCTGGCACGGCGGTCGGCACATTGCCAATCGCGGGGAAGTCATTGGATGGTGCATCGGCCAGCAGTGACACTGCTACCGCAAAAGTACTGATGGGCATAGGCATAAATGCTTGTTTGTCAGTAGGTTCCCACCATGTTGAGGAACCAGCCCTTGTGGTCGTAATCGAAGTCGGTCAGGTCGTCACTGAACTCGGTGAAGTTGTAGCCCACGCCGATGCGGAAGTTGCGGCCGATGTCGCGGTCCAGTCCCAGCAGCCACCCGGTCCGGGTACCGCCCTGGTCGACATCCAGCCACCGGTACTCGGCAAGCGCGTGCCACTTGTAGATGACTTCGTAGCGCAATTGCAGCGCGGCGAAACTGGTGGCCGAATCGAACCACGCGCCGGTGCCGCGGCCATAGCGGACTTCACCTTCGCGACGTGCAAGCTTGGCTGCCACTTCCCAGTTCCGATCGTGGCGATACACACCCTCGACCGACAGCACTTGCGTCTTCTGGTCGTAATCGTTGCCACCTTCCTGACCCAGGCTCGAGAGGTCGTACAGGTAGGTGTAGCGGCCGAATAGTTCCCAGCGAGTACTCTCCAGCGGCCGCCACGCAAAGCCGGCGTTGCCCTCGATGAAGCGTGCATCGGCCAACGGATCGAGGTTGTCCCCGGTATCGGCATAGTTGAGTCGCGCGGCGATGCGGAAGCTCTCGGTCAGGTTGTGCAACAGCCGGTTGGTGCTGACCCATTGGTCGCGGTCCTCTGCGCCGCGGTCGCGGCGGTACTCCAGTTTGCTTTGCCAGTCCGTGTCGGCCGAGGTTCGTCCGCCGTTGAGGCTCACTGCGCTGCGGTCGACCCTGCCGCCATCGATATTGGTCAGTTCGCCATCCTGGAGCGTGAAGCCGAGGTTCCAGCCCAGACCCGGGTAGAAGTCCATGCCGAAGGTGTTGGCCAGGCCGGAGGATCCGTCCGGGTCCTTGAGGAACTGGCTTTCGTTGAACAGGTTGACCTGCTGCGACAGGCGCCAGCGTTGGCCCAGCGTCCAGCCGTTCTGCCGGTTTGGGTTGAACAGCGAGTCGTAGGGGGTGGTGTCGGTCGACCAGCTGTAACTGCCGTACAGCGAATGATCCGGTTGCAGGCGGTACTCGGCGGTGAGGGTCGCGGCATCGCCGCGGTCGCCCGTGCTGACCTCGCCACCCACCGACGAGCGGTCGCCGAACAGGTATTGGCCACCGAACGCGAACATGTCGTTGTCGGCGTAGCCCCCATGGTCGTCGTCGAGCGTCAACTGGGCCAGGCCGTAGAGTTCCAGGCTGGTGCCGAAGCGATGACGGTACTGCACCGCGCCGAGCAGGCCGGCGGCTTCAATGCCATCGCGTTCCTCCTCGACCCTGCGCACTTCGGTACTGAACGTGCCGTCGTCGTTGATCCGCCACTCCACCAGCGCCTGGGCCTGTACCAGTGCATCGGGGCCACGCTCGGCCTCGCTGTAGCGCGCGTAAAGCTTGAAGTTGGGCGTGAACCAGCCCAGTACCTCGGCACCGTACTCGGTGACGTCCTCGCCCGGGTCGTAGCGGCTGATCGAGAAGCCGGAGCCGACTTCGCGCCACCATGCGCCCGCGCTCCAGTCCTCCCGGGTCCAGCCCAGTTCCTTGAAGTTGGCACGCGCCTCCAGCGAGCGGGCTTGGCCCTCGCGCGGTCCCACAGGATTGGTGCGGGTAAAGCTCAGGCCGCCGTTGTCGGAAAAGAACACCGGCGCGCTGAGCGATTCGGTCTGCGCGTATTCCAGTTTCAGGTAGGTGCCCTTGCCCGCTTGCAGGGTGAGGTCACCGGCGGCGAGCGTGTAGTCCTCTCCTGCACGGTTTTCGTCGACGTAGGTCAGGCCCACGCCGATGTGGTCGCCGAACCAGTGTTTGCCTCGCACGCCGGAGGTGACGTCGTCGGCATCGAACTCGGTGGGTATCCACTCGTAGTCCACCAGCAGCCGTTGCTCGAACCCGTCCAGCGGCGTGTCGCGGGTCAGGGTGGGGACGTTCTCGCGCGTCACCTGCGCCAGCGGCCGGGTCAGCAACAGTCGTCCCTGCAGCGTGTCGATCTCGTAGTCGGTGCCACGCAGCAGGACTACCCGGTTCTCCACGCGGCCGGTGGTGGTGTCGCGGATCTCCAGCACCACCTCGTCCGAGCCGGGCAGGATGTCGGTGTGGCGAAGGTAGTACAGGCTGCCGCCGGTGCCGATGAACTCGCTGTGCCCCGGCGCTGTCTCGGCCTGTGACCCGAATGCGCGCAGCTCGGTGCCCGGGTCGCCCCAGCGGTTGGTCGCCTGCGAGCGCCAGTTCAGCGCGGCGCCATACAGCGAGCGTACGTACTGGGCGTACTCGGTGCCGGTGAGGCCGGTGGCGAAATTGCCCCACAGCGCCTGGTTCTTGTCCCAGTCCACCCGCAGGTAGAAGTGACCCATCGTGTCGACATCGCGCCAGACGGTGGAATCGTCGCCGTAGGTCGGGTAGTACAGGTCCGGGTCCAGGCGACGGAAGATGTCCTGCGGATAGGCTTCACCGAAGCCGTCGAACAGATGTTTCAGATCGCGTTCGGTGGTGTCGGCCTGGGCGGTGACCAGGTACTTGCCGTCGAGCTTGGCCTTGCCGTAGAAGGCCAGGCGGCCGTCGCTGATCACGTCGTCGTCGTAGCGGGCATCGACGGCGGCGCGATCGACCGATCCGCTGACGTCGTTCTGCGCGATGGTGACGTCGGCGATGCCGACGCCGAAGAAGTACTCGCCGGTCACGTCCACGCCGAGCGTGTGTTCGTAGTCGCCCTCGGGGCCGGTGAGGGCGATGTCGAATTCATGCAGGCCCACCGGGACGAGGTACTCGGCCACGAACTTGCGGTCCATGTCGACCGGATAGCTGTCGCCATCGATGGTCAACGCGGCCCGGTCGGGCAGGTTGCGGCCCTGGATGCGGATGCGCGAGCCATACAGCACGATGTTCTGCTGACGCAGCCCGTTGTCGGCGAAGACGGTGTCCAGCAGTCGCTGCGATTCGGCCTGATCGGTGCTGAGCGAGGTGCCCAACGAGCGCTCGGTGGCCTCGCGCAGGCGCTGGTTGCCGCTTTCGGCCTCCTCGGGTAGTACCAGCTGCATCTTCTGCGGCCAGGTTTCGTCATAGGCGCCGTCCTTGCCGTACGCGCGCAGCACGTAGACCAGCTCGTCGCCGGTGCGGTAGCGATGGCGGTCGGGCAGGGTTCCATCCCATTCGCCTTCGGCGACGGCGGCGACTTCCAGCGGCATCGTGGCGAGCGGCTCGATCAGGTCGACGTCGCTGGCCCGATAAATCGATATCTCGTAGCGTTCGACGAACGCGGTGTAGTTGCCGCGCGCATAGAACCGCACGGGTTTGGTCACGCGCTGGCCGTCGAAGGGCACCAGCGACGTGGCCGAGATCGACAGTTCGGGCCGGCCCAGGTCGGGGTCCTCGGTGGCCCAGATGACGCCGCCATCGGGCAACGCCACCGAGAAGCGACCCAGCGCGACCGCTTCGCCCGGCCGCTCGCGGGTGATGGTGACGCGCCGATCGGGCGCAAGAGCAGGGCTGGTGGTCGGTGTTCCGGGGGACGTGACGGGCTGGTCCTCGCTGCGCGTGCGCAGTTGCAACAAGACGCCTTCCTCGCTGGAGCATCCCTCATCGGTGCAATCGGGTGCGGGCGGCGCATCCGCTGGCAGTGTCTGTGCCGATACGCCTGCGGCTCCGGGAGGATCCTGCCGGACCGGATCGCCATCCTGCACGACGTCGCCGGCTTGCTGCGCGAGCACGTTCGGCGCGGTGCCGGCAAGCACGCCCAGCAGGGCCACGTCCAGAAGCTTCATGCGGAGGTTCACGGTCCGACCTCCCCTTGTGGCGCCTCGAGCGGGGCATCGGGATCGGGCCGCACTTCCACCCTCAGGCGCTGGCGCGCGTCCGGTGGAAGCCGCCGGACCAATGCTTCATGGACGGCACTGGCGCGGCGCAGGCCAAGCGCCGCGTTGTACTCGCGGCTGCCGCGACGGTCCGCGTGGCCGATGATGGACACCGTGTCGCCACCGCTGCTGGCCAGCACCCTGGCAACTTCGTCGAGCAAGGCATCGAAGCGCGGTTGTATCGTGGCCCTGTCGGTGTCGAACAGCAGCGTGCCCAGCACCGGCCCGCCTTCGGCCACGCCTGCGACCAGCGACGCGGGATCGTCGGCATCGGCGCGAACGCTCAGTGCCACCTGTCCGCGCAGCGGGTCTTCCAGGCGCTCGTCCAGCAGCGTGCCCACAGCGTTGGCCCGGGCGAAGGCCAGTGCTTCGGTTTCGCCGTCGGAAGTGATGACGACTTCGCCGCCGCCATGCTGCTCCACCTGCTCGACCATGCTGTCGATCACCGGCAGGTAGTGCGGCTGCACCTGCGCACTGCCTGGGGCGAACAGCACCGCGCCGATCTCCATCTCGACGACCCGGCTGCCACGGATCGGCTGCTCCGGCAGGCGCACGCCGAAGTCGAAGCGGGTCGGTACGCCGCCGGTGACACGGCGCACCTTCGGGTTCTCGGTGGTCAGCTCCGCGGCGGGGGGCAGCGTTGCCGTATCGACCTTGAGGATGAAGTTGCGACCGCGTGCCGACTGGCCGGCATCGATGCCGACCAGGTGGTAGCGCCCGTACTGGTCGGTTTCCATGAGAAGGCCTTCCACCGATGCGATGCGCACGCCCGGGATGCCGCGTTCGGCGATGCCTTCGTTGCGCACCACGTACGCGACTTCGTAACCGTCGGCGGCCTGCACCACCTCGCGCTCCACGGTTGGCGCCGCGGCGGTGAGGCCCTTGGCGGCGTCGTCGTCCTTCTCCACGGTGGTGCTGCCGTCGGCGGCCATGCGCACGGTGGCGCCTTGGCTGTTGGTGAGCACGAAGTCATCGGTGAAGGCGAGTTCGTGCAGGTGCTGGCGGATGACCACCTGGTGCGCGGAGGCCGGGTCGGCCACCGACTGTCGGCCCTCGATGCGGTCCAGGTCGATGCCGTGAAGCAGCGGGGCACTGGCATCCGGCTTGGGTTGCGGGCCGTCACCACGATCGATTGTAGTCGAACCGGCGATGTAGGCGCCCGGTGCGAAGCCACCCTGCGCACGCACGTCGGTAAGCGAGGCACCGTCCTGCCAGCCGTCGCCATCGCGATCGTTGAAGGCGGTGCCGGAGATCAGGCTTTCATCCAGCAGCGGATCGCTGCCCAGCACCACTTCGGCCGTCGCCACGTTGGAGGCCGGGCCGTCGTAGGCGGGATCGAACGCCACGGCCCGGTTGATCTGCACACCCGGCTGCACGCCCGCGCCGACCCGCATCAGGTAGGTCAGGATGGCGCTGTTGCCGGCGGCGATATCGAGGTCGGACACTCGAAGCGGCGACGAGCCGGAAGCGGTGACGAAATCGTCGTCGTCGTCGCCCTGCAGCGAACCGTCGACGTAGGTGAATCCCGGTGCGGGCGTGTCGATCAGGTAGCCGTCGACCAGGTCGATGTCACCGGTGTTTTCCACGGTGAGGGTGTAGCGCACCAGGTCGCCAATGTTGACCTGGCGTACGCCCGCGACCTTGCTCAGGCGCAATTGCGCCGGCTCGTTCTGCACCTCGATCTCGGCTGCCGCGGTAGCGGTTACTTCGATGGTGCCAGAGACGGTGCCCGCGTTGCCTTGGGCCAGGATGGTGTTGAGCAGTATCTCCTCCCCGGAATGGACCTCGGCCTCGGTGATCACGTGCTCGTAGCTGGCGCAGGTGGCGGTCTGGCCGGGTGTCAGGACGGTCGGCGCGCACGACAGTGTGACCGGCGTACCGTTCTGGAAGGTATCGGTGACCACGACGTCCGCAAGGGTGATGTTGCCGGTATTGGTCGCGGTCACCGAGTAGGTGATCACGTCGTCGATGTTGCCCTTGCCGGGGGTGGCGTTGTCCACGATGAGCACGGCGGTCTTGGTCGCGGCGATGGCCGGGCGCTGGATGACCGGGGTGACATTGTCGGCCGCGCAGTTGGACGAGGTCGATCCGGCCGGACAGGCTTCGGGCGGCAGTGGGGGGTAGTCCGGCGGCGGCTCCGCCGACGAGGTTGCGTCGTTGACCACCTGGCCCGCGTCAGTGTCGGCCTGGACCACCGTGTAGATACCTTCCAGCGTGCACACCTCGCCCGGCGCGAGCAGCGGGCAGGTGGTGCTCGCCGGGTCGATCATCGGGTCCCTGATGATGACGTTCGCCAGCGGCACGTTGCCGGTGTTGGTCGCCGTCACGGTGTAGGTCAGGATGTCGCCGGTGCTGACCTCGCCATTGCCATCGAGGTCCTCGTAGCTGGACATCTCCTTGGCGGTTTCCAGCGACGGACGGGCGACGGTGTGGTCGGTCGAACAGGTGCCGCAGACCGGATCCGGGTCGCCGTCCGGCGGATTGGTGGGCACCACGTTGTTGACCACGACGCCGCTGGCGTCGGCGTCGACGGTCGCGGTGTAGGTCACCTCGTAGGTCCCGGGCAGGGTGCCGGCGGGCAGGGTGCAGACCAGGCTGCCGCTGCAGGTGAAGTCTCCGGCGCTGGTGACGGAACCGAAGGTAAGGCCCGGGCCGGGAGTATCGGTGAGCGTCAGCGGCTGGGTCAGCGCCGACCCCGACACTTCGACCGACAGGGTGAAGGCCAGGGTGTCGCCCGGCACCACCACGGTGCCGGATGCCGGATCGGAGGACTTGTTCACTGTCGTCGTCGCCGGTACCACCGGGTGGTCGGTGTCGCACGTGGTGCAGACCGGGTCGGGGTCCACGCCGGGGTCTTTCGATGCGATCACGCTGTTGCCGACCGAGCCGGTCGCGTCGGCATCGACGGTCGCGGTGTAGACCAACGGATAGCTGCCCTGCGCGGTGCCGGCCGGCAGCGTGCAGACCAGCGGGTTGGCGGCGTTGCAGGTGAACGCGCCCGCGTCGGTCACCGCGACGAAGGTCATGCCGTCCCCGATCGTGTCGGTCAGGGTGATCTCCTCGTGCAGGGCCGCGTTGGCAACCGTGGCGGTCACGGTGAACGTGATTGTGTCGCCGGGCGCGACTTCCTCGCCGGAGGCCGGGACGGAGGTCTTGAGTACCGTGGTCGCGGCCGGAGTGACCTGCGTGGGCGTGGTCTCGGTATCGGTCGCGGTCGGGTCCGGCGCCGGGCCGGGCGCATCGCCGGTCCCGGTGGCGGTGTTGTCGACCGTGCCGTTGGTTTCATCCGCGACGGTGATGACGTAGGTGTTGCCGGTTGCCGCGCAACTGGCCGTTTCACCCGGATCGAGCGTCGCCAGCGAGCAGTCCAGGGCGGGGAGCAGGGGGTCGCTGACCGTCACCGGGGCAAGCGAGACGTTGCCGGTGTTCTGCATGCTGAAGGCGTAGGTGATCGTGTCGCCGGCATTGCCGGTGATGCCGTCGCCATTCGTGTCGGCGACTGTTGCGGTCTTGTCCAGGACCAGGGCCGGTGCCGCGGCGATCGTCACCTGGGCGCTGGCATCGGCGCTGGTGACCGTGGCTGCGGCTGGGTCGGTGCCGGTAGCCTGGGCGGTGTTGTCGACCACGCCGGCGTTGACGTCGGCCTGGGTGACCGCGTAGTCCGTCGACGTGCAGGTTGTCGTTTCCGTCGGGGCCAGCGTCGTCACCGGGCAGCTGATCGTCGGCGGCGTGCCGGTGCCGGAGAAGACGGTTTCGTTGATCGACAGGTTGTCGATCGTGACGTTGCCGCTGTTGGTGACATCAAAGCTGTACGTCACCAGGTCGCCCGCGGCCACGGCCGTGGTCGGGGTCACCGTCTTGACCAGGGTCAGCGCCGGCGCCGCGGCGATCGTCACCTGGGCGCTGGCATCGACACTCGTCACTACCGCCGCTGCCGGGTCCGTGCCGACCGCCTGTGCGGTGTTGTCGACCACGCCGGCGTTCACGTCGGCCTGGGTGACCGTGTAGTCCGTCGATGTGCAGAGCGTCATTTCCGTCGGCGCCAGCGTCGTCACCGGGCAGCTGACCGTCGGCGGCGTGCCGGTGCCGGAGAACTCCGTCTCGTTGATCGACAGGTTGTCGATCGTCACATTGCCGGTATTGGTGACCTCGAAGCTGTACGCCACCGTGTCGCCCGCTCCCGTCGCCGTGGTCGGCGTCACCGTCTTGGCCAGCGTCAGCTCCGGATCCGCCGGCGTCAGCTCGACCGATTCGCTGTCGGCCGCGGTCACTGCCGCGCCTGTCGGCGGGTCCGCTGTCGCAGTGGCCGTGTTGTCCAGCGTGCCGCCGGCATCCTCTTCGGCCTGGGTGACAAGGTGGGTGTAATCGTCGCAGGTCGCCGTATCGCCCGGTGCCAGCGTCGTCGGCGCGCAGCTCAGTGTGGTTGGCGTGCCACCTTCGAATACGTCCGTGACCGCCAGGTTCGACAAGGTGACGTTGCCGTTGTTCTGCACTTCCACCGTGTAGTTGATGGTCTCGCCGGCATCGGCCGTCGTGTTGCCGTTCAGATCATCCAGCACCGCCGTCTTGGTCACCGTCAGCAACGGAGACGATGCGGACAGTGGCACCGATGCGTTGTCGTCCACGGTTATCGCCGCGCCCGTGGGCGGCTCCGCCGTCGCCGTCGCGGTGTTGTCCAGCGTGCCGCCGGCGTCCACGTCGGCCTGCGTGACCAGGTGCGTATACGCGGTACAGGTTGCCGTGTCACCCGGCGCCAGCGTCGTCGGCGAACAGCCCAGCGTCGTCGGCGCGCCACCTTCGAGCACGTCCGTCACTGTGAGGTTGGACAGCGTGACGTTGCCGGTGTTCTCCACCGAGACCGTATAGGTGATGATCTCACCCGCATCCGCGGTCGTGTTGCCATCCCCATCGGCCAGGTCGACCGTCTTGGTTACCGTCAGCCCGGGAGTCGAAGCCGTCAGTGGCACCGATTCGCTGTCGTCCGCAGTCACTGCCGCGCCTGTCGGCGGGTCCGCCATCGCCGTGGCCGTGTTGTCCAGCGTGCCGCCGGCATCCACTTCGGCCTGCGTGACCACATGGGTGTACGAAGTACAGGTTGCCGTGTCACCCGGCGCCAGCGCCGCCGGCGCGCAGCCCAGCGTCGTTGGCGCGCCGCCTTCGAATATGTCCGTCACCGCCAGGTTCACCAGCGTGACGTTGCCGGTGTTCTGCACTTCCACCGTGTAGGTGACGACCTCCTCGGCATCGGCCGTCGTGCTGCCGTCGGTATCGTCCAGGGTGGCGGTCTTGGTCAGCGTCAGCTCCGGCGTCGCTGCTGTCAGCGGCACCGACTCGCTGTCGGCCGCGGTCACCGCGGCACCGGTTGGCGGGTCCGCCGTCGCCGTCGCCGTGTTGTCCAGCGCGCCGCCGGCATTCACCTCGTCCTGTGTGACAACGTGCGTGTACGCCACGCAGGTCGCGGTCTGCGTCGGCTCCAGTGTTGTCGGAGCGCAGCTCAGCGCCGTCGGCGCGCCACCCTCGAACACATCCGTCACTACCAGGTTCGACAGGGTCACGTTGCCGCTGTTCCCCACCGAGACCGTGTAGGTGACGACTTCACCGGCATCCGCCGTCGTGTTGCCGTTCGGGTCGTCCAGCGTCGCCGTCTTGGTGAGGACCATCGCGGGCTCGAGGTCCACCGTGACCGTGAAGCTGGAGTCGTTGCTCGTGACCGGTGTGAGCTCGGGGGTGGTGGCGGTGGCATTGGCGGCGTTGTCGATCGAACCCTGGTCGATGTCGGCCTGGCTCACGGCATAGGTCGCGGTGCAGGTCGTCGATGCACCCGGCGCGAGCGTGGTCGCCGGGCAGGTGATCGCGGACATCGTGCCGCTGCCGGTGAACGCGACTTCGTTGATCTGGAGTGCGGCGAGGGTCACGTTGCCCTCGTTGGTGACCAGGAAACTGTAGGTCACCGTCTGGCTGGCGGCCGATACCTCGGCGGGCGATCCGCTCTTGGCGAGCGTCAGCAGCGGTTCGGACACGATGGGAACGTCCACGGCATCGTCGTCGGATACCGTCGCGTCAGTCGGATCAAGGCCGGTAGCGGTGGCTTCATTGGTTACCACACCGGCATCGACGTCGGCCTGGGTCAACGTGTAGGTGGCCGTCCCGCAGGCGGCGACTTGCCCGGGTTCCAGTTGCAGCGGCGAGCACACCAGGTCGACGCCCGGCATGAGCGCATCGGTGACGTCGACCGCGCGCAGGGTCACGTTGCCGGTGTTCTCGGCCACGAAGGTGTAGGTGACCTGGTCTCCGGAATCGGTAACGTCCGGCAGCGTGCCCAGGTTGACCGTCGGTTCGCTCGCGGTCTTGGTCAGCTCGATCGCAGGTTCGCGGTCGAGGATCACTTCGGCCGTATCGGGCTGGGAACTGATCCGGGTGCTGCCGGGCGGCGTGCCCTGGGCGGTCGCGCTGTTGGGGACGATGCCCGCGTCCATCTCCGCTTGGGTGATGGTGTGCACGCCGGTGCATGTCGTGACCGAATCCGGCGGCGTGGTCGCCGGGATTTCGGCCTTGTCGCAGACGGCAGGGGTGTCGAGGTTGGGGTCGGTGATCGCGATGTCGGCCAGCGTCACGTTGCCGGTGTTCTCGACCACGAAGGTGTAGGGGATGGTGTCGCCGGCGTCGGTCACGGCCGCGTCCGCGCCCTGGTCGACTGTGGGTGTGCCGGCGCTCTTGTCGATGGTCAGCGATTGCGTCTGCGGCGCGATGGCAACGTCGTCGGATGCGTTCTGGCTACCGCCATTCCAGCTGGCGGTGGCCAGGTTCTCGATCACCCCGTCGCCGCCGCCACGGGTGTCGAAATCCTCCTGGGTGGCGATGTAGGTCCCGGTGCAGCTGAAACCCTCGCCCGGCGCCAACGCCGCGACCGGGGTTGCCGGCGTGCAGCTCAGCGTCGCGGCGATCAGCGGGTCGACGACAGCGACGTTCTCCAGCGTGACGTTGCCGGTGTTGGTGCCGGTAATCGTGTAGACGATCGGCTCGCCGGGATTGTTGACGATTTCGATATCCGCCGTCTTGGTGAAGGCCAGTCCCGCGTTCTGGTCGATCGGGACCTGCAGCGTGTCGGTGGCAGTCACTGGGGTCGTGCCGCCGATGTCGGTCAGGCCGCTCGCGGTGGCGGTGTTGTCGAGCGGGTCGCCGGCGTCGATGTCGTCCTGGGTGACCTCGCGGGTGGTGCCCGTGCAGACCTGGTCGGCGCCGGAATCCGCGCCACCGAAGGTCACCGAAGCGCCCGGCCCCAGGCTCGCGACCGTTGGACAAGTCAGGCCGAGCATCGGATCGGAAACGCTCAGGTCATTGATGGTCACGTTGCCGTCGTTGGTGACGGTAAAGGTGTAGTTGATCGTGCCCGGCTCGGTCACCGTCGCGGGATCGGCACTCTTCACCAGGCTCATGGCCGGCAGGCGGACCGGCAGGTTGACCTCGGCCTGGTCGCTGGCCTCCAGCGTGGTGCCGCCAGGCACCTCGGCGCTGACGGTGGCTTCGTTGTCGATCTGTCCGTCACCGGGCTGGAAGTCGCTGCTGCCGGTGTCGATGTCGTCCTGGGTAACGGTGTAGACGTTGCCCGTGCAGGTGAACGTCGCGGTGTCGCCCGGCGCGAGCGATGCGATCGGATCGCAGGCAAGCCCCGGCAACAGCGGATCACTGATGGCCAGGTTCTCCAGCGTCACGTTGCCGATATTCTCGACCTGGAACGAGTAGGTGATCGGAGCGTCCGGCCCCGGAACCGAGCCGACATCGGGCGTCTTGGTCACCACCATCTGCGGCCCGCGCGGCGGCAGTTCGACCGTCCAGCTGTCGGAGTCGGTGACCGTCACCGTGTCACCACCGTCGGTGTACTCGGCCTGGCCGGTGACGGTGTTGACCAGTTCGCCGCTATCGGCGACGGGATTGCCCTGGTTGTCTATGTCGGATTGCTGCACGGCATAGGTGTTGCCGGTGCAGGTGAAGGTGGCACTGCTGTCTGGTGCCAGGCTTGGAATGACGTTGCAGGACAGGCCGCCGAGCAGCGTGTCGTCGGTGATCTGCAGGTTCAGCAGCGTGCGCGGCCCGGGGTTGTTCACCGAGAACGTGTAGGTGACGACTTCGCCCACGTCGGTGACGGAGGTCTTGTCGGCCGTCTTCACCAGTTCCGCGGTGCCCGGGCCCGGATCGACGTCGACCGTGGCGCTGTCCTCGTCGTTGATGTCCGCGCCGTCGTACGTACCGTCGGCATCGGCGGTGTTGGTGATCGCGCCGCCGGCGTCGATGTCGCCCTGGGTGACCGTGTACTGCGCGGAACAGGTGACCGAGGCCCCCGGCGCGAGGTCGGCAGGAAGCGTGTCGGCACCGCAGTCGAGCGGCCCCAGCCCCGGCAGGGGATCGGTGATGGTCACGCCGGTGAGCGTGACGTTGCCGGGGTTGGTGACGACGAAGGTGTAGGTGATGACCTGGCCGGGTTCCGTCACCGACGTGGGTGACGCGGACTTGTCCAGGTTGATGGCCGGCACGGCCAGATCGATCGCCTGGCTGGCGCTCGCGTCCGCACTGGAGGTGCCGCCATTCGGTCCGGTGCCGTCGGCGGTGGCCTCGTTGTCGATGTCGATGTCGCCGCCGCCCTGGTTGTCGATGTCGGCCTGGGTGATGAGATATCCGGTGTCGGTGCAGGCCACGTCCGCGGGCGGGGCACTTGCCCCGAAGGTGACGGTGTCGCCCGGTGCGATCGGGCCGGGGGCGGCGCAGGCCAGTCCCGGCAGCAGCGGATCGGTGATGGTGAGGGTCTCGATCGTGCTGTTGCCGGTGTTGGTCACCGAGAAGGTGTAGTCGACGGTTTCGCCCGCGCTGCCGGCGCCGCTGCCGTCGCTGTCGCCCAGATTCGGGGTCTTGGTGAAGTCGATGGTGAAGACCTGCGCCGGCAGCGTGACGTCGGCTTCGTCGCTCCCACTGACGACGGTGCCTTCGTCATCCGTGGCGCTCGTCGTCACTTGGTTGTTGATGACGCCGTCGTCCACGCCATCGCCGCTGCCACTGCGGTCGATGTCGGCCTGGGTGACGGTATAGGTTCCCTGGCAGTCGATCGTCGCGCCGGGCGCCAGCGTCGCAACCGGAATGGCCGGGGTGCAGCTCAGGGTGGCCGCGATCAGCGGATCGGTGACGGTCACGTCGTTGAGCGGCACGTTGCCGGTGTTCTGGACGCTGATGTCGTAGGTGATCACGTCGCCCGCGGCCGTGACGGTAGCGACGTCCGGTGTCTTCGTGACAGCCAGTTCCGGATCGGGCACGAAAGTGTTGCTGTAGGTGCAGGTGATCGTGCTGTCGGCGTCGGCGACGTTGATTGCCAGGCCGTTGCTCGGGTCGGTGTCGAAGCCATCGCAGGTCAAGGTGCTGTCGAAGTCGCCAGGGGCGCCGTCGGTGAAGCTTTCCGGACCGAGCGTGCCGATTTCCTCGACGAACACCTCGACCGGGCCGACCTGGTCGTTGGTCGGGAAGGTGGAACTGAACGCCGGTGTGTTGTTGGTGAAGCCGGTGGTCGCCGGGATGTCGACGGTTGCGCCCGGGCTGGGGCCCGCCCATACCTTCTGCACCACTAGCTGCGCGCTCTTGCGGTCGTTGGTCCAGGTGCAGGTGATCGGACCGTCGTCGGGGCCGACGGTCAGGGTGCCGCCAACTCCTCCCGGCCCCGGTACGAAGCCGCTGGTGTTGGTGCATCCGATGGTGATGTCGTAGTTGTTGGACGTGCCATCGAGGAAGGACTCGAGCATGTCGATGACTTCACCGGCGTACACGTCCTGCGCGGGGCCGGTTTCGGTCTGGCTGGCGCCGCCGGTGGCGGTGGACGCCAGCGGGAGCAGGCCGCCTGCCGGGCGGTCGGCCACGACCTCGATCGAGTCCCCGGCGATGGCGTTAAGCCACACTTTCTCCAGCGTCAGCGTGGTGGCGGTGCGGCTGTTGGTGTAGGTACAGACAATGTTCGCGCCCTGGTCCGCCGCCTGGATGTCCAGCGTGTTGCTGGCCTTGCCGTCGTTGCCGGACAGCGCGCCGCCGGTGCAGGCCAGCGCGACGCCATAGTTGTCCAGCAGCGCGCCGGGCATGGTCTCGGCGGGCAGGGTTGCCTGCTCGCCGGCGTAGACGGTCACCGCGGGCCCACTGTTGTTGGGCGTCGGGGCGGTGGCGGTGAACGCGTCGGTGTTGTTGAGCAGCCCGGTGGTGGCCCCGATCTGCGCCTGGTCGCCGGTGCCGCTGTTCGCACCCCAGGCCTTGGCCAGTTGGAGGGTCGCCTGCAGGCGCGTGTTGGTGAAAGTGCAGGTGATATCGGTGTCGTCGGGCCCCACCACCAGGGTATCGCCGGACAGGCCGGTGGTACCGATGCAGGCCAGTTCGCTGGCGTAGTTGGCGTCGTTCCCGGCGGTCGCGAACGTTTCGGAAAGGACCAGGGTCTCGCCCGCGTAGACCTGGAACAACGCGTTGTCGGTCTCAGTGGCCGTATCGGCTATAGAGCTCAGGACGATGGGCGAGGTTGCGCTTCCGGTCGCGGTGACGTCCACCGTCTCGCCGATCGCCGCACTCATCCAGGTCTTCTGCAAAACTAGGTTGACCGGCTTGCGCGCATTGGTCCAGGTGCAGGTGATGTCGCTGTCGGCCGGATCGATGGTCAGCGTGTTGCCACTCAAGGGCTGCGCATTGCCGGTGCACGCCAGGGTCGAGTTGTAGTTGTCCGGATTGGTTACGGTTTCGTCGATGGTGCCGGAGTCGCCGGCATACACCGTGGCCGGTCCGCCGATGGTCACGTTGTCGCCGGTAGCGTCGGCGGTCGATGGCAATGTCGAGTCGTTGGTGAATCCGTTGCTGCTGACGGTGGCGGTGTCGCCTTGCAGCGCGTCGTTCCACTGTTTGGACAGGCTCAGGGCCACCGCTTGCCGTGCGTTGGTGAACGTGCACGCTGCGTCGGTGTCGGCAGGCATGGTGAAACTGCCTGCCGTACCCGTTCCACTGGCGAGGACCGCACCATCGGAAACCTGGATGCATTCGTACTGGGTGGCGTAGTTCAGCGGGTCGCCCACGCTGAAAGCCTCGCTGATGTTGACGGTCGCACCATCAACCGCATTGGCGGTGGCATCGGTGGTGGTGGCACCTGCCGTGGAACCGCCGTCGACGCTGTCCAGGACCTCGCCCGGGTCGCCGGCAATGGACAGGGTCACGGTGTCGCCGTCGAGGGCATTCGCCCATGCCTTGGTCAGGCTGACACCGCGCGCGACAACGTGCGTCGTGCTGCAGGACGGGCATGCACCGCCGCCGGTGACGGCGTTGCCGACGCTGGCGCCCGCGGTCGTGTTGACCGTCGCTGCATAGTTGATGACGTAGTCGCCCAGCGGCGTGCCGGCGGGAATGGTGCAGGTCAGCACTTGGCCGGCCTGGCTGCACTCGGGTGGCAGCGGCGTGATGATGCTCAGCCCGGCATCGAGCGTATCGGTCAGCACGATCGGATCGGTGGTGCTGGCACCCGAAACGGTCGTGGTCAATGTGTAGGCGATCGTGTCGCCGACAGCCACTACGGTGCCGCTGGCCGGCGAGGCGGTCTTTGCGACGCTGTTGCTGGAGTCGATGACCGGCGTGATCGAGGTCGATGTGTCGTTGCCGGGAACCGGGTCGGTGACGGTACCGCCGGCGGTGACGGTGGCGGTATTGTCGACGCTGCCGGTGGCGCTCGCGTCGAGATCGCCGGTGATGGTGTAGGTCCGGCTAGTGCCGGCCGGGACGCTGCCGAAGTCGCACGCGACCAGCTGTCCGGTCACTGTGCAACTGGCACCATCGGCGCCACCGACGCTCAGGCCAGTGACCTCCGAAGGCACGGTGTCGCTCGTCGTGGCCGGTGCGTCGGAGGGACCCAGGTTGTCGACAGTGACAGTCCAGCCGAAGGGTTGGCCGGGCAGGGCGGGGTCGGGGCTGCCCGTTTTCGTGATGGACAGGTCGGCCGTCGGCTCGGCGGCGTTGGTATCGCTGGCGGTGTTGTTGCCCGTGTCCGGGTCGGGACTTGACGCGGAAACCGAGGCTTCGTTCGTCAACGGGCCAAGCGCATCCGAAGGAATGTCCGCGACCACGCTGTAGATCAGGCTGTCGCCGCCGGGCAGGCTGGGTGCGGTTTCGGCAATACTGCCGCTGCCACTGGCGTTCGGGCAGGTGGCGGTGCCCGTGGCGGTGCAGGTCCAACTGGTGAATGTCGCGGCCGGGCCAGTGGGCTCGGGGTCGGAGATCAGGACGTCGCTGGCGGCCAGCACGCCGTTGTTGGTGACAACGACGGAGTAGGTCGTGGTCGTGCCCGGAACATAGGTGGCACTGCCATCGTCCTTGGTTACCGATACATCCTGCGCCTGCACGTCGGCACAGGCCAAGGCGGTCAACAGGATGACCAGGACTACCTTTCCCATGCAGTGGCGTAGCTCTGGCATTGCGCCAATCCCCTTGCATCCTGGCCGCCGATGTCAGAACGTGGTCTGTCCCTGACGGCAGTCAAGACCCTGTGTACAACGTGACGAACGATATGCGTGGTGGTTCCACTGCCCGTTCACTCACGCTGCAGGTGCGATCGCAAACCGTCGGCGGTGTTGCGCACCACGATGAGATCGAAACGCGGCGTACTGCCACGTTTTTTCACCAGGACATCTTCGCCGTCATCCACTTCGACGTGGTAAACGTCCTTTCCGAATGTCTTCCTGAGTACATCCCGTATGATCCTCGCGGCGCTGTTCTCCGAGGTGCCTTCCGGGATGACCACCACGACGTTCGTGGCGACGCCGCCCTCGGGCACGATCGACAGTTCGATCTCGCCGTCGACCTTCGCGCGCCCATCCATCTCGATGCGCCATTTGTTGGAGGGCTTGGCCAGCGCACTGAGCGAAACCACCAACATCAGAAGGATGGCTGCCGCCATCGTCGCCACGGCGGGACGCCGGGGACCGGTTACTCCTTCCATCGTCGATCTCCCTTAACGGATGCGGATGGGAAAGTGCGCGCCCGTCCGGCGCGATTCGAGGTGCCGGTAGCCGACCCAGCCCGTTTCCTGGGCTGGCGCAGGCAGCGAAAATGTAAACAGCCCCAGCATCGCCAGCGGGATGACCTGTCGCGACAAGCGAATGATCTGCTCCACGGTCCCTCCTTCCCAGTGACCAGCAGCGAATGCGCTGTGCGGGCCGACGCCCGCAATGTGCAGCCGGCCCCGGCCACGCTGCGAATCGCGGCGTGGCCGGGGCCGTTTTCCTGACTCAGTTGTTGGCCGTACCGGCAGACTCCAGCTTGTTCATCGCGTTCTCCATGACCTTGTGCAGGCTCAGCGAGTCGGCGCCCTGGCGCGGCGGGTACTTCTGGAAGCTGAGCACGTGCTCGGCCAGGAACGGCTTGGACGCGTTCGGCGCCCACATCTTGTGCGCGAAGAACTTGCGGCCGATGTAGCCGTACTCGTGCGACTCCGGATCCATCTTCTCCATCGGATCCATCAACAAGTTGAACAGGTACGGTACGTTCGGGTACGACTTCTCGTTCCACCAGATGCCGTCGGTCTTGACCCCGATATGCATCTTCCACCCATCCACGCGTACCGCCATCAGGTCAGTCTCGTCGTAATAGAAGAACGCACGGCGCGCCGACTTGTCCGCCTTGCCGGTCCAGTGGTCGAGGTTGTTGTAGCCGTCCAGGTGGACCTTGTACTTGACCCCGTTCATGGTGTGACCCTTGAGCAGGTCCTCCTTGACGGTGGGAGCTCCGGCGGCGGCCGCCAGGGTGACGAACAGGTCCTCATGGCTCTGGATGCCGTTGGACGTGCTGTGCGGTGCGATCTGGCCCGGCCACTTGACCAGGCACGGCACGCGCAGGCCGCCTTCCCAGGTAGTGCCCTTCTCGCCGCGGAACGGGGCATAGCCGCCATCGGGCCACAGCATCAGCTCGTTGCCGTTGTCGGTGGTGTAGACGACGATGGTGTTGTCGTCCACGCCCAATTCCTTGAGCTTGGCAAGCAGCACGCCGATCTGCTCGTCGTGCTCGAGCATCTTGGCGCGCACCAGGTCCTGCTCGGCGCGTCCTTCGTCCACCGCCTTCTGGATGTACTTCTTCGGCGAGTGCGACCAGATGTGGATCGCGGTGGTGTTGAACCAGCAGAAGAAGGGCTTGTCGTCCTTGCCGACGCGATCCAGGTAGTCCAGGGTCTTGCCCAGCACCTCGCTGTCGAAGGTTTCCATCCGCTTGCGGGTGAGCATGCCGGTGTTCTCGATCTTCTGCTTGCCGACGCGACCGAAGGTCGGGTCCACGGTCGCGTCGTCCTTGTTGGTGGCCCAGGCATGCAGCACGCCGCGCGGGCCGAACTTCTTCGTGTACTCGGGGTTCTTCTGGCCCGGGTAGTCGAGCTGCTCCGGCTCCTCTTCGGCATTGAGGTGATAGAGGTTGCCGAACCACTCGTCGAATCCGTGCACCGTCGGCAGGAACTCGTTGCGGTCGCCCAAGTGGTTCTTGCCGAACTGTGCGGTCGCATACCCCTGCGCCTTGAGTACCTCGGCCAGGGTCGGGTCTTCCTTCTGCAGGCCCAGCTTTGACCCCGGGATGCCGATGGTGGTCATGCCAGTGCGCACCGGAACCTGGCCGGTGATGAATGCAGCGCGGCCGGCGGTGCAGCTGGCCTGGCCGTAGTGGTCGGTGAACAGCATGCCCCCCTCGGCGATGCTGTCGATGTTCGGCGTGCGCCCCATCATGCCGTGGGCATAGGCACCCACGTTCCAATAGCCGATGTCGTCACCGAAGATCACGAGGATATTGGGACGCTTCTGGCCGCTCTTGTTTGCAGGTGCTTTCTTGGCTGTTGCCATGATGAGTCTCCGTCAGGTTTGGAGGCGAAACGGTTCGCCCTGGGGCTGCGCCACATCTTCACGCGCAGCTTTTTCCACGTTCGATGGGCGTGCGCGACATGCAGGTAAACGCACGAGAAAGAGTTCCAAAGACACCGGGGCATGGCCGGTCGGACTCAAGGATCAGTCCCCGCGCACATGTTTCGCAATTGCTATTTCTACTGGTACGCCATCAGTAAATTTGCTGTTTTTTGCGGGGGGCGGCCGCTGCTAGGCTGTCCTGCAAACGCTGATCGCAACGCCGAATTCCAAAGACAATGGCCGTCAGCGCCGCATTCCCGTTGCAAGGAATTGCCCATGAAACCGCATCGCACTCGCGCCATTGCCTTGATCGCAGTCGAGCTCTCGCTGGGGATCTGCGGAAGCGTATTGGCGCAGACGCCGAAAGCATCGGCGGAACCATCGAAATCGGATGCGGACGAACTGGCCAAGGCACTGTCAAATCCAGTGGCCGCGCTGATCAGTGTGCCGTTCCAGTACAACTACGACGAGACGTTCGGCCAGGACGGTTATCGCCACAGCCTGAACATCCAGCCCGTGGTGCCAATCTCGATTTCAGAAGACTGGAATCTGATCTCGCGAACGATCCTGCCGGTGACCTACCAGAAGAATGTGATCCCGGGAACGGACCAGGCAGGTATTGGCGATATCACGCAGAGCGTGTTTTTCTCCCCGAAGGAAGCTACCAAAGGCGGCTTGACCTGGGGCATCGGCCCTGTGGCGCTGCTGCCCACCGGCACTGACGACTTGGGAGCGGACACGTGGGGAATCGGCCCGACCTTTGTCGTTCTGAAGCAGGACGGTCCGTGGACTTTCGGAGTGCTCGCGAACCACATTGTGGATGTAGGAGGAGGGCGCGAACGCGTGGACATCAACAGCACCTTCCTGCAACCGTTTGTTTCGCACGGACTTGGTGGTGGCATCACCCTCTCGACCAACATCGAGTCGACGTACGACTGGGAGCGTGAGCAGTGGACGGTGCCGATGAATCTGACGGTAAGCAAGGTCACCAAAGTGGGGGCGCAGATGATCAGCTTCGGCGGCGGCGTGCGCGCTTATGTCGACGCCCCGCCAGGAGGCCCTGATTGGGGGGTGCGCCTGATCGTCACCCTGCTGTATCCCCGCTAGGAACATCTGGAGGCATCGAGGTGATGTTGTGGACCTGATCTCCGACGACTACCCGTATATGCCGCTATGGCTGCTTGGCCTCGTGTTCTTTGCTGCGCTTGTGTTCGCGCGCGAAGTTGGCTGCGCTCTGCGCAGGCGCCTGCCCAAGGTAGGGAGCGAGCAGGAGGACGCTTTTGCAATGACGTCGGTACTTGGGCTGTTGGCGCTTCTGATCGGCTTCACTTTTTCGCTCGCGCTGCATCGCTATGACACGCGCCGGGAACTGGTTGTACTCGAGGCCAACTCGCTGGGAACGACATGGTTGCGGTCGCAGCTACTGGATTCACCAGACCGCGAAACGCTGCAGGAAATTTTGTATCGATATGTCGATTCGCGCGTAGCCTACGGGTATGCGACCAACGCCCGAGAGGAAAATGAGGCGTATGCGGAAACCGAAGCGTTGCAGGCAGAGTTGTGGGAGGTTCTGACGGGGGCGGTCTCCTCGTTCAGGGATACTCCAAGGGCCGCATTGCTGATCACCACCACAAACGAATCTATCGATGTGGCGGCAACGCGGCAGGCAACGCGACAGGCGCATATCCCAGCGAGAATCCTGAGGCTCTTGGCACTGTTCACTATCACTTCAGCCGTCATGGTCGGCTACGAACGTGGCGCGCAACGGCGCGCCACGACCATGCTGTTCGCATTGCTCACCCTGGCCGTGACACTGGTGCTGGATCTCGATCGGCCGAGCACCGGCAGGTTAAACGTGCCGCAACAGCCGTTGATTGAACTGCAGGAGTCAATGAGAGCGGCGGCGCTTCCGACGTCGACTCCCCACAGCCAGAATTTGCTCGGTACTGATGTAGATGAGGCAATGCCATGACTGATATGCCCGCTCCACCAAACCTCCCCGATGAACTGACATCCACCCTCGATCAGCAGGCGGGTGAGATGAATGCTTCGACCCAGTTGGCTACCTATCGCACGCGGCTCGCCATCTATCGAACGAGGATCTCCAACGTCAGGTCCCATTTGGCCAACGAACGCACGCACCTTAGCTATCTGCGAACGACGGTATCGTTGATCGGTTTTGGCATTACCTTGAATCGCTTCAGCATGTACCTGATCCAGTCCGGCGAAACGCCTGCGGGCAGGGCGCTCCTCCGCGATACCGGCAATGCGGGTTGGGCGATGGTGGTCTTGGGGTTGGCTCTGTTGATGTGGTCCATCTATCGCTACTGGCGCGTGGGACGCGACATAGAGCAAGGCACCTACAGGGCCCGGAACAAGGGAACGCTGGTCGCCAGTCTGGGGCTCTTGGTGTTGGGCGGTCTGACGGCCGTATGGCTGTTCGTGCGCTGAGCGACATTGCGGCGTGGCCATTGGGCATCTCGCTCTGTACCTCCGTCCACCAAGTCCGCTACCAGTCCCGGCTCGAACAGCGGAGAATAAGAACGCCCACTTGTTGCCGGAAGCGGATCACGCGCGCGAGCGATTTGGGATGTTTATCGGGGGTAGGGAAGGACAACTGTCCTTCAGGTGTCCGATCACCGTATGAGGAGCGCATTCGTGTTCGCTCTGCGGAGCGTGTATGGCGGGTGTGTCCGTCGGCCCGGTGGACATTGCCACCATTGCCTGCGTGTCGCCGATAGCGGTCCACCATGCCGCCACGGTCAGATCCATCAGCAGCAAAGATCCCCAGACTCTCTATCGAGCGGCCCTCGGCCTGGACGAAGAAGGTTCGCCAAGGGATTGCGGATGAGCCTCCGCCAGGTCCGGGTTCTCGCCCTGGAGGTCTTCGGCGAGTTTAGGGAGCCCCCAGGTGGTGCGAAGGTGGAGCAAAGCGCGCGGAATGCGTCGGGGCAAGGCGGACGCCTGGCCTAGCAGGCGGTGTCGACGGGGTTCGAAGTCGAGCATGGCGGCAACAATCGGGACGTCAAGAACCATGAGGGCATAGCATGGAAGCCCGCGCCAAGCGTCTGCTACTCAGAGCGTTCGGCTGAAGATGTGCGGCCTCGCGACACACTCGAGTGCGAAAACCAAGCGTGCAACAGATGTGTCCGAAAGATCTGCAATGAGTTTACGGAGCACCAAACAATTCTGCGTAGGTTCACGACGAGCCAAAATTGTCTCCGTCCAAATGCAATCTTTCTCCCGTCGACGCACTGAAATCTCTGCGATGAACAGAGGGTCGAAGCACACTCAAACCCATATGGGGCTACATCGCATGAAGAAGCGACTTCGCATAATGCATATTATGTAAATATGACAAGGCGACAGCTCGGGGCGGTTCCCTGAAGATGGCCGGCCCTGAAGCTCCTCCTACCCGCGATGCAGATATTTACAGACGCACTGACCTTGCAGCCCCACGCAGCCGTGCACCTGCTGTTGCACCTCGTCGTGCCGGGCGTGGTCGCGGCGGTCTGGTACCCGCAGCGCTGGGCGCGCGCGTGGCTGATCCTGCTGGCCGGCTGGTTGATCGACGTCGATCACCTGTTGGCCGATCCGATCTATGCGCCGGGACGCTGCAGCATCGGCTTCCATCCGCTGCACAGCATCCCGGCCATCGCGGTCTACGGCGCGTTGGTGGTCCCGCGGCGCACACGCCTGTTCGGGATCGGGCTGATGCTCCACATCGCCCTCGACGGGATTGACTGCATGTTCATGTAGTCGACCGCGCCGCGCCCGGATCCGCTGACGGTATCGGCGCTTTCGCCAGCCTCAGTGCATTGGCCACCACCGACACCGAACTCAGGCTCATCGCCAGCGCCGCGATCATCGGGCTCAGCAGCAATCCGAACGCCGGGTACAGCACGCCGGCGGCGACCGGCACGCCGAGTGCGTTGTAGAGGAACGCGAACGACAGGTTCTGCTTCATGTTGGCGACGGTCGCGCCGGAAATCGTCCGGGCGCGCAGGATGCCGCGCAGGTCGCCCTTGACCAGGGTGACCTGGGCGCTGGACATCGCCACGTCGGTGCCGGTGCCCATGGCGATGCCGACATCGGCCGCGGCCAGTGCCGGTGCATCGTTGATGCCGTCGCCGGCCATGGCCACGCGGCGGCCTTCGGCCTTGAGGCGTTGCACCAGCTCGGCCTTGTCCTGCGGGCGCACTTCGCCATGCACTTCGTCCAGGCCGAGCGTGCCGGCCACGGCGCGGGCGGTGGTCAGGCCATCGCCGGTCGCCATGATGATGCGCAGGCCGGCGGCTTGCAGTTCCTTGATGCTCGAGGCGGCGGATTCCTTGATCGGGTCGGCGACGGCGATCACGCCGGCCACGCGCCCGTCGACCGCCAGGAACATCGCGCTGGCGCCCTGCCCCCGCAGCCGTTCGGCGACGTCGGCGTGCGGTGCGATGTCGGCGCCGACCTGCCGCATGAGCGCGGTGTTGCCCAGCGCGAGCGCGTGGCCGGCGACACTGCCGCGCACGCCCAGCCCGGTGACCGAGTCGAAGTCTTCGGCCGGGTCGAGGGCGAGCTTGCGCTCACGCGCTTCGGCGACGATCGCGTCGGCCAGCGGGTGTTCGCTGCCCTGGTCGAGGCTCGCCGCCAGTTGCAGTACCTGTTCCTCGTCGAATCCCTCGAACGCGACAACCTCGCGGAACGCCGGGCGCCCTTCGGTCAGGGTGCCGGTCTTGTCGACGATGAGCGTGTCGATGGTGCGCAAGCGCTCGATCGCCTCGGCATCGCGGAACAGCACGCCGGCCTGTGCCGCGCGACCGGTGGCGACCATGATCGACATCGGCGTGGCCAGCCCCAACGCGCACGGGCAGGCGATGATCAGCACCGACACGGCGTTGAGTACGGCGAATGTCCATGCCGGATCGGGTCCGAACAGGCCCCACACGAAGAACGTCGCCACCGCCGCGGCGAGCACCGCCAGCACGAACCAGAACGCGACCCTGTCGGCCATCCGCTGCATCGGTGCGCGCGAGCGCTGGGCCTGAGCCACCAACTGCACGATCTGCGACAGCACGGTGTCCGCGCCGACCTTGCCGGCCCGGATCACCAGCGCGCCGGTCCCGTTCTGGGTGGCACCGATGACGCTGGCACCGACGGTCTTCTCGACCGGGACGGGCTCACCGGTCAGCATCGATTCGTCGACGCTGGATCGGCCCTCGACGACCTCGCCATCGACCGGCACCTTCTCGCCCGGCCGCACGCGCAGGCGGTCACCGACGTGGACGTGGGTCAGCGGGATGTCCTCCTCGCTGCCGTCGTCGTTGATGCGTCGCGCTTCCTTCGGCGCGAGGCCCAGCAGCCCCTTGATCGCGGCGCCCGTCCTGCTTCGTGCGCGCAGCTCCAGCAACTGTCCGAGCAGGGTCAGCGACACGATCACCGCCGCCGCCTCGAAGTACACCCCCACCCGCCCCATTTCGCGGAACGATTCGGGGAACACGTCCGGTGCAACGGTCGCGACCACGCTGTAGCCGAACGCGGCGGTCACGCCAATGCCGATCAGGGTGAACATGTTGGGGTTGCCGGTGCGGATCGACGCCACGCAGCGTTGCAGGAACGACCAGCCGGCCCAGAGCACCACGGGCGTGCTCAGCACGAGTTCGATCCAGCTGCGCACCGTCGGCGACAGGCCCGGCAGGTAGTGGCCGAACATCGCCAGCACGAATACACCAAGGGTCAGCGGCAGCGTCCACCAGAACCGCCGCGAGAAGTCGCGCAACTCCGGGTTTTCCTCGTCATCGAGGCTCGGCATGTCCGGCTCCAGCGCCATGCCGCAGATCGGGCAGGTGCCGGGGCCGACCTGGCTCACCTCGGGATGCATCGGGCAGATGTAGGTGGCGCCGGCCATCGCGGGGTCGGGTTCGGACGGCGACAGGTACTTGTCCGGATCGGCGATGAAGCGCTCGCGGCAGCGCGCCGCGCAGAAGTGGTAGTCCTCGCCTTCGTGCCGTGCGTGGTGCTTGCTGGTCGCGGGGTCGACCTGCATGCCGCAGACCGGATCGCTGACGGTGGCGGCGGCCGACGTGGCACCGCCCGCGCAGCAGGAATGGGCGGCCTTGTCCGGACTGCCGGATTGCTGTCCGTGTACGTGCTTGTGGTCATGGGAGTTCATGCGCCCTCCTCCGACAGTGCGGCGAGGATCGGGCAACGCTCCAGCGGCCCGTGGCCCGGACAGGACGCGACCAGCGCCTGCAGGCCGTCGCGGATGCGGGTCAGCTCCTGGAGCTTGTGCTCGACATCGGCGAGCTTCCCGGTCGCCGCGGTCTTGAGCCCGGCCATGTCGTCGGCGCGGCGGCCGGACAATGCCAGCAGGTCGCGGATCTCGATCAGGGTGAAACCCAGCGCCTTGGCGCGACGGACGAAGCGCAAGCGGGCCACGTCGTCCTCGCCATAACGGCGATAGCCGGAAGCCTGACGCTCGGGTTCCGGCAGGATTCCGTTGCGTTCGTAATAGCGCACGGTGTCGATGGCGACGCCTGCGCGCTGCGCGAGTTGGCCGATCCGCATGTCGTTGCTCCTGAAGTCCGACGACAGTGTGCAGCCTGGACCTTGGTCCAGAGTCAAGCCGGGGTGAGCATCACGCCTGCCGGGCCGCCGCCTCAGAACCAGAGGCGCAAACCCGCCACCACCCGGCTGTCGTCAACGTCCTCACCGGCGGCACGGCGCAGGTCCGCGGTCTTGCCGAATGCGCGTTCGTGCACCACGCCGATGTAGGGAGCGAACTGGCGGGTGACTTCGTAACGCAGGCGCAGTCCGACCTCGACCATGCCCAGGCCGGAGCCGATGCCGCGGCGCACGTCGTCCTTTCCGTGCAGCTCGGCCTCGGCCATCGACTGCAGGACCAGGCGATTGGTGAACAGTGTTTCGTATTCGATCTCCAGGCTGGCCGCGGTCTGCCCGGATTCGCCGACATAGGCGGTCGCGCCGATTTCGAACATGTACGTCGACAACCCCTGCACGCCGATCGCGGCGAAGGTCTGCGACGGGCCTTCGCCGAAGTCGTGGCGCACGCCTGCGACCAGGTCCCACCACGGGGCGATCGCGCGGCCGTACAACACCTCGATGTCGGCCGACCCGGTGGTGCCGTCGGCATGCTCGCCTTCGCTGCGTAGCCAGAGACGGTCGATATCGGTCCCGACCCAGGCTGTCGCTTCCCACCCTGCCCCGGTCCCGGTGTCCGCGTCCCAGGCTTCCAACCGGTCGAGCAACCAGAACGAGTGGACTGCGTTGTCGTGGACGTGGTGGCCCGCGACGTCGGGAAATGCGGCCTCGCGATCAGCCCGGGTGATCGGTGGAATCGGATTGATCGGTGGTTCGTCTGCGGACAGACCGGTATCCATGACGTGGCCATGGTGTTCCGGCATGTCGTGGCCCATTACCTCAGCGTTGGGAGGTGTTGCGTGGTGCCCCATGGCCGCATGGTCCACTTCCTCCGTGGGCGGCGGTGCATGCCCCATCGCCGCATGATCGACCTCCTGCGCGAACGCCGGCATCGCGGTCAGTGCGAGTGCGATCGACTGGCAAAGAACCCGGCCATGCAAAGCGGTGGAACCCGTGGTTGCGAGCTTCATTCCTCCACCCGCACTTCCCGGAACATGCCGGCTTCCATGTGGTACAGCAGGTGGCAGTGGTAGGCCCAGCGGCCCAGCGCATCGGCGCGTACGCGATAGCTGCGACGAGTCCCCGGTGGCATGTCGATGGTGTGCTTGCGCACCTGGAAATTGCCGTCGGCATCCTCCAGGTCGCTCCACATGCCGTGCAGATGGATCGGGTGGGTCATCATGGTGTCGTTGACCAGCACGATGCGCATTCGCTCGCCGTAGTTGAGTCGCAACGGCTCGGCATCGCCGAACTTGATGCCATCGAACGACCAGGCGAATTTTTCCATGTGGCCGGTCAGGTGCAGTTCGACCGTGCGTCCCGGTTCGCGTCCGTCGGGATCGGAAAACGTGCTTCGGAGGTCTGCATAGGTCATCACCTTGCGCCCGTTGTCGCGCAGGCCGATGCCGGGGTCATCGAGCTTTGGCGCGGGCGTCATGGTCTGCATGTCCATCAGCGGATTGCCGGCCTCGGAAGCCGGATGCTGCTGCATGCCAGCCGTCGCGCCGTGGCCCATCGACGCGTGATCCATCGAGCCGTGGTCCATCCCCGCCATCGCTCCGCCCGACATCGCCGACATGTCGTGCCCTGCCCCGCCCGCCATCATCCCGTGGCCCATGTCCTCCATGGTCAGGATCGTGCGCGGATCGACCGGTGGAACCGGCGCACGCAACCCGTCGCGCACCGCCAGCGTGCCACTGACGTATCCGGTGCGGCCCAGGTCCTGCGCAAAGATGGTGAACGCGTCCTGCCCCGACGGCTCGACGATCACGTCGAAGGTCTCGGCCGTCGCGATGCGGAACTCGTCCACGGTCACCGGATGCACGTACTGCCCGTCGGCGGCGACCACGGTCATCTTCAAACCGGGGATGCGCACGTCGAAATGGGTCATCGACGAGCCGTTGATGAAGCGCAGGCGTACCTTCTCGCCCGGGCGGAACAGGCCGGTCCAGTTGCCCTGCCCGGTCCGGCCGTTCATGAGGTAGGTGTAGGTGTTGGCATTGACGTCCGACAGGTCGGTCGGGGTCATTCGCATCCGGCCCCACGCCTTGCGGTCCTGCAGCGCCGCCGACAGTCCGCGCGCGTGCACGTCGTCGAAGAAGTCGCCGACGGTGCGCTTGTAGTAGTTGTCGTAGCCGGCCATCTTCTTCAGCCGCGCGAACAGCAGGGTCGGGTCGAGGTCGGTCCAGTCCGTCAGCAGCACGACGTGGTCGCGGTCGTAGCGGAACGGTTCGGGTTCGAGTGGATCGATGATGATCGCGCCGTACAGGCCGGCCTGTTCCTGGAACGCGGAATGGCTGTGGTACCAGTACGTGCCGCCCTGCCGGAGGTGGAACCGGTAGCGATAGGCCTCGCCGCGGTCGATGCCGTCGAAACTCAGGCCCGGGACGCCATCCATGTTTGCCGGCAGCAGGATGCCGTGCCAATGAATCGAGGCCTGGTGGCCGTGGATCGAGCCTTCCGGCAGCCGGTTGGCGACGTCGAGCGTCACCGTGTCGCCCTCGCGCCAGCGCAGGATCGGCGCCGGCAGCGAACCGTTGACGGTGATCGCCGGCCGGGTCAGGCCGGTGAAGTTCACCGGCGTCTCGCCAATGTCCAGGTTGAAATGGGTGCCCGTCAGAACCCGTGGCTGGCCACCCGGCCCCGATGCCCACGACCGCTGCGGCCAGAGTCCCAGTCCGGCGATCGCTCCACCGGCGGCCAGCCCTTGCACGAACCGGCGGCGTGGCGGGCTGGCGGGTCCGGCGCAACCGCGGCCGGAATCGTCGAATGGCATGCAATGCTCCAGATGTCCGGCGGCGCGCGGGGCCGCCTGGTTCATGCCGCGTCGGCGCGGCGCGTACTACCATTGTCGATGAAATCCGTCGTCGATGACCAACGGGGGCACGCATGTCGATCCAGTCGAAAGCCAAGCGGGACGCAAGCCGGAAGCGCAAGTCCCGGGAACGCACCGTGACGGTCACCACCCGCGCCCCGATCGAGGGCCATGCGGAATTGCGCGATCACCGGGGCACCCTGCTCGGCGGGATCGCGCGGCAGGACGGCGAGTGGGTGCTCGGCCTGGATGGCCAGATGGTGGGCGGCTCCGACAGCGCGGCCACCATCCTGGTCATGCTGAAACGTGCCGCGGCGATGCACGAACGCGCCGGCACCGCCGCCGTGCTGAAATGCTCGGACACCTTGCGCGACGCGGCCAACGAGGAGGCGCGCATGCAGGGCCTGAGCCTGGAGCAGTTCGAGGCCCGGCTGGATGGCGAGATGGCGGGGCCGCGCGTGCAGCCCGACCCCGGCCAGCCCGCGTCACCCCACTGATCTCAGGCAGCGACTTCCTGTTCTTCTTCCCGGTGCTCATGCGCTGAGGCGACCTTGGCCACCCACGCCTGCTGGGCCGACTGCGCACCGGCGAGCGCGGCCTCGTCGCAGGGGCGGTTGGGACACAGGTTCTGCATGAAGTCGGAATCGAAGCGGAGCCGTTCGACCAGGAAATCGACGAACGCACGGACCTTCGGCGAAGTCACCTGGCCACGCGGGAACAGCGCGCTGAGATCGAGTTCCGGACCGGTCCAGCCCGCCAGCACCCGCCGTATGTAGCCCTTCTCGGCGAACGCCTTGACCATGATGTCGCTGGCCAGCATCAGGCCCTCGCCGCACAGCAGCGCGCCACGCACGCCGGCGGGATCGTTGGCGACCATGATCGGGTCGATGCGGTATTCGACGAGGTTGCTGCCATCGGTCAACGGCCAGAAGAAGTGGTCGTTGCGACGCATCTTCTGCATGCCGAGCGTCCGGTGGTGCTGCAGCTCGTCGGGGTGCAGCGGCTCGCCAAAGCGCTCGATGTAGGCGGGACTTGCGTAGACCTGGGTACGCATCACCGCCAGCCGCCGCGCGACCAGGTTGGAGTCCGGCAGGTTGCCGACCCGCAGGGCGACATCGATCTCCTTGTCGATCAGGTCCAGCGGCTCGTTGCTCAGCAGCATCTCCACCCGGACCTCGGGGTGGCGGGCGTGGAACTCGCCCAGCAGCGGCGCGATGCGTTCGATGCCCAGCGAGTACGGCGCGGTGACGCGCAGCCAGCCGCGCGGGCCGCCCTGCAACTGGCCGACCGCGTTCTCGGCCTCGTCGAGGTCCTTGGCGATGCGCTTGCAGTGGTCGTAGTAGATGTTGCCGGCCTCGGTCAGGCCAAGCTTGCGGGTCGTGCGATGCAGCAGCTGTGCGCCGAGGCGGGATTCCAGCTCCTGCACCTTGCGGCTGACGGTGGTCTTGGGCAGTCGCAGCGAACGGGCGGCGGCGATGAAGCTGCCGTGCTCGATCACCTTCACGAAGATCAGGGTGTCGTTGAGATCACGGGCCATGTGGGGGCTCCTTTTGACGCGCGCCGGCATTGACCCGCGGTCGGGACAATTATTCCCCGATCTGATGGCTAATCAAGTGCCGTCGCGACCCCTAGTCTGTGCCGCATCCGAACCGGAAGTGCCGCAGGCCGTCCCATGAACCACCCGTCCAACAACCAGATCGCTCCCGCCGAATCCGCACGCGCAATCATCGTGCCCGGCGTTGATCGGCCCTGGGAAGGGCCAACGGCGGGCCTTGCGACAAACCCGGTGCCCGCGATAGACGCCGCGAATTACTTGCCCGTGCAAGCAGGCGACCGGCCGTCGTACTCCCCTGCGGGAGTGCGGATGACGTATTCCATGTCAATTTCGGGAGAGAAAATCCCGAAGGCGGGACAATGAGCGCAGCGCTGGTAATCCTGGGTGCCACCGGCGGGGTCGGCCGCGGCGTCGTGCGCGCCGCGCTCGATCGGGGCCATCCGGTGGTCGCGGTGGCGCGCCACGAGGGTGCGCTTGCAACACTGGCACGCGAACATGGCGACGCCGACATCATCACCGTGCCCGGCTCGGTGGCCAGCGACGCCGAAGGTGCCGCCCTTGCCGAGCGGCTGCGCGACCTGCGCCGCCCGTTCGCCGGCATCGTCGCCTCGGTATGCGGTGGCGGCAGCAAGGGCCGGGTGCTCGACCAGCCCGCCGAGTTCCTGCGCCGCAGGCTGGACGAGGACCTGCTGCCGCACCTGGCGGCCGCCCGCCACCTGCTGCCGCTGCTGGCCGAAGCCGGGCGCGGCAACTACCTGCTGATCGGCGGCCCCGGCAGCGAGCACCCCTGGGCTGGTTACGGGCATCGCTCCATCGGCGCCGCCGCGCTGCGGATGCTGGCCCGCGTGCTGCACGACGAAGCACGGGCACTGGATGTGCGGGTCAACCTGTTGACCGTCGACATGCCGGCCTGCACCGGCAGCAACCGCAAACACGCCAGCAGCCGCTGGCCCAGTGCGCTGGCGATCGGCCAGCAGGCCGTCGCGTTGATCGAACGCCCCCCACCCGACATCCCGGTGGTGCGTTACACGCCACCGGCGCCGACCGGTCACGCACCGGCTCCCCACGACGTCTCCACTTCTTTTGGCCCGGACAGCGCCCCTCCCCCACCGGACAGCTGCCCCTCCCTCGTCGCCGTCCGCGCGCTGCTGGGCCGTTTTTCTTCCACGGGTTCCAAAAAGGATATTTCGTCATGACCTCCCCCACCAAGAAATCACAGGCCGGCCGCATCACCCGCAGCGCCCTGCCCGAACTCACCTTCGCCATCGCCGCCGTACTGCTGACCGTGGGCCTGTCCGGCTGCGGCAGCCAGGCCGCACCGGGCGGTGCGATGCCCGCGCCCGCGGTCAGCGTCGCCCAGGTGGTCGAGAAACCCGTGCAGCATTGGGACGAGTTCACCGGCCGGGTCGAGGCGGTGAAGTCGGTCGCGCTGCGCCCGCGGGTCAGCGGCTACGTCGAGCGGGTCGCCTTCGAGGAAGGCGAGGAAGTCGCCAAGGGCGACCTGCTGTTCGTGATCGACCCGCGCCCGTACAGGGCCGCGCTGGCCGAGGCCGAAGCCAACCTCGAGCGCGCTCGCAGCGAGGCCGGGCTCGCCAAGGCGCAAAGCACGCGGGCGCAGACACTGGTCGAGGCCAAGGCGATCTCGCGCGAGGAAGCCGAGGCCCGTCGCGCTGCCGCAAGCCAGGGCAACGCCGCCGTCCGCGCCGCCGAGGCCGCCGTCGCCAGTGCGCGGCTGGACCTGCAGTTCACCGAAGTGCGCTCGCCGATCGACGGCCGCGCCGGCCGCGCGATGATCACCGCCGGCAACCTCGCCCAGGCGGATGCCACGGTGCTGACCAGCGTGGTCTCGCTGGACCCGGTGCACGTGTACTTCGAGGGTGACGAACAGACCTGGCTGCATTACCGCGAGCTGGCCCGCAACGGCGACCGCGCCGATTCGAGCAACCCGGTGCGGGTCGGCCTGGCCAACGAGTCCGGCTATCCGCACGAGGGCACGGTCGACTTCGTCAACAACCAGGTCGACCCCGCGACCGGCACGATCCGCCTGCGCGCGGTGCTGCCCAACCCGGACCGCGTGTTCGCCCCGGGCCTGTTCGCCCGCGTCCAACTGGCCGGCGGCAACGAGTCCGAGGTGCTGCTGATCGACGACAAGGCGGTCATGACCGACCAGGACCGCAAATACGTCTACGTGCTCGGCAAGGACAACACCGCCGTGCGCAAGGACGTGAAGCTGGGCGACACCGCCGAAGGCCTGCGCGTGGTGACCTCCGGGCTGGCCGCCACCGACAAGGTGATCGTGCACGGCGTGCAGAAGGTGTTCTTCCCGGGCATGCCGGTCGACCCGCAGACCGTGGCGATGGGCGCGGACCCCGCCACGCCGGGCGACCGGGTGGCCACCACGGCCGGGTCGAAGTGATGCACCGGTCAACCTGATCCACCCCAACCGCCGTCTCCGCGAACGCGGAGACCCAGCGACCGTGGCGCTCGACGAGCCATCCGGGTTCCCGCATCCCGCGGGAGCCACGGGCGGCTGACGCCACAGAAACCCGAAACAGGACTTTCCCCCATGGATTTCTCAAAGTTCTTCATCGACCGGCCGATCTTCGCGGCAGTGCTGTCGATCGTGATCTTCGCCGCCGGCCTGATCTCGATCCCGCTGCTGCCGATCGGCGAATACCCGGAGGTGGTGCCTCCGTCCGTCATGGTCCGCACGGTGTATCCGGGCGCCAATCCCAAGGTCATCGCCGAAACCGTCGCCACGCCGCTGGAGGAATCCATCCGCGGCGTCGAAGGCCTGATGTACATGAAGTCGGTCGCCAGCTCCGACGGCTCGCTGCAGACCACCGTGACCTTCAGTCCCGAAGTCGACGCCGACGAGGCGACCGTGCGCGTGCAGAACCGGGTCAGCCAGGCGCTGGCGCGACTGCCCGAGGACGTCCGCCGGCAGGGCGTGACCACGCAGAAGCAGTCACCGGTGTTCCTGATGGTCGTCCACCTGACCTCGCCGGACGGCAAGTACGACACCCTGTACCTGCGCAACTACCTGCGCCTGCACGTCAAGGACCGGCTGGCGAGCATCCCCGGCGTGGGCGACGCGCAGGCGTTCGGCGGCGGCGATTACGCGATGCGGCTGTGGCTGGATCCGGACAAGGTCGCCTCCCGTGGGCTCACCGCGGGCGACGTGGTGCGCGCGGTCCGCGAGCAGAACATCCAGGTGTCCGCGGGCCAGCTCGGCGCCGAGCCGATGCCCAATGGCAGCGACTTCCTGACCCTGATCAACGCCAAGGGCCGCCTCTCCACCGCCGAGGAGTTCGGCGACGTGGTGATCAAGACCGGCGCCGACGGCACGGTCGTGCGCCTGTCGGACGTGGCCCGGATCGAACTTGCCGCGGGCGACTACAGCATGCGCTCGCGCCTGGACGGCGAGAACGCCGCCGCCATCGGCATCTTCCAGGCGCCGGGCGCCAATGCGCTGGAAATCCGCGACGAAGTCATCCGCCGCATGGACGAGGCGGCCGAGAGCTTCCCGCCGGGTATCGAGTACAAGTCGGTCTACGACACCACCGTGTTCGTACGCGACTCGATCAAGGCGGTGGTGACCACGCTGCTGGAAGCCACCCTGCTGGTGGTGCTGGTGGTGATCCTGTTCCTGCAGACCTGGCGCGCCTCGATCATCCCGTTGATCGCGGTGCCGGTGTCGGTGGTCGGCACCTTCGCCGCGCTGTACCTGCTGGGCTTCTCGATCAATACGCTGACCCTGTTCGGGCTGGTGCTGGCGATCGGCATCGTGGTCGACGATGCGATCGTCGTGGTCGAGAACGTCGAGCGCCACATCGAGGCCGGCGCGACCCCGTTGCATGCCGCCCACCTGGCGATGAGGGAAGTGTCCGGACCGATCATCGCGATCGCGCTGGTGCTGTGCGCGGTGTTCGTGCCGATGGCGTTCCTGTCCGGCGTGACCGGTGAGTTCTACAAGCAGTTCGCGGTGACCATCGCGATCTCGACGGTGATCTCGGCGATCAATTCGCTGACCCTGTCGCCGGCGTTGGCCGCCCGCCTGCTCAAGCCGCACGGCGCGCCGAAGGACCGCCCGACGCGCCTGATCGACCGCCTGTTCGGCTGGGTGTTCCGTCCGTTCAACCGCTTCTTCAACCGGAGTTCAGAGCGTTACGAGCGCGGCGTTTCCAGGGCGCTGGGCCGTCGTGGCGCGGTGTTCGCGATCTATGCCGGGCTGCTGCTGGTTACGGGCCTGATGTTCCAGATCGTGCCGAAGGGCTTCATCCCGGCACAGGACAAGGGCTACATCATCGCCGGCATCAAGATGCCGGAAGGCGCCTCGATCGAGCGCACGGACGCGGCCCTGAAGAAGATCGGTGCCCTCGCGATGGACATCGAGGGCGTGAAGAACGACATCGCGTTCCCGGGCTTCAATCCGCTGCAGTTCATCAACACGCCCAACTACGGTGTCAGCTTCATCAACCTCGAACCGTTCGGCGAGCGTACCCGCAGCGCCAAGGAAATCACCGACGAGCTCAACGCGAAGATCGCCGGCATCCAGGAGGGCTTCGCCTTCGCCCTGATGCCGCCCCCAATCCAGGGGCTGGGCAACGGTTCGGGCTACTCGCTGTTCATCGAGGACCGCGGCAACCTCGGCTACGGCGCGCTGCAGAGCGCGGTGCAGGCGATGCAGGGCGCGGGCTCGCAGGTGCCGGGGCTGGGCTACCTCAACAGCAGCTACCAGGCCAACGTGCCGCAACTCGACGTCGAGGTGGACCGGGTCAAGGCCAAGGCGCAGGGCGTGCCGCTGACCGAGCTGTTCGACACCCTGCAGACCTACCTCGGCTCGGCCTATGTCAACGACTTCAACATGTTCGGCCGCACCTGGCAGGTGATCGCGCAGGCGGACGGTTCGTACCGCGACAGCGTCGAGGACATCGGCAACCTGCGTACCCGCAACGTCCAGGGCGAGATGGTTCCGATCGGCAGCATGGTCGAGGTGAGCCGCACGTTCGGCCCCGACCCGGTGATCCGCTACAACGGCCACACCGCGGCCGACCTCATGGGTGAAGCCGACCCGCGCGTGATGTCGTCGGCGCAGGCGATGGAGAAGCTGGAGGAGCTGGCGCAGCAGGTGCTCCCGCAGGGCATGGTCATCGAATGGACCGACCTGAGCTACCAGCAGTCCACCCAGGGCAACGCGGCGCTGGTGGTGTTCCCGCTCGCGGTGCTGCTGGCGTTCCTGGTGCTGGCCGCGCTCTACGAGAGCTGGACCTTGCCGCTGGCAGTGATCCTGATCGTTCCGATCGTGATGTTGTCGGCGTTGCTGGGCGTATGGCTGACCGGCGACAACAACGTGTTCGTGCAGGTCGGACTGGTGGTGCTTATGGGGCTCGCGTGCAAGAACGCAATCCTGATCGTCGAGTTCGCCCGTGAGCTGGAAATGCAGGGTCGCGGCATCGTCGAGGCCGCACTGGAAGCGTGCCGCCTGCGCCTGCGCCCGATCGTCATGACCTCGATCGCCTTCATCGCCGGCACGATCCCGCTGGTCCTCTCGTCCGGCGCCGGTGCGGAGGTCCGCTCCATCACCGGCATCACCGTCTTCGCCGGCATGCTCGGCGTCACCCTGTTCGGCCTGTTCCTGACCCCGGTGTTCTACGTCGCCCTGCGCAAGCTGGTGTCGCGACGCGCCGGCAACCAGGCGCGCAACGAACTGCAGGAGATCACCCATGCGTAAGTTCAACCCCGCAGCGCGAAACGTCTCGCGCACCTTCGCGATCGCCCTGTTGCCGATCGCCCTCGCCGCCTGCATGGTCGGACCCGACCATGTGCGGCCCACCCTGTCGGTGCCGGAGCAGTTCGTCCGCGACGATTCCAGCCCGGTCGCAGTCGCGCCCCAGCCCGAACCCGATGCGGATTTCTGGAACGCCTTCGACGACCCGATGCTGACGCGGCTGGTCGACGAGGCGCTGGTGGCGAACTACGACCTGCGCATCGCCCTGACCCGTTTCGACCGTGCCAACGCCCTGCTGCGTGGCTCGCGCTTCGACTACCTGCCAACCGTCACCGCCAGCGCCGAGGGCAGCGACAGCCGCGCCAGCGCCGACCAGGCACCCGGCCTGTCACGCGAGCAACGCGACGGCGAGACCTACTCGGCCGGGATCGACATGGCGTGGGAACTCGACCTGTTCGGTCGCGTCCGCCGCGGGGTCGAATCGCAACGTGCCGAAGCCGCCGCAACCGCCGCCGACCTCGCCGCGTTGCAGGTCGCGATCGTCGCCGAGGTCGCGCGCAGCTACATCGACCTGCGCGGCCTGCAGGAGCGCCTGGACGTCGCACGCGAGAACGCCGACAACCAGCGCGAGACCCTGCGTATCGTCCAGGCCCGGCTCGACGCCGGCAGCGCGACCGGCTTCGACCGCGCGCGTGCCAGTGCGCAGCTGGAAGCGACGCTCGCCCGGGTACCCGCGCTGGAAGCCGAAGCCGCCGTGATGATGCACCGCCTGGCCGTGTTGACCGGCAAGACGCCGGATGCCCTCGTCGTCGAACTGAAACAACCTGCCGACCTCCCCGCCCTGCCCGCACCGATCGATCCCGGTACGCCGGGCGACCTGCTGCGCCGCCGACCCGACATCGCCGCAGCGGAACAGCGTCTGCACGCGGCTACCGCGCGCATCGGCGTCGCAACCGCCGACCTGTTCCCGCGCTTCACCCTCGGCGGACTGATCGGCAGCCAGGCGATCGACACCTCGAACCTGTTCGAGCGCGACAGCGAAACCAGCCTGGTCGCACTCGGCATCGACTGGTCCTTCCTCGACATCGGCCGCGTCCGCGCCCGCATGGCCGCCGCCGATGCCGATGCCGCCGGCGAACTCGCCAACTACCAGAAAACCGTGGTGCTGGCACTGGAGGAAACCGAGAACGCCCTGGTCCGCTACGCCCGCACGCGCACCGAGGACCGGCACCTGCAGCAGGCCGCCGAAGACAGCGCCCGCGCCGCGGAACTGGCCCATGTGCGCTACGACGCCGGCGCCACCAGTTTGCTGGAAGTGCTCGATGCCGAACGCACCAAGCTGCAGGCGCAAGACGCACTGGCCGATGTCCGCACGCGGGCGGCAACCAGCGCGGTGGCGGTCTACAAGGCGATGGCCGGCGGCTGGCCGGGCCGGATTCCGCTGCGGGAGGACGTGGCGAGCGCCGACTGACGAATACCGGTCGATGCCAAAAAAGAAGGCCCGCCAATGGCGGGCCTTCTCAATGAAAAAGTGGCGTCCCCAAGGGGATTCGAACCCCTGTCGCCGCCGTGAAAGGGCAGTGTCCTAGGCCTCTAGACGATGGGGACGCAGTGGAACTCCGAACTTGGGCCGACCGCTTTCACTCGGTCGAGTATCGAAGAACACTTTGAAAATGGTGGAGCCAGGCGGGATCGAACCGCCGACCTCCTGCATGCCATGCAGGCGCTCTCCCAGCTGAGCTATGGCCCCACGGGCTGGAAAGTCGACAAGCTTAGGGACGACTCCGGAAATCGTCAAGCGATCTTTGCGACTTCGATGAACTTTTTTTCATCCGGGGCCAGGGTGTCGCTGCCGTGCCCCCGCTCGGACAGGTATTGCAGCCATTTGCCGAGGAAGGTGTTCATCCGCAGCCGGTGCCCGACCAGTTCGGCCGGCGGCGGATACATGCCGATGACGTCCTGCCAGCGGCGGCCGATGTAGCAATGGGTGGCTTCGAGCTGGCGGGCGTCGTGGTACTGCCGCAGGTACGCCGACGGGTCCGGCTGGCCGGTCACCGGGTCGGGCATGGCGTAGGTCAGGCGCAGCTCGGTGGTGTAGGCGTGCTGCGCGATCACCTCGACCTGCAGGTCGAGCCCGTCCCCGACACTCGACACGTAACTGCCCTGCCCCAACCGGGCCGGGGCGAACATGTGTTCGAGCCGCTCGTGGTTCTCGGTATACAGCGCCATCAGCCATCCGAAACGGCTCAGCGTGGGGATGCGGGCGGTGCGGGTGGCGAGCGGGGTCATGGCTCGATGCTACACGCCGTGGCTGTACCGCGGCAGCATTGACGGGGCCGGTGGGCGGTCGTACTTTCGAGGTTCCCCGCCTCAGAACATCTCGCGGTGGATCCCCAGCGTCGACATCACCTTGCTCGAGATCTCCTCGATCGAGGTATTGGTCGTGGTCTGGGTCGGGATGCGCTCGGCGCGGAACAGGGCCTCGGCCTTGGCGACCTCGCGCCGGCAGGTCTCCAGCTCGGCGTAACGCGAGTTCGGGCGGCGCTCCTGGCGGATCTGCTGCAGGCGGACCGGGTCGATGCTCAGCCCGAACAGCTTGTTGCGGTACTGGCGCAACCGTTCCGGCAGGCGGTCGTGCTCGAGGTCCTCCTCGGTCAGCGGGTAGTTCGCAGCGCGCACGCCGTAGTGCAACGCCAGGTACACGCAGGTCGGGGTCTTGCCGGCCCGCGACACCGCCACCAGGATCACGTCGGCGTCCTCGTAGTCCACCGCGACGCCATCGTCGTGGGTCAGCGCGTAGTTCATCGCATTGATGCGGCGGTGGTAGGCATCGAAATCGACAATCGCGTGCGCGCGGCCGACATGGCGCTGGCGGCTTTCGCCCAGCTCTCTTTCAAGCGGCTCGATGAACGGCGCGAACACGTCGAGCATCAATGCCCCGCTCTCGGCCAGGGCCTCGCTGACTTCGCTGTCCATGCAGGAATTGATCACCACCGGCTTCAGCCCGTGGCGTTCCCCGGCGGCGCGAATCCGTTCGGCGGCGCTACGGGCACGGTCGATGCTGTCGACGAAGGAGATCCGCTCGCTGGTGAAGTGGTTGTCGGTGAACTGGGTCAGGAGGCTGTGGCCGATGGTCTCGGCGGTGATGCCGGTGCCATCGGAAACGTAGAAGACCGGTCGTACTGCCGCCATCACTGACCCCGCTGGTTTGAGATGCGCCCTGGACGTGCGCAAACAGGAAAAAGCCCGTCGAATCAAGCTTGTATGCATCCGACGCAGGAGCGATCATAGCCGCTTGGCGCGCCTGGACGCGCCCAAACCACGGAGATCGGCTGTCTTGAACGAGAACATCCTCTGGCTGCACGCGCTGCGCCTCGACGACCTGGCCCGCGTGGGCGGCAAGAATTCTTCGCTCGGCGAGATGATCGGCAACCTCGCCAACCTCGGGGTTTCGGTGCCCGGCGGCTACGCCACCACGGCCGAGGCGTTCAGGGACTTCATCGCCCACAACGACCTGCACCAGCGGATCTTCGACCGCCTGGCCGACCTCGATGTCGAGGACGTCGGCGCGCTGACCAAGGCCGGCACGCAGATCCGCCAGTGGGTGATCGACGCGCCACTGCAGCCTGCGCTCGACAAGGACATCCGCGAGGCCTACCGCCAGTTGTGCGCCGAGAATGGCGGCGGCGACGTGGCGGTCGCGGTGCGCTCGTCGGCGACCGCTGAGGACCTGCCCGACGCCAGCTTCGCCGGCCAGCAGGAAACCTTCCTCAACGTGACCGGCGAGGACGATGTCGTCGTCAAGGTCAAGGAAGTCTTCGCCAGCCTCTACAACGATCGCGCCATTGCGTATCGGGTCCACCACGGCTTCAAGCACGAGGACGTGTTCCTGTCGGCCGGCGTGCAGCTGATGGTCCGCTCCGACGTCGGCGCCTCCGGCGTGCTGTTTACCCTCGACACCGAGTCGGGCTTCCGCGGGGTGGTGTTCATCACCTCGAGCTTCGGCCTCGGTGAAATGGTCGTGCAGGGCGCGGTCAACCCGGACGAGTTCTACGTCAACAAGGCGACCCTGCTCGAGGGCAAGCACGCGATCCTGCGCCGCTCGATCGGCGCCAAGCAGCTGCGCATGGTCTATTCCGACCAGCCCGGCGAGCGCGTGCGCACCGAGGACACCCCGGCCGAGTTGCGCAACACCTTCTCGATCTCCGACGCCGACGTGCACGAGCTGGCCAAGCAGGCGCTGGTGATCGAAAAACATTACGGCCGCCCGATGGACATCGAGTGGGCCAAGGACGGTGTCAGCGGGAAACTCTTTATCGTGCAGGCGCGCCCGGAGACGGTGAAGTCGCGCAGCAAGGCGACCCAGATCGAGCGCTACCAGCTCGGCGAACGTGGCCCGGTGATCTGCGAGGGCCGTTCGATCGGCCAGAAGATCGGCAGCGGCGTCGCCCGCGTGGTGCGCTCGCTCGACGACATGGCGCGGGTCCAGCCCGGCGACGTGCTGGTCGCCGACATGACCGACCCGGACTGGGAGCCGGTGATGAAGCGCTCGGCCGCGATCGTCACCAACCGCGGTGGCCGCACCTGCCACGCCGCGATCATCGCGCGCGAGCTTGGCGTGCCGGCCGTGGTCGGCACCGGCAACGCGCTGGACACCATCCAGGACGGCCAGGTCGTCACGATCAGCTGCGCCGAGGGCGACACCGGCTTCATCTACGAGGGCGCCCTGCCCTTCGAACGCCACGTCGCCGACCTCGAGAAGATGCCGCCGGCACCGCTCAAGGTGATGATGAACGTCGCCAATCCCGAACGCGCATTCGACTTCGCGATGCTGCCCAACGCCGGCGTCGGCCTGGCGCGGCTGGAAATGATCATCGCCAGCCACATCGGCATCCATCCGAAGGCGCTGCTCGAGTACGACCGCCAGGACGCCGCGATCAGGAAGAAGATCGACGAGCGCATCGCCGGCTACGGCGATCCGGTCGATTTCTACGTCGACCGCCTCGCCGAGGGCATCGCCACGATCACCGCGTCGGTTGCGCCGAACCCGGTGATCGTGCGGCTGAGCGACTTCAAGTCCAACGAGTACGCCAACCTGATCGGCGGCGCGGCCTACGAGCCGCACGAAGAGAACCCGATGATCGGCTTCCGCGGCGCCAGCCGTTACGTCGACCCGAGCTTCACCGAGGCGTTCGCGCTGGAGTGCCGCGCGGTGCTGAAGGTGCGCGAGCAGATGGGCCTGACCAACTGCTGGGTGATGATCCCGTTCGTGCGCACGCTCGACGAAGGCCGCAAGGTGGTCGAGGTGCTGCGCGCCAATGGCCTCGAACAGGGCAAGGACGGCCTGAAGATCATCATGATGTGCGAGGTGCCGTCCAATGCGTTGCTGGCCGAGGAGTTCCTGGAGATCTTCGACGGCTTCTCGATCGGCTCCAACGACCTGACCCAGCTCACGCTCGGGCTGGATCGCGATTCGAGCATCGTCGCCTCGCTGTTCGACGAGCGCGACCCGGCGGTCAAGAAGCTGCTGGCGATGGCGATCAGTACCGCGCGTGCCAAGGGCAAGTACGTCGGCATCTGCGGACAGGGTCCGAGCGACCATCCGGACCTCGCCGAGTGGCTGATGGAGCAAGGCATCGAATCGGTGTCGCTCAATCCCGACACCGTGGTCGACACCTGGCTGCGGCTGGCCAAGGCCAAGGCGGGCTGAGCGTCGTGACGGCGCGATAACGCCGGAAGCGACACCATCACCGATGACAACACGCGACGCCCCGCTCACGCGGGGTTTCGCATTTCTCGCCCCCCGAGACCACCCCTTGGAGCACTGGATGCAGGACCTTCGCCTGAGCTGGATCGACTACGCACGTGCGGGTGAATGGACCGAGGCGCTGATCGGCCTCGGCATCCGGGTGGGCCTGGCGCTGCTGCTGTTCCTGGTGGGACGCTACGTCATCGCCTGGCTGGTAAAGCTCATCGACCGCGGCCTGAGCCGTACCGATCTCGACGTCACCGCGCTGCAGTTCCTGCGCAAGGTGGCGACGGTCGTGTTCACCGTGGTGCTGGTGCTGGCGGCGCTGCAGGTGGTCGGCGTGCCGATGACGTCGATGATCGCCGTGCTTGGCGCGGCGGGCCTGGCAATCGGCCTGGCGCTGAAGGATTCGCTGTCCAACATCGCCTCCGGGGTGATGCTGGTGGCGCTGAAACCGTTCCGGGTGGGCGACGTGGTGAACATCAACGGCGAAGGCGGTACGGTCGAGTCGATCAGCATCTTCCAGACCCGCCTGCGTGGCGCCGACAACCAGACCATCGTGCTGCCCAACAGCCTGGTGACTTCGGACTCGATCATCAACTCCACGCCCGACGTGCGCCGCCGGGTCGAGCTGGTGATCGGCATCGGCTACGACGACGACATCGACGAGGCGCGCCGGGTCATCATGGAGATCATCGATGCGGACGAACGGGTGCTCGCCGAACCGGCCGCCGACGTGGTGGTCTACGAACTCGCCGCGGACGCGGTCAAGCTCGGCGTGCGCTGCCACACGGGCAACGACGACTGGTTCGCGGTGAAGGTGCACCTCAACGAAAGCATCAAGAAGGCCTTCGACGCGGCCGGGATCAGCATCCCCTACCCGCAGCGAGACGTGCACATGTACCACCATGCCGCCGACGGCGGGATCATCGATCCGCCCAGGCCCGTGTTGCCCGCGTCATCCGACTGAGTCGGCACGGACGCCGGTACGGGGCTGGCTCGCTCAGGACGCCTCGGGCGGCTGCAGGCCGCTCAGCCGTCCCATGAAGTAGCGGTAGTGGCGCAGCTCCGCGATCGAGTCATGCACGTCGCTCAACGCGGTGTGGCTGGCCTCCTTGCCGACGCCGGCGAGCACGTCGGGAGCCCAGCGCCGGGCCAGTTCCTTGAGCGTGCTGACGTCGAGGTTGCGATAGTGGAAGTACTTCTCCAGCGCCGGCATCTGCCGGTGCAGGAAACGCCTGTCCTGGCAGATCGAGTTGCCACAGATCGGCGAGGCGTTGGCCGGCACCCAGGCGGCCAGGAACGCCAGCGTGCGCTCCTCGGCCTCCTCCATCGACACGCCCTGCTCCAGCACGCGGTTCCACAGGCCCGACTTGCGGTGCTGGTTGCGGTTCCAGTCGTCCATCGCCTCCAGCCGTTGCAGCGGATGGTGGATGGCCAGCTCCGGCCCCTCGGCGAGGATCTCGAGGTTGGGATCGGTGACGACCGTGGCGATCTCGAGGATGGAATCGTTGTCGGTATCGAGCCCGGTCATCTCCAGGTCGATCCAGATCAGCCGATGATGGCCGTTGCTTGCATTGCCCGATATCACGCCCATCGCTCGCCGTCCGCTCCCTGTCGCGTCATGATAGCCGAGGTTTCCGCTTCCGACGCCGCGCATGCTGCCCGATGCACCCGCCGACTACGCCATCCTGACCGCAATGCTCGCGCCGGCCTTCTTCCTGACGGCGACGGGGTCGTTGCTGATCTCGGCCAGCAATCGCCTGGCGCGCGTCGTCGACCGGTTGCGCCAGCTCATGAAGGACATGGAGTCGGCGACCGACGAGGACGAGTTGCGATGGCTGGATCACCGCGTCTCGCGGCAGCGTCGCCGCAGTGGCCTGATCCTCCGCGCCAACCAGTTGCTCTACCTGTCGCTGAGCTTCTTCGTCGGCACCAGCCTGATGGTGGTCCTGGACGCCTTCGTGCCATCGCCGGCGGGCGTGCTGCCCACCACGTTCGCGGTGCTCGGGGTACTGGGACTGTTCGCGTCGAGCCTGCTGCTGTCGCGCGAATCGACGATCGCCGTCGCCATCCTCAACGAGGAAATGGACCGCGCCCACACCCGCGTGAGGGTGCGCGGAAAAGCCTAGAGCAGCGGCCTGCCGCGCTTGCGCCGGAAGTAGTTGCTCAGCATCGAGCCGGCCTCGTCGCCAAGCAGGCCGCCCTGCACTTCAACCCGGTGGTTGTGGCGCGGGTCGGCGAGCAGGTCGAACACGCTGCCCGCGGCGCCGGTCTTGGGGTCGAGCGCCCCGAACACGACCCGCGCGACACGTGCGTGGACCATCGCCATCGCGCACATCGCGCAGGGTTCGAGGGTCACGTACAGCGTGCTGCCGAGCAGCCGGTGGTTGCCGATGCGGCGACCGGCCGCACGCATCGCGACGATCTCGGCGTGGGCCGTCGGATCGTGCTCGCCGATGTTGCGGTTCCAGCCCTCGCCGAGGACCTCGCCATCGGCCGACACCAGCACCGCGCCGACCGGGATCTCGTCGTCCTCGTGTTCGGCGCGTTCGGCCAGCGCCAGCGCGTGGCGCATCCAGTGCTCGTCCGTCGGCAGCGCTGCGTCGGCCAAGCCGCCTACTCCCACTCGATGGTCGCCGGAGGCTTTCCGCTGATATCGTAAACTACGCGAGAAACACCGCGTAACTCATTGATAATCCTGTTCGAAACCTTGCCAAGGAAATCGTACGGCAGGTGCGCCCAGTGCGCCGTCATGAAGTCGATGGTCTCGACCGCCCGCAGCGCGATTACCCATTCGTAAGCGCGTGCGTCACCGACCACGCCGACCGACTTGACCGGCAGGAACACCGCGAACGCCTGGCTGGTCCTGTCGTAAAGATCGGCCTTGCGCAGCTCGTCGATGAAGATGTGGTCGGCTTTGGCCAGCAGCTCGGCGTACTCGCGCCTGACCTCGCCGAGGATACGCACGCCCAAGCCGGGGCCCGGGAACGGGTGCCGGTAGACCATCGGTGCCGGCAGGCCGAGCTCGACGCCCAGGCGCCGCACCTCGTCCTTGAACAGTTCGCGCAGCGGCTCGACCAGGCCGAGCTTCATGTGCTCGGGCAGGCCGCCGACGTTGTGGTGGCTCTTGATGACGTGGGCCTTGCCGGTCTTGCTGCCGGCGGACTCGATCACGTCGGGGTAGATGGTGCCCTGCGCCAGCCACTTGGCGTTGCGCAGCTTGCCCGACTCCTCGTCGAAGATCTCGACGAACAGGTTGCCGATGATCTTGCGCTTGGCCTCGGGGTCGCTGACGCCTTCGAGCGCCTTGAAATAGCGATCGGCGGCGTCGACGCGGACCACCTTGACGCCCATGTGCTCGGCGAACATCGCCATCACCTGGTCGCCCTCCTGCCAGCGCAGCAGGCCGGTGTCGACGAACACGCAGGTCAGCTGCTCGCCGATCGCCTTGTGCAGCAGCGCCGCGACCACCGAGGAGTCGACACCACCGGAGAGGCCGAGGATCACCTCGTCGCTGCCGACCTGCTCGCGCACGCGGGCGATCTGGTCGTCGATGATGTGGGCGGCGGTCCACAGGGTCTGGCAGCCACAGATCTCGGTGACGAAGCGGCGCAGCAGGGTCTGGCCCTGCAGGGTGTGGGTGACCTCCGGGTGGAACTGCACGCCGTACCAGCGCTTGTCCTCGTTGGCCATCGCCGCGACCGGAATGCGATCGGTCTTCGCGGTGACGCTGAAGCCCGGCGGCGCGGTGGCGACGTGGTCGCCGTGGCTCATCCAGACGTTCAGGCGCGGGGTTCCGCCGTGGTCGCTCAAACCGCCGAGCAATGCGTCATGGGCAACCAGTTCGACCTCGGCGTGGCCGAACTCGCGCGCGTCGGCGGCCTCGGTCGTGCCGCCCAATTGCGCGGCCAGGGTCTGCATGCCGTAGCAAATGCCTAGGATCGGCAGTCCGGAGTCGAAGACTTCCTGCGGGGCGCGGGGCGCTCCTTCCAGCGTGGTCGACTCGGGCCCGCCCGACAGGATGATGCCCTTGGCGCCGTACTTCGCGATCTCGGCCGGGTCGTGGTCCCAGGCCCAGATTTCGCAGTAGACGCCGATCTCGCGAATGCGGCGGGCGATCAGCTGCGTGTACTGCGCGCCGAAGTCGAGGATCAGGATCTTGTCGCTGTGGATGTCGGTCATGAATCAGCCGGCCCTGTAATTCGGCGGTTCCTTGGTGATCTGCACGTCGTGCACGTGGCTCTCGCGCGAACCGGCGCTGGTCACCTTTACGAACTGCGGCTTCTTGCGCATGTCCTCGATGGTGGCGCAGCCGACATAGCCCATGGTCGCGCGCAGGCCGCCCATCAGCTGGTGGACCACGCCGCCGAGCGGACCGCGGTACGGCACCCGGCCCTCGATGCCTTCCGGGACGAGCTTGTCGGCATCGGACGAATCCTGGAAGTAGCGGTCCTTGGAGCCCAGCTCCATCGCGCCGATGCTGCCCATGCCGCGGTAGCTCTTGTAGCTGCGGCCCTGGAACAGTTCGACCTCGCCCGGGGCCTCCTCGGTGCCCGCGAACAGGCCGCCGACCATCACCGTCGATGCGCCGGCGACCAGCGCCTTGCCGATGTCGCCCGAATAGCGGATGCCGCCGTCGGCGATCAGCGGGATGCGGTCCTGCAGGGCCTCGGCGACCATGTCGATCGCGGTGATCTGCGGCACGCCGACGCCGGCGACGATGCGGGTGGTGCAGATCGAGCCGGGACCGACGCCGACCTTGACCGCGTCCGCGCCGTGGTCCATCAACGCCAGCGCGGCATCGCCGGTGACGATGTTGCCGCCGATGACCTGCAGTTGCGGAAAGTTCTTCTTGACCCAGCGCACGCGCTCCAGCACGCCCTGCGAGTGGCCGTGCGCGGTGTCGACCACCACCACGTCGACCCCGGCCGCGGCCAGTGCCTCGATACGCGCCTCGGTGTCGCCGCCGACGCCCACCGCGGCGCCGACCAGCAGGCGCTCGCTGCTGTCGTAGGCGGCGTTGGGGTTGTCGGACTTCTTCTGGATGTCCTTGACCGTGATCAGCCCGCGCAGCTCGAAGCCGTCGTTGACCACCAGCACCTTCTCGATCCGGTGCTTGTGCAGCAGCCCGAGCACCTCCTCGTCGCTGGCCCCCTCCTTCACCGTCACCAGCCGGTCCTTCTTGGTCATGATGTGGCGGACGGGATCGTCGTGTTTGGTCTCGAACCGCATGTCGCGGCTGGTGACGATGCCGACCAGTTGGCCGCCGTCGACCACGGGCACGCCGGAGATGTTGCGCGTGCGGGTCAGCTTGAGCACGTCGGCGATGCTGGTTTCGGGGCCGACCGTGAAGGGCGACTTGATCACCCCGGCCTCGAAGGTCTTGACCTGCGCGACGTGCGCGGCCTGCTGGGCCAAGCCCATGTTCTTGTGGATGATGCTGATGCCGCCCAACTGGGCCATCGCGATGGCCAGTCGTCCCTCGCTGACGGTATCCATCGCCGCCGACAGCAGTGGCAGGCGGATGGACAGGTCGCGGGTGACGCGGGTGGTGAGCGAGACGTCCTTGGGAAGGACGGTGGAATGCGCGGGGACGAGCGATACGTCGTCGTAGGTCAGCGCTTCAGCCTGGATGCGCAACATGGGGCGGCCCGGGGAGGATGAAGCGCGTCATTGTACCGCGTTCGGTGGGCTTGCGAGGGGGCGGAATGGCGGAAAAGCCGTGGCCACCACCGCAAGGAGCCAACCCCGCCTTTTTGTAGGAGCGACGTAAGTCGCGAATTCCGCGGTCCCCGGAATCGCCGTGCGTTCGCGACTTACGTCGCTCCTACACGGAGCGCTTTCGCAGGTGCCGGGGCTACTCCTGATTGTCCGCCGCTTCAGCGGCCTCCAGGGTGTTCTCCATCAGCGTCGCAACCGTCATCGGCCCCACCCCACCCGGCACCGGGGTGATCCAGCTGGCCCGTTGCGCGGCCTCCTCGAAGCCGACATCGCCGACCAGCCGGCCGTCGTCGAGCCGGTTGATGCCGACGTCGATCACCACCGCGCCCGGCTTGACCCACTCGCCGGGGATCAGCCGCGGGCGGCCCACCGCGACCACCAGGATGTCCGCGCCGCGTACCGCCGCCTCCAGTACATCGGGCGGGGTGAACTTGTGGCAGGACGTGGTGGTGCAGCCTGCAATCAGCAGTTCCAGCGCCATCGGCCGGCCGACATGGTTGGAGACCCCGACGATCGTCGCACTGGCGCCGCGCACGGGCCGGTCGGTGTAGGCCAGCAAGGTGGTGATGCCGCGCGGGGTGCACGGGCGCAGGCCGAACTCGCGCAACGCCAGGTGGCCGACGTTCTCCGGGTGGAAGCCGTCGACGTCCTTGGCCGGCGAAATACGGTGGATCAGCCTGGAGGCATCGCGGCGGTCGGGGAGCGGCAACTGGACCAGGATGCCGTGGACGTCCGGGTCGGCGTTGAGACGATCGATCAGGGCCAGCAGCTCGTCGTCGGTGGTCTCCGCCGGCAGGTCGAAATCGATGGCGCGGATGCCGACTTTCTCTGCGGCGCGACGCTTGTTGCGCACGTACACCGCGGACGCCGGGTCCTGCCCCACCAGCACCACCGCCAGTCCCGGACGCGGTTTGCCCTGGGCCATCCGCGCGTCGACCCGGGCCTTGAGGCTGTCAAGGAGATCCTCCGCGATGCGCTTGCCGTCGAGGATGCGGGCAGCGTGCTGCGGAGTGTCGGACGTATGGGTCATGGAACGGTGGCCTTGGAGACGATCTGGCCGCCATTATCGCAAGCTCAGTGGCTGGCCGGACACCGGGGTATGCCGGCGCCGACGACGCACTGGACGCAACACTTGCCGTGCTCCACCGGTTGCCCGGGTATCGGGGTCACGGGCACTGCCTGCAGTGACGGCTTCAGCTTGAGCAGGACAACCCAGTCGTGCCGGTTGAAATTGCAGACCGCCTGGTTGCCCGGACTGCAGCCGATGTCACTGCCGCGTGGCAGGTTCCAGAACCGCCCGCTGCGGTTCAACCCAAGCATCCGCAGGGTGACGCTTTGCAGGACGTTGCCGCCTATGAGGTAGGCCGTGTGGGCATCGGCACTACGGGTCACGATTTCGCAATGCATCGCCAGTGCCGCGTCGGGATTGGCCGCGATCCACGCCTGCAGCCCCGCGTAACCGAACGACGTCGTGCCGCGGGCATAGCAGAGCAGGTCGCCTGCGGTTGGCAAGGCGATATCCGGATCGACAAACAGGAACGGGCTGCTGCCCGGGCTCAGATAGGCATCGCGGACATAGTCGATGTGCCGCGCCGATGGCCTGAAGCCCGGCACCCCCGCCCGCACCAGCACGAACGAGATGAACGCGGCCGACCAGGGGCGGTCGATCAGGAAGGCGCGGCAGTCGGGCGAGCCGAAGTCGGCATTGACGGCTCGGGCACAGGCGGCGGCACCGGGGAACGAATTCATTCCCCACAGCAGCCCGCTGCCGCGCCAGTACTCGGCGACGCGCTTCCAGGCGGGGGTGGCGCCGTCCTGGAGAAGGCCGGTTTCCGCTTCCGACAGGGCCATGCTCGCGAGTTGGCCATGCAGGTTGATGAAGGGGCGATACCAGAGCGCGTTCTCGCGGCAGGCGACCGCGGAGATGCGTTCGCCCAGCGTGGTTGCGCGGGATGGGTCGGTTCCCGCGCAAACGACAGCGGCCGTTGCCACGGACGGTATGACGGCCAACAGCAGCAGGAGGGCCGCAGCCTCGAACCGTCGCCGTAGCCAATGACCTCCCATCCCGCCTCCCGGCCTCCCGCGCATCTGTCGCATCGTCCGCGACTGGCGTGACCGGGGTGTGCATGCGCTTCCCGGGCGTGAATCAGCCCGCGCAGAACTGCTGGTAGTCGATGTATCCGGGGAACGCCCTGCCCGGCGCGCAGACGACGCAGGCAGGATCGGGTTGCAGGCGGGTTTCGCGGAACCGCATCGCCAGTGCGTCGAAGTGCAGCAGGCGGCCGGCCAGCGGCTCGCCGATGCCGAGGATGAGCTTGATCACCTCGGTCGCCTGCAACATGCCGACCACCCCGGGCAGCACGCCCAGCACGCCGGCATCGCTGCAGTTGGGTGCATCTTCCGCGGACGGTGGTTCGGGGAACAGGCAGCGGTAACAGGGCAACCGGCCACGATGGCGCCCCGCATCGAAGACGCTGGCCTGGCCGGTGAAACGCAGCACGGCGCCGTACACCAGCGGCTTGCCGAGCTTCACGCAGGCGTCGTTGAGCAGGTAGCGCGCGGCGAAATTGTCGGCACCGTCCAGTACCACGTCGGCGTCGGCGATCAGGCGCTCGACGTTGTCGCTGCCGATGCGCTCCGGGAAGGTTCGGACTTCGATTTTCGGGTTGAGCGCCGAAAGCGCGATCGCGGCCGACTCGACCTTGGGCACGCCGATCCGCGCTTCGGTATGCAGGATCTGCCGTTGCAGGTTGCTGCGCTCGACCACGTCGTCATCGGCGAGCACCAGGGTTCCGAAACCGGCGGCCGCCAGGTAATACGCGGCGGGCGAGCCCAGCCCCCCGGCGCCGACAACCGCCACCCTCGCCTGCTGCAGCTTGCGCTGGCCGGCCTCGCCGACCTCCGGGAGTCGCAGATGGCGGGAATAGCGGTCGTGGAAATCGAGGTCGACGTCGCCGGCGGGCTGCGCGAATGGCAGCTGCTCTTCGCGCCAGCGCGTGGTCCCGCCGTCGACCGAGGCGACCCGGCGGTAACCGGCGTCGATGAGCACCTGGGCCGCCTTCAGCGAGCGTCCACCCAGCTCGCAGATCAGCAGGACGTCCGCATCGCGGTCGGGCAAGGTGGTCGCGGGCCCGGCCTCGAGGTCGCTGCGCGCCACCCCCACCGCGCCTTCGGCCATGCCCATCGCGCGTTCGTGCGATTCGCGGACATCGACCAGGATGGCACCGGCGAGTTGGCGTTCGCGGGCGGCGGCGGGGGCGAGTATTTCGATGGCCATGCGGCCATTATCCGCCGTCGCGGGCGCTCGCGGTCTACTTACCGCGCTTGACGTGCCGGATCAGGCGGCGCTTCTTGGCGATCTGCTTCTCGCTGAGCACGTTCTTCTTGCCTTCGTAGGGGTTGGCCCCCTCCTTGAAGACGAAGCGGATCGGGGTGCCGACCAGCTTGAAACGCTTGCGGAAGAAGTTCTCCAGATAGCGCTTGTAGGTGTCGCTGAGCGTGCGCAGGCGGTTGCCGTGGACGACGAAAGTCGGCGGGTTGCTGGCCGCCGGATGGGCGTAGCGCAACTTGGCGACGTGACCGCGCACGACCGGCGGCGGATTGGTCTCGTAGGCGATTTCCATCGCCTTCGTGACTTCGCTGGTGCTGAACTCGTGCGTCGCCGAGGCGTGGGCGCGGTGGATCGCCTTGAACAGTTCACCCAGCCCGGAGCCGTGCTTCGCGCTGATCCGGATCGCCTCGGCCCAGTCCACGAACGCCAGCTTGCGCGACAGCAATGCCTCGGCCTGCTGGCGCTGGTAATCGCTTTGCCCGTCCCACTTGTTGACCGCGACCACCAGCGCCCGGCCGGCGTCGAGCGCGTAACCGAGCACGCTGGCGTCCTGGTCGGTCACGCCTTCGCCGGCATCGAGCATGATCACCGCGACCTGGCATTGCTCGATCGCGTGCAGGGTCTTGATGATCGAGAACTTCTCGACCGCCTCGTCGACCCGCGACTTGCGGCGCAGGCCGGCGGTGTCGATCAGCCGGTACAGGCGACCATCGCGTTCCATGTCGATCGCGACCGAATCGCGGGTGGTGCCGGGCACGTCGGACGCGATCATCCGCTCCTCGCCCAGCAACCGGTTGACCAGGGTCGACTTGCCCACGTTGGGACGGCCGATGAAAGCGATGCGGATGCGCGTGGGGTCGTCGTCGAGCTCGGTCGAGGCACCCTCCTCCGGCAAGCGTCCGATGACCTCGTCGATCAGCTCGTCGATGCCTTGGCGATGCGCCGAGGACACCGCAACGGCCTCGCTGAAACCGTAGCGGGCGAAGTCGTTGAGCGCGGCCTGGGTGTCGATGCCGTCGGTCTTGTTGATCACCAGCATCGTCGGCCGCGCGGTCTTGCGCAGCCAGGCGAGGATCTCGTCGTCCAGCGCCGACGCGCCTTCGCGACCGTCGACAATGAACAGCACGAGGTCGGCCTCGGCCGCGGCGGCGCGGGCCTGGCGGGCGGTCGCGCCGAGCAGGCCCTCGACAAGATGCTCGCTCTCGCCGGCGATGCCGCCGGTATCGACCACCGCGAACGCCCGCTGGCCTTCCGGCCGGCATACGCCGTAATGGCGGTCCCGGGTGACCCCGGGCTGGTCGTGGACCAGGGCGTCGCGGCTGCGCGTCAGCGCGTTGAACAACGTTGATTTACCTACGTTGGGACGACCAACGAGCGCGACTAGCGGGAGCATGGGGGTTCAGCCGGAATTTGGAGGGTTCGGGGTCATTGCCCGAGGCGGAACGCGCTCAGTCCGCCGTCGACGTCCTGCACGATCAGGATCCCGTCCGCCACCACCGGCGTGGCGCGCAGCGCGTCGCCACCGGCACGGGCGCGGGCGGCGAATTCGCCGGTGCCCAGGTCCAGCCAGTGCAGGTAACCATCGTAGTCACCCACGACCGCATAGCTCCCGTGGATGGCCGGTGCGGTGAGGTTGCGGCGGGCCAGCGCCGGTTGCTGCCACATCGCGCTGCCACCGGTCTTCTCCAGGCCGAACACGGTGTCGCCCGGCTCGGTGATCACCACCACGCTGGGGGCGACCGCCACCTGGCCCGGGCCGCCGTTGTCGCTCAGCCACATCGGCTGGCCGGTCGGGGCATTGATGGCCATGGTCTGGCCCTTGAAGCTGGTGGCATAGAGGGTGGTGCCCTCGAGGACCGGGGCGCCGTCGACGTCCGCCATGCGGTCGAGTTCGGTGCGGCCTTCCTGCTGCCCGATCGCCTGGTCCCACAGCGGGCGGCCATCCTGGGCGGACAGCGCGCTGACGGTGCCGTCGTCGTTGCCTATGAACAGGAAACCCGGGCCGACCACGGGAGAGTCGTTGCCACGCACCGACAGGGCCGGCACATCATGGTTCCAGAACCAGCGGCGTTCGCCATTGGCGGCATCGAACGCGGTCACCCGGCCGTCGTTGGAACGCACGAACACCATGCCCATGCCGATGGCGGGTGCCGCGATGATTTCGTTGCCCACCTTCGCGCGCCACTTCTCGGCACCGGTGGCGGCGTCGAGCACGATGACGTCGCCCTCGAGACTGCCCACCGCGACCAGCCCGTCGCCGGCACCCGGGCCGCCGCTGAGGCGCAGTTCGCTTTCGTGGGTCCAGACCGTCCGGCCGGTCTGCAGGTCGAACGCATGGACGCCGCCTTCGACCGCGGCCGCGTAGACCTTGCCGTCAGCGACCACCGGCCCCTGGCGCGCGCCCAGCAGACCTTCGCCCTTGCCCGCATCGGCGGACCAGACCTTGCTGACGGTCGTGGTCGGATTGATGTCGGTCAGCTTGGCCGGCTCCGTGTTCTTGTCGTCCTTGCCGCCGAACCAGCCCTTGATGGTGCTGCAGCCGGCGAGCGAAGCGAGGCAGAGCGCGATCGCGCCGGCGCGGACGAGCGTGGCGCCAGGGGTGCGGGGAGTCGATGCGGACTTCATCAAGACTGTGCCTCGGTACTGGTGGGGGTCCCGCCGACTTCCGCGAGTTTGAGTTCGAGCACGCGACGCTGCGGCGACGCCACGTCGAGCCGGGTCAGCGCCTGCTGGTAGGACTCACGGGCCTTGTCGGGCTGGCCCAGGGCGTACTGGGCATCGCCACGGACCTGCAGCGCGGTCGGGGTATCGGCGGTGTCGACCAGCGCCAGCGCGGCTTCGGCCTGGTCGGTGGCGATCAGCAGGCGGGCCAGGCGCTGGTTCACGATGTCGGCGATGGCGGCGTTGCCGGGCTTGATCGAGCGCAGCGTTTCGATGGCGGCCGCGTTGTCCTTGGCCGCTACCTGCGATGCGGCCAACTCCAGGCCGGCGAGGTTGGCGTAGACGCCTTCGCCCAGCCCATCGACCTTGGCGGCACCCTGCCCGTCGCCGGCCTCGATCGCATTGATCGCAGCCTGGTACTGGTCGGCCCTGGCGAGTTGCTGCTGTGACTGCTGCTGCTGCCACCATTTCCAGCCGCCGATCGCCGCCAGGCCGAGTACGATGCCGCCGATCAGGCCGGCGCCGTTTTCGCGAAGCCAGAGGAGGACGCGTTCGCTTTGTTCGTGTTCGTCAAGTGGATCGTCGATTGCCATGCGCTAGCTGCCATCCCGCCCCGGCCACGGGCCGGAGGCAATTGGTGAGGACTGGCCCGCGAGCGGGCCGGTGGAAATGCCGGCACGGCCGATGTACGGCCGTGGCAACAGCGGACCCGCGACGCGGGTCAGTCGGCGACCGGCGCGAGGGAGCCGTCAGAGGATAGCGTAAAGCGCGCCACGTTCGCGCGGCTGAACGGCTCCAGGTCGACCGGCCGGCCGTCCTGGCGGACTTCGACCGCGGACGAGTTGCCGAGCACGAGCCGGCCCACCTCGCCTTCGCCGTAGCTGCGTCGTTCGCCTTCGGGCAGCAGGCCCTGTTCGAGCTTGCTTCCGTCGGGCGCGAAGATCTGCACCCAGCTTTCGTCGTTGAACTCGATCGACAACGCGGGCGCATCCACCGGCGTTCCGTTCATGCTGCCCATGGATGCGATCAGCGGCTTGCGCTGGACCGGCTTGCGCACCGTGGACGGCGGCGCCTTGCCGGTCTCGACCGGCACCGACTGTTGAAGGTCGAACGACTGCACGCTCAGGTCGTTCGAGAGGTGCTGCTGGGTCGCGAGCCAGACCGGTACCGCGATCATCGCCGTGATCCCGATGTAGACCGCACGACGGGTCACCTGCTCGAACATCCGGCGGTAGCGCGGTGTATGGCTGTGACTGACCAGGTCCGACGGCGTGACCGGCCCGACCTCGGTGCGGATCGCATCCAGGTCCAGGTCGACGTCCAGCAGCCGGGCGTAACTTCGCAGCTGGCCACGTACGAATACCGGCGCGCCAATCCGGGCCCAGTCGTCGGATTCGAGTGCGCGAATCACGCGCACCGGCATTTTCAGCCGTGCCGAGACTTCTTCCTGGGAGAGCCCCGCGCGTTGCCTCGCCTGCATGAGGCGAATGCCAAAGCTATCGACGCCTTCGGGCGCGATCGTGTTCGGGTGCATCATCGTTTCCCGTTTTCCCCTGCTCCGGAGCCCGATATATCGGGAAACTCCGCCCTCAGCCTTTGAACGTATCCGTCTGCGGCATCCTTGTCGCCGAGTTTTTCCTCGATTTGTGACGCAAGCAACAGCGAGCGGGCATCCGCGGGTGCAGCCGCCAGCCGGCGTTGCGAAAATGCCCGCGCGTGGAACGCGCGACCGGCACGGAATTCGTGCTCGGCCATGGCCGCCAGCGCGACCGGGTTTTGCGGGTCGATCGCAAGCGCCGCGTCCAGGTACTTTACCGCCAACCCGCCCTGCCCGGCCTTGACGGCACAGGCCCCGGCGTTGGCCATCGCCGCCGCCGGCGTGCGGTAGCCGCGATCCGCCAGTGCGCGGTCGAACCACTGCAGGGACTCCTGCTCGCGGCCGTTGGCGCACAGCCAGGTCCCGTAGTTGTTGAGCGTGCCGCCGTCGTGCGGGGCCAGCTCGATCGCTCGCCGGTAGTGGTCACCGGCCACCTCGACCTCGCCGTCCGCATCGGCGACCAGTGCGCGCAACGTATGCGCGGCGGCGAAGTCCGGATTGCTCTTCAGCGCGTCCACGGCGGCTTTCCGCGCGCCATCGAGGTCGCCCTTCGTATAGGCAAGTTGGCCCTGCTGGACCGCGGTCCGGGCCTTGACCGTGCTCTTGCTGCGGTCGTCGGTCACCACATCGAGTTCCGGCGCGGTACGGCGGAAATCGCTCCGCGTGTAATCGGGCTTGATGAAACTCAGCCGGTTGCAGCCGGCCATCGCCACCATCACGACCAGCCCCAGCAGCAGCCCCCCGACGGGTCCCCGGACAACGATTCCGCGCTCAGGCGGCAGCATCCCGGCCCCCTTGCGCGTCGAGTGTCTTGCGGAACTCCGCCTGCCGGCGCGTGCGGTCCGCGACCTGGCCCTTGAGCTGGCCGCAGGCGGCATCGATGTCGTCGCCGCGGGTCCTGCGCACGGTGGTGAGCACCCGCGCTTCCTGCAACAACTTCTGGAACGCGCGGATGTCGGCCTCGGCCGACCGTTCGTAACGCGTGCCCGGGAACGGATTGAACGGGATCAGGTTGACCTTGGCCGCGTCCTTCATCTGCACCGCGTTGTCGAACTGGCGCATCAGGCGGGCCAGCTCGCGGGCGTGCTGCGGCTGGTCGTTGACCCCCTTCATCAGGGTGTATTCGAAGGTGATCGACGAACGCGGTTTGCGCTTGACGTAGCGCTGGCAGGCCGCCATCAGCTCGGCGATCGGGTACTTCTTGTTGAGCGGGATCAGCTCGGTGCGCAGCGCGTCGTTGGGCGCGTGCAGCGACACCGCCAGCGAGACGTCGCTGGCCTGGCCGAGCTGGTCGATCTGCGGCACCAGGCCGGAGGTCGACAGGGTCACGCGCTTGTTGGCCAGGCCGTAGCCGAGGTCGTCGCGCATGATGCTCATCGCCCGCACGACGTTGTCGAAGTTCATCAGCGGCTCGCCCATGCCCATCATCACCACGTTGGTCAGCTTGCGCTGCTGGTGCGGCAGGTTGCCGAGCTGGCGGGCGGCGATCCAGACCTGGCCGATCACCTCGGCGGTGGTCAGGTTGCGGTTGAAGCCCTGGGTGGCGGTGGAGCAGAAAGTGCAGTTGAGCGCGCAGCCGACCTGGCTGGACACGCACAGGGTGCCGCGACCCTTGTCTGGGATGTAGACCGCCTCGATGGCGTTCTTCGGGTCCATGCCGATCAGCCACTTGATGGTGCCGTCGGCGGAGGGCTTCTCGAGCAGGACCATCGGCGCACGGACTTCGGCGTACTCGTGCAGCTTGGCGCGCAGCGCCTTGCCGAGGTCGGTCATGTCATCGAAGTCGGTGACGTAGCGGTGGTGGATCCACTTCATCACCTGGTGCGCGCGATAGCGCTTTTCGCCGAGGACGTTCTCGAAGAAGTCCTCCAGCGAGACGCGGTCGAGGTCGAAGATATTCGTCTTCGACCCCGCCGCGGCATTGCCGGCCGTGTCCCGCACGGACGCCGCCCACGGCTTCGCGGCGCCGGCTTCGCTTGAAGCGTCGGCAAGGGCGATGTCGATGGTGTCGCGGGTGCGGGTCATGGCTTCTGGTTCAATCGATCAGCGCGCGTAGACGTCGGTCGCCGGGAAGAAGTACGCGATCTCGATCGCGGCGTTCTCCAGGCTGTCCGAGCCGTGCACCGCGTTGGCGTCGATGCTGTCGGCGAAGTCGGCGCGGATCGTGCCGGCGGCGGCTTCCTTGGGGTTGGTGGCGCCCATCAGGTCGCGGTTCTTGAGCACCGCGCCCTCGCCTTCGAGCGCCTGGATCATCACCGGGCCGGAGATCATGAACTCGACCAGCGCGTTGAAGAACGGACGCTCGCGGTGGACAGCGTAGAAACCCTCGGCCTCGGCCTTGGACAGGTGCTTCATCTTCGAGGCGACGACCTTGAGGCCGGCCTTCTCGAAACGGGTGTAGATCTCGCCGATGACGTTCTTGGCGACGGCGTCGGGCTTGATGATGGACAGGGTGCGCTCCAGCGCCATGGGGATATCTCCGGATAGGCGGGCCGCGACCCTTTATTGCCTGGGTTCGCGCCCGAGGATAACAGAAAAACCCGCGTCGGGACGCGGGTTTAGCCGATATGGCTGCGGTAATACTACCGGATCGTCATGCGGTTTTGCAGTGCCCCGGCGCATTGTTTTGCGGTTCATGCCGGCGCCCGCGTTGACGGCCGCCCTCGCCCGGTCGTAGCATCAAACAAGCGTTTGATTAACCCGCCGCTGCGGGGCACCCAACCTTCCGGACGACCATGGCCGCCACCACCCACTTCTCCACCAAGGACCGCATCCTCGGAGCCGCCGAGGATCTGTTCGCCCAGTTCGGCTTCAGCGGAACCTCGCTGCGCCAGGTCACCAGCCGCGCCGACGTCAACATCGCCGCGGTCAACTACCACTTCGGCAGCAAGGAGAATCTCGTCAACGAGGTCTTCCGGCGCCGCATGGACGACATGAGCGCGCACCGGCTGTCGGCGCTGAAAGCCGCGCTGGAACAGCACCCAGGCGAGCTGGAGCCGATCTTGGCCGCGTTTGTCGAACCCGCGCTCGCGATCGCCCAGGACCGCCACGGCGGCGCCGCCTTCGTCCGCGTTGTCGCCCGCGCCTATGCGGAAAAGAACGACAGCCTGCGCAAGTTCCTGTCCGACCACTACGGCCACGTCCTGCGCGAGTTCGCCAAGGCGATTGCGGCCTGCGTGCCTGCGCTGAGCAAGGAAGAGCTGTACTGGCGGCTGGACTTCCTCGCCGGCGCGCTGACCTACGCCATGGCCGACTTCGGCCTGATCAAGCGGCCCACCGGCACGGCCGAGAAGGCCCACCGGGAGCGCGCGGCGCGAGAGTTGATCCGGTTTGCGGCGGCGGGCTTCAAGAGCTGAGCTGTTCACCCCGGGCGATAAAAACAAATTTATCAAGGAGTTACTGAAAATGTCCGAGAAACTACTTGTACGTCGTGCCGCCGTCCTCGGCGCCGGCGTGATGGGCGCGCAGATCGCCGCCCACCTGACCAATGCCGGCGTCGATACCGTGCTGTTCGACCTGCCGGCGAAGGACGGCGACCCGAACGGCGTGGTCAACAAGGCGATCGCCGGATTGGCCAAACTCAGCCCGGCTCCGCTCGCCGACAAGGCCCTGGCCAGGCGCATCGTCGCCGCCAACTACGAGACCGGCCTCGACCTGCTGGACGGCTGCGACCTGGTGATCGAGGCGATCGCCGAAAAGATGGAGTGGAAGCAGGACCTCTACCGGAAGGTCGCCCCGCACATCGCCGACCACGCGGTGCTGGCCAGCAACACCTCCGGGCTGGGCATCAACAAGCTCGCCGACGTGCTGCCGGAAGCGCTGCGCCCACGCTTCTGCGGCGTGCACTTCTTCAACCCGCCGCGCTACATGCACCTGGCCGAGCTGATCCCGGCCAAGGCCACCGACCCGGCGGTGCTGGCGAACCTGGAAACCTTCCTGACCACCACCCTCGGCAAGGGCGTGGTGATCGCGCGCGACACCCCGAACTTCATCGGCAACCGCATCGGCGTGTTCTCGATGCTGGCGGCGATGCACCACACCGAACAGTCCAAGCTCGGCTTCGACACCGTCGACGCACTGACCGGCCCGGCGATCGGCCGGCCGAAGTCGGCGACCTACCGCACCGCCGACGTGGTCGGGCTCGACACCATGGTCCATGTCATCAAGACCATGGCCGACACCCTGCCCGACGACCCGTGGCACAAGTATTTCAAGGCGCCGAAGTGGCTGGCCGGGCTGGTCGAGAAAGGCGCGCTGGGCGCCAAGACCGGCGCCGGCGTCTACACCAAGAAAGGCAAGGACATCCTCGTCCTCGACCTGAAGACGCAGGATTACCGGCCGTCGAACCCGGAGCTCGACCCCGGGGTTGCCGCGCTGCTGAAGGAGCGCGACCCGGCGAAGAAGTTCGCCGCGCTGCGCGCGTCCGACCACCCGCAGGCGAAGTTCCTGTGGTCCTGCTTTCGTGACACCTTCCACTACAGCGCCTACCACCTCAAGGACATCGCCGAGACCGCGCGCGACGTCGACTTCGCGATGCGCTGGGGCTACGGCTGGTCGATCGGTCCGTTCGAGAGCTGGCAGGCGGCGGGCTGGAAGCAGGTCGCCGACTGGATCGCCGAGGACATCGTCGCCGGCGAAGCGATGAGCAACGCCGAGTTGCCCGACTGGGTGTTCGACGGCCGCGAGGGCGTGCACGCCAACGCCGGCAGCTACAGCCCGGCGCGCGATGCGATGGTGCCGCGCTCGTCCAACCCGGTGTACGCGCGCCAGCGCTTCCCGGACGCGCTGCTGGGCGAGAAGGCGTCGCAGGGTCGCACGGTGTTCGAGAACGACGGCATCCGCATGTGGGCCGACGATTCCGGCCAAAGCGGGGGCGACGACATCGCGGTCGTGAGCTTCAAGACCAAGATGCATACGGTCAACGACCACGTGCTCGACGGCCTGCAGGAAGCGGTGCGGATCGCCGAGCGCGACTTCCGCGGGCTGGTGATCTGGCAGCCGAAGGAGCCGTTCTCGGCCGGTGCCGACCTGGCCGGCGCGCTGGGCCTGCTGCAGGCCGGCGACGTCAAGGGCTTCGAGGCGATGGTCGAGAACTTCCAGCGCACCAGCATGGCGATCAAGTACTCGCTGGTGCCGGTGGTCGCGGCGGTGCGCGGGTTGGCATTGGGCGGCGGTTGCGAATTCCAGATGCACTCGGCGCGCACCGTGCTGGGGCTGGAGAGCTACATCGGCCTGGTCGAGGCCGGCGTCGGCCTGCTTCCGGCCGGTGGTGGCCTGAAGGAGCTGGCGGTGCGCGCCTCGGAGGCGGCCGGCGCCAACGGCGACGTGTTCGCCGAGCTCAAGACCGTGTTCGAGACCGTGGCGATGGCCAAGGTCTCCACCTCGGCGGTTGAAGCGAAGAACCTGCAGCTGGCGCGCAAGAACGACGTGGTCGTGTTCAACGGCTTCGAGCTGCTGCACGTCGCCAAGGCCCAGGCCCGTGCGCTGGCCGAGTCGGGCTATCGCCCGCCGTTGCCCGCGCGCGGCATCCGCGTTGCCGGCGATGTCGGCATCGCCACCTTCAAGATGCTGCTGGTCAACATGCTGGAGGGTTATTTCATCTCGCAGCACGACTACGAGATCGCCACCCGCATCGCCACCGTGCTGTGTGGTGGCGAGGTCGACCGGCACTCGGTGGTCGACGAGGAATGGCTGCTGCGGCTGGAACGCGAGCACTTCGTGGCGCTGGCGCAGATGCCCAAGACCCAGGAGCGCATCGCGCACATGCTCAAGACCGGCAAGCCGCTGCGGAATTAGTGGTGAAGAAGATCGGGCATCCTGCCGCGACTTCTTCGCCCTTGGCGAAAAGCGTGGTTTTCACCAATGGCCGCGACGCCGCTTCGCGACGCCGCGCCGACACATCCATGTGTCGGAAAACCCCATCGAATCTGGAGTGACTCCATGACCAAGCAAGTTCAAGACGCCTACATCGTCGCCGCCACCCGCACCCCGGTCGGCAAGGCGCGCGGCGTGTTCGCCAACACCCGTCCGGACGACATGCTCGCCCACGTGCTCAAGGCCGTGATCGCGCAGGCGCCGGGCATGGACGTCAACCGCATCGGCGATGCCATCATCGGTTGCGCCATGCCCGAGGCCGAGCAAGGCATGAACGTGGCGCGCATCGGCGTGCTGCTCGCCGGCCTGCCGCACACCCTGCCCGCCCAGACGATCAACCGGTTCTGCTCGTCCGGCCTGCAGTCGGTCGCGCTGGCGGCCGACCAGATCCGCCTCGGCCAGGCCGACCTGATGCTGGCCGGCGGTACCGAATCGATGTCGATGGTGCCGATGATGGGCAACAAGGTCGCGCTGTCGCCCGGCGTGTTCAAGGACGACCACGTCGCGATCGCCTACGGCATGGGCATCACCGCCGAGAAGGTCGCCGAGGAGTGGAAGATCTCGCGCGAGGACCAGGACCAGTTCGCGCTGGAGTCGCACCTGAAGGCCTTGAAGGCGATCGAGGCCGGCGCGTTCAAGAACGAGATCAGCCCGCTCGAGGTCATGTCGCACGTGCCCGACCTCGCCGGCAACACGGTCCAGTTGCGCAAGCGGCTGGTCGATACCGACGAAGGCCCGCGTCCGGGCTCGACCATCGAGGGACTGGCCAAGCTCAGGCCGGTGTTCCGCAACGGCCAGTTCGGCGGCAGCGTGACCGCCGGCAACAGCTCGCAGATGAGTGACGGCGCCGGTGCGGTGCTGCTGGCGTCCGAGCAGGCGATCAAGGATTACGGCCTGACTCCGCTGGCGCGGCTGGTCAGCTTCTCGGTCGCCGGCGTGCGTCCGGAAGTGATGGGCATCGGTCCGATCGCGGCGATCCCGCTGGCGCTCAAGCAGGCCGGCATCAGCCAGGACCAGCTCGACTGGATCGAACTCAACGAGGCCTTCGCCGCGCAGTCGCTGGCGGTGATCCGCGATTGCGGGCTGGACCCGTCGAAGATCAACCCGCTCGGCGGCGCGATCGCGCTGGGCCACCCGCTCGGCGCGACCGGCGCGGTGCGTACCGCGACGATCGTGCACGGCCTGCGCCGGCAACGGCAGAAGTACGGCATGGTGACGATGTGCATCGGCACCGGCATGGGCGCGGCGGGGGTGTTCGAGGCGCTTTAGGCGCGAGAGTGGAGATCGTGCCCGTCCCTCGATGGGCACGATCGAGCCCCCTCAAGGGCGATAAGAATCCGCCCCATGTAGGAGCGACGTAAGTCGCGAACGCACGGCGATCCCGGATATCGGTGAAATCGCGACTTACGTCGCTCCTACATGGGTTGGCCCGCGCCCTGCTCGCGCGCGGCTTTCCACGCGTCCTTCGCCTCGGCCCACCAGTAGCTCAACTGCGCGCCGACGAAGCCGGCAGGCTTCAACGCCGACACCAGCCCGTAATCGCCGAACTCGCGCCAGCGGGTGTCGCCCTCCGCGATCGCCGAGGCCACCACCTCTCCGGCGAACGTGGTCGGTGCGACGCCATGTCCACCAAACGCCTGCGCCAGCCACAGCCCGTCCTCGATCCGGCCGATCTGCGGCATCTGGTGGCGCGCGTAACTCATCAACCCCGACCATGCATGGTCGATGCGCACGCCATCGAGTTGCGGGAAGACCTTCAGCATGTCGCGGTACAACAACCGCTTGACCGCACCGGGCGAGCGGTCGAGCACCGAGATCCGTCCACCCCACAGCAGCCGGCTGTCCGGGAGCGGACGGTAGTAGTCGAAAGCGAAGCGGGTGTCGTAGACCGCCGCCCGCGTAGTCATTACCTCGTCCATGCGCGCGCCCAGCGGCTCGGTGACCATGACGTAGGTCGCGATCGGCATGACGCCGGCGTCGACCTCGTGGCGCAGGCCAGCCAGATAACCCCCGCAGGCCAGGACAACCTGGTCGGCATTGACCATGCCCCCTGCCGTACGAACCCGCCATCTGGAGCCCGCGCGATCGAGCCCGATGGCCGGGCTGTCCTCGTGCACCGCGACACCGGCCGCCATTACAGCCGTACCCAGGCCCTCGACGTACTTCAGGGGGTGGAAGTGGAACCCCTGGCGTTCGAGCAGCGCATCGCCGTAACGACCGGTGTGGATGAGTTGCCGCAACTCCGCGCGGGGCAACCATTCCCAGTCGACCCCGAAGTGGTCGGCAAGCAGCCGCTGACGCGCGCGGAGCACCGCGGGATCACGGAACCAGTTGGCCCAGATCACGCCCGCTTCGACCGGGTCGCAATCGATCGCGTACTTGCGGATACGGCCGCGGATCAGCTCCACCGCGTCCAGCGTGCCCCGGTGCAACGCCCTCGCCCGCCCGGGGCCCAGCTCGCGCAGCAATGCATCCTCGCCACGCGAGAACCCACCGAACACGAATCCTCCATTGCGACCCGACGCGCCATGGCCGATCCGCCCGGCTTCCAGCAGGACCACGTCGCGAACCCCGCGTTCCGCGAGTCCAAGGGCGGTGTTGAGGCCGGCAAAGCCCCCACCGATGATGCAGACACGCGCCTCGGCAGAACCGTCCAGCGGCGCGAACGATCGCCTTTCCGGCAGCGTCGCGCGGTAGTAGGACGGCTCCATCGAGCTACTCCAGTTCGGTGACGCCCAGTTCCCTCAGCGCATCCTGCATCAGGCGCTGCGCGGCGTCGCTGAGCTTCTCGTGGTCGAGCGCATAGCGGATGGTCGCCTCGATCAGGCCGAGATGGGTGCCGCAATCGAAGCGCGTGCCCTGGAAGCGGAACGCGTTCACGGCCTCCTCCTTGAGCAACGCAGCGATCGCGTCGGTCAGCTGGATCTCGCCGCCGGCGCCCGGCGCCGTGGTTTCCAGCCAGTGGAAGATGCGCGGATTGAGTACGTAGCGTCCGACGACCGCAAGGTTGCTCGGCGCGTCCGCCGGCCGGGGCTTCTCGACGATGGCGCTGATCCTGCCCTGGCGCCGGTCGAAGGACTCCGTCGCGACGATTCCGTAGCTGCCGGTCGCCTCGCGCGGGACATCCTGCACCGCGATCATGCTCGCGCCGGTCGCCTCGGCGGCGTCGGCCATCTGCTTCAGCGCGCCGTCGCCGCGGTTCCAGATCAGGTCGTCGGGCAGGATCACCGCGAACGGTTCGTCACCGATGACCGGTTTCGCGCACAACACCGCGTGGCCAAGCCCGAGCGCTTCGGCCTGGGTCACGAACACCGCGCGAACTCCTTTGGGCAGGACGTTGCGGACCAGTTCGAGCTGTTCCTGCTTGCCGGCCCGTTCGAGCTTCTGTTCCAGCTCGTAAGCCTTGTCGAAATAGTCGGCCACCGCGTGCTTGTAGCGGTTGGTGACGAAGACCAGGGTGTCGCAGCCGGCTTCGATCGCTTCGTCCACCGCGTACTGGATGAGCGGCCGGTCGATGATCGGCAGCATTTCCTTCGGGACGGTCTTGGTGGCGGGGAGAAAGCGCGTGCCAAGGCCGGCCACGGGAAACACGGCCTTGCGGATACGAGGTGGAGACATCAAGGGGTCCGGGATGAGGATCGTGACGGGAACGCGACCACCGTGGTGGCGTCGGGCAACTGCGGCGCGTGGGTGCCGACGGGCTTGAAGTCCGGGACCAGCGCACGCAGGACCGTACCCATGGTGGCGCGATCGTAGCGGTCCGAGGCTTCGCGCAGCTGTTGCACGCCGACCTCGATCTCACGCGCGGCGATCGCCCGCGGCTCCGCCTGCAGGATCTTCGGATGGGCTGTGGCGCGGTAGCGCTCGTCCGCGTGGAACAGCGTCTCGTGCAGCTTCTCGCCGGGTCGCAGCCCGGTGTAGGTGATCGCGACGTCGCGACCGGGCTGCTTGCCGGCGAGCCGGATCATCTGTTCGGCCAGCAGCCGGATCGGTACGGGCTGGCCCATGTCGAGGGTGTAGATGGCCTCGTGCGTCCCGATCGCCGATGCCTGCAGGATCAGCTGGCAGGCTTCCGGGATCGTCATGAAGTAGCGGGTGACCTCGGGGTCGGTCACCGTGACCGGTCCGCCGCTGCGGATCTGCTCGCGGAACAGCGGCACCACGCTGCCAGCCGAATCGAGCACGTTGCCGAAGCGGACGGTCACGAAGCGGGTCCCGCGCTGGTCGGCAAGCGACTGGCAGGCCATTTCCGCCAACCGCTTGGTTGCGCCCAGCACGTTGCCGGGGTCGACCGCCTTGTCGGTGGAAATCAGCACGAAGGTGCCTACGCCGGCCTCGCGGCAGGCCCGGGCCAGGGCCTCGGTCGCCAGCACGTTGTTGCGCACTGCTTCGCGCAACTGCGTTTCGAGCAGCGGAACGTGCTTGTAGGCCGCCGCGTGGAATACCGCCTCGGGTTCCGCGGCGTCGAGCGCATAGGAAATGACTGCCGGGTCGCCGCAATCGCCGAGCACCGGCAGGTATTCCAGGTCGGGGAAGTCACGGCGCAGGTTGGCTTCGGCGGTGATCAGCGCAAGTTCGTCGCGTTCGACCAGGGTGATCCGCCGGGCGCCGTGGCGCGCGCACTGGCGGCACAGTTCCGAACCGATCGACCCGCCGGCACCGGTCACCAGCACCGACCGCGCGCCCAGCCAGCCACGGATGGCCTTCCAGTCCGGCAGGACCTGCTGGCGACCGAGCAGGTCCTCGATCGCGACCTCCTTCAGTTCGCCTGGCAACGACCGTCCTTCGAGCACGTCGCGCAGGCGCGGCACCATCCGGAACGGCAGCCCGGAGCGCTCGCAGGCAACCACGACGCGCTGCATGGCATCGGCATCGGCCGACGGCATCGCGATCACCAGCAACCGCGCCGCCGTTTCGCGCGCGATCTCGATCACGTCATCGACCTTGCCAAGCACCGGCACGCCCTGCACCTTGCTTCCTCGCAGGCGTGGCGCGTCGTCGAGGAAGCCCACCGGTTGGTAGCTGCCGAAGCGGCGCAGGTCGCGAACCAGCGCCTCACCCGAATGTCCCGCGCCCAGGATAAGGATACGCACCGACGCCTGGTCGCCCTGCTCCACGCTGCTGTCCTTCCAAGCGCGATACAGCAGGCGCGGCGCCCCGAGCAGGCCCATCAACACCATCGGGTAAAGCACCAACACGGTGCGCGACACCATGTCGAGACGGTTGTAGAGGAACAGGCCGAGCACGATCGCGAACAGGCCGAGCGCGCAGGCCTTGAAGATATTCCACAGGTCGGGAACGCTGGCGAACCGCCACAACCCGCGATACAGGCCGACCTGCCAGAACACCAGCCCCTGCGCTGCGAGGACCAGGGCGATCTCGGTGGACCACCACGCCATGCTCGGCGGATTCTGCATCACGCCGAAGCGGAGCCGATGCAATCCCTGCCAGACCACCCAGACCATCGCCAGGTCATGCAGCACGACCGCCATGCGCGGCAATCCACTCGACCAACGGTCCCGCCATGTCCTCATTCGCCATCCTTTTTCATTTTTTTTCGCCTGACTCTGCGGCCCCTGCCCCGGGCCGCTGCAAAGCCCACCACGCCAGGGCCGCGAACAGATACCACGCCAGGCAGAACGCCAGCATGAAAACCGTGGAAGACCCGCGAAGCACGGTCATCGCCACAAGGCCCAGCACTGTCCATGCGACATAAGCGAGCGTGACGACGGCGTGACCGCTGCGTCGTGCCCAAGCCTGGTAGGCGTGCTGGACGTGGGGCTGCCACCATCGCTCGCCGCGCAACATGCGACGCGCAAGTGTAAACCCTGCGTCGACCAGGAACGCGGACAGCGGCAGAAGCAACCACGCCGCATCCGCGCCCCGCATACCGGCGACGACCACGGCGAGCGCGGCGACGGCAAACCCGATGGCACCGCTGCCGGCGTCACCCATGAAGATGCGGGCACGCGGAAAATTGAACGGCAGGAATCCCGCGCACGCAGCCGCCAGGGCCAGGCCAAGCAGCAGCCAGCTTCCCGCCGCCAGCGATGCGCCCGCGACGCCGAGCAACAGCGCCTGGCTGGCCGCGATCCCGTTGATCCCGTCCATGAAGTTCCAGATGTTGGTCAAGGCGATGGTCGCCGCGAACGCCAGCAACGACAGCCACGCCAGGCCGAACACGTACTGGACGGCAAGCGCGAAGAGCGTCGCGGCCACGGCATGCACCAGCAGGCGAATCCATGGCGACAACGGTCGATGGTCATCCACCATCCCTACGCCGGCCACCAGCGTCATACCGATGCCAAATGCACCCAGCAACACGCGCTGCGACGGGTCGCGAACGGCAAGTGCCACCGCGGCAACCAGCAGCGCCAGCACGATCGCGATGCCACCGCCGCGGGGCGTGGCGACCGCGTGGCTGCGGCGCTCACCGGGGTGGTCGAGCAGGTCGCGTTGCAATGCGTAGCGGCGCGCCAGCCAGGTCCCGGCCGCCGCGATGCCGGAATGCAGGATCAACCACGCCAGCATTCCGCTCAGACCACCGCGTAATTCAACAGCGGCTTGATGGTGCCCCACTCCTTGCAGCTGGGGCACTGCCAATGGTGGCTGCGCGCGCCGAAACCGCAGCGGTTGCAGCGGTAGCTCGGGTTGCGCACCAGCAACTGGTCGGTGATGTGCTTGAGGTCGTGCAGGGTCGCCGACGGGTCGGCGCCCTCGGCCAGGGTCAGGTCGATCAGCGCGGCCTCGCCGCGTACCGACGGGCGGTCCTTGAGTTGCTGGGCGAGGTACGCCCGCGCCGAAGCGATGCCGTCCGTCGATTCGACCATGCGCGTCAATGCCAGCACCGGCGCGATGCCGCGGTAGTGCTCGCACATTTCGGCGAGGAACGCCCGCGCACCGGTGGTGTCGCCGACGCGCTCGTAACTCGACAGCAGCGCCGGCAATACCTCCGGCAGGTAGTCCGGATCGTTCCTTGCGACGCGTTCGAACGCGCGGATGGCGCCGGCATCATGGCCTGCCTCGATCTCGAGCCGACCTTCAAGCATGCCGGCACGGACCGAGTTGGCATCGGCCTCGTAGGCGCGCGCGACCGCGGCGCGGGCCGCTTCGGGATCACCGGCCGCCCGGTGGCGATCGGCCAGTTCGCATTCGAACTGCGCGATCAGCTTGCCCATCGGTTCGCTGGTCGCGGCCTCGTAGCGCCGCGCGTTCTCGATCGCCTTGGTCCAGTCGCGCTCGGACTGGTAGATGTTGATCAGGTGGCGCAACGCCAGCGGCGCGCGCATGTCGAGGTCGACCAGGTCGCTGAAGACCGTCTCGGCGCGGTCCAGCAAGCCCGAGCGCATGTAATCCTCGCCCAGCGCCAGCAAGGCCTGGACCTTCTGCGGGTCGCTCAGGCCCGGGCGCTGCACCAGCGCCTGGTGCAGCCGGATCGCGCGGTCGACCTCGCCGCGTCGGCGGAACAGGTGGCCGAGCGCGACCTGGGTCTCGAAAGTGTCCTTATCCAGTTCCGCGATGTGCAGGAACAGCTCGATCGCCTTGTCGGGCTGTTCGTTCAGAAGATAGTTGAGGCCCCGGAAATACGTCGTCGACAACCGGCTGACCTGGGTGTCGCTGTGGCGTTCGCCGCCGCGGCGGCCGATCACCCATCCGCTGACGGCCGCGATCGGCAGCAGCAGGAAAAACCAGAACCACTCGTTGATGAAGGCCACGGCTCAGGTCCCGGAAGTTGGATTTGCAACCGGCTCGACGCGTTGCTGGCGTTCCGCCCGCGCGAGGCGGCGGCGCAGCGGCAACACGAGGCTGGCGCTGATGGCCAGTCCGCCGATCAGCACGCCCAGCAGCAGCGCGACGATCAAGGCGACGCCTAGGTTGGTCGGGATGTACGCCACGCCCAGGTCGATCGAGACCGGTTGGCGATTGAGGGCACCCACGACGGCACCGACCGCAAGACAGGCAATGGCGACGAGAAAACGGATCAAACGCATGGCGGTCTCCGGACGGCTCCGTGTTCGGCGAATAGCTTAGCCGACCTGCGACGCAGGGCAGCAGTGGATCGAGGCTCAGTCGGTCTCGTCCAGCGGCATCGCGTCGCTGACGCGTTCGCGCAGTTCCTTGCCGGGCTTGAAGTGCGGCACGTGCTTGCCGGGCAATGCGACCGACTCGCCGGTCTTGGGATTGCGTCCCAGCCGCGGTGGCCGGTAATGCAGGGAGAAACTGCCGAAGCCACGGATCTCGATCCGCTCGCCGTTGGCCAGCGAGCCACCCATCATTTCCAGCAGCGCCTTCACCGAGAGGTCCACGTCCTCGCCCTTCAGGTGGGCCTGACGCTGGGCAAGTATCTCGATGAGTTCTGACTTGGTCATGGGTGGGGCGACGACTCGGATGGGGGCCGGGCGGAAAACCCCGGCAGAAAAAAGGACGGCCTGGCCGAAGCCAGGCCGTCCCTTGTCACAGCATTGCAGCTGGCATCAAAACAGCGTCCGCTTTACTCGGACTTGTTGTTGAGCTGCTCGCGCAGCAACGCACCCAGCTTGGTGGTGCCGCTGGCGGCCTCGGCCGAAGCGGCCGAGCGGTTGTAGTCGGCCACGGCCTCCTGCATCTCCGCCTCGTCCTTGCCCTTGATCGACAGCTGCATCGTGCGGCCCTTCCGGTCCATGCCGATGAAGCGCGCTTCGATCTCGTCGCCGACCTTGAGCACCTTGCTGGCGTCGTCGACACGCTCCTTGGAGATGTCGCGGGCAGCCACGTAGCCCTCGATGCCGTCGGCCAGTTCGATCGTCGCGCCCTTGGCGTCGACTTCCTTGACCTTGCCGCTGACGATCGAGCCACGCGCGTTCGACGCCATGTACTGGCCGAACGGATCCTGCTCCATCTGCTTCACGCCGAGGCTGATGCGCTCGCGCTCCGGATCGACCGCAAGCACCACGGCTTCCAGGGTGTCGCCCTTCTTGAACTCGCGCACGATGTCTTCGCCGGTGGTGTTCCAGCTGATGTCCGACAGGTGGACCAGGCCGTCGATGCCGCCCTCCAGGCCGATGAAGATGCCGAAGTCGGTGATCGACTTGATCTGGCCTTCGACCTTGTCGCCCTTCTTGTGCAGGACCGCGAAGGTCTCCCACGGGTTGGACGAGACCTGCTTCATGCCCAGCGAGATGCGGCGACGCTCCTCGTCGACGTCGAGGACCATGACCTGGACCTCGTCACCGACCTGCACGATCTTGGACGGGTTGACGTTCTTGTTGGTCCAGTCCATCTCGGACACGTGGACCAGGCCCTCGACGCCCGGCTCGATCTCGACGAACGCGCCGTAATCGGTGACGTTGGAGACCTTGCCGAACACGCGGGTGTCGGCCGGGTAGCGGCGCGCGATGTTGTCCCACGGATCCTCGCCCAGCTGCTTGAGGCCGAGGCTGACGCGGTTGCGCTCGCGGTCGTACTTGAGCACGCGGACGTCCATCTCCTGGCCGACTTCGACCACCTCGGACGGATGGCGCACGCGCTTCCAGGCCATGTCAGTGATGTGCAGCAGGCCGTCGATGCCGCCCAGGTCCACGAACGCGCCGTAGTCGGTGAGGTTCTTGACCACGCCCTTGAGCACGGCGCCCTCGACCAGCTTCTCGAGCAGCTGCTCGCGCTCTTCCGAGTGCTCGCTCTCGACCACCGCGCGGCGGGAGACGACGATGTTGTTGCGCTTGCGGTCCAGCTTGATCAGCTTGAACTCGAGCTCCTTGCCTTCCAGGTAGGTCGAGTCGCGCACCGGGCGCACGTCGACCAGCGAACCGGGCAGGAAGCCGCGGACGTCCTTGATGTCGACGGTGAAACCACCCTTGACCTTGCCGCTGATGCGGCCGGTGATGGTCTCGTTCTTCTCGAGCGCTTCCTCGAGCTCGTCCCACACCATGGCGCGCTTGGCCTTCTCGCGCGACAGCACGGTCTCGCCGAAGCCGTTCTCGATGGAGTCCAACGCGACCTTGACCTGGTCGCCCTCGGCCACGTCGATCTCGCCGGCGTCGTTACGGAACTGTTCGATCGGCACGATGCCTTCGGACTTCAGGCCGGCGTTGATCACCACCACGTCGCCACGGACCTCGACGACGGTACCGGTGACGATGGCACCCGGCTTCAGCTTGGCCAGGTATTCCTGGCTCTGTTCGAACAGCTCTGCAAATGATTCGGTCATTGGAAAATATCCGGTTGAACACACGGGCCGCACCGGCTGCATGGCAGCGCGTGGTCGACCCACCCGTTATGTGATGCGATGGAACTGCACCATGTGTCGGTTGGTTTCCTGCCGCGGGATTGCGTCAGGGCTCTTGTCTGCTGCGCGTGGTTCAGGCCCCGTGCGACGGCAACAACGCCATCACGCGGTCGACCACCTCTTCGATGCCAAGACCGGTGGTGTCGATGTGGACGGCGTCTTCGGCCGGCCGCAACGGAGCCACCGCGCGATTGGCATCGCGGGCGTCACGGGCCAGGATCTCCCGCAGCAGACCAGCCAATGTAACGGAAACCCCCTTGTCATTCAACTGCTTATAGCGTCTTTCGGCCCGCTCCTCGGCGCTGGCGTCGAGGAACACCTTGTGGCCCGCGTCCGGGAAGATCACGGTGCCCATGTCGCGGCCGTCGGTGACCAGCCCGGGCGGCTGCCGGAACGCGCGCTGGCGGGCTTTCAGCGCCGCCCGCACCTCGGGGATCGCGGCGATCGCCGAAGCCGCCGCCCCGGCGGTTTCCGTGCGCAGTTCGTCGGTCGCGTCGCTGCCGTTGATCAGCACCCGCAGCTCGTTGCCGTCGTCGCGGAACGCGATCTCGGTATCGAAGGTGCACCGGACAAGCGCGGCGGGATCGGACAGGTCGATGTCGGCCCAGCCGGCAGCCACCCCGATCGCGCGGTACAACGCCCCGGAGTCCAGGTAATGCCAGCCCAGGCGCTGGGCGACCAGGCGGCTGATGGTGCCCTTTCCGGAGCCGGAGGGGCCGTCGATGGTGAGTACGGGGATCGGTTGGTCGTCGGTCATTGTCATGGCCTTATTATGGGCGCTGGCGGTGTGCGGCCCGCGGTCTGGCGGAGGTTGTTGCCCCAAGCCCGGAATAATCCACGCAAGCGCTTGATCCGGCTGGCAAACTGCCGCTAGAATAGCGGGCTTGCTACTTTTTCTGTTGCCGAGGCTAGATCATGAAGGTCGTGAACTCCCTGAAGTCGGCGAAGACCCGTCACCGCGACTGCAAAGTCGTTCGCCGTCGTGGCAAGGTCTTCGTGATTTGCAAGTCGAACCCGCGGTTCAAGGCGCGCCAGCGCTGAGATCCAACGTGCACGAGGCGCACCCGCGCCAAGTCACCGGGCGCGATTGCGCTTCGCCGTGAAAGCCGCCTCCGGGCGGCTTTCCTGCGTATGGAGCCCGGGAGGACCGATGAAGTCCGGGAAACATCCCGGTTCGTGACGGACGTGCGCTGCCCGCAGACGCGGCCCGCGCTTACAATCCGGGCCTTGCCAAGGGGAAAGGGGAACTACATGAAAGCCACCATCACGCTGCTCGCCGCACTTCCGCTGCTCGCCACGCTGGCCCTCGCCGGCCCCGTCTCGGCCGAAACCCTGCTGATCGAACGGGTGCAGGAAGAGAATTCCGCCGCCCTGCCCGCACGCGGCCAGAGCATGGCGCAGGTCGAGGCCCGCCACGGCGCGCCGGCCCAGCGCATGGACCCGCGCGGCGGCCAGAAGAGCCAGTGGCCGACGATCAACCGCTGGGTCTATCCGGCGTTCACCGTCTACTTCGAAAATACCCGGGTGATCGACGTCGTCGCCAACAAGGCCGACGCCACGGAAATCGGCCCGAAGCCTCCCATCCTCTGACACAAGCACCCATGACCGAATCCCTGCGCTTTCCCGCGGAGTGGGAACCCCAGTCCGCGATCCTGATCGCGTGGCCGCACGCCGACACCGACTGGGCCGACCGGCTCGGCGAGGTCGAGGAAACCTACATCGCGCTGGTCGCGGCGATCACCCGCTTCCAGCCGGTACTGGTGTGCGTCGCCGATGACGACGTGCAGGCGTATGCGCGGGCCCGGCTGTCGTCGGCGCGGATCGACATGGACCGGGTGCGCTTCATCGAGGTGGAGTACGACGACACCTGGTTGCGCGATTCCGGTCCGATCACCCTGCGTGGCAACGACGGCTTCCGGCTGCTGGATTTCCGCTTCACCGGCTGGGGCGGCAAGTTCGAGGCCGGGCGCGACGATCGCCTGGTGGAAGCCCTGGATGACCTCAAGACGTTCGATAACAACGATCGCCAGGCGATTGATTTTGCGCTGGAAGGCGGCGCGATAGAAACCGACGGCGCCGGCACCCTGCTGACCACCTGGAAGTGCCTGCACGAACGCCACCCCACCGTCAGCCGGGAAGCACTCGACGACCGGCTGGCCGGCTGGCTGCAACAGGACCGCGTGCTCTGGCTCGACCACGGTTACCTCGAAGGCGACGACACCGACGCCCACGTCGACACCCTCGCCCGCTTCGCCGCGCCCGACGCCATCGTCTACCAGGCCTGCGACGACCCGGCCGACTCGCACTACGCGGAGTTGCAGGCCATGGCCGCCGAGCTCGCCTCGCTGCGCACGCGCGACGGCAGGCCCTATCGCCTGTTCCCGCTGCCATGGCCGCAACCGGTGATCGACCAGGACCGGCGCCTCGCTGCGAGCTATGCCAATTTCCTGATCATCAACGGCGCGGTGCTGATGCCGGCGTATGGCGACCCTGCCGACCACGAGGCCGTCGCGGTGCTTGCAAAAGCCTTTCCGGACCGCGAGATCGTCCCCGTGCCCTGCCGCCCGCTGATCTGGCAGAACGGCAGCCTGCACTGCATCACCATGCAACTTCCCGAAGGCGTCGTCGCCGCTTGACCCCGCAGCCACGGCGCCCGTGCGATCGTGGCGTTCCAGCCGCGTAACCCCTGCGGCCAACATCCGGATTCGGCCATGAAGAACAAAACCCTGCCCGTCGCCCTGATCCAGGAGCGCGCCATCATCGACCAGGGCGCCGGCAATGCCGACGCCAACCTGTCGGTGATCGAGCAGCGCGTGGCCGAGGCCGCGAAGCAAGGCGCCAGGCTGGTGCTGCTGCAGGAACTGCACAACGGCGCCTACTTCTGCCAGCACGAGTGTGTCGACGAATTCGACCTCGCCGAGCCGATCCCCGGCCCCAGCACCGAGCGCCTCGCGCGCCTGGCCAAGCAGCACGGCGTGGTGCTGGTCAGCTCGCTGTTCGAGCGCCGCGCGGCCGGGCTGTACCACAACACCGCAGTGGTCTTCGACGCCGACGGCAGCACCGCGGGCAAGTACCGCAAGATGCACATCCCGGACGATCCGGGCTTCCAGGAGAAGTTCTACTTCACCCCGGGCGACATGGGCTTCGAGCCGATCGACACCTCGGTCGGCCGCCTCGGCGTGCTGGTCTGCTGGGATCAGTGGTACCCGGAGGGCGCGCGGCTGATGGCGCTGGCCGGCGCCGAACTGCTGCTGTACCCGACCGCGATCGGCTGGGACCCGGATGACGACCAGGCCGAGAAGAATCGCCAGCGCGACGCATGGGTCCTCAGCCACCGCGGCCATGCGGTCGCCAACGGCCTGCCGGTGCTGTCGTGCAACCGGGTCGGCCACGAACCGTCCCCGCTGGACGCGTCCGGCATCGACTTCTGGGGCAACAGCCATGTGCTGGGACCGCAGGGCGAGTTCCTCGCCGAAGCGGGCGGAGAGCCGGAGATCCTGATGGCCGAGGTCGACCTGCAGCGCAGCGAGCACGTGCGGCGGATCTGGCCGTTCCTGCGCGACCGCCGGATCGATGCCTATGGCGACCTGCTGAAGCGCTACCGCGACTAGCGATTCCGGCCCCCGGAAGCCGGCGCCGACGAACGGCGGACACAAATCGAACGGCCGTGCTATTTTCCCCGCATGTCAGTCGCAGCCGCCACGTCCAAGGGTGCCGCCACCCGCGAGACCATCCTCGACCACGCCTATGCCATCGCCTGCTCGGCGGGCCTGGAGGGGTTGTCGATCGGCGCACTCGCGCACGCCGTGGGCATGTCCAAGAGTGGTGTATTCGCGCACTTCGGTTCGCGCGAGGACCTGCAACTGGCCGTGCTGGAGGACGCCGCGCAGCGTTTCGTGGCGCACGTGTTCCATCCGGCCCTGCGCCAGCCCCGTGGCCTGGCCCGCCTGCGGACGATCATTGAACAGTGGTTCGACTGGGTGCGGCACGAGGACGATGGCGGCTGCCTGTTCCTGGCCGCCGTCAGCGAGTACGACGACCGCCCGGGACCGCAACGCGACCAGTTGCTGCAGCAGGACCGCCAGTGGCGGCAGGCGCTCGCCCACGCTGTGTCGCTGGCGATCGACGCCGGTGAACTGCGCGCGGACACCGACGTCGAGCAACTGGTGTTCGAGATCTACGCCCTGCCGCTGCTGGTGCACCACGACGCCGGCCTGTACGGCTTCGACGTGGCGCAGGCCCGTGGACTGCGTGCGTATGAGCGCCTGATCCACACCAGCGCCCCCCACTGAAACAACAGCGAGAACCGTCATGCCCAGACCTTCGTCAAAAATTAGCACGATCGTTCGATCTTTTATCCAGTTCAAGCTGTTGCGCTGGAGCTTCCGCATGGGTGGCTGGCTGGCGCCGGAGGCCACCGTCAACCGGGCCGCGAAGCTGTTCTGTACGCCCTACCCCGGATCGCGCCGAAGTGCGCTGGAAATGCCTGCCGGTGAGGCCCGGGTCGATGCCGTCGACAGCGGCGGCATCTCGATCGCCCGCTACAGCTGGGGCGACCCCTCGCAGCAACCCTACGTGCTGTTCGCCCACGGCTGGTCGAGCCACGGTGCGCGCATCCTGCCGTGGGTCGCACCGCTGCGCGCGGCGGGCTATGCGGTCGTCGCGTTCGACCAGGCCGCGCACGGGCGCAGCGACGGAAGCGAAAGCAACCTGCTGGAGTTCACCCGGCACCTGCTCGAGGTCGGGCGTCGCAACGGCCCGGCGGCGGCGGTGATCGGCCATTCGCTCGGCGGCGCCGCGGTCGGGCTGGCGCTGGCGCGCGGGTTGCGGGCCGACTGTGCGGTGCTGGTGGCGCCCGCCGCGGATCCGGTCGACGCGGGGCGTCGCTTCGCGCAGATGATCGGATTGTCCGGGCATCTGCGCCGCCGGATGTTCGCGTCGTTCGAGGAGCGCCTGTCGATACGCTTCGCCGACTTCCAGGCCGAACACAACGCCCCGGCCATCAACCGGCCGGCATTGATCGTGCACGACCTCGAGGACCGCGAAGTACCGTGGTCGGAAGGCGAACGCTGGGCGCGCTACTGGCACCGCGCCCGCCTGCTGAGCACTCGCGGGCTGGGCCACCACCGGATACTGGGCGATCCCGAAGTCATCGCCGCCTCGCTGGCCTTCCTGCGCGGCCAGGCGGTGGGTGAACGCCTGGTCTCATCACCCGACCGGGCCCTTGGCGTTGCCTGAATCCCGCCGTCCACGCGGTTTGCCGGTCCCCCGGGCAGGCTCTAAGCTGAGCCGTTTGCGCACGTCGATGCGCCCGGAAGCCACCATCAATGCCGTTTGCAATCGTTCGACCCCGACCTGATCCGACCCTCCCCGCCATGCCGGTGCACCACCATGGCTGAGGACCTGGCGACGGATCCGGCGCTGCACGGCCAACCCCACGCAATCGTCGAACGCGACGGCGTGCGCTACACGTTGCTGGGCACCGCCCACGTGTCCAGTGCCAGCGTCGACGCGGTCCGCGACGCGATCGCCAGCGGCAACTACGACGCGGTGGCGGTCGAGCTCGATGCACCACGGCTGCAGGCGCTCACCGAACCCGACGCGCTGGCCAACCTCAACCTCATCCAGGTCATCCGCAGCGGCCGCACCGCGATGTTCGCGGCCAACCTGGCGTTGTCGGCCTACCAGCGCCGGCTTGCCGAGCAGCTCGACATCGAGCCCGGCGCGGAACTCAAGCTGGCCGCGCTTCAAGGGCGCGAGCGCGGATTGCCGGTGCACCTGATTGATCGCGAGGTCGGGCTGACCTTCAAGCGCGCCTCGGCCCGGCTGGGGTTCTGGGGCCGGGCCAAGCTCGGTGGCGGCCTGCTCGCCTCGCTGCTGGCGTCCGAGGACGTCGGCGCCGAGGACATCGAGAAGCTCAAGCAGGGCGACATGCTGGAGGCCAGCTTCAGCGAGTTCGCCAGCGAGAGCCCGGCGGTCTACGAGACCGTGATCGCCGAGCGCGACCGCTACATGGCCGCACGCCTGCGTGAGATCCGCGAGGACACGAGCAACGACGGCGCCCGCGAGGTACTGGCCGTGGTCGGCGCCGGCCACCTGCGGGGGCTGGCCCGCCACCTGCGCGAAGAGACGCGACCGGCCATCGAGGTGCGCGAGGAACTCGAGGCACTGCCGAAGAAGAGCGACATCCCGTGGTTCACCATCGTGCTGGCGGCGTTCGTCGTGGGCGGCTTCGCCTGGGGTTTCTGGCAGGGCGGCATCGACGTCGGTTCCGACCTGCTGCTGCAATGGGTGCTGGCCACCGGCGTGCTGGGCGCGATCGGTTGCGCGATCGCGGGCGGCCATCCGCTCAGCATCGTGGTCGCCTTCCTCGCCTCGCCGATCACGCCGCTGCACCCCGCCCTCGCCTCCGGCACGCTCAGTGCGCTGACCGAGGCGTGGTTGCGCAAACCGACCTATGCCGACTTCATGGCCCTGCGCGACGACGTGCAGAGCGTGCGCGGCTGGTGGCGAAACCGGGTCGCGCGGGTGCTGCTGAACTTCTTCCTGACCAGCCTGGGCACCGCGATCGGGGTGTGGACGGGCGGCCTACGGATGCTGAATACGTTGTTCTGAGCAGCAGCTCGTCCCCTGTAGGAGCGACGTAAGTCGCGATTTCACGGCGATCCCGGATGTCAGTGAAATCGCGACTTACGTCGCTCCTACAAGGGGCTGCGGCTTTCGCTCAGGCTTCCTGCGGTTGCCCCTGGACCGCTCCGCCGCGCGCCTTGCGCACGATTCGTGCGGAGCCGTTGCGCAGGTCGTCGAGGATCGCGTAGATCGTCGGCAGGAACAGCAGGCTGACCACCGTCGAGAACGCCAGCCCGCCGGCTACCGCCCGCGCCATCGGGAAGTAGGTCAGCCCGCCCAGCACCTGGGTGTCGCTGAGCGCGATCGGCACCATCGCCAGGATTGCCGTGCCCATCGTCATCATGATCGGCCGCAACCGCTCGCGGCTGCCTTCGACCAGCGCGTCGGTGCGGCACACCCCGCGCCGTCGCAGGTTGTTGATGTGCTCGATCATCACGATGCCGTTGTTCACCACCACGCCCATCAGCACCAGGATGCCGATGAAGGACATCACCGAGAACGCGGTGCCGGTCAGCCAGAACAGCCAGAACACGCCGAACACCGAGAACAGCACGCAGCTCATGATCGCCGACGGGAACAGCAGCGACTCGAACACCGCGGCCATCACCACGTAGATCATCACCAGCGCGATGACCAGGTTGAACAGCATCTGCTGCTCGGCCTCGGACTCGTTCTCGAACGCGCTGCCATCGAACGTGTAGCCGTAGCCGGGCGGGAACGCGACGCTCTCCATCGTCTGCTCCATGACCTTGCGCGCGTCCGGCACGGTGGTCTCGCCGGCAAGGCCGGCCAGGATGGTCACGCGGGTCTGGCGGTTTGTCCGGCGGATCTGGGTCGCGGCCGGCTGCACGCTGACATCGACCATCGCCATCAAAGGCACGGTACGTCCGTCGGCGGTCCGCACGGTGAAGCTGGCGATGTCCTCGACGCCGTAGTTCTCCGCGCCCTGGAACCGCACCCAAACCGGGACCTCGGTCTGCTCGCGCTTGAAGTCGCGCAGCTGCGCGCCGCGTAGCGCCAGCGACACGAACTGCGCGACATCCCCGGTACTGAAGCCGAACGACGCGGCGCGCTCGCGATCCACCCGGATCTTCAGCTCGCTGTTCTGGTCGCCGGTGTCGACGCGCACGTCGGTGAGCTCGGGGTTGCGCGCCAGGATCGGAACGATGTCGGCCGCCAGTGCGTTCAAGGTCTCGGTGGAATCGCCCACCAGCTCGACCTGCACCTTGCCGCCTGCGCCTTCGCCGCGGCCGCTGCGCCCGACCACCAGCTTCGCCCGGGCCGATTTGGGCAGCTCCTTGCCGATGGTCTCGCCGATCTTCGTGGGGTCGTCGACGGTTTCGTCGAACGATATCTCGGTCTCGGCCCAGCCCTGTTCGCGGTATTGCGAATAGACCTGGACGATGTGGAACCGCTCGCGGTTGCGGTCGAGGTACTGCTCGACCTTCGCGACCTCGACGGCCATCTGCTCGCGGGTATAGCTGTCGTCCCACTCGTAGAAGATCTCGACCTCGTCGCCGCCGCCGTCGCCGAACATCTCGATCTTGGTCTGGGTCATCGGCACCAGGCTGATCGCGATGATCAGCAGGATGCCCAGCACGCTCCAGCCGCGGTGGTCGAGGGTCCAGCGCAGGAAGCGTGCATAGCGCTGCTGCAGGCGGTGGATCACCCCGGCCTCGTTGCGCACGGCCGGCGGGGTCTTCATCCGTGCCGACAGCATCGGGATCAGGCTGACCGCGACCAGCCACGAGGCCAGCAGCGACACCGAGATCGCAATGGCGATCTGCGACATGAAGATGCTGATGTCGTTGGTCTCGCCGAACAGGTTCGGCACGAACACGATGCAGTGACACAGCGTGCCGGCCGACAGCGCGATGGCGACATTGCGGGTGCCGACGATCGATGCCTGCATCGGCTGGTCCGGCATCTTCTCGCGTTCCTGGTAGATGCTTTCCACCACCACCACCGCGTTGTCGACCAGCATGCCGACCGCCAGCAGCAGCCCCATCAACGACAGCACGTTGAGGGTCACGCCGGCGAAGTACATGAAGCCCAGCGTCATCACGAAGCAGATCGGGATCGCCAGCGTCACCATCAGCGTCGACGGCCAGTGGCGCAGGAAGAAGAACAGCACCGCGATCGACAGCACCAGGCCGACGGCACCGGCCTCGGCCAGTTCAAGCAGGGACGTGGTGACCTCTTCGCCCTGGTTGTCGTCGACCTTGACCTCGACGCCCTCCAGCGCGGGTTGCGCGCGGATGCGCTCGAGCTCCTGCAACACCCGGCTGGACACGTCGACCAGGTTGGCCTCGCGCTCCTTGTAGATGTCCAGCGACACGGACGGGCGTCCATCGAGTTGGCGGCCCGTGCTCATGCGCTCCTTGGTCAGTTCGATATCGGCGATGTCGCCGAGCCGCACGCCGGCATCGTTGATCACCAGCTCGCGCAACTGGTCGAGGTCCTGCAGCTCGCCGACGGGCTGCACCCGCAGGCGGTTGCCGTTGGTCTCGATCTCGCCCGCGGCCATCGAGAAGTTGACCGACTGCAGGCGCGAGGTCAGTTCGTTGAGGTTGAGGCCGTGCGCGGTCAGGCGGTCGGGATCGATCGCGATCTCGACCTCGTTGGGCGGCGCGCCGCCGATCTCGACCTTGGCCACGCCGTCGACGCGTTCGAGCGGTCGCTGGAACTCGCGTTCGAGCAGGTCGTAGGCCTGGCTCAGATCGTTGGTTCCGGCCAGGTGGATCTCCAGGATGGGCTCGTCGGAACTGGACCAGTTGCCGACGAAGTAGCGCTGGAAGTCGTCGGGGAACTCGTCGCGGATCGCGTCGAGGCGCTCGCGCGCTTCCGATGCCGCGATCTGGACGTTGGTGTCCCAGTCCGAGTACTCGACGAACACCGTCGCGCCGTCGGCACGCGCGGTGCCCTGCAGCCGCTTCAGGCCGCTCATGGTGGCCAGCGCTTCCTCGGCCGGGCGCAGCACCATCCGCTCGACTTCCTCGGGCGTCGAACCCGGGTACGGCAGGTTGATGAAGACGCCCGGGAACGAGATGGCCGGCAAGGCTTCGAGCGGCAACCGCACCGCCGCGATCAGGCCGATCACGAACATCGACACGAACAGCATGATCGTGGTGACCGGCCGCTTGAGGCTGAGTTCGGCGATGCTCATCAGGCGTACCCGGCCTCGTCACCGGCAATGCGGTCCAGTTTCGCCGTGGCCAGCCGGCCGCGCTCGCGGTAGTACTCGTCGGCGCGGCGGTCCAGCAGGTCGTACACCACCGGGATCACCACCAGCGTCAGCAGGGTCGACACCAGCAGGCCGCCGATCACGGTGATCGCCATCGGCGAGCGCACCTCGGCGCCCGCACCGAACGCCAATGCCAGCGGCAGGAAGCCGAACAGCGTGCACATCGTGGTCATGACGATCGGCCGCAGGCGCGAACGCGCGCCTTCGACCAGCGCCTCGCGCTTGGCCACGCCGGCCTCGCGCAACTGGTTGACCTTGTCGATCAGGATGATCGCGTTCTTGGTCACCAGCCCGACCAGCAGGATCAGGCCGATGAACACCACGATCGACACCGGCGAGCCGGTCAGCAGCAACGCCAGCACCGCGCCGACCAGTGCCAGCGGGATGGTGAACAGGATCACGAACGGGTGCAGCAGCGACTCGAACTGCGACGCCATCACCAGGTAGACCAGGAAGATCGCCAGCCCGAACGCGAACAGCAGCGAGGTCACCGCGGTCGCCAGTTCCTCGCCCTGGCCGCCGATGTGCATGTCGACATCGGCGCCGAGCGGACTGTCGGCGACCATCTGCTGGACCTCCTGCACCGCGCTGCCCAGGTCGATGTCGCGCAGGTTGGCGGAGACGATCGCGACGCGCTCCTGGTCGGCGCGGTGGATCTCGCTCGGGCCGGTGGTCGATACCACCTCGGCCACCGACGACAGCCGCACCGGACGACTGCTGCCCGGGTTGACGATCAGGTTGCGGATGTCGTCGACCGAGCCACGGTCGGACTCGCGGGCGCGCACCAGCACGTCGATCTTGCGGTCGCGGAAGCTGTAACGGGTGGCGACCTCGCCCTTGACCTTCTTGACCACCGCGTCGGCGACCTGGCGCGTGGTCAGGCCGAAGGCCGCCGCACGCTCCTGGTCGAAGTGGATCTGGATCTCCGGGAAGCCCTGCTCCACGGTCGAGCTGACATCGGCGTAGTGCGCGTTGCCGCGCAGCAGCGCGGCCATCTTCTGGCCGGCGACCTCGATCGATTCGAGGTCGCTGCCGCGTAGCTCGATCTCCAGCGGCGTCGAGAAACTGAACAGCTCCGGCCGGCTGAAATCGACCTGCGCGCGCGGGTGCGCGTCCATGGTTTCGCGCAGGCGTTCGGTGGTCTGCGCCTCGACCTGCTCGCTGCCGCCATCGGCCATCACCACGGTCAGCTTGCCGATGTTCTCGCCGCTTTCGGTCGGGCTGGCATCCAGCCGGGTGCCGCTGCCACTGACGCCGTACAGCGACTCGATGCCGGGGGCGTCGGCGTGCTTCTGCTGCAACTCGCGCACCAGCGCATCGGTCTCGGCCAGCGGCGTGCCCGGTGGCAGCTTGACCGTCATCTCGAAGCGGTCCTGCGCCAGCTGCGGGATCAGGTCCGCGCCCAGCATCGGCACCAGCAACAAGGTCAGCACGAACGCCGTCGCGGCCGCGCCCAGCACCAGGAACGGACGACCCAACGCGCCGGGGAGCAACTTCAGGTAGCCGCGCTCGGCACGGTGATACGGAGCCATCGCGATGTCGCTGGCCTTGCGCATCACCGGCCCGACCACCGCGGCCAACCCGCGCCACAACTTCACAACGACCCACGCGATGCCGAAGAAGCCACCGCGGGCACCGGCGCTGACGCCGCGCTCGGCCAGCGCAAACGGCTTCTGCAACTTCGAGGTCGGCCGCCATTGCGGATGCGCCGGCTCTTCCGGGAACGCCATCGGCGGCCGCCCCTTGAGCGCGCTCAGCATCGGGATCAGGGTCATCGCGACCACCAGCGAGATGCCGATCGCGATCGCCACGGTCAACGCCTGGTCGCGGAACAGCTCGCCGGCGATGCCCTCGACGAACACCAGCGGCAGGAACACCGCGATCGTGGTCAGGGTCGAGGCGACCACCGCCATGCTGACCTCGCGGGTGCCGGTGATCGCCGCCTGCAGGATGCCGAGTCCGCGTTCGCGCGCCTTGGCGATCGATTCGAGCACCACGATCGAGTCGTCGACCACCAGTCCAGTGGCCAGCGCCAGGCCACCCAGCGACATCACGTTGAGACTCAGGCCGAGCTGGCCCATGAAAAAGAACGTGGTGATGATCGACACCGGCAACGACAGCCCGACCACGAACGTGCTCCAGCCATCGCGCAGGAACAGGAAGATGATCAGGATCGCCAACAGGCCGCCGATCACCGCGTCCTTCTTGACGTCGGCGATGGCGTGCGCGATGAAGATCGACTGATCCTCGATGACGGTCAGCTCGAACTCCGGCGGCACCTGCTCGCGGATCTGCTCCAGCCTCGCGTGCAGTGCCTCGGCGGTGGCGACGGTGTTGGCATCGCCTTCCTTGTAGATCGCCAGCTCGACGGCTTCCTGTCCGCCCAGGCGGATGATCGCCTCGCGCTCCTTGTAGCCCTGGGTGACGGTCGCGACGTCCTTGAGCCGGACCGGCATGCCGCCCGCCACCGCCGACGAATTGCCCGACGACGCGCTCTGGACCGACGCCGCCGCGGCCATCGCGTCGGCCGAGCCGGTCGCCGCCGCGACACGCGCCATCTGCGCCGCGGCATCCTGCGCGGCACTGTCGCCACCGCTGCTGGTGGTGACCAGCATCTCGCGCATCTCCTCGACGCTGGCGAACTGGTTGACCGTGCGTACGAGGTAACGCTGCGAGCCCTGCTCCAGCCGGCCGCCGGACACGTTGACGTTCTCCTGCGCCAGCCGCTGGATGACGGTGTCGATCGGCAGGTTGAGCTGGGCCAGCTTCTGCTGGTCGATCAGCACCTGGATCTCGTCTTCCAGGCCGCCGCCGACCTTGACCGCGGCCACGCCCTCGACCGGTTCGAGCTTTTTCTTGAGGTCCTCGTCGGCGTAGCGGCGCAGCAACGTCAGCTGGCGCTGGGCCTCGCCGTCGGCCTTGGCCGACAAGGCGATCCGAAGGATCGGCGCGGTCGACGGGTTGAAGCGCAGCAGCACCGGCGGCTCGGCTTCGAGCGGCAGTTGCACGCCTTCCATCTTGTCGCGCACCTCCAGGCTGGCCTGGTCCATGTCGGTGCCCCACGCAAACTCCAGCACCACGTCGCTCTGGCCGGTGCGCGACACCGACTTCAGCTTGCGCAGCCCCTTGACCACGCCGACGGCCTCCTCGACCGGCTCGCTGACCAGGGTTTCGATCTCCGACGGCGCCGCGCCGGTGTACTCGGTGCGTACGGTCAGGGTCGGATAGCTCAGGTCGGGCAGCAGGTTGACCTTGAGGTTGCTCAGCGCGATCAGGCCGAACAGCAGGAAGGTGATGGTGACCATCGCCACCGTGACCCGGCGGCGGGTGGAAAACTCGACCAGGTTGAAGCTGCGCGGCGCATGCGCGTCGGGCGCGTGCGGCGTTGGATCCTTGGCGTCGCTCACGGCAGTCCGGCCCTTACTGGTTGGTGGCGGCGGGTTGCGAGGCCTTGGTCGCCTCGCCGTTGGCCAGCTTGGTGTCGGCGACCTCGGCGGCCGGCTCGCCGACCACGGTCACTTCGCTGCCGTCGCGCAACGCGCTCTTGCCGGCCACCACCACGCGGTCGCCGAGCTTGAGCCCTTCGCGGATCTCGGCCCACTCGCCGTCGATGTAACCGAGCTTCACCGGCACCCGCGCGACCTTGCCGTCGCGCAAGGCGAACACCGCGGCGTCGTCCGTACCCTCCAGCAACGCGCTGCGCGGCACCACGGTGGCGTTCGCGCGCTGGTCGTAGTCGATGCCGATGCGCCCGAACATGCCGGGCTGCAACACGTCCTGGCTGTCGAACGTGGCGATGACCCGGAAGGTACCGCTGCCCGCATCGACCACCGGCGAGATGCGGTCGACCACGCCCTCGAAGGTCTTTCCGGGCAACGCATCCACCTTCAGCTTGACCGGCAGGCCCTGCTTCATCGTGGCCAGCTCGCGCTCGGGCACGTTGAGCACGGCCTCCAGCTCCGAGGTGTCGACGATGCGCACGATCGGGGTGTTGATCTGCACGAAGTTGCCCGGCTTCGGGCTGACCGAGGCCACCACGCCACTGATCGGCGAGGTGACATTGGCGTACGACAGCTCGAGGTTGGCCAGCCGGTTGGCCGCGCGCGCGTTGGCGAGGTCGTAGCGGATCTGGTCGTAGTCGGACGCGGCGATCAACCGCTCGCTGGCCAGCTTCTCGGCACGCGCGAACTGGTTCTGCAGCTTGTGCATCTGCGCGGCGGTCTGCGCGGCCTGCAACTCGGCACGCGCCGAATCCAGCCGCACCAGGACCTGGCCGGCGCGCACCACGTCGCCCTCCTCCACCAGCACCTGCAGCGCCACGCCGGAGGTCTTGGCGACCACCTGCGATTCGGCCGGCGCCTCGAGCGGTGCCGTGCCGGTATAGCTCGCGGCGACCGGACGCTGGACCACCGCGGATACCTCGACCGGCACCGCTTCAGGCGCCTGCTTCCCGCCCGGCTTGCCCGCGCCGTCGGCAGGGTCCCCGCCCTTGCAAGCCGCCAGCGCCAGCAGGCAGGACAGCGCAAGGGTGGCGGTACGGACGTGACCGCGCGTGCGGCCGGAATGGTGGTGACGCATCGAATGGACCCCAGTGGAAAGATTGCAGACGTGGTGTTTTCCGGACGTATGCCGGTGTTGTATGTAGGTATATCACCGGCGCACCCGATTCCCATGCGCCGAAGGTAATGGTGAGCGCTGGCACGGCTGCCCGGTCGACTGCCGGATCAGCGCCCCGTCGATCGGAAACCAACGGAAATGAAGCCCTTGTCGGGCCGCTGGTGCATGCGCTGCTTCGTTGCGGCGGAGTCGCAAGCTATACTGCCGGGATTGCGCGTGGCAATCGCAAAAACGCGAGCCCCGCCCACCAGACTTCCAGCTACCAGAGATTGCGGACTACGACATGATGCGACCGCTGACGATCGCCGCCTTGGCGCTTACCACTGCCATCCTGGCCACCCCGGCCATGGCCCAGGACACGGCGCCAGCCGCCGCCCCCGCCACCCCGGCCCCGGCTGCAGCCGCGGTAACCGGTGACGCCGAGCGCGGCCTGCAGCTGACCTATACCTGCCAGGGTTGCCACGGCGTGGTCGGTTACAAGAACGCCTATCCGAATTACCACGTGCCGAAGCTCGGCGGGCAATCGGAGCAGTACCTGCACAACGCGCTGACCGCGTACCAGCAGGGCAGCCGCAAGCACCCGACGATGCAGGCCCAGGCGGAGAGCTTCTCCGAGCAGGACATCGCCGATATCGCCGCCTTCCTTTCCACCCTGAAGTGAGTGAGCAGACGCCCATGACGATCCGCAACTTCGCCATCGCCCCTGCCCTGCTCGCCACCGCGCTGGTGCTGTCGGCCTGCTCGGGTTCGGAAGCACCCGCCGGGCACGCCGAAGCCACCGGCCACGCGGCCGCGACCTCGTCGTCGGCCGGCCTGCCGGACGGCAACATCGCCGCCGGCGAAAAGCTGGCCAACACCAAGGGCGAAGCCACCGGCCAGTCCTGCGTCGACTGCCACGGCGCCAACGGCGCGGCCCCGATCGACCCGACCTACCCGACGATCGGTGGCCAGTACGCCGACTACATCGGGCATGCGCTGCAGGCCTATCGCAGCGGCGACCGCCAGCACGCGCTGATGACCAACCAGGCCATCAACCTCACCGACCAGCAGATCGCCGACCTGGCTGCGTACTTCGGTACGCGCGACAGCGACCTGGTGACCCTGCACGGCGCCCACGACTGAGTCGTCGCACCGTGCAGTCGGGCCTGCCCCGACGATAGACAAAAAGCCCGCATCCGTTGCGGGCTTTTTGCTGGCCGGTCAGCGGGTCGACACCACCTGTCACCCCGCTGGCGGCGGCACGCTGCCGTTGCCTTCCTGCAGCTCCGGCTTGAACGGAACATCCGGTGGTGGCCGCGCGGTTGCGGGCTGCTCGTTGAGGTTGGGGTCGCCGATGCCGCAGCCGCCGCCCATGACCAGCAACACGGTGGTGCATTCGATGTACTTGTTGGTGCCGGGGATCGGGATGCGGATGGTGTTGATGCTCTTGCGCACCCATTCTTCCAGCAGGCTTTCGTTCGGCCGCCAGTACTGGTCGAACGCGGTCGGTTCGTAGTCATTCGGCGGACGCCGCAACCAGGTGCCGACACGGTCGAGGTCGGCGATCTCTTCGGTGATCGTTCCGGGCGGCATGCCCGGTGAGGCCGAGCCCGGCGTTTCCGCCAGTCGCACGCTGCCGTCGCTGTTGTACAGGCCGGGCGGCTCGCCCTTCTGCGCGCCGGGGGTTTCACGTTCGGCCGCGCCCCAGTCGTCGGCACGCTCCGGGGATGGCCAGGCGCCGGGGGTTGGGGTCTTTTCCGGACCAGCGGTGACGGCGACGGGTTCGACCGGTGCGGGCGTCTCCGCTGCGGGCTCGGTGGGCGCAACAGGTGCAGGTGCAGGTGCTGGCGCCGGTGTCGACGCGACAGGCGCGGGAGCTGGCGGCGCCGGGGGTATCGGTGCAGGGGGCGTCGGTGCAGGTGGCGTCGGTATTTCGCGCTCGCGCACTTCCGGTGGCTTCGCGACCAGCGACGGCGCGGCCACCTCGCGCGAGCGGACTTCCGGCGTTGGCGTGCGTGGAAGCGCCGGTTGCTCGCGCACCGCAATCTCCCGCACGTCGACCTCGGGCACCGTCGCCTGCAGCACGGGTTGCCGCGTGGGGTTCGGCGGCAGCGTCGACACGACCGGCCGCGGCACGCGGGCGATTTCGACAACCTCCACGCTGGGCGTGGGCGCGGCCAGCTCGGGCATCCGGATCGCGGGCGCCTCGATCCGCGTCGTCGTTGCCGGCAGCACGAACTCCTCGCTCCAGTCGGGCACCGGCTCGCTCACCGCCAGCGGTTGCCGGACGACGACCGGGCTCGGCTCCGGTTGCGGGATCTCGCGTTGCACCACCTGCGCGGGAGGCACCTGGAGCGCGGATGGCTGCACCGTCGCTGGCAACACGGCGACATCGGGAAGCGGCGTGCTGGCCGGTTCCGTTGCCGGCGCGGGTTCCGGCGTCGGCTCGGGGACGGGCTCGGCTTCACTGGCCACGACAGGCGACGGCGGGCGGGACTCGACGGGACGCTCCGGCTCGACCTGCTCTACCGGCTCCGGCGCGGGGCCGCCGCCGACGTCCTCCGGCGTGCCTTCACCGACATACTCGACCTGCACCACCACCATCTCCTCACCCTTCGACGGTGGACTGTCGACGCGGGTGAGGTCCAGGTACAGCAGCCATCCCAGCAACGCCAGCAGCGCGAGGTGCCACGCGACAGAGGTACCCGCGGCGAGCCAATGCCACCGGCGCTCGTCGGCGGATTCCGGGGGATTCCACTCCTGCCGCCACAGCGTGCCAAAGGCCTGCCAGCGGGTCAGTTCACCGACGCGCCGCGGCGGGGTCGACAACGGACGCTGTGCAAGGATGTCGACGATCGCCTGCGCGCTCGCGCCGTGGATCGCGCCGCGCCGGCCGTGCATCGCGTCGAACCATTGCTGCCATCCGGGCGGGAACTCCCCCGGTGGACGACGCCACTGCCTTGAAACCAGCTGCATGCGCCGCTGGATGGCGTGGATCAGGGCGTCGGCTGAAACCATCGGCGACGCGTGGCCGCGGTCAGGCCGCGGAGCCCCGGCTGATATAGGGCGCCGCGCCGCTGTCGTGGTCGGTCGCGTCGCGCACCGCGGTCACTCCCGGCACCTTCTCCAGCAGGGTCTTCTCGATGCCCTGCTTGAGGGTGACGTCGGCCATGCCGCAACCGTGGCAGCCACCGCCGAAACGCAGCATCACCACGCCGTCGGCGGTCACTTCCTGCACCGCGACGCTGCCGCGGTGCTGCGCGAGCTGCGGATTGATCTCGTTCTCGACCACGTAGTGCACGCGCTCGACCAGCGAGGCCGATTCGCCCGGCACCACGCCCTTGATCTTCGGCGCGCGGATCTGCAACTGGCCGCCGGTGGCCTGCACTTCGTAGTCGATCTCCGCGCTGTCGAGGTAATTGACGCTGGCCGCTTCCAGCCACAGCGTGAAGCCCTCGCAATCGATCGCCCATTCGTCGCCAAGCAGGTCGCCCGGCTCGGCGAACTCCAGCCGCACGTCGGCGCGCGGGGTGCCCGGATGCACCGCCGACAAGCGCACGCCCAGGCCCGGCAGGGCCTCGCGCTCGATCAGCTTGCGGAAATGGGTCTGGGCGGATTCGGAAATCTGGATCATGCCGCTATTCTAACGGGCTGCGCGCTATACCAGTGTTCAACCGCCCCGCCCGACCGCCGCCGATTGCAATCCGTTCAGTCGTCGCCCGCCGCAAAGGAACCGCCATGACCGACCTGATTCCACTGTCCCGTGCCCACTGCATCGCCCGCCGTGGCAGCGAACACAAGCTTCCCCAGGCCCGCGTGCGCGAGCTGTTGCCGGAGATTCCCGGCTGGGAACTGGTCGAGGACGGCCATGCGCTGAGCAAGACCTTCCGGTTCGACGACTATTACCGGACCATCGCCTTCGTCAACGCGCTGGCCTTCATCGCCAACCGCGAAGACCACCACCCCGACCTGAGCGTGCACTACGACCGCTGCGTGGTGCGCTTCTCGACCCACGACGTCGGCGGACTGAGCGAAAACGACTTCATCTGCGCGGCCAAGGCCGAATCACTCACGGAGTAACGCGATGACCCGCCACCTGTTGAACGCCCACGCATCCGTCCGCGGCACCCGTGCACTCGGCGTGCTGCTTGCCCTCGGCCTGCTGGCTGGTTGCGAAGGCCCGGTCCAGACCCCGGCGATCGCACCGACACAACCGCTCGCGGTCGACACCCCGCCCCCCGAGTACCCGGCGCAACTGGCCTGCGACGACATCGGTGGCACCGTGGGGCTGATCATGAAGATCGGCCTCGACGGCCACCCGACCGCCATCCGGCTCGAGACCAGCAGTGGCCAGCCCGCACTGGACCAGGCCGCCATGACCGCCGTCGAAGGCTGGACCTTCCGCCCCGCCACCCGCAACGGCGACCCGGTATCCACCGACCTGCGCGTCCCCGTGACCTTCACCCCGCCGACCATGCGTCCCGACATGTGCTTCCAGCTCGACGAACAGCGCTCCGACGACGTGCTGTAGACGCCTCCGATTCGCCCCCCTGTAGGAGCGACGTAAGTCGCGAAAGCCCCAGCCCAAAACGCGCGACACCCGACCGCCGGCGTGAAACAGCCATCCGCAACCGCGGAAGCGACAGCAAAACCGGTTCTCCATCGCGACTTACGTCGCTCCTACAAAAAGCGGGAAGCGTCCGAAGGCGACGGAGCGCCTCACGCCAACCGGTCCAGCACGTCGAGCAACTCGGGCGCCAATGGCGCATTCAACAGATACGGCGTCCTGCCATCATCCAGCGCGAACTCCAGCGTCGAGGCGTGCAGGAACAGCCGCTTCAACCCGATCTGCTCGCGCAGCTTCCGGTTGACCGCCGGATCACCGTACTTGTCGTCACCCGCCACCGCGTGGCCGATATGCTGCGCATGCACGCGGATCTGGTGGGTACGCCCGGACTCGATCCGAACCTCGCAGTACGACTGCCCGCCGCGACGCTCCAGCAACTGGAAATGGCTCAGCGACGGCTTGCCGGCCGTGCTTCCGGGCCGGACCACCTGCACGTGGCGCTCACCGCCCTGGCGCAGGCCGACGTGCAGCGGCGCGTCCACGCTCATCACCCCGTCCGGCATCCGCCCGGCGAGCAGCGCCAGATAGCGTTTGCGGAACCCGGCGCCGCCGCTGCTGCCCTCGCGCATCAGCATCTGCATCTCGGTCAGTGCCGAGCGCTTCTTGGCGACGATCAGCAACCCCGAGGTATCGCGGTCGAGCCGGTGAACCAGCTCCAGCGACTGGTTCGGCCGCAGCGCCCGCAAGGTCTCGATCGCGCCGAAACTGATCCCGCTGCCGCCATGGCTGGCGACCCCGGACGGCTTGTTCAGCGCCAGCAGCCGCGCGTCCTCGTAGACGATCGCCGCGTCCAGCGCGTTCATGAAGCCCGCCGGCGGCGTGGCCTTGTCCCCGGCCTCGGCGAGACGGACCGGCGGAATCCGCACTTCCTCGCCGCCCTCGAGCTTGCGCTCGGCCTTGGCCCGGCCGCCGTTGATCCGCACCTGGCCGGAGCGAATCAGCTTGTATATCAACGACTTGGGGGCACCTTTTAATTGCCCCAGCAGGAAGTTGTCGAGCCGCTGGCCGGCACGGTCATCGGGCACCCGCACGACACGGGCGCCGGTGCGGTTCTCACCGCCGGATTGGGAAGCTGAATGGGTCATCCGCAAAGGGTTATCTGATACACTCGCGACGCGAGATAAGGTTTTGATTTCGCAGGAAGTTGTCCCCGCCGCCGCGTCCAGACGCTGCAAACCGGGACAAGGGCCGAAAGCCCGGCCTGCGATTCCGGCCCGCGCCTGACCACTGTCCTCGGGACAGCCATGTTAGCAGCGACGGTCCGGCGGAACCGACCCTCGTCCGGCGGGTCAAACCGCCTGTGATGAATACGCCCCGAGCGACGCCAAGGCAGAGTTTGCCGGACGCGGTCGCCGGCCCCGAAAGTTAGGAATGCAACAAGCAAGCGCTCCCGCGGCCCGCCGTGGTGTTGTAGCGCTGGAAAATTGTCAGGTCACGCCAGCGTGCGCAGGCAGCCGCTCCCCGGAGCCTCCTGCAGCCGTCGCGAAGGCGGGGCCCGGTTGTCCAGAAGCGAAACGCCAGGCGTTCCGCGCGGTTCGAGCGCGCGAGGAACGCAACAATGAAACGCATGCTGATCAACGCGACGCAGGCAGAAGAACTGCGCGTGGCGACCGTCGATGGCCAGACCCTGTACGACATCGACATCGAGCAACCCTCGAAAGAACAGACCAAGTCCAACATCTACAAGGGCAAGATCACCCGCCTCGAGCCCTCGCTCGAAGCCGCCTTCGTCGAATACGGCGGCAACCGCCACGGCTTCCTGCCGATGAAGGAAATCTCCCGCGACTACTTCCAGTCCGGGGTCGACCACAACAAGGCCGGGCTCAAGGAGCTGCTGCGCGAGGGCCAGGAAGTCGTGGTCCAGGTCGACAAGGAAGAGCGCGGCAACAAGGGCGCCGCCCTGACCACGTTCATCTCGCTGGCCGGCCGCTACATGGTGCTGATGCCCAACTCCCCGACCGCCGGCGGCGTCTCGCGCCGGATCGAGGGCGAGGACCGCGCCGAGCTGAAGAAGGCGATGGACGCGCTGACCATTCCCGACGACATGGGCGTGATCATCCGCACCGCCGGCGTCGGCCGCGATGCCGAGGAACTGCAGTGGGACCTCGATTACCTGCTGCAGGTCTGGAAAGCCGTCGCCGAGGCCGCGCTGACCAAGCCCGCGCCGTTCCTGATCTACCAGGAGTCGCGCCTGATCATCCGCGCCCTGCGCGACTACATGCGCCCGGACATCGGCGAGATCCTGGTCGACACCGACGAGATGTACGCCGAGGCGCGCGACTTCGTCGAGCAGGTGATGCCGCACAACCTGCGCAAGCTCAAGCACTACACCGACGACGTCCCACTGTTCAACCGCTTCCAGATCGAGTCGCAGATCGAGAACGCCTACGAGCGTGAGGTCCGCCTGCCGTCCGGCGGTGCGCTGGTGATCGACCAGACCGAAGCGCTGACCGCGGTCGACGTCAACTCGGCGCGCGCGACCAAGGGCAGCGACATCGAGGACACCGCGTTCAACACCAACCTGGAGGCCGCCGAGGAGGTGGCCCGCCAGATGCGCCTGCGCGATCTGGGCGGTCTGGTGGTGATCGACTTCATCGACATGTCGTCCAACCGCCACCAGCGCGAGGTCGAAAACCGCCTGCAGCACGCGCTCAAACAGGACCGCGCCCGCGTGCAGGTCGGCCGCATCTCGCGCTTCGGCCTGCTGGAAATGAGCCGCCAGCGCCTGCGCCCGAGCCTGGGCGAGTCCAGCCAGATCGTCTGCCCGCGTTGCGAAGGCCACGGCCGCATGCGCAGCGTCGAGTCGCTGTCGCTGTCGATCCTGCGCGTGGCCGAAGAGCACGCGATGAAGGAGAACACCGGGCAGGTGCTGGTGCAGGCGCCGACCGAGATCGCCACCTACCTGCTCAACGAGAAGCGCCGCGCGCTGGCCGAGATTGAACGCCGCCACGACGCGCCGATCGTGATCGTCGCCGACGAGCAGCTGCTCACCCCGCATTACGAAGTCACGCGCATCCGTGACAACGAGATGGGCGAGGAAACCAGCAAGCCGAGCTACCACCGCGGCACCCCGCGCAAGCTGCCGACCCACTCGCTGACCAAGGCCCACCTGAACATCCCGGCGGCGCCGATCGTCACCAACGTCAAGCCGGCCCAGCCGGCGCCGCTGCGCGAGCCGCGCGAAGCCGCCGCCCCGGTGGCGCCGACGCCCGTCGTGGTCGCGCCGACCCATTCGATCGGCGTGGTCGAGCGGATCATGCGGTTCTTCCGTGGCAGCGAGCCGGCCGAAGCCAAGCCGGCCGCGGGTTCGCGCTCGCGTTCGAAGGACGGCGGCAACCGCAGTGACCGTGGCGAGCGTAACGCACGTGGCGAGCGCGGTGACCGCAACGGCCAGCGCCGTGGCGGCAAGCAGGCCCGCGATGGCCGCGATGGTGGCCGTCGCGACGAGCCGCGTCGTGGCAATGGCGCCTCCCAGCCCGCGCAGTCGAAGGCCGATCCGGCCCCGGCCGCCTCCAACCAGGAGGCTCCGGCCAAGACCGGTCGCGGCGGCAAGCAGGGCCGGCAGAAGCAGCCCCGCGCCCAGCAGGCCGACAACGTCGCCACCAACGCCGACAGCAACAAGCCGGCGGATCAGGCCGAGCGCGCGCCACGCCCACCGCGTGCGCCGCGCGGCGAGCGGCCTGCCCGCGACACCGCCAAGCCGGCCGACGACGCCGCAGCCGTGACCGCAGTCGCGGTGACCGCGGCCGAGGGCGCGGCGCCCGACGCCAAGGCCACCGAGCAGGCCGCGAGCCAGACCGCCGCGGTCGCCGAGAACGCACAGCAGAGCAGCAACGCGTCCGCTTCCGGGGATACCGAGGAAGAATCGGGCGAAGGCACCGGCCGTCGCCGTCGTGGCCGTCGCGGCGGTCGTCGCCGTCGTCGTGGCGGCGGCGAGAACGCCGCAGCCGAAGGCCAGGCGCCGGATACCTCGCTGCTCGACGAGGGCGAGAGCGACGCCGACGCCAAGCCGGTCGCCAGCCGTTCGCAGCCGGAGTTCGACTTCGACGACGAAGGCGCCCCGGCCGCCAAGCCGGCCCGTCCGACGCCCGCAACCGCCGCAGCCGCTGCCATCCCGGCGGCCGCCGTGACGAGCGACGCGACGGAAGCTGACGCGCAACCGGTTCCGGCCAAAACCGCTCCGGCCCCGGTCGTCGCCACCGAACCGGAAGCCGCCAAGCCTGAAGCCGCGAAGCCGGAAGCGCCCAAGCCGGAAGCCGCCGTGGTCGACGCCGAAGCACAGCCGACGCCCCCGGTAGAAGCCGCACCCGTGCCGTCCCCGGCCGAAGCCGCGGTCCAGGCCGCGCCGGAGCCGCGCGACGTCCCGGCCAAGCCGGAAACGCCCGCCCAGCCGACCGTCGTCGAGACCGCCGTGGTCGATGCCGAACCGGTCGAGAACGCGGTCGTCGAAGACACCGTCGTGCCCCAGCCGGAGCCGGTCGACGACGCCGCAATGGTCGAGCCCGAGCCGGTCGAGCCGGTGAAGCCGCAGCGCAGCGCCGATGTCGAGCAGGCACCGGACGCGCCGGTCGCCAACGGCACCAACGGCAGCGACACCCGCGCTCCGTCCGAGCCGCGTACCGCCAGCCTGTTCGACGCCGAGCCGGTGTCGTCGCCGGCCGACGCCGCGGTCCACGGCCAGCACGCGGACAACGACGCGGACGCCAGGCGCAACCAGGACGCCTGACCGCATCCAGCCGCAATAGAAAACGGGCCGCATTTCGCGGCCCGTTTTTTTTGTACCTGCAACCCGCTACAGCGCCAATGCCGGCTCGATCATCCCGTACTGTCCAAGCAGCCGCGCCAGCGCGATGTTGTCGCCGACGTTCAACTTCTCGAACAGCCGGCTCTTGTGCGTATTGACCGTTTTCGGGCTCAGGCTCAGCTGCCTGGCGATCTGTTCCTGCCTCAGGCCCTGCACCAGTAGCAACGCGACCTCGAGCTCGCGTTGCGTCAGTTCGTCCAGCGGCGAGGCACCACCGCCCAGCCCGGCCAGCGCCAGATATTTTGCGATGCCGGTGGCGAGGAAACGCCGCCCTCCGGCGACATCACGCACGGCCTGCAACAACTCGCCGGCATCGCCCCCCTTGCCGACGTAGCCCGAGGCACCCGCCTGCAACAGACGCTTCGGCAGCGGCCCGTCCTCGAGCGCGGAGACGATCACCACCTGCGTACCGTGATCGCCCGCAAGCACCCGCTCGGTCACTTCCAGCCCGCTGATACCCGGCAGGTGCAAATCGCACAGCACCACATCCGGGCGCAGCGTACGGATCAACGGCAACGCGGTCTCGCCATTGGCGGCCTCGCCCACGACTTCGATATCCACTTCACCGGACAGGATCATCTGCATGCCGGCACGTACCAGCGCATGATCCTCGACGATGAACACTCTGATGGTCATCCCTTTCCCTCCCTGGCAAGCCCCCTGCGGCGCAGTTTAGCGGGCGACCCATATGGCGCAACCGAAGGCACGTGTACGCGACCGGCCGCCTCGGGCACACTCTCCTGCTCGACCCAGGGGATTTCCGCATGCGCGTCCACCACCATCTCGCCCTCGCCGTCTCGCTCGCACTGCTCGGCGGTTGCGCGCAATCGCCCACCGACGACGCCACCACCACTGTCGAAACCGCCGCGCCCGAGCCCGCCAGCGACGCCGCGACGGCCTGGCTGGCCGATGTCGAAGCTATCGCCGCCGCCGGCGACAACGCCGGGCGCCGCAACGCCATCGAGCAGCAACTGAAGTCGCTCGGCCTGGCGTGGACCGGCGAAACATTCGAAAGCGAACACGGCCCCGGGCAGAACCTGATCGCCGAGGTCAGCGGCGACGCGAGCGCCCCGCTGCTCCTGCTGGGTGCCCACTCCGACCGCGTCGGCGAGGGCAAGGGCGCGACCGACAACGCGTCCGGCAGCGCGGTCGTGCTGGCGCTGGCCGAGCGCTTCAAGCAGCAGCCGCTTGCCAACCACCGCGTCAGCATCGCGTTCTGGGACCAGGAGGAGCGCGGCCTGCTCGGCGCCCACGCCTACGTCGCCAAGGGCGGCCCCGCTCCCGCGCAGTACGTCAACTTCGACGTGTTCGGCTGGGGCGACACCGTGTGGATGATGACCCCCGACCCGGCGCACCCGCTGGTCAACGCCAGCCAGTCCGCCGCCAACGCCGCCGGCCTGCACCTGTCCGCCGGCGAGCAGTACCCGCCGACCGACCACCGCGCATTCCTCAAGGCCGGCTGGCCCGCGGTGTCGTACTCGCTGGTCGGCCAGGACGAGATCGGCGCGATCCTCGCCGCTTACGCCGGCACCAAGCCCGAAACCACGCCCAAGGTCATGCACGTGATCCACAGCGAGCGCGACACCCTCGCCCAGCTCGACGCCAACGCCGCCGCCAGCGGCATCGACGCGATCGAGGCGGCCCTGCGGCAATGGGACGCCAACGCGGCGGCCGGCGCCGCGGCCACGGCGACCGGAAGCGACTGACCCGCGATGCGCAATCCCCTGCAGGATCAATTGTTGAAGGCCGGCCTGGTCAAGAAGAGCAAGGCCGCGCAGATCGTCCGCGAGCAGACCAAGCAGCGCCACGGCAAGCCCGCGCCGGCTGCCGACACACCGAAGGTCGATGCCCGGCAACTGCAGGCCGAGCGTGCCGAACGCGACCGCGCCCTGGCCGCCGAACGCAACGCACAGGCCCGCGCCAACGAGACCCGCGCGCAGATCCGCCAGATCGTCGAGGCCAACAAGCTCAAGCGCGACGGCGAGATCGCCTACGCGTTCAACGACGACGGCAAGATCAAGCACCTGCTGGTCGACGACGCGCAACGCACGCACCTGGCCAAGGGCGCGCTGGTGATCGTCCGCCACGACCAGGGCCATGAACTGATCCCCCGCCCCGCCGCCGACAAGGTCTACGCGCGCGATGCGGCGATGATCGTGCTCGACAACGCACGCGCATCCGAAACCGGCGGCAACGACGAAGACGACGAGTTCTACAAGAAGTTCGAAGTGCCGGATGACCTGATCTGGTAACAGCGTCCGGCGTTGCTGTCCGAAAACGGCGAGTACGCTGACCGGCGGCATGGAATCCTCGGCCACCACCCATCCCACGCCGGAACCACCCCATGACAAGCACCGATCACGCCGCCACCTTTCACCAGCTGCACCAGCACGGCCTGCTGCGGCTCGCCAACGCCTGGGACGCCGGCAGCGCCCGCCTGGTCGAAAGCCTCGGCGCCAAGGCCATCGCCACCACCAGTGCCGGCGTGGCCTGGGCGAATGGCTACGCCGACGGCAGCTATCTGCCGGTGCAACGGCTGATCGACACCGCCGCCAGCATCGCCCGCGTGATCCGCGTGCCGCTCAGCGTCGACTTCGAGGACGGCTACGCCAGCGACCCCGCGACCGTCGCCGACAACGTCGCCCGCGTGATCGACGCCGGTGCCATCGGCATCAACATCGAGGACGGCGCCGACAGCCCCGACCTGCTCGCGGCCAAGATCGAACACATCAAGCGCATGGCCGCCGAACGCGGCGTCGACCTGTTCGTCAATGCACGTACCGACGTCTACCTGCGCGGGCTCGCCAGCGAGGACCGGCGCGTCGCGGAAACCCTCGCGCGCGCGAAACGCTATCGCGATGCTGGCGCCGACGGATTTTTCGTACCCGGCCTGGCCGACGCCGATGAGATCCGCAGCGTCGTCGCCGAGGCCGGATTGCCGGTCAACATCATGAGCCGCCCCGACCTGCCGAGCGCCCAGGAACTGGAAGCGCTCGGCGTGCGGCGACTGAGTGCCGGCGCGGCGATTTCGATTTCGGCGATGGATTACGTGGCCGGGCTGGCGGGCAGCTTCCTGCAAGGTACCGATGCCACGGGCAAGACGCTGGACTACGGCTCGATCAACGCCTTGTTCGACCGGTAACAGTCCCATGGGCCCGTTGTCCGAGGCCCTGCTGTCCTTCAGGAATGACATTTCACTGGCGCACCATGCCGGCGGTCGCAATCTACCTGCGGACCCCACCGGAGCACGCCATGAACATCCCGCCTGACCGCACCTCCATCCGCGGCAAGACCTTCGTCGTTACCGGCGCCTCCAGCGGATTGGGTCGCGGCACCGCGCTGCAGCTGGCCAGGCAGGGAGCAAATGTCGTGCTCGCGGCCCGTCGCGGCGGGCTGCTCGAAGAAGTCGCCGCCGAAGCGCAGGCCGCCGGCGGCACCGCACTGGCCATCCCAACCGACGTCAGCCGGCCCGACGATGTCGAGGCGCTGGCCGCCGCGACGCTCAAACGGTTCGGCAGCATCGACGTGTGGATCAACAACGTCGGCATCGGCGCGCTCGGTCCGTTCTGGGACATCCCGCTGGCCGACCACGCGCGGGTCATCGACGTGAACCTGAAAGGCCTGATCTACGGCAGCCACGTCGCGGTGCGCCAGTTCCGCGCGCAGGGCCACGGCACCCTGGTCAACATCGGTTCGATCGACAGCGAAGTCCCGCTGGCGTACCAGGCGTCGTACTCGGCCTCCAAGGCCGGCGTGCTGAGCCTGGGCCGCGCGCTCAACGAGGAGTTGCGGCTGGACGGACAGGAGCGCATCAAGGTCGCGACCGTGATGCCCTGGGCGGTCGACACCCCGTGGTGGGAACACGCCGCCAATTACAGCGGCGGCACCCCGCGGATGGCGGCGATGGACGACCCGGCCGAGGTGGTGGACGCGATCGTCGGCATCGCGCTGGACCCGCACGAGGAACTGGCCGTCGGCTGGAAGGCGAAGGCGTCGTACACCTCGCACAAGCTCACGCCGAACCTGTCGGAACGGATGTCGGCCGACGTCGCGCACAAATGGCAGATCGAGGACGCGCCCCCGGCCCCACCCACGACCGGCACGCTGTACGAGCCGATGGATTCCGGCCGCGGCGTCGACGGTGGCGTGCGCGAGCGGATGGCGCGGGAAAAGGAGCAGCGCGACGATTGACGTCGCTCGTCCATCGCCCTGCCCGCCTACCCCGCCGGAATCGCCGACGGATCCATCCACACCGCTTCCCAGACGTGACCATCGGGGTCGGCCAGGTTGCGGTTGTACATGAAGCCCAGGTCCCGCTTCGGATTGATGTCCGCCTCGCCGCCGTGCGCGGCCGCCGCCGCGTTCATCGCATCGACCGCCTCGCGGCTGTCGAGCGAAATCGCGAGCAGCACCTCACTGGAGGTCGAAGGCGGGATCGGGCGACTGGTGAACGTGCGCCACTTGTCGTGGGTGAGCAGCATCACGTTGATCGCCTCGCTCCAGACCATGCAGGCGGCGGTGTCGTCGGTGAAATGGGGGTTGTTCTTGAAGCCCAGCGCCTCGTAGAAGGCCATCGAGGCAGTGAGGTCGGCGACGGGGAGGTTTACGAAGATCATGCGGGTCATGGCGGATGCCTTTTTTGGGGGTGTTGCAAGGTATGACGAAAGACCGGGACTGGAATCGACAGTCGCCACTTACCGGTGTCCGGGTAGGACCTCCGCCTGAGTCTGCTTTCGGCCAAGAGCGGACACACACAGGTCGTTGTCTGCGGCGGTCATACAGTTCAACGCTCGGATCGTTTCGTCCGTGGTGAAGTGCCTCGGGCATGCGGAAATCGAACGATCACCTTGCCGAAGTGCGATCCTTGGTCAACGTGAACAGACGCTTCTCGCGATCCTCCAAATCTAATACGCGGTCGATAACGGGCTTCAGACTCGACATTGAGATAGCTTTGAGTTCCTGATCTATCGCGATGTCGCGAAATCTGACTGACGCCGCAAAGCGGCCGGCGCTCGCCACAATTCAGTGCCATCTGGAAGCCGGTGCATGGCGCACCCGGTTGCCGAGAAAAGCCAGACCGAGCGCGGCAGCACCGATTACGGCGCCCACCCAGCCCACCGCCGACAATCCATGGCCAAAACTGATCGGCAGCCCGGCCAACAGGGGTGCGAGCGTTAGGCCAGCTTGAAAGGCCGAGGAGTTCATCGCGCCGGCCAACATCGGCGCATCGGGCGCAACGACATAGACCCGGCCCCATACCGCTGGATTCAGCAGAAAGCCCGCCACGCCGAGTAGGAACACCAACGCGACGGTCGCCACGGCACTCGAGCCGAGCAGCGCAATCGCGGCGGAGACGAGGACCAGACCCAGGATGCCCACCACCAGCGTCGCAAACGGGCGGCGATCCGCAACTCTCCCGCCGATCGTCAAACCGATGAAAGCGCCAACGCCGAACAGAGTCAGCACAGCCGGCAGCCAGCGCGCGGGCAATTCGCTGACATCGAGCAGCAGTGCCCCCAGATATCCGAACGTGCCCATGTAGGTGGCCGTAGTCGCCGCCGTTGTGGCAAAGGCCAGCCAGAGGACAGGACGCTGCATCGCGCGCAACTCGGTCTTCAGGTCCGGCTCCTGTGTATCGCCGGGTGTTTTTCTCGGCAGAACCAGAATACCGGCGACCGCCGCCACAGCCGTGATGGCCGCCACTGCCCAGAACCCACCGCGCCAGCCAGTAGCCTCGCTGATGAAGGTCCCCGCAGGCCCGCCCAAGATCATCGCGACGGTCAGGCCGCTGACCACGATGGACAGCGACCTAGCGTGCCGATCCGGCGGAGAGAGCTGTACGGCCGTGGACGCCGCAACGGCCCAGAAGCACGCATAGGCCAATCCCATCGCGAAGCGGGCGACGAGAATTAACCAGTAGCTCGGGACCAGCAAGCTGATCACCGTTGCGGCGATGAAGGCGACCTGGCTAGCGACCAGCGTGGCGCGCTTGGGCCATTGCAGCGCCAGGATGGCGAACGGCGGGGCACCGATCAGCGCGCCGATGGCGAACGCGGAGATCAAGGTACCCGCCTTGGGCAGGCTTATCTGCAGGTCGCCCGCGATCATCGGGAGAATCCCGCCCATCAGAAACTCGGCGCTGCCCATCGCGAACAGACTTAGCGCAAGCAGATAGACCGCCGGTGGTATCGACTTGGCGTGCTTTCTCGTAGTCACGTTGTGGTTCATCCTTTCGTTCATAGGGATGGGAGCGGATAGGTCTCTCAGGTCCAGATCCGCTCGAGCAATGCCGCCGACAGATAGAGGCCGCACCCGAAAATCGCGTGCGTTGCCAGACTGCGCAGGCAGTTCTTGAAGGGCGTGGGCGTGCGTGATCCCGCGATACCGGCGCCCATGGCGGGCTGCATCACAAACAGGGGGAACACGACCGTTGCCACCCCAACGGCCAGAGCCGCCCCCCATGTGGGGCTGTGCAGCCAGCCGGTGCCGTACAGACCGATTAGCACCGCGGCGAAAGCAATGCCCACCCCGTAGTGGATGGTCCAGCCCAGCAGCAGCTCGCCATGGATGGGCGTCGCCTTTCGTATGCTTGCGTGCGCCAGTCGCCCTCGCCGCAGATGACCGGCCCAGCGGCCTACAAGTGCGTAATTCAGCGTGGAAACGCCCAGCGCTTTCAGGAGCGTTGTCCACAGGTCCATTACCAGCGTCGCCCCGATGCCAACCAGCACCACCGCTGCCATCTCGTCTGTCGTGGCCATCTCCATTCCTTGCCGTTCTTTGTCGTTGCCAAAAATCCGATCTGTGGGATGATAGAAGTTGAAGTTAACTTCAAGTCAAGAGGAAGCCATGGACATCTCAGAAGTCGTTCGGCGCACGGGTGTGCCGGCCTCCACGCTGCGGTTCTACGAGAAGAAGGGGCTAATCTCGGCGACCCGAGGCGCTGGCGAGCGGCGGCACTTCGCGCCGGACGTGCTCGATCAGTTGGGATTGGTCGCCCTGGGACAAGCCGGCGGCCTTTCGCTGGACGAGATCGGTGCCATGCTGTCGCCCGCTGGAGCACCCCAGGTCGACAAAAATTTGCTCATGGCCAAGGCGGATGAGATCGACGCCACCGTCAAGCGCCTGCGGGCGATGAGCAAAGGGCTGCGCCATGCGGCGGAATGTCCTGCGCCCGGCCATGCGCAATGCCCGACGTTTCAGCGCTTAGTCAAGATCGCAGCGGCGGCCCGATTGAAGGGCCGGACGACGACGTTTGGAACAGACACGCGAAAGGCAGACAGCGTGCGTAGCTGATGTGGCCAAGTTGCACGCCGTCGACGACAGAATGCCGCGGTCGTGGAGCATGTCGGCCAAGCCTTTGGCGGTCACGCGGCCCCCACGATGCTGCGGACTTCGTCTCCAGGCTCGAAAACCGCCAGTTTGCGTGTCTGGCCATTCATGGTCGGCCGCAGGATGCGGACGATATCGTCCCGCTCGCCCAGAGCCTGCGACGTCTTCTCGCGCGGGTGTGAACCGCCGTGTACGCCGTGTAGCTTTGCCGGGCTCTACCAATGCTCGCTTTGGCGCCGATGGTTATAGGCCGGGATAGATCGTCGCGGGATCATGATTCTTCACAACCAAGGGCCCCGCTATCGGTCGGGCGCTATGCGCTTACCGAACTGAACTTCTACACCAGTTAACGGGACGCCATCTAGATCACCTCGCCAGCATTAATTCCGGTCCAATAGCCATTCATCAGTCCTGAGAAACTCTCCAGCCGGGCGATCACCGCCCGATTCGGGGCCGATGGCTCGGTATAGCCGCTGGAGCGTAAAGGATCTTATGGAATAAACGCCTTCAGCGAGGACCTGGCGGATTGGCCTGTGTAGGTTAGATGCCCGCTTTGGGTCGAAAGCAGCCCCATGAAAAAAGCCCGCACTGCTGCGGGCCAAATGGCGGAGAGAGTGGGATTCGAACCCACGGAAGGTTTGACCCTTCGCCGGTTTTCAAGACCGGTGCCTTAAACCGCTCGGCCATCTCTCCGTATGCGTCTGCGCGCCGCGCGTTGCACGCGGCGGGCGACATTCTCGCATGCTCCGCGGGGGTGCGCTCAGCGCTCGAAGGCCTTCAGCTCGGCCTCGGTGCAGGCCTTGCCCTTGATGTCGCTGCAGCCCAGCCGGGCGGATTCGACCAGGTCGGGCAGCTTCTCGGCGAGGAAGTCGATGAACACCCGCACCGCCGGCAGCATGCCGCGGCGCGAGGCGAACACGGCGTGGAAGATGCCCTGCGGCAGGCGCCATTCGGGCAGCACGACTTCCAGCTCGCCCTTGCGCACGGCTTCGGCGCAGATGGTTTCGGGCAGCATGGTGATGCCGACGCCCTGGGTGGCCAGCGACATCAACATCGGGAAGTCGAAGCCGGCGACGCGCGGCTTGAGGTCGATCTTCCGCACCTCGTCGTCGGGGCCATGCAGTTCCCAGCGCTGGCGGACTTCGTCCTCGTGCATGCTCAGGGTGACGTGTTCGGCGAGGTCGTCGGGGCTGGCCGGGCGGCCCATCTTGCGCAGGTAGGTGGGGCTGGCGACCAGCAGTTCCTGGATCTGGCCGAAGCTGCGCATCACCAGGCTGCCGTCGTCGTCGAGCTTGCTGCGCACGCGCAGGGCGATGTCGACGCCCTCGTTGATGACGTCGACGCGGCGGTTGCTGACCTGCAGTTGCACGCGCACCTGCGGGTAGCGGGCGAGGAATTCGGGCAGCAGTCTCGGCAACTGCTGCTGGGCGGTGCCGACCGGCACGCTGACCCGGATCACGCCGCGCGGCTCGGCGCTGAGGCGGTCGACCACCTCGTGCGCGGCCTGCGCCTCGGCCAGCATCGACTGGGCGTGGCGGTAGACGCTGGTGCCGACATCGGTCACCGCGAACCGGCGTGTCGAACGCTGCAGCAGGCGCACGCCAAGGTCGGTCTCGAGCTGGGTGATGCGGCGGCTCAGGCGCGATTTGGGGATGCCCAGGGCGCGCTCGGCGGCGGCGAAGCCCTGATGGTCCACCACCATCGCGAAGTAGTAGAGGTCGTTGAGGTCGTGCATCGGGATAATTCCAGAAACAGAACGTAGCGTGATATTAGACCGGGTTTATCCTGATTACGCAACGACCTAACGTGGTCCTCGACGCGGCGCTGCCGCCCTACTTCGACGAGGTCCACCATGAAACTGTTGCACATCGATTCCAGCGCGCTCGGCGCCAATTCCGTCACCCGCGAGCTGACCGCCGCCGTGGTCGCCCGCTGGCAGGACCGGGTGCCCGGGCTGCAGGTGCAGTACCGCGACCTGGACGCCAACCCGGTGCCGCACCTGACCGGCCGCTCGCTGGCCAAGGCCGACCCGGCCGAGGTGGCCGACGCCGAGCAGGTGCTGAAGCAGTTCCTGGAGGCCGACGTGGTGGTGGTCGGGGCGCCAATGTACAACTTCGCGATTCCGTCGACGCTGAAGGCCTGGATCGACCGGGTGACGGTGGCGGGGACGACGTTCCGCTATACCGAGAACGGGCCGGAGGGCTTGGCCGGCGGCAAGAAGCTGGTGATCGCCAGTGGGCGCGGTGGCGTGCACAGCGGGGCGCCGAGTGATTTCCAGGAGCCGTTCCTGACGTTCCTGTTCGGGTTCCTCGGGATCACGGATGTGGAGTTCGTGCGGGCCGAGGGGGTGGCGATGTCGCCGGAGCGTCGGGCCGAGGCGATGGCGGCGGCGCGGGAGTCGATTGTGGTGCCGGCGGTGCTTGAGGCGGCTTGAGGGTTGGAGGCGGGTGAAAAGCCCGCCTTTTGTAGGAGCGACGTGAGTCGCGATTTCACTGACGCCCGGTTGCGTCGTGAAATCGCGACTTACGTCGCTCCTACAGGGGGTGCTCTATCGCGGCTGGGGCGGCGCTGGCTCAGGCGATCTTGTCGAGGCCGCCCATGTAGGGGCGCAGCACTTCGGGCACGGTGATGCTGCCGTCGGCGTTCTGGTTGTTCTCCATCACCGCGATCAACGCGCGGCCGACGGCGACGCCGGAGCCGTTGAGGGTGTGGACCAGTTCGGGCTTGCCGGTCGCGGGGTTGCGCCAGCGGGCCTGCATGCGGCGGGCCTGGAAGGCTTCGCAGTTGGAGACCGATGAGATCTCGCGGTAGGTGTCCTGGCTCGGCAGCCAGACTTCGAGGTCGAAGGTCTTGGTCGCGGAGAAGCCCATGTCGCCGCTGCACAGCAGCACGCGGCGGTACGGCAGGCCGAGTTTCTCCAGCACCACTTCGGCGCAGCGGGTCATGCGCTCGTGCTCGGCATACGACTCGTCGGGCCGGGCGATGGTGACCAGCTCGACCTTCTCGAACTGGTGCTGGCGGATCATGCCGCGGGTGTCGCGGCCGTAGGCACCGGCCTCGGCGCGGAAGCACATCGAGTGCGCGGTCATGCGCAGCGGCATGGCGGCGTCGTCGAGGATCTCGTCGCGGACGATGTTGGTCAGCGGGACTTCCGAGGTCGGGATCAGGTAGCGCCGGCTGCTGGCGGACGCGGCGTCGCCGATCGCGGTCGCGAACAGGTCGTCCTCGAACTTCGGCAACTGGCCGGTGCCCTGCATGCTCTCGGCGTTGACCAGCAGCGGCACGCTGGTTTCCCCATAACCGTGTTCGTTGGTGTGCAGGTCGAGCATGAACTGGGCGAGCGCGCGGTGCAGGCGCGCCAGCTGGCCGCGCAGCACGGTGAAGCGCGCACCGCTGAGCTTGGCCGCGGTGTCGCCGTCGAGCCAGCCGTTGCGGGCACCGAGTTCGACATGGTCCTTCACTTCGAAATCGAACGTGCGCGGCGTGCCCCAGCGGTGCTGCTCGACGTTGTCGGCCTCGTCCTTGCCGGCGGGGACGGACTCGTGCGGCAGGTTCGGCAGGCCCAGCGCGATCGCGTCGAGCTCGGCCTTGATCACGTCCAGCCGCGCCTCGCTGGCCTTCAGCTCGTCACCGAAACCCGCGACCTCGGCCAGCAGCGGCGCGACGTCCTCGCCCTTGGCCTTGGCCTGGCCGATCGCCTTGGAGCGGGTGTTGCGCAGGTTCTGCAGCTCCTGAGTGCGGACCTGGATCTGCTTGCGCTCGGCCTCCAAGGTTTCCAGCGCGGCGGCGTCGAGGTCGAAACCGCGCTTCTCGCGCAATTGCACGGCGAGTTCGGCGGGCTGCTGGCGCAACAGGTTCGGGTCGAGCATATCGGCATCGTTTCGAGTGATCTGACCGGCAATTATCGCTTGGAATCGCCGTCGATGGGCGCGGGCTTGGCGATGTTCGACCCGCTATGTGCACAATGCGGGTCCGGCCACCATCGATCCGCCCATGTCAACGCCCTCGCCCGCCCCGCGTCGCTCCACCTCCAAGCTCGCCGCATGGCGGCCATCGCGCCGCGCGTTGTGGTGGGTGCTCGGCGCCATCGTCGCCGGGCTCCTGCTGTTTGCGCTGGTCTGGTCGCGCGGCCACGACGCCGATGATTTCTACCGCGCGGGCGACGCCCCGCCGACGGCCGCCGCGCCGGATTACGACCCGCTGCCGACGCCGTCGCCAGCGCGTGGCGGCGAAACCAGCGGGCTGGAGTCGGGTCAGCAGAGTGCGGACGCCGGGCAGGCAGCGGAGGACCGCGACGAGCCGCGTCTGGTCGAGACGGAACCGCCCCCGGCCGCCCCCGCAGCACCCCTGCCGACCGAGGTGCCCGCAACGTCGGAGGCGACCCAGCCGCGGCCGATCGCCGGTCGCAACGCTCCGCCGCAGTACCCGAGCCGGGCGTTGCGCCGTGGCGAAAGCGGCACGGTGCTGGTCCGGGCCGCGATCGGTCCCGACGGCGTGCCGACCTCGGTGGAGGTGGCCGATGGCAGCGGTTCGCGATTGCTGGACCGCGCCGCGGTGGATGCGGTCAGGCGGTGGCGGTTCCACCCGGCGATGCTGGATGGACAGCCGACGGTGGGAACGGTGGTGGTGCCGATTTCGTTCGAGCCGCGGCGGTAGGGAGTCGGCCGATCGCGGTGGCTTCGTTGTAGGAGCGACGTAAGTCGCGATTTCACTGATGCCCGATTTCGCCGTGCGGTCGCGACTTACGTCGCTCCTACACAAGGCGGGGTCAAGCTGGTTTCAGGGTCATGCCGGTGCGGGTTGCCAGTGTTTCGAAGCCGGGGAACGAGGTGGCGACGTTGGCGGTGTCGCGGATGCGTACCTCGCCGCGGGCGAGCTGGGCGGCGATGGCGAAGCTCATCGCGATGCGGTGGTCGCCGTGGCTGTCCACCTCGCCGCGGTCGAACAGAACGCCCTTGCCCGCACGGCCTTCGATCACCGCGCCATCGGGTGTTTCCTCGATCGCGACACCCAGCGCGCGCAGGCCGGCGGCCATCGTCGCGATGCGGTCGGACTCCTTGACCCGCAGTTCGGCGGCACCGCGGACGACGGTGCGGCCATCGGCGCAGGCCGCCGCAATAAACAGTGCCGGGAACTCGTCGATCATGTCCGGCACCAGCGCTTCGGGCACCTCGATGCCGCGCAGCACGGCATGCCGGACCACGAGATCGGCGACCGGTTCGCCACCCTGCTCCCGCGGGTTCTCCTCGCGGATGTCGGCGCCCATCAACCGCAGCGCCTGCAGCAGGCCGGTACGCCGTGGGTTCATGCCGACCGCATCGATATGCAACTCCGAACCCGGCACCACGCTGGCCGCGACCAGGAAGAACGCGGCCGACGAAAAATCGGCGGGTACGTCGATGCGCGTGGCGCGCAACCGGTGTCCGCCTTCGAGGCGTGCGTGACCCGGCGCGTACTCGATCGGCCAGCCGAATGCCGCGAGCATGCGTTCGGTGTAGTCGCGGGTCGGGTGCGGCTCGCGGACCGTGGTCCAACCACTGGCGTACAGCCCGGCCAGCAGCAGTGCCGACTTCACCTGCGCGCTGGCGACCGGCAGGTCGTAATCGATACCGCGCAAGGCGCCGCCGCGGATGTGGAGTGGCGGCACGCCCTGCGCGCCGGTGTCGATGCGCGCGCCCATCAGCGCCAGGGGTTCGGTGATCCGCCGCATCGGACGCTTCGACAGCGACGCGTCGCCGACCAGCACGCTGTCGAACGCCTGCCCCGCCAGCACGCCGGCCAGCAGGCGCATGCCGGTGCCGGCGTTGCCGCAATCCAGCGCCTGCCCGCTACCGCGCAGGCCGTGCAGGCCGACGCCGTGGACGATGCGGCCGGTAGCCGCCGGGGCTTCGATGCGGACGCCCAACTGCTCGAATATGGCGGCGGTGGCGCGGGTGTCCTCGCCTTCCAGGAAACCGTGGATCTCGGTACTGCCTTCGGCCAGCGCGCCCAGCATCACCGCGCGATGCGAGACCGACTTGTCGCCCGGCACCCGGATGCGTCCACGCAAGGGCTGCCTCGCGGCGGCGATCCAGTCGCGCGCACCGCCGCTCATGCCAGCACCTCGTCGAGCGCCGCAAGCAGGCGCCGGTTCTCATCGGCGGTACCGACGGTGATGCGCAGCCACTCCGGCAGGCCGTAGCCGCCCATCGGCCGCAGCACCACGCCGCGCGCGATCAACGCGGCCTCGATGTTCGCGGTATCGGGACCGAACTCGACCAGCAGGAAATTGGTCTGCGACGGCAGCACCACGCGCCCTCGCGCGCGCAGTGCGTCGGCCAGCTCTGCGCGCTGCTGCGCATTGCGCTCGCAGGCCTGATGCAGGTGCGCGGTGTCCCCCAGCGCCGCCTCGCAGGCGGCCAGCGCGGGGCCGTTGACGTTGAAGCTCTCGCGGATGCGCTCCATCACCGCGACCAGCCCCGGCGCGCCGATCAGGTAGCCCACCCGCAGGCCAGCCAGTCCGTAGGCCTTGCTGAAGGTGCGGGTCAGCAGCAGGTTCGGGTAAGCCGAAAGCAACGGCAACGCGCTGGCGGCATCGACGTCGGCATCGGCCATCTCGGCGTAGGCCTCGTCCATCACCACGATCACGCTGCCGGGGACGCGCGCCATGAACGCCTCCAGCGCGGCCTGCCCGAACCAGGTACCGGTCGGATTGTTGGGGTTGGCGAGGTAGACCAGCCGGGTCGCGGGCGTGATGGCGTCGGCAATCGCGTCGAGATCGTGCCCGAGCGGCATCGCGTGGTCGCGCGGCAATGCCTCCACGATTCGCGCGGTGGCATCGGCGGCCTGGGTCGCGAGCGCGAACACGGCGAAGCCGTACCGCGAAAACACCACGTCATCGCCCGCGCCGGCGAATACCTGCGCCAGTTGCATCAGCAACTCGTGCGAGCCGTTGCCGAGCAGGATCCGGTCCGGATCGACACCGTGGGTCGCGGCGAGTGCGCGTTTCAGGTCGGCGCCGAGTGGATCCGGGTACCGGTGCAATGCATCCAACTGGTCGACGATCGCCGCCCGTGCCGCCGGTGATGGCCCGTAGGGATTCTCGTTGGAGCCGAGCTCGACCAGGTCCGCACCGAACCGACGGCGAAACGCGACAAGGTCGTGACCGGGGTCATAGGCGCGCAGGCGCCGGATGCCTTCGGCCGCCCGCGATTCGAAATCGATGGAGGGTCCGGATTCCGTGCTGCTCATGTAATCGCGACCGGGTACGAGCCGAGCACCTTGACCTCCTGCGCGAACTCCGCGAGCTCGTCGAGCGCGGCGCACACCGCCTCCTGTTCGACGTGGCCACCGATATCGACGAAGAACGCGTACTGCCAGCGACCGGTATGCCCGGGCCGCGACTCGATCCGGTTCATGCTCAGGCCGTGCCGCGCAAACGGGGCGAGCACGTGGTGCAACGCGCCGGGCTGGTCCTTGATGAAGATCAGCAGCGAGGTGCGGTCGTTGCCCGACGACGGGAACAGCTCGCGGCCGAGCACCAGGAACCGCGTGGTGTTGTCGGGCCGGTCCTCGATCGGACCCGCCACCGCCTTGAGCCCGTAGACGTTGGCGGCGCTGATGCCGGCGATCGCGGCGGCGTCATCGGCGTTGCGGGCACGACGCGCGGCCTCGGCGTTGCTCGCCAGCGGGATCTTCTCCGCGTGAGGCAGGTACTGCCGCAACCACGCCTTGCACTGCGCGAACGACTGCGGGTGCGAATAGACCCGCTCGATGTCCTCGATCCGGCCACTGCGCGACAGCAGGTGCTGGTGCACCGCCAGTTCGACCTCGCCGCAGATCTTGACCTGCGAGCTGAGGAACATGTCGAGGGTCGACTGGATGGTGCCCTGGGTCGAATTTTCCACCGGCACGACGCCGAAGTCGGCCGCGCCGGACTCGACCTCGCTGAACACCTCGTCGATGCTGCCCAGCGGCAGGCCGTGGATCGAATGGCCGAAATGCTTGTAGACCGCCTGCTGCGAATGCGTGCCTTCCGGGCCGAGGAAACCGATCTTCAGCGGCTCCTGCTGGGCCAGGCAGGCCGACATGATTTCGCGGAACAGCCGCACCAGCACCTCGTCGCCGAGCGGGCCGTCGTTGCGGTCGACCACCCGGCGCAGCACCTGGGCCTCGCGCTCGGGCCGATAGTAGTCCACCGCCGCGGCCAGCTTGCCCTTGGCGCGGCCGACCTGCCCGGCAAACTGCGCGCGCTCGGCGATCAGCTGCTGGATGCTGCGGTCGATGCCGTCGATGCGCTCGCGCAGGTCGGCGAGATCGGCGGGGTTCTGGTTGGGCTTGTCCATGACGTCTGCTCTTTGTATCCGTCGTTACCGCGGAGGCACTCGCCCCTCGCGTTGGCCGGGCCGGCCGCCCCCGACTCTAGGTTGAAGCGGCGCCTGGCGAAAATGATCTTTTGGCATCGAAGCCGCCGGTCCGCGCATCACGGGAATGATGGCGAGCCGGTCGCACGCATGGCATCAGCCGTGCCGCTGCTGGAACTCCCGCATGAACCCGGCCAACGCCTGCACGCCCGCCTCGGGCATCGCGTTGTAGATCGACGCGCGCATGCCACCCAGCGCGCGGTGGCCCTTGAGCGAGATCAGCCCGGCCTGCCGCGCCTCGTCGAGGAAGACCGCATCCAGCGCGTCGTCGTGCAGGAAGAACGGCACGTTCATCCGCGAACGCGCGGCCGGCGCGACCTCGTTGCGGTAGAAGCCGCCGGAGCCGTCGATCGCGGCGTACAGCAGCGCCGCCTTGCGCGCATTGCGGCGGGCGAATTCGGCGACACCGCCCTCGGCCAGCATCCACTTGAACACCAGTCCGGCGAGATACCAGTTGAAGCTCGGCGGCGTGTTGAGCATCGAGCCCGCCCGCGCGTGGGCGGCGTAGTCGAAGATCGGTGCGCGCGGCTGGCCGGCGCGTTCGAGCAGGCCGCGCCGCACGATCACCACGCTGACCCCGACTGGCCCGAGGTTCTTCTGCGCCCCGGCGTAGATCATGCCGAACCGCGACACGTCGACCGGCTCGGCCGCGATACTGGAGCTGAAATCCGCGACCAGCGGCACCGCGCCGGCATCGGGAACATCGCGGAACTCGACGCCATGGATGGTCTCGTTGGCGGTGTAGTGCACGTATGCCGCATCCGCCGACAACCGCCAGTCGCCGCGCGCCGGGATGTCGCGGAAGCCGCCCGCCTCGCCACTGGCCACGAGCCTGGCTTCGACATACGGCGCCGCCTGCTTCAATGCGGTGTTGCCCCAGTGGCCGGTGACCACGTAATCGGCCACCTGCCCCGGCGTCGCCAGGTTCAGCGCGATCAGCGCCTGCTGGGTCGTGGCGCCGCCCGACAGGAACAGCACCGCATAGTCGTCGGGAATCGACAGCAGGGCCCGCAGGTCGGCCTCGGCTTCGGCGGCGACCTGCATGAACTCGGGGCCGCGATGGCTCAGTTCGACCAGCGACGCCCCGGCGTCACGCCACTCCAGAAACTCGTCGCGCGCCTGTCGCAATACGGATTCGGGGAGGGTCGCGGGACCGGCACTGAAGTTGAACGCGCGGGACATTCGAAGTCGTTCCGAGGGGCGTGGCGGCCAGTATGCCGCAGTGCACCACAGCCCGCGGACATGGTTGCAGCCGCAACCAAACGCGCGTTGCCGGTCAGCGCACGCCGTACAGAAGCAGCAGGGTCAGCGCCCCGGCCAGCAGCAGCGCGGCGAGCAGCAACCACGGCATCCGGCGCATCGACGAACCGATGGGCGACGGCTCGGGTTCGCGCGGTGAACGGAACTCGATCTCCTCGTCCATCGGCAGTTTCGCCGCGGCCACCGGCGTGCCCGACAACGGCGACTCCAGCACGAACCGGTGCTGCGCACCGAAGGCGATCTGGTCGCCCGGACGCAACAGCGCGTCGCGCACGGGATGGCCGTTGACGACGGTGCCATTGGCCGAGCCGAGGTCGCGCAGCACCACGCCGTCCTGGTGCGGTTCCAGCCGTGCGTGGCGCTCGGCGAAGGTGGGTTCGTCGACACGGATGGCGCACTCGGGCAGTCGGCCGATCTCGCGCGACTGGTCGAGGCTGTAGCAGCGCCCGTGGTGCAGTCCGCCGACGCCGCGCAGGACCACCCGGCTGTCGATGGCACCGACATCCGGCACGCTGTGCGGCATCGGCCGCGGGTCCGCGCCGAGCAGGGTCAGCTCGATTCCATCGATATGCACGCTGTCGCCGGCCCGGAGCATCGCCATCCGACGCACCGGGCGTCCATTGACGTGCAGGCCGGGGGCGCTGTTGCGCAGTTGCAGCCACGTGCCGCGGCGGTCGATGCAGAACTGCACCAGCGCATCATCGGGGTGGTCGACCAGGCACGGGCGGCCGTCGGCGGCATGGCCGATGGCGTGCACGCCCGGCGTCAGCACCAGGTCGTCACGCTCGCGGTTTTGGAATCGAAGTCTCAGGGCATCCACGCCGCGGCAATCTAGCACGGCCGCAGGCGTGCGCCACGGATTTTGATGCCGGCGCCGCGCACCGCACAATACGCATGCACGCATCCCAGGAGCCCGCATGGCCAGCATCGACATTCAGCACCCCCACTCGATGAATCCCGGCCATGCGCGCCAGGCCGTGCAGGAGGTCGCCGACAAGCTGGCCGATCGCTTCGGCGTGGAATACCGGTGGAACGACGACATCCTCGACTTCACCCGCAGCGGCATCGAAGGGCGCATCGCCCTGCTGCCGTCGCAGTTGCATGTCACCGCGCAACTGGGGTTCCTGTTCGGCGCGATGAAGGGGCCGATCGAAGCCGAGATCCGGCGCGTGCTCGGCGAGCGCTTTTCCTGAGCGTGCTCCGGCTCACTTAACGTTCGCCCGGCTCCACGTATATTGCCGGCGGATTTTCCGGAACCTCGGACAGGCAGACCCGACGCATGCTCACAGTTTCATTCGTGGTGACCGCCCTCGTCATTGCCGGCGTGGTGGGCGGCGGCATCACCGCCTGGTTATGGACGACCCATTGCCGGCAGCTGGTCGCCGCCGGTGGCCTGCGGGCACTGGCCGCCATGCGATGGCGCGAGTTCTCCCGGTTCGTGATCGAGGCACTGCAACAGCAGGGATTCGAGGCCAGCCGCATCGAGCCCGACGCCAACCGCGGCCAGCAGGCCGACCTGCTGTTGAACCGCGACGGCCAGACCTGGCTGCTCAGCTGCAAGCAGGGCGTCAACTACCGCATCAAGCCGGCAATGGTCGACGAGCTGGCCCGCGCGGTGCGCGGCAGCAATGCGCGCGGCGGCATCCTCGCGACCCTCGGCCGGATCGATCCGGACGCGCGCAGGCAGGACCAGGGCATCGAGCTGCTGGACGGCGCCACCCTGTGGCCGTTGATCGACCCGCTGCTGCCACCCAGCCTGCACCGCGACCTCGTCGCCCGCGCCCATACACAGGTCGCGCGCGCCACCGGGCTGGTCTGGGTCGGCGCGCTTGCACTCGGGCTGACAGTGGCGATGTTGCTGACCGGCAACGAGCCGGGCATGCCACCCGATTCCATGCCGGCGGAGCAGGCTCCGGCGGTGGCAGCGCCCGCAGCCGCAGCCGAGACCACCACCGTTGCGCCAGCCGGCGTCGACGAGGCTCCGGCACCGAGCGAAGACCAGGACCGCCTCGACATAACCCGTTCGGTGTCCGCCCTGCCCGGCGTCGAGCGCGCCGCGTGGGCGACCCGCTCGACCCTGCTGGTCCACCTGTTGCCCGACGCCAGCCCGGAGCAGATCGATGCCATCTGCCCGGTGCTGGAACGCAGCGAACTGCTGCGCACCTCGCGCGTGCAATTGCAGCCGCCACCGGGCAGCAGCGACACCGTCCGCTTCATCCAATGCCGGACCTTCTGACGCGGTTGACCCACCCCGCCCTGCGTGCTGTCATGCCCGCCTCAGCACGTTGCGTCGGGGGAACGTCATGTCGGACCTGAAGACCGCCTTCGAGCGCGCCGCCCACGACGTCGAGAACCTCTCCGAGCGCCCCGGCAACGAAGACCTGTTGCGGCTGTATGCGCTCTACAAACAGGCCACCGAAGGCGACGTCAGCGGCGACAAGCCGGGCTTCTTCGACTTCGTTGGCACCGCCAAATACGAGGCCCGGGCGGCCGTGGCCGGCACCCCGCGCGACGAGGCGATGCGCCGCTACATCGAACTGGTCGACCGCTTCCGCAACTGAGGCTTGCCGCCGCGCCAGCCGGCCAGTAAACTGCCCGGCCAGCATCACCGGGCGGTTAGCTCAGCGGTAGAGCATTGCCTTCACACGGCAAGGGTCGCAGGTTCGATCCCTGCACCGCCCACCAAGCTGTACAAAAAGCCGGCCGCAAGCCGGCTTTTTTCGTTTTCCGCCCTCCCCGAAAGGCGCCGCGATGAACGACACCCGCCTGTACCACAATCCGCGCTGCTCCAAGTCCCGTGGCACGCTCGAACTGCTGCGCGAGCGCGGCATCGAGCCGCGGGTCATCGCCTACCTCGACACCCCGCCCTCGACTGACGAACTGCGCGGGCTGCTGGAGATGCTCGACCTTGCGGCACGCGACCTGCTTCGCACCGGTGAGGCCGAGTACGCGGAGCTGGGGCTGGCCGACACCGGCAAGTCGGAAGACGAACTGATCGAGGCGATGGCCAGCCATCCGCGCCTGATCGAGCGGCCGATCTTCGTCCACGGAGGACGGGCGGTGATCGGCCGCCCGCCGGAGCGCGTGCTCGACCTTCTGGATTGAGGACGGCTGCAGCCGGCTTCGCCGTCGGCTAGAACGATTTGCTCTCGCGCATCTTCGTCGCCTTGGCCGGTGCGCTGAACGAATCGCTGCGAGCGCTCGCCCAGAACGACTGGAACACTGCGTGGTCGGGGATGCCCTTCAGCAGGTCGCCCGGCTCCAGGAAGCGGTACAACGCCGCCAGCGAGCGCACCTCGAACGGCGACACCCGGCGCAGTATGTGCTCGGGGCCAACCTCGCGCGGATGGCTCAACCCCGCCGCGCACAGCAGGTCACGCAGCGCCCGCAGGGTGTTGTCGTGGAAGTTGTGCACCCGCGTGGCCTTGTCCACCACGTCCAGGTGTTTCCAGCGCTTCGGGTCCTGCGTCGCAACACCGGTCGGGCACTCGCCGGTGTGGCAGGCCTGCGCCTGGATGCACCCTACCGCGAACATGAAACCGCGCCCGGCGTTGCACCAGTCCGCGCCCATCGCCAGCGTGCGCGCCAGGTCGAACGCGCTGGTGATCCGCCCAGCCGAGCCGATGCGCAGGCTGTCGCGCAGCTCCAGCCCGACCAGCGTGTTGTGGACCAGCATCAACGCCTCGTGCATCGGCAGGCCGACATGGTCCATGAACTCGGCCGGTGCGGCGCCGGTGCCGCCCTCGGCGCCATCGACGACGATGAAGTCCGGCAGCAGCCCGGTTTCCTTCATCGCCTTGGCGATGCCGAACCATTCCCAGGGATGGCCGATCGCCAGCTTGAAGCCGGTCGGCTTGCCGCCTGACAACCGGCGCAACTCGGCGACGAATTCGAGCAGCCCGACCGGCGTGGAAAACGCACTGTGCTGCGCCGGCGACACGCAGTCGACCCACGGCAGCACGCCACGGGTGGCGGCGACTTCCTCTGTCACCTTGGGCGCCGGCAGCACGCCGCCATGGCCCGGCTTGGCGCCCTGCGACAGCTTGATTTCGATCAGCTTGACCTGCGGGTCGGCGGCATTGGCGACGAAACGCTCGGCGCTGAAGTTGCCGTGCTCGTCGCGGCAACCGAAGTAGCCCGAGCCGATCTCCCAGCACAGGTCGCCGCCATGCTCACGGTGGTACGGCGAGATCGATCCCTCGCCGGTGTCGTGATAGAAACCGCCGGCCTTGGCGCCCTTGTTGAGCGCGCGGATCGCATTGGCCGACAGCGAACCCCAGCTCATCGCCGAGATGTTGAACACGCTGGCCGAGTACGGCTGCGCGCTCTTCTCGCCGATCAGCACGCGGAAGTCGGGATCGCCATGCGGAGTCGGCACCATCGAATGGTTGATCCATTCGTAATCGTTGCCGTAGACATCCTGCAGGGTGCCGAAAGGCCGCGTATCGATGACCGACTTGGAACGCTGGTAGACCAGCGCCCGCTGCAACCGCGAGAACGGCACCTCGGCGGTGTCGGCCTGAATGAAGTACTGCCGCATCTCCGGCCCGATCGACTCCAGCCCGTAGCGGAAGTGCGCGAGCACCGGATAGTTGCGCCGCAGGGTGCTGCGCCGTTGCAGCAGGTCCCACGTACCCAGCGCCGCCAGCGCGCCGAACACTACCAGAGCCCAAAGCCATCCACGGTCCAGCCACAGGGTCATGACCGCCGAAAGCAGGGCCATGAGGACACACAGGATGTAGAGGGCGTAACGCGACATGCAGTCTCCCGCGGGTTCGGACCGGTCCTGAGGATACCTGCCATGCGCGGACGCGGCAGGTGTGTGCCCGCCTAGCGGGTGGGTGCGCCTGCTGCTTCGCCCGGGGCGGCGGCACGCAACGCCTGCAACAGGCTCTGGCTGGCACGGCCATCGCCCGCCAGTCCCAGCCGCTGCTGCTCCAGCCGGATCGCCGCGCGGCTGTTGCTGCCGATGATGCCGTCGACCTCGCCTATCGCGTGGCCGCGTTGCAGAAGCAACGCCTGCAGCTCGCGCCGCTCGCGTCGCGACAGGCCCGGGTCGTCGGTTGGCCAGTCCTGCACGAACCCGCCCTGCCCCCGCAGCCGGTCCGACAGGTGCGCGATCGCCAGCGCGTAGCTCTCGGCCGAGTTGTAGGAATAGATCGCGTCGAAGTTCTTGAACACCAGGAACGCCGGGCCCGCCCGGTCCGCCGGCAACAACAGCGCCGACCGCGTCGACGTGGCGTCGACCGCAGTGCCATCGACACGACGGATCCCGCGTCCGACCCAGTACGACAACGGGCGTCGCTCGGTGCGGCCGCTCACCGACAGGTCGAATCCGGCCGGCAGGCGTACTTCGTAGCCCCACGGTTCGCCACTGCGCCAGCCGGAGCGCTCGAGGTAGTTCGCGGTCGACGCGAGCGCATCCGGGATGCTGCCGACCAGGTCGCGCCGCCCGTCGCCGTCGAAGTCGACCGCGATGCGCCGGAACGTCGATGGCATGAACTGGGTGTGCCCGAACGCGCCCGCCCAGGAGCCGACCAGTTTGTCGGCCGCCACGTCGCCGGACTGGATGATCCGCAGCGTCGAGAACAGCTCGCCACGGAAGAATTCCTGTCGCCGGCCCATGCATGAAAGCGTGGTCAGCGATTGCAGCAACGGCCGGCTGCCGAAGGTGCCGCCGAAGTCGCTCTCCACGCCCCACACCGCGACCACGGTCGCCGGGTCGACACCGTACTGCTGCTGCACCCGCGCCAGCGTCGCCGCATGTTGTGCCAGCATCGCCCTGCCGTCGGCGACGCGCTCCTCGTCGACCAGGCCCGCCAGGTAGTCCCAGATTGGTGTCTTGAACTCCGGTTGGGCGTCCAGCAACCGCAACACCGAGGTGTCCGGCTCGACCGACCGCACGTGCAGGTCGAACAGCGCCTCGTTCACTCCGGCACCCGTGGCCTCGCGTTCGAGCACGTCGAGGCAGCGGTTGAATTCCGACACGTCGTAATCGGGCGGCACAGCCACCTGGGGCGCAGCAGGCAGGACCAGCGCGAGCAGGGTTGGAAGCATGTCCAAACCATATCGATACGCGGTGACGGGGCTGTCATGGCAGGAGCGCGATCGGCTCCGTTGTAGGAGCGACGTAAGTCGCGATTTCACTGGCACCCGGGATCGCCGTGAAATCGCGACTTACGTCGCTCCTACCTCAAGCGCGTCCACCCAAGCGCGTCTACCCGAAGCGCGTCATCGCGCTGGTGCCCGGACCGGGGATCGAACCCGGATAGCCTTGCGGCTGACGGATTTTAAGTCCGTTGCGTCTACCAGTTCCGCCATCCGGGCGTGCTCGACCAGCCACGGCGTAGTCTACCGTTACACAAAGAAAAAGCCCGCCGGAGCGGGCTTTTGAAATGGAGGCCGAGGTCGGAATTGAACCGGCGTACGCGGATTTGCAGTCCGCTGCATAACCACTCTGCCACCCGGCCGGATGACGCGCCCCGCAAGCATACCGCCTGCGACGCTGGTTGCGCGAAGCAACCCCTGGAAAAAACAAAACCCCGCGAGCGGGGTTTTGTTTCGAAAACCGCTCCGGCGAACCGGAGCGCGAAATCTGGAGCGGGAAACGAGACTCGAACTCGCGACCCCGACCTTGGCAAGGTCGTGCTCTACCAACTGAGCTATTCCCGCTGAGGAGCCGCCATTTTAGGCATCCGGAGAAAACTGTCAACTACTCTCGTGCATCTTCCTTCAGGGTCGGCCACGCCGCGCGCAGGTAAGCGAGTCCGGACCACAGTGTCAGCAGCGCCGCGGCCGCCAGCAGCCACTCGCCGATGACGAAGATCGGCAGGCCGATGACGTTGTCCTGGTACAGCAGGCAGGTCAGCGCGACCATCTGCACGATGGTCTTGACCTTGCCGATCGCGGCGACTTTCACCTTCGCCCGCTGGCCCAGTTCGGCCATCCATTCGCGCAGCGCCGAGACGGCGATTTCGCGGCCGATGATCACCGCCGCCCACAGCGCCATCCAGATGGTCGGATGGGCCTGCACGGTCAGCATCAACGCGGTGGCGACCATCAGCTTGTCGGCGACCGGGTCGAGGAACGCGCCGAACGCGGAGTACTGGTCGTAGCGGCGGGCGATCCAGCCGTCGAGCCAGTCGGTGAGCGAGGCGATCGCGAAGATCGCCGCGGCGGTTTCATTGGTCCACCTGAACGGCAGGTAGAAGACCAGCACCAGTACCGGGATCAGCAGGATCCGCAGCAGGGTGATCATGGTCGGTACCGTCAACTTCATCTGTCGCTCCGTGTCGCATCCTGGCGGGACCCGTCCTCGACGGCATCCAACCCGTGCAGGGTCGCATAGATGCGCTCGGCGAGGGCGTCGTTGACCCCGTCGACGCGCGAGATTTCCTCCACCCCGGCGGCCTTGAGACCGGCCAGGCCGCCGAAATGGCGCAGCAGGTTGCCGCGCCGGCGCGGCCCGATGCCCGGGATGTCCTCCAGCCGGCTGGTGTTGCGTGCCTTCTGGCGACGGCCGCGGTGCCCGGTGATGGCGAACCGGTGGGCTTCGTCGCGGACCTGCTGGACCAGTTGCAGTGCGGGCGACTCCGCGCCGGGACGGACGCTGCGACCCGGCTTTCCATCGATACCGGGCAGCAGCAGTTCCTCGTCGCCAGGCCGACGCGCCGGGCCCTTGGCGACGCCGACCAACGCGATGCCCTCGACCCCGAGGTCGTCCAGCACCGCCCTCGCCTGCGCGACCTGCCCCGCACCGCCGTCGATCAGCAGGATGTCGGGCAGCACCGCGGCGGCCCTGGTTGCCCGCTTGTCTTTGCCGGTGGATGCGTCCGCGCTGGCGGCAAGCTCCGCCGCAGCGGTCACCGACCGTCGGAAACGCCGGTGGATCGCCTGGTGCATCGCCGCGTAATCGTCGCCCGGCTCGATGCCGGTGATGTTGTAGCGGCGGTACTGGCCGCGTACCGGGCCCTCGGCATCGAACACCACGCACGAGGCCACGGTCGCCTCGCCCATGGTGTGGCTGATATCGAAGCACTCGATCCGCGACGGCAGCTCGGCGAGCCCGAGCAGGTCGCGCAGCCCTTCCGCGCGGGCCAGTTGCGCGGCGTGGCTGGTGCGTTCGCTGGCGAGCGTGATCTCGGCGTTTCGACGGGCCAGGTCGAGATAACCGGCACGCTCGCCGCGCACGCTGGTGCGCAACTGGACCTTGCGCTCGCCGGCGCTGGACAGCGCCTCCTCGATCAGCGCACGGTCCGGGATGTCGCGGTCGAGCACGATCTCGCGCGGCGGGATCTGCTCGCCGTAGTACTGCGACACGAACGCGGCCAGCACCTCCTCCGGATTCTCGCTGCCGTTGGTCCGGGGGAAGAACGCGCGGGTGCCGAGGTTGCGACCGTCGCGGAACGCCAGCAGCATCACGCAGGCCGCGGCGCCCTGCATGGCGACCGCGAGCACGTCGAGGTCGGCGGCGCGGCCGTCGACATACTGGCGCGCCTGCAGGGTGCGGATCGAGCTGACCAGGTCGCGCAGGCGCGCCGCCTCCTCGAAGTCGAGCCGGGCGCTGGCCGCCTCCATCAGGCGGCCCAGTTCGTCGGTGAGTTCGTCGCTGCGCCCGTCCAGCAGCAGCGCGGCGCGACGCACGCTTTCGTCGTACTGGCGCGGTGGCACCAGCCCGACGCACGGCGCGCTGCAGCGACCGATCTGGTGCTGCAGGCACGGCCGCGACCGGTTGCGGAACACGCTGTCCTCGCAGCTGCGCAGCTTGAACAGCTTGTGCATCAGGTTGAGCGTGTCGCGCACCGCGCCGACGCTGGCGTACGGACCGAAATAGCGCCCCGGCACCGCGCGCGGGCCGCGGTGCATCGCGATCCGCGGCCAGGTCTCGTTGGTCATCAGCACGTACGGGTAGCTCTTGTCGTCGCGCAACAGCACGTTGTAACGCGGCTTCAGCGACTTGATCAGCTGGTTTTCGAGGATCAGCGCCTCCGCCTCGGTGCGGGTGACGGTGACCTCCATCCGCACGGTCTGGTTGAGCATCGTCATGATGCGCGCCGACTTCGGGGTCGCGTTGAAGTAGCTGGAAACGCGGTTGCGCAAGGCGCTGGCCTTGCCGACGTACAGCGCGCCGTCGTCGGCGCCGATCATGCGGTAAACGCCCGGCGCGGTGCTGAGCCCGCGGGCGAACGCCTTGCCGTCGAATTCGGATGGTTTGCTGCGGGTGCTCACATCGACCTCATGGATGCGGTCGATTATCGGTGATCCCGCAGGCGCCGGACGACACCGTCCGCGGCGCGCTCCAGCAACTCCCAGACCTGCTCGAAGTGCTCGGGGCCACCGGTGTAGGGGTCGGGAACCTCACCGTCGGGTTCCACCCCGGCCCAGTCCAGCAGCAGGACCGCCTTGTCGCGCGCCACGGCGTCGGGCGCCAGTGCACGCACGTTGCGCAGGTTGTCGCGGTCGGCGCACAGCAGCCAGTCGAACGCGGCGAAATCCCGGCTCGACAATTGCCGACCGCGGAGCCCGGCGATATCCACGCCGTGCGCGGCGGCGGTGGCGACCGCCCGGCGGTCGGGACTGCAACCGATGTGCCAGTCGCCGGTGCCGGCCGAATCGATCTCGACCACGTTGCCAAGCCCGGCCGCCTCGACCCGGGCGCGCACCACCCCTTCCGCGGTCGGCGAACGGCAGATGTTGCCGAGGCACACCATCAGCAGCCGCGTCGGTTCAGCCATGGCTTGCCAGCCTCGCTTCGGCGCGCTCCAGGTCCGCGGGCGTATCGACGCCTGCCGGGAACGGCTCGGGGGCAAGGCCCACCGCGATCCGATACCCGGTTTCCAGCACGCGCAACTGCTCCAGCGATTCCATCCGCTCCAGCCGCCCCGCCGGCATCGCCGCGAAACGCTGCAGGAAGTCCACCCGATAGCAGTAGATGCCGATGTGGCGCAGCCAGGTGTGATCGCGGGGCAAGCGGTCGCGGCTGGTCGCGAAGGCGTCGCGCGGCCACGGAACCGGCGCGCGGCTGAAATACAGCGCGTCACCGTTCTGGGTGCGCACGACCTTGACCGCGTTCGGGTCGAGAAGGGTTTCGATGTCGGTGATCGGCGCAGCCAGCGTCGCCATCTCCGCGGCGCTGTCGCGCAGCAGCCCGGCGACCGCGCGGATGCCCGCGGCGGGTGCGAACGGCTCGTCGCCCTGCAGGTTGACCACGATGGTCTGGCCGTCCCAGCCGGCGATGCGGGCGCATTCGGCGAGGCGGTCGGTCCCGGACACGTGATCGGCCGACGTCATCGCGACCCGAACGCCCTGCCCGTCCAGAGCCTCGGCGATGCGCGGATCGTCGGCGGCGACCCAGACCTCGCGCGCACCGGCCGCGAGCGCGCGGCGGGCGACGTGCAGCACCAGCGGCTCGCCGCCAAGCAGCCGCAGCGGCTTGCCCGGAAGGCGGGTGGCGGCGTAACGCGCGGGGATGGCGACGACGAAGTCAGGCACGGTCATGCCCGCGATTGTGCCACCGGCCGCCTGTAGGAGCGACGTAAGTCGCGATGGGCATCCGGTTGGCGATTGCCTTCAATGGGCAACGTGCCGCGTCAGGCCGGGTGATCCGGTATCGAGGAATGCGATGGGTGGCGTTCGCGACTTACGTCGCTCCTACATTCGGTTCTCCGGAGAGCCGTCGATCATTCAGCTTTCCGGAGGGCCGTCGATGGACTGCAGGCGGTCGAGGAGGGAAATCCAGAACGCCTCGGGCAATTCCGCGCGCACGGGGACGCTGTAGAACGCGTCGGTGGCGAACTCGGCGCACTTCACTGCGTCCTTCTCGGTCATCAGCACCGGCAATGGGCTGCCAAACTCGAAATCGCTTGCGCGGTAGCGGTGGTGGTCGGCGAACGCGTGCGGAACCACGGCGATGCCGAGCGCGCGCAGCATCGCGAAATAACGTTCGGGGTTGCCGATGCCGGCGACAGCGTGCACGCGATGGCCGGAGAAACTTTCGAGCGCCCGCGGGCGTCCGCCCAGGATCGGCATCGCGCGATCGGCGTGCAGGCGCATCGGCCATTCGCCGAAGCCGGTGTCGCCGCCGCCGGCTCCAGCCGCCGCAGGGTTGCTGGCGATGTTGATGACGCGGAAATCGCAGCCCGCGCCCCGCTCCGGCAGCTCGCGCAACGGTCCGGCGGGTAGCAACCGGCCATTGCCATACCGGCGGCGGCCGTCGACTACCTCGATCTCGATATCGCGCTTCAGCCGGTAGTGCTGCAGGCCGTCGTCGCAGATCACGATGTCGCAACCCGCTTCCGCAAGCGCCCTGGCCGCGGCCGCGCGATCGCGATCGGCGCGCAGCTTGACGCCGGTGCGGCGCGCGATCAGCACCGGCTCGTCGCCGCCGACCTCGGGCGGCGTATCGGCCTCGACCCATACCGCGGAACCGATATCGGCGCGGCCGTAACCCCGGCTTGCAACGCCGGGCGTCCAGCCTTCGCTGCGCAGCCGCTCGACCAGCGCGATCGTCATCGGGGTCTTTCCGGCGCCGCCGGCGGTGATGTTGCCGACCACCACCACCGGCACGCCCGGATGCCTGCTGCGGAACCAGCCGGCGCGGTACAGCTTGCGACGCACGCTGGTCACCGCGCCGTAGACCGACGCGAGCAGGCGTGAGGTCAACGGAATCGGTGCGTCCCCGTACCAGTACGCCGGCTGGTGTTCGCGGCGGGGTCCCGGGCCTGCGTTGTTCATTGCGCCTCGCGGAACTGCATGCGGTGCAGGTGGGCGTACAGCCCGTCCTGCGCCAGCAGCTCGGAATGGGTGCCGCGCTCGACGATGCGACCCTCGTCGAGCACCAGCACCTGGTCGGCGTGCTCGATGGTCGACAGGCGGTGCGCGATGACCAGCGTGGTGCGATCGGGCATCAACCGGTTGAGCGCGTCCTGCACCAGCCGTTCGGATTCGGTATCGAGTGCGGCGGTGGCCTCGTCGAGGATCAGGATCGGCGCGTCCTTCAGCATCGCCCGGGCGATCGCGAGGCGCTGGCGCTGGCCGCCGGACAGGCGCCCGCCCTTGCTGCCGATGCTGGTTTCGGCACCGTCGGGCAGGCGCTCGACGAACTCCATCGCGTTGGCGCCACGGATCGCCTGGTCGAGGCCTTCGGGCTGCGCCTGTTCGAGTTCGCCATAGGCCACGTTGGCGGCAACCGAGCCGTCGAACAGCATCACCTGCTGGCCGACCAGCGCGATCTGCCGGCGGAGGTCGGCCAGCTTGTACTCGCGCAGCCGATGCCCGTCGAGCAGGATCTCGCCGGACTCCACCTCATAGAACCGGGGGATCAGTTTGATCAGGGTCGATTTGCCGCTGCCGGAACGGCCCACGATCGCGGTGACCGTGCCCGGTTTCGCGATGAAGCTGGCATCGGTCAGCGCCGCCTGCTGCTGGCCCGGGTAACGCGCACTGACGTCGCGGAACTCGATGACGCCGCGGGCGCGATCCAGCGGCCGGGTGCCGTCGTCGACCTCGTCGTCGGCGTCGATCACGTCGAACAGGCGGTCCGCGGACGCCACGCCACGCTGCAACATGCCCTGCACGTTGGTCAGCTGCTTCAGCGCGGGGATGACCGCCATCATCGAGATCATCAGGACCACGAAACCGCCCGCCTCCAGCCGCCCGGCAATCGCCTCGCGGCCGGCAAAGAACAGCAGCAGCGCCAGCCCGATCGCGCCCATTACCTGCACCAACGCCGAGGAGATGCTGCGGGTCGACTCGACCTTGAGGCTGAGCTTGAGATGGTGGTCGGCCTGGCCGGCGTAGCGCTTCAGCTCGACGCCCTGGGCGCCGTAGACCTTGACCTCCTGCTGGTTGGCCAGGGCCTGGTCGGCCGACTGCATCAGCGTCGCCCCGCTCTCCTGGATCTTGTGGCTGATCCGCCGGTAGCGCTTGCCGACCTTGTCCATCACCCAGGCCAGCGGCGGCGCCATGATCAGGATCGCGATGGTCACCTGCCAGCTGGTCCACAGCATCACGCCGAGCATCGCGATCACCTGCAGCGATTGCTGCAGCATCACCTTCATCGCGTCGATCGCGGCCTGCGCGACCTGGTCGCTGTCGGAGCCGAGCCGGACCAGCATCGACGGCACCGGCTCGCTGTCGAAGCGCAGCCCCGGCAATCGCAGGTACTTGCCCAGCACCCGTACCCGCAGGTCCCGGGCGATGCTGCGGCCCGACCGGGCCATGCACATGTCGGTGACATAGCCGGCGATGCCGCGCAGCACGAAGAGGCCGACGATCGCCAACGGCAACAGCAGGCTCAGGCTGGTGTCCTTGGTGATGAAGGTCTCGTCGATGATCGGTTCCATCAACTTGGTGAAGCCGGCGGCGGCGCCGGCCTCGAACAGCATCGCGATGCCCGCCACCACCAGCAGCGAGCGGTACGGGCGGGCGAACCGGATCAGCCGCCGATAGACCTGCCACGGCGATACGGCCTGGGTCACTGCGTGGCCCCTGGGCCTGCGTCGGGCGCGGCCGGCGGCGCGGTCGCGCTCATGATCCGGTTGAAGCCGAGCTGGCCCAGTGCGTCGTAGACCGTCACCACCGCCTGGTACGGCGTGCGGGCATCGGCGCGCAGCATCACCGGGCGGTCGCGCTCGCTGCCGGCGACTTCGGAGATGGTTTCCTTGAGCGACGCGATGTCGGTGCGCAATACCTCGCGATCGCCGACGAAATAACGGCCCTCCGCGTTGACCAGCACCACCAGCGCCTGCTCGGCCTCGCTCTGCTCGCCGGTCGCGCGCGGCAGTTCAAGCTGGATCACCGAGCGCGCATCGAAGGTCGCGGTGACCACGAAGAAGATGATCAGCACCAGGATGACGTCGATCATCGGAACCAGGTTGATCTCCGGTTCGTCGTCGGCGCGATGGTCGCGGATGCGCATGCGGTCAGCTCGCGCTCACCGGCGGGGAGATGCCGTGCGCGCCGGGTGCGACCTCGGCCGAAGCCGGCGGGGTCTCGATGGTGTCGAGCAACTGCATCGCCTCGTGCTCCATGTCGACGATGTACTCGGCGATGCGGCCGCGGAACCAGCGGTGCGCCATCAGCGCCGGGATCGCCACGATCATGCCGGTGGCGGTGCACACCAGCGCCTTGCCGATCCCGCCGGCGAGCTGGTTCACGTCGCCGATGCCGTGGTCGAGGATGCCGAGGAACATCTGGATCATGCCGACCACGGTGCCGAACAGACCGAGCAGCGGGCCGGCGGCGGCGATCGTGCCGAGCGAGTTGAGGTAGCGCTCCATCCGGTGCACGAGATGGCGGCCGACGTCCTCGATGCGCTCGCGGATCTGGTCACGTGGTCGATGGCGCACGTCGAGCGCGGCGGCAAGCAATGCGCCCAGTGGCGAGGTCGCGCGCAGCGACTCGATGTGGCTGGGGTCGAGCTTGCCGCCCGCTGCCCAGGTGCGGACTTCCCGACCGAGCCGGGACGGCACCACCGCCGACCGCCGCAACGTCCAGGCCCGCTCGATGATGATCGCCAGTGCCAGCACGGTGAGCATCAACAGCGGAATCATCGGCCAACCGCCGGCCTTGACCAGTTCCAGCACGCGCAATCCTCCGGCCCGGGGCCGATTCAGTGGGTTCAATCCGGCCGATAGGATAGCCCAGCCGACTCCCCGGCCGGCGCCCGGCCCGCCCGTGCCGCGGCGTCCCACAGGCGCGGGTGTGCGCGCCGTCGCGTTTCCGCCCGTGGTCCCTCCGCATACAGCCGCACGGTGACCGCCCCGCCCTCGGCCGTGTCCAGCGTCGCCGCACCGGCGCGGTGCCAGCGATCGATGACGTCCGGTTTCGGATGGCCGAACCGGTTGCCATGGCCGCTGGAAACCAGCGCCAGCCGCGCTCCGGTCGCCGCGACGAACCCGGGATCGGACGCGCTGGCACTGCCGTGGTGGGCGATGGCGACCACCTCGGCCTGAACGGAGGCGGCAGGGTCGAGGTCGGCACGCCGCACCAGGTCGCGCTCGATCACTTCGCCGATGTCGCCGGTCAACAGGGCGGTGCCGTGCGCGGTCGTTATGCGCAGTACGCAGCTCGCCTCGTTGCCCAGATAGGGGAAGTAAGGCGGTGGATGCAGGAACCGGAACGCCACCCCGTCCCAGCGCCACTCCTGCCCGGCCACGCACGGCGCGGTATCCGGCACCGGTGAGCCCTCCGGCGCGCGGGCCGTCTCAACGGGGAAGCCGCGCCGGACCGCCCCGAAGCCACCGGCGTGGTCGCTGTCACCGTGGCTGACCACCGCCATGTCGAGCCTGCGTACGCCCAATGCGTACAGCGCCGGGAGGACGATGCGTTCACCGGCATCGAAGCCCTCCGGCATCGCCGGCCCCATGTCGTAGAGCAGGCTGTGGTTTGCGGTGCGGACCAGCACCGACAGTCCCTGCCCGACATCAAACATCTGCAGTTCTGCCGCGCCGGGTCCGGGCAGGTTGCGGTCCGGCCACAGAAGCGGGAGCCATAACAGCAGTGCCAGCGGCCGACCCGGCAGGCCTCGCGGCAACAGCAGCCAGAACGCGCCGAGCATCGCCAGTGGCAGCGCGAACCAGAGTGGTTCGGTCAGCCACCACAGCGCCAGATTGCTCTCCGCCAACACCTCGAACAATGACCAACTGCGCTCGAAGCACCATGCCGCAGCCCGCCATGGCCACTCGCCCAGCCCTGCGTACAGGCTCTCCAGCGCGGTACCGACCAGCGCCAGCGGTACGACCACCAGGCTCCACCACGGCACCGCCACCAGGTTGGCCAGCGGCCCGACCAGCGAGGCCTGCCCGAACAGCACCACGCTCAACGGAAGCAGCCCGAGGGTGGCGACGCCCTGCGCCGACAGCAGGTCGCGGACCGGTTGGCGCCCGGCACCCGGCAGACACCACAACAGCCACGCCACGCCCAGGAAGCTCAGCCAGAAGCCGGCGCCCAGCACCGCCAGCGGATCGACCAGCAGGATCGCGATCGCCGCCAGCGCCAGGCTGTCGAACGTGCTGGCATTGCGACGCGACACCCGCAAGCCGGCCACCACCGCGATCATCAGGACCGTGCGCACGGTCGGCAGCGCGAACCCCGCGACCGCGGCATACAGCGCGGCGCCGAGCAGGCCGGCGATCGCCGCCGCGACCGGTCGGGGACAACGGCGTCCGAGCGCCGGAAACAGCCACCACGTCCCGGCCACGAGCAATGCGAAGAAGCCCGCCACGAGGCCGACGTGGAAGCCGGAAATCGCCACCAGGTGGGTCAGGCCATTGGCCCGCAGGACGTGCCAGTCGGCGTCGTCGAGGCCGCGGGTATCGCCCAGCGCCAGCGCGCGCACGAACCGCGATGCACGGGCCGGGACCAGCCTCTCGATCCGAGCGGACATCGACTCCCGCCACGCCTGCAGGCCCTCGGCCGGTGACAGCAGGCGTGCGGTTTCGGGATCGCGGACATAACCACTGGCAGTCAGCCGCCGCGCCAATGCATGTTTCTCGCTGTCGAAGCCGCCGGGATTGCGCAACCCGCGCGGCGCGCGAACGCGGGCACTCAGTTGCCATTGCTGCCCCGCATGCAGGCGGTCCCGCCCGGTTGGCGTGCCGTCGAACTCGTCGTACCACGAGAGTTGCAGCAGGCGTCCACGCAGGGGCGCGGGCTGGTCGTCGCGGTCGACGACACGGAACGCAAAGGCGGTGCGGCGCGACTCGTGCTCGGGCAGTTCGACCACCCGCCCCTCGACGGTGACCTCGCGCTTCTCCCAGTCCAGCGGCAACTGCACCGACAACGCATGGCCCGCGTGCAGCCCGGCCAGGGCGAAACCGAACAGGGCGACTCCGAGCCAGCGGATCGCCCGGCCACGCCACCACAACAGGACACCGGGAACGAGCATTGCCAGCAGAAACGTCTGCGGCGCCAGCACGGGCGACCACAGACAGGTGGAGACGCCCGCAAGCAGCGCGAGTGCGGCGACCGTGCCGAACGGTGCGACCGTCAACCAACCCGACCGGGGCGCGGCTTCTGCCTGGTAGAAAGCCCCGGCGACTCCGGCCAGGTGTTGGGACAACGGCTTCCCTGCCGTTTCATTCATGGCTTACGCCTCGCTGGGCGGGATTTCCCGCAACTTCCCTTCGTGCAGTTCCAGGACCCGGTCGAGCCGTCGCGCAAGGCGACGATCGTGGGTCACCAGGACCAGGCTGGTGTGCTGTTCGCGATTGAGTTCGAGCATCAACTCGAACACCGTCGCCGCGGTCTTCTCGTCGAGGTTGCCGGTCGGCTCGTCGCCGAGCACGCAGGCCGGATGGTTGACTAGGGCGCGCGCCACGGCCGCACGCTGGCGCTCGCCGCCGGACAGCTCGCCTGGCTTGTGATCGAGCCGATGCCCCAGGCCGACCGACTCCAGCAACGCCTGCGCACGCTTGCGCGCGTCGGGAACATGGGTGCCGTTGAGCAGCACCGGCAGCATCACGTTCTCGACCGCGGTGAATTCCGGCAGCAGGTGGTGGAACTGGTAGACGAAGCCAAGCGCCTTGTTGCGCAACGAGCCGCGTGCGGTGTCCGACAGCGCGCTCATCTTCCGACCGGCGACGAACACCTCGCCCGCGGTCGGCGTATCCAGTCCGCCAAGCAGGTGCAGCAAGGTGCTCTTGCCGGCACCTGAGGCGCCGAGAATCGCAACGGTCTCGCCCTTGCCCACCGCCAGGTCGAGGCCGTCAAACACCGGCGTGCGCAGCTTGCCTTCGGCATAGACCATGCCCAGCGCGTCGCAGCTGATCACGGCGTCCGGGTTGGTGTTGATCGAGTCATTCATAGCGCAGCGCCTCCGCCGGCGGGGTACGGGCCGCGCGCCAGGCCGGGTAGATGGTCGCGATGAGCGCCATCACCAGCGCCACCGCCGCGATCGCGACCACGTCGCTGGCCTTGAGTTCGGTCGGCAGGCCGGTGATGTAGTAGACGTCCTCCGGCAGCAGGGTCACGCCGAACACCTTCTCGATAGCGAAAAGGATGTGCTCCAGGTTGAGGGTCAGCACGATGCCGCCGATGACGCCGAGTGCGGTGCCGATCACGCCGATCAGGCTGCCCTGCACCACGAACACCGTCATCACCCCGCGCGGGCTGAGGCCTAGCGTGCGCAGGATCGCGATGTCGGCCTGCTTGTCGGTCACCAGCATCACCTGCGACGACACCAGGTTGAACGCGCCCATCGCGATGATCAGCGACAGCAGGATCGCCATCATCGTCTTCTCCATCTTCAACGCCCGGAACATGTTGGCGTTGTCGGTGGTCCAGTCGCTGACCGCGAAGCCACCGCCGAGGTCGAGCGCAAGGTCGCGGGCGACGTCCCAGGCAAGGTTCATGTCATGCAGCTTCAGCCGCACGCCGGTGACGCCCTCGCCCATCCGCAACACGCGCTGCAGGTCGTCCATGTGGACGAACGCCATGCTGCGGTCGTACTCGTTGTAGCCGACCTCGAACACGCCGCTGACCGCGAAGCGCTTGAACTGCGGCAGCGCGCCGATCGGCGAGCCGCGTGCGTCGGCCAGCATCATCACCACGTCGTCGCCGACGCCCACGCCGAGCCAGGCGGCAAGCTCGCGGCCGAGGATGATGTTGAAACTGCCCGGCTGCAGCGATTCCAGCTCGCCGGACACCATCTTGTCGCCGAGTACCGACACCGTCCGCTCGTCGGCCGGCACCACGCCGCGGACGAATGCCGGTTGCTGGCGGGCACCATTGAGCAGCGCCTCCTTCTCGACGTAGGGCGCGGCGCCGGCCACGCGCGGGTCGTCCAGCGCCAGGTCGACGGCGCGTTGCCATTCGGTGATCGGGTTGCCGTGGGCGCTGACGGTGGCGTGCGCGGCCATCTGCAGCATGCGGTCGCGGATCTCGCGCTGGAAGCCGGTCATCACCGCCAGGGTGGTGATCAGCGCCGCGACGCCCAGGGCGATGCCGAGGATCGAGGCCAGCGAAATGAAGGAGATGAAGCCGTTGCGGCGCTTGGCGCGCAGGTAGCGCAGGCCGATGGCGACAGGAATTGGTTTGAACATAGCGTTCTATGGTGCCATCGAAGCCGGGTCGCGCGGGGATGTTTCGACCGGCGCGGCCAGACGGAGTTCACGACGGCTGGCGGCGGACAGGGTATCGGGCCACCAGACCAGCCGATGCGCCCTGCCCCCGCCGTCGCGCCAGCGGGCGAATGCCAGGACGCCGCGCCAATCCATCTGGAAGCCTTCGACACGCTCGCCGTCGATCTCGACGACGGTACCCGCATCGCGGATCAGCACTTCACGCGGTCGGCGCCGCGACTCGCGGTACGCCAGCCAGGCGCCGTAGCCGAGGACGACCACAACCAGCGGCCACGCAGCGTTCGCAGGCAGATCGGACGCCAGCAGCGAAACCGCCGCCAGTATCGTCAGCAGGCAGACCGCGGCGATCAGCCAGCGCGATGGCTGCCACTCAAACCGGCAGGGAGCGGATGCGCTGGACCAGTGCGGCGAGTTCGACATCGGACGGGGTCTCGTGGCCCATGAACCAGTGCCAGAGCTTATCGTCCTCGCAGTCCAGCAGGCGTAGGAAAACCCCGCGCTGCGACTCGGAATCGCCGCGCCATTGCGTATCGAGATAGCGGCCGAACAGCTGGTCGAGCTCGCGCATGCCGCGCCGGGATTTCCAGCGCAGGCGGCGCAGCTCGGCGTCGTCGGCGCCGGTCAAAGAGCCCGGCGCTCCAGCATCAGCTTCTTGGTCTCGGCGATCGCCTGCGCCGGGTTCAGGCCCTTCGGGCAGGTCCGGGTGCAGTTCATGATCGTGTGGCAGCGGTACAGCTTGAACGGGTCTTCGAGATCGTCCAGGCGCGCACCGGTGTCCTCGTCGCGGCTGTCGACGATCCAGCGGTAGGCCTGCAGCAGGATCGCCGGGCCGAGGTAGCGCTCACCGTTCCACCAGTAGCTCGGGCAGCTGGTCGAGCAGCACGCGCACAGGATGCACTCGTACAGGCCGTCGAGCTTCTTGCGGTCGGCCGGCGACTGCAGGCGCTCGCGGTCGGTCGGCGCCGGGGTCTGGGTGCGGATCCACGGCTTGATCGACGCGTACTGGGCGTAGAAATGGGTCAGGTCCGGCACCAGGTCCTTGACCACGTCCATGTGCGGCAGCGGGTAGATCGGCACGTCGGCCTTGGCGCAGTCGTCGATCGCCTTGGTGCACGCCAGCGTGTTGGTGCCGTCGATGTTCATCGCGCACGAACCGCAGATGCCCTCGCGGCAGGAGCGGCGGAAGGTCAGGGTCGGGTCGATCTCGTTCTTGATCTTGATCAGCGCGTCCAGGACCATCGGGCCGCAGGTCGCCATGTCCACCTCGTAGGTGTCCACGCGCGGCTTCATGCCGTCGTCCGGGTTCCAGCGATAGACCTTGAAGGTGCGGGGTTGCTTCGCGCCCTGCGCGGGCCAGTGACGGCCCTGCTGGATCTGCGAGTTCTTGGGAAGGGTGAATTCGGCCACGTCTTGGACTCGCTCTTGATCAGTAAACGCGCTTCTTCGGCGGGACCACGTCGACATCCTTGCTCAACGTGTACATGTGCACCGGGCGGTAGTCGATGCGGGTGTTGCCGGCCTCGTCGACCCAGCACAGGCTGTGCTTGTGCCAGTTGGCGTCGTCGCGGTCCGGGAAGTCGTCGCGGGCGTGGGCGCCGCGCGACTCCTTGCGGTTCTCGGCGCAGACAATCGTCGCCAGCGCCTGGTCGAGCAGGTTGCGCAATTCGTAGGTCTCGACCAGGTCGGTGTTCCAGATCAGCGAGCGGTCGCTGACCTTGACGTCGGCGAACGAGGCGTGGATCTCGCGGATCTTCGCCACGCCCTCTTCCAGCGTGTCCTGGGTGCGGAACACCGCGGCGTCGGCCTGCATCGCACGCTGCATCTTGTCGCGGATGACCGCGGTCGGGGTGCCGCCGTTGGCATTGCGCAGCCTGTCCAGGCGCGCGATCGCTCCATCGCAGGCGTCGGCCGGCAGGTCGGGCTGCGGCGCGTCGGACACGATGGTCTCGGCGCAACGGTTGGCGACCGCGCGGCCGAACACCACCAGGTCGAGCAGCGAGTTGGAGCCCAGCCGGTTGGCACCGTGCACCGACACGCAGGCGGCCTCGCCGATCGCGTACAGGCCCGGCACCACTTCGTCGGGGTTGCCGTTCTTCAGCTGCACCACTTCGCCGTGGTAGTTGGTCGGGATGCCGCCCATGTTGTAGTGGACGGTCGGGATCACCGGAATGGGTTCTTTCTCGACGTCGACGTTGGCGAAGATGCGGGCCGACTCGGCGATGCCCGGCAGCTTCTCGTGGATGACCTCGGGGCCGAGATGGGTCAGGTCGAGCAGCATGTGGTCCTTGTGCTCGCCGACGCCGCGGCCCTCGCGGATCTCCATCGTCATCGCCCGGCTGACCACGTCGCGCGAGGCGAGGTCCTTGGCCGACGGCGCGTAACGCTCCATGAAGCGCTCGCCCTGGGCGTTGCGCAGGATGCCGCCTTCGCCGCGCACGCCCTCGGTGATCAGGCAGCCGGCGCCGTAGATGCCGGTCGGGTGGAACTGCACGAACTCCATGTCCTGCAGCGCGATACCGGCGCGCAGGGCCATGCCGCCGCCGTCGCCGGTGCAGGTGTGGGCGGAGGTCGCGGAGAAGTAGGCGCGGCCGTAGCCACCGGTCGCCAGCACCGTGCCCTGGGCGCGGAACAGGTGCAGCGTGCCCTCGGCCAGGTCGAGCGCCAGCACGCCGCGGCAGGTGCCGTCGGCGTCCATGATCAGGTCAAGCGCGAAGTACTCGATGAAGAACTGCGCGTCGTGCGCCAGCGACTGCTGGTACAGCGTGTGCAGGATCGCGTGGCCGGTGCGGTCGGCGGCGGCACAGGTGCGCTGCGCGGCCGGGCCTTCGCCGTACTTGGTGGTCATGCCACCGAACGGGCGCTGGTAGATGCGGCCGTCGTCGGTTCGCGAGAACGGCACGCCCTGGTGCTCCAGCTCGATGATCGCCGGGATCGCCTCGCGGCACATGTACTCGATCGCGTCCTGGTCGCCCAGCCAGTCCGAGCCCTTGACGGTGTCGTAGAAGTGGTAGCGCCAGTCGTCCTCGCCCATGTTGCCGAGCGCGGCGGCGACGCCACCCTGCGCGGCCACGGTGTGCGAACGGGTCGGGAACACCTTGGTGATGCAGGCGGTCTTGAGCCCCTTCTGGGCGAGGCCGAAGGTGGCGCGCAGGCCGGCGCCACCGGCGCCGACCACGAGCATGTCGAACACGTGCTCGGTGATCTTGTAGTCAGGATTCTTGGATGCAGCGGCCATGGTCGATCAGGCTCCCAGCGAAATACGGATGACGGCGAGCACGCTGGCGAGTCCGGCGAGAGCGCAAACGAAGATGACGGCGAGCTGCGAGACAGCCGCCAGCCACGGCGTGTGGACGTAGTCCTCGACGATGACCTGCAGGCCGAGCTTGGCGTGCCAGAACGAGGCGACCAGGAACGCCACCAGCAGGATCGCGTTCCACGGTTGCGCGACGGTCGCGCGCACGGTGGCGTAGTCGGCGCCGATCAGCCAGACCACCAGCCCGACCACGTAAAGCGTCAGGAACACCAGCGCGATCGCGGTGATGCGCTGGTCGATGAAGTGGCCGGTACCGTCCTTGGCCGAACCGAGGCCGCGGGCGCGCTTGAGCGGCGTGCGGAGCTTGTCGTTGACCTTCATGCGCCACCCCACTGCGTCATCGCCACCACCCAGACCAGCGCGGTCAGCACCAGGCTGCCGAACACCGAAATCCAGCTGTTGCGGACGAAACTGTCAATGGAGAAACCCAGCCCTGCGTCCTGCAGCAGGTGGCGGATGCCGTTGACCAGATGGAAGGCCAGCGACCAGCTCCAGCCGAACAGGATCAGGAAGCCCAGCGGCGAACGCGCGAAACCGCTGAAGCCGGACCACTGTTCCGGTCCCGCCGCCAGCGACATCAGGCCGCAGGCAAGCAGCAAGCTGCCGAGCACGAGGACGATCCCGGTGCCGCGATGCAGGATCGAGGTCACCATTTGCACCTGCCAGCTGTAGACCTGCAGGTGGGGTGAGAGTGGTCGCGGGGACCGTGGGCGTTCGCTGTTCGCCATGCGCTGGCTGTCTCGGCTGGGCGGCCATGGCCGCGTGGCAGGAGTGGATCTGGAAACGGGTGAAGGCAGGATGTCGGACGGGGCGTTGATCGGGCGGGTCGGCTCAGAAATCGATGCAGCGACCGTTCTTCTCCCAGTCGCCGAAACGGGTGGGATCGGGACCGTCCCGCCCGCCGAATTCCTCGGCGACCGGCGTATCCACGGTGGGTGTTTCAGCGCTTCCGCCGGGCCGCCCGGTTGCCGCCGCCACGTCCGCATCGGCGGGCGCCGTAGAACCTGGGTCGGGGGTCGTTTGGCCTATCATCACAGCCATGAAGCTTAATTCCCGCCCCCATGCATGACAAGTCGCCAGCACCGGCCGACCCGGTGTTCCGGTTGCCCGGACAGCACGTGATCGCGATGGACGGCCGCGATGCGGCAGCGTTCGCGCAAGCCCAATTCATGAACGATCTCAACGGCTTGCAGGCCGGCCAGTGGCACTGGAACGGCTGGCTGACGCCGAAGGGCCGCGTGCTCGCGTTGTTCGCTTTGCTGAAATGGTCGGAGCAGCGCGTCTGGCTGCTGGTGCCCGATGCGGACGCGATTGCGCTGGCCGACGCGCTGAAACGGTTCCTGTTCCGAAGCAAGGTGACCATCGAAGTGCGCGACGACCTGCAGGTGTCGGGCGTCTTTGCCGCGCCGGCGACGGCACGGGGCAGCGTGTTCCCGGAGCAGGACGGCGGTGCCGTCGAACTCGACCTGGGCGCCGAAGGTAGCCCGCGCTGCGTACGGATAGTTTCGAAGGACCCGGCGACGGAAGCGGATATCAGCGACGATGAGCCGTTCGATGCCCGATGGCGACTGTTCGACCTTGAGCACGGCCTGCCTCGCCTGCCGCCATCGCAGCTCGAGCACTGGACGCCGCAGCAGCTCTCGCTGGAGCGGCTGCGCGCCTTCAGCGTCAAGAAGGGCTGCTACCCCGGGCAGGAAATCGTCGCGCGGACGCATTTCCTCGGCAAGGCGAAACGCGGGTTGGCGTTGCTGGAAGGCGACGAGGCGATGACGGCGGGGACCGACGTCCGTGGCGGCGATGCCGTGATCGGAAGCGTGGTTGCCGGTGCCTGTGCCGATGGCCGGAATGTGGCGTTGGCTGTCCTGCCGCTTGGCCGCGACGAGAGCGTGCCTCTGGCCATCGGCGATCAAACCGTGCGGGAAATGTCCTTCAAGACCGGTCTGGAACGCTGACAGCCGAAGCAACAATGTAGGAGCGACGTAAGTCGCGATTTCCCTGCCAATCGTCCCGATGCAGGCCCCGTCCATCCGGGCTACCCGTTTGGGTACGCGCATACCGTCGGATTGCGCGCATATCGCGGCTTCGATGGATCGTGGACATCGCGACTTACGTCGCTCCTACAAGGGAGCCGGGTGCCCTCTCAGCCGGCTGCCAGGCGGTCAGCGGCGGCGACGATGTCTTCCTCGCCGGGGATCACCAGGAACGCGGCGCCGGCCAGCGGGGTGTAGGTGTCGACGCCGACCACGCGCTGGAACGGCCGCTGGCCGTAACCGCCTTCGGCGATCGCGGTGATCACACCCTCACCCACGCCGGCGCTGCGACGCCCCTCGTCGACAATGATGATTCGCTTGGCATTGCGCGCCTGTTCGACGATGAACTCCTCGTTGAGCGGCACCAGCCAGCGCAGATCGACCACCCTCGCCTTCCAGCCGTGCTTCTGCTCGATCTGGCGCGCGGCGCGCAGGCTCATCGGCACGCCGTTGCCGTAGGTGAAGATCACCAGGTCGTCGTTGGCTTCGTCGTAGACGCGGCCCTCACCCAGCGCCATCGCCTCGCCCGGTGCGGGGAAGCTGGTCAGCCAGCCACCGTCGCCGGCTTCATGCAGGTCCTTGGTCATGTACAGCGCGATCGGTTCCAGGAACACCGCGACCCGGCCATCGACCTTCGCCAATGCGGTCAGCGTGCGCAGCATCGTGACCGCGTCGTCGCCGCGCGACGGGCAGCCGACCACGAGGCCGGGGATATCGCGCAACGCTGAGATCGAGTTGTCGTTGTGGAAGTGGCCGCCAAAGCCGCGCTGGTAGCCGAGGCCGGCGATGCGCACGACCATCGGGTTGCGGTACTGGTCGTTGCTGAAGAACTGCAGCGACGCCGCCTCACCGCGCAACTGGTCTCCGGCGTTGTGGAAGTACGCGAGGTACTGGATCTCCGGGATCGGCAGCAGGCCGACGTTTGCGAAGCCCTGGGCCAGGCCGAAGATCATGGTCTCGTCGAGCAGCGTGTTGAACACCCGGCGCGGACCAAACGCCTTCTGCAGGCCGCGGGTGACGGTGTAGACGCCGCCCTTCTGCGCCACGTCCTCGCCGAACAGCAACGTCTCCGGGTACTTGGCGAAGGTGTCGTGCAACGCGTTGTTGATCTGGATCGCAAGGTGACGCGGTGGCTGGTTCTCCGGCAGCTTGTCGTCGCCGCCGAACACTTCCAGCCGGCGCTGCGCGTAGTCGGCGCGCCCGGCCTCTTTCTCGACCGCGGCCGGGGTGTACGGCGCCAGCGGCGCGACGACGTCTTCGAGCCTGTCGAGCTTGGGCCGGCGGTCGGCCTCCTCGGCCGCGGCGAAGCAGCGCTTGCGGGTCGCCTCGTAAAGCGCCAGCACTTCGTCCTTCGACATCAGGCCCGACTGCAGCGCGATCGCGGCCGAACGCAGCAGCGGATCGCTCGCCTCGACCGCGCACAGCTCCTCGATCGAGCGCCATTCGATCTCGAAGTCGGTGCCGGCGTGGCCCATGATCCGGGTCGTGCGCAGGTGCAGGAAGGTCGGGCGGCGGGTCCTGCGGCAATGCTCGACCGCGCGTTGCACGTCAGCATAGCCGTTGGCCAGGTCGAGGCCGTCGGCGTAGAAATAGTCGAGGTCGGGACGCTGCGAGAAGTTGCGTTCGACCCAGCCGTTCGGGGTCTTGACAGAGATGCCGATGCCGTTGTCCTCGCAGACGAACAGCACCGGTGCCGGCAGCTTCTGGTAGGCGGTCCAGGCGGCGGCGTTGAATGCGGTCTGCGCGGTGGCGTGGTTGCTCGACGCATCGCCGAACGAGCAGATCGCGATGCTGTCGTCGGGGATCGGCAAGTCGTGGCCGAGGCGGCGACCGGTCTCGATCGCGATCGCGGTGCCGAGCGCCTTCGGCAGGTGCGAGGCGATCGTCGAGGTCTGCGGCAACACCCACAACGGCTTGCTGCCCCAGACCTTGTGGCGGCCGCCGGAGATCGGGTCCTCGCTGCTGGCGGCGAAGCTCAGCGCCGAGTCCATCACCGGGTCCATGTCGGGCAGCTTGCGGAAGCGCTCGGCCATGAAACCGCCACTGCGGTAATGCAGGAACGCCGGATCGGTGTGGCGGGTCGCGCGTGCGACCATCGCGTTGCCTTCGTGGCCGGAACTGCCGATGGTGTAGAAGACCTTGTTCTGCACCCGCAGCACGCGCGCCATCAGGTCCAGGTGGCGGCTGATCAGCTGCGACTCGAACAGTTCGCGGAAGCCCTGCGCATCGAGCGCGCTGCCATCGAGGATGGGTTCTTGCGACCCGGGCGCCGCGTCGACCTCGCCATCCCAGTCACGCACGAATTCGCTGAAGTTGACGTCGCAGATCTCGGCCCGGTTGAGGCCCTTCATGCGCGCGGGAATTCGGTTCGGAAGTATGGACATGAGGTGATTCGCCTAAAAGCACTTGTAGGAGCGACGTAAGTCGCGAACAGGCAGGAAATGGAGCGGCGTCGTCAGCCGGATGCTTGCGCATTCGCGACTTGCGTCGCTCCTACAGTTGCGGTGTCTGCGTCATGCGACTGGCCCTTTGCGCCGCGCGAACCATTGTTCACGCGTCTGGCCCCATATCTCGACGGGATGATCCTCGAACGGCGCCGGCAGGCGACCCGGCCCGCGATTGGTCGAACCCAGGCGTGCGGCCAGTGCCTGCGAGGCGCGGTTGTCCGGGTCGATCGAATGGATCACCTCGGCCCATTGCAGATGGTCGAACGCCCAGTCGATGGCGGCGGTCGCCGCTTCCATCGCGTAACCGCGGCCCCACGCCGAGCGCTTGAACGACCAGCCCACTTCCGGGCCCGGCCAGCCTTCCGGCTGCCACGGACCGGCCTGGCCGATCCACTCGCCGCTGGCTTTGTCGATCACCGAAAACATCGCGAACCCCTGCACCACCCAGGCCCCGGGCATCTGCAGGAACCTGCGCCACGCGGCGGGGCGCGGCGTCTGGCCGCCGATGTAGCGCGCCGCCTCCTCGTCGCCAACCAGTTCGGCGAAGCCATCGAAGTCCGAGCGCTGCTGCGGGCGCAGGATCAGGCGTTCGGTTTCGAGCGTCGGGCCGAGTTGGGGTGCGTCAGTCATCGGCAACTCCGTCTGTGGGCTCCCTCTGCCGCTTGCGGGAGGGCGCTGGGGTGAGGGTGCGTGAAACCGGGTTGTATCGCGGGCGGAGTGTCGCTTGCCCTCATCCGCCCTGCGGGCACCTTCTCCCGCAGGCGGGAGAAGGGAAAGGCGCGAACTCCGGCTTGTGGGAGAAGGGAAACTGCTTCTCTCCTGAAACCGGTGCGGACTCTCTAGAAGGCGTTGATGCCGGTCAGCTCGCGGCCGACCACGAGTTGGTGCACGGTCTCGGTGCCCTCGTAGGTGATCACCGACTCCAGGTTGAGCGCGTGGCGGATCGCGACGTGTTCGGTGGTGATGCCGGCGCCGCCGAGCAGGTCGCGGCACTGGCGGGCGATGTCGATCGCCATCCGGCAGTTGTTCCACTTGGCCAGCGACACCTGGGTCGGTGCCATCGTGCCGGCGTCCTTCAGGCGGCCGAGCTGCACCACCAGCAACTGCGCCATGGTGATCCGCCGCGCCATGTCGGCCAGCTTCAACTGTGCCGATTGCGTCGCCGCCACCGGGCGGTCGAACAGGATGCGTTCCTTTGAATAGTTCAGCGCTTCGTCGAGGCAGGCGACCGCGGCGCCGATCGGGCCCCAGGTGATGCCGTAGCGGGCCTGGGTCAGGCAACCGAGCGGCCCCTTGAGGCCCTTCACGTTCGGCAGGCGGTTGGCCTCAGGCACGCGGACGTTGTCGAAGAACAGCGACGAGGTCACCGACGCGCGCAGCGACATCTTGTGCTTGATCTCCTGCGCGGCGAAACCGGCCATGCCCTTCTCGACCACGAAGCCCTGGATGCCGTCGTCGGTCTGCGCCCAGACGATCGCGATGTCGGCCAGGTTGCCGTTGGTGATCCACATCTTGGAGCCGTTGAGGACCCAGTCGCCGTCGTCCTTCCTGGCGTTGGTCTTCATGTTGGCCGGGTCGGAGCCGCCGTGCGCCTCGGTCAGGCCGAAGCAGCCGATGACCTTGCCGGCGGCCATGTCGGGCAGCCAGCGCTTCTTCTGCTCTTCGCTTCCGTAGGCAAAGATCGGGTACATGCACAGCGACGACTGCACGCTGACGAAGCTGCGGATGCCGCTGTCGCCGCGCTCCAGTTCCTGGCAGATCAGGCCGTAGGACACCGAGTTGAGCCCACCACCGCCGTATTCCTCCGGCAGCGACGAGCCGAGCAGGCCGAGTTCGGCGATCTCGGCGATCAGCTCCTTCGGGAACCGGCCCTGGTCGAACGCATCGCCGATGATCGGCAGCACGCGCTCGTCGGTGAACCGCGCTACCGTGTCCTGCACCGCGCGCTCCTCTTCGCTGAGCAGGGAGCGGACGTCGTACAGATCGTAGGGGTGCAGGGCCATGGTCGACTCGAACGTTGGAAAGCGGCCATTGTAAGACTGTCCTCGGGACGAAGGCACCCGCCGCACGGCGCCACGGCGCGACGGCGGCAGGAACGGCGGGAACCGCCAATTCCGGCAGTGCCCGCGGTGTGCCGGGAATGCGAAGATGCGGCAACTCCATCTGCCGAGACGCCCGTGAAGACTGTCCTGTCCGTCCTGATCGCCGCCCACCTCGCCCTCGTCGCCGCGCCGGCCGCCGCCTCCGGCCAGGCCACGCCGTCCGCCACGACCACCGGGGCCGGGACCACCGGGGCGATACTCTCCGAAGCCGACCGCCGCTTCCAGGCCATCCACGAACGCGAATGGGCCTGGCGCGAACAGCAGTTCGGCATGGCCGACGAGGACAGCGATGCGCCGCCGCTGCACCACCTGCCCGCGGTCGACGCCGAAAGCCAGGCCGCGCGACTGGCGATGTGGGACAGCGTGCTTGCCGACCTCGACACGATCGACCCGGCCGAACTGTCGCCGGAAAACCGCATCCACCTCGCGGTGTACCGCCCGCAACTGCAGAACCTCGCCGCCGAGGTGCGCTTCCGCAGCTACGAGATGCCGTTCAACTCGGATTCCTCGTTCTGGTCGAACCTGTCGTTCATGGCGCGCGGCGACTTCGAGTCGACCGAGGAGTACCGCGCCTACATCGACCGCCTGGCCGATGTGCCGCGCTACTTCGACGAACAGATCGCCAACATGCGCGCCGGCCTGGCAAGGGGCTTCAGCGTGCCGCGCGCGGTGCTGGACGGGCGCGACGTCTCGATCGCGACGGTCGCCGAGCTCGACGACCCGACCGCCTCGGAGTTGTACGCACCGTTCAAGAAGCTGCCGGCGACGATCCCGGCGGATGTACGGGAACAGTTGCAGGCCGACGCCCGCAACGCGATCGCCGACCACGTCATCCCCGCCCACCAGGAACTGCTGACCTTCTTCCGCGAGGAATACGTGCCGCAGGCGCGCACCACCCTGGGCGCCTCGGAGATGCCCGACGGCGAGGCCTGGTACCGCCAGCAGATCCGCGAGTACACCACCTTGGACCTCGGCCCCGACGAGATCCACCGGATCGGCCTGGACGAGGTCGCGCGCATCCGCGCCGAGATGGACGAGGTGATCGAGCAGACCGGCTTCGAGGGCAGCTTCCCCGAGTTCCTGCACTTCCTGCGCACCGACCCGCAGTTCTACGCCAAGACCCCGCAGGAACTGCTCAACCACGCCGCCTGGATCGCCAAGCGCATCGACGCGGTGGTCGGCGACTACATCGGCACCCTGCCCCGCGCCCGTTTCACCATCGTCCCGGTGCCGCCGTCGATCGCGCCGTTCTGGACCGCCGGCCGTGGCGGCAGCAACACCTACTGGCTCAACACCTACGACCTGCCGTCGCGGCCGCTCTACAACCTGCCGGCGCTGACCCTGCACGAGGCCTCGCCGGGCCACGCGCTGCAGGGCGCGCTGGCGGAGGAGCAGGACGCGCTGCCGGCCTTCCGCCGCAATACCTACATCTCCGCGTTCGGCGAAGGCTGGGGCCTGTACGTCGAGAAGCTCGGCGAGGAAATGGGCATCTACGAGACGCCCTACCAGCAGTTCGGCCGCCTGACCTACGAGATGTGGCGCGCCTGCCGGCTGGTGATCGACACCGGCGTGCACGCCAAGGGCTGGACCCGCGAGCAGGCGCTGGCCTACCTGCGCGACCACACCGCGTTGAGCGAGCATGAGGTCACCACCGAGGTCGACCGCTACATCTCGTGGCCGGCGCAGGCGCTGAGCTACAAGCTCGGTGAACTCGCGATCGTGCGCCTGCGTGGCGAGGCGGAGCAGGCCCTGGGCGCCGACTTCGACATCAAGGCCTTCCACGACATGGTGCTGGCGCTCGGCTCGGTACCGTTGCCGGTGCTGGAGACGCAGGTGCGGGCCTTCATCGCCGACTCGGAGGCCACGGCCGCGCAGGCGAAGAAGGTCGCGGACACCGCCGGCTGACATCGCGGCGACAGACAAAAAAAGGGGCGGGATAAACCCGCCCCTCCTGGTACATCAGCTGATGGCTCAGCCCTTGGTCGTCGCGTCGGCGTCGGCCGAAGCGGTCTGCGTGACCACTTCACCATTGATCACCGGCAGGCGGTCGCCGCTCGGACGCTCGTCAAGACGCACGGTCTGCTCCTCGCCCTTGTAGCTGTAGGTCACGTCGTAACCGACCACCTGGTCCTCGGTGCCCAGCGAGATGCGCTCGCCCGGCTTGCTATCGGTGCGCATGGTGCCCGTGGTGCCATCCGGGTTGCGGTAGGTCACGTCGTAGCCGACCACGGTGGACGACTCGGAGGTATCCGAGACGGTGCGGCAGTTGGTCTCGACCCGCTCGACCACCTGGCCGCCGACATGGCGCTTGTCGATCTTGTTGCCGACATAGCCACCGGCGATCGCGCCGGCCACGGTCGCGGCCTTCTTGCCGTTGCCGCCACCGACCTGGTTGCCCAGCGCGCCGCCGACCAGGGCACCGACCACGGTACCGCCCACGTTGCCGTCACGCTCCGGCAGCCGCTCCTGCACGACCACGTCCTCGCAGACCTGGCGCGGGGTCGAGGTGGTGCTGGTCTCGCGCACCGCGTCGGTACCGATCACGGCGGCGTAAAGCTCCTGCTTCTCCTTGACCGGCTCGACACCGACCACGTCGGCGAATTCGACGCCACCGATGCTGCCATCGGCGGCGAAGTCGCCATCAAGGCCGGCAGCCAGCTCCGGGTTGCCGGCCAGTGCGGCGTCCTGCGGGTCGTCCTGGAAGCCCTGGTACGCGGCCACTGCCACGCCGCCAACAACCAGCGACGCCAGTGCCACAGCAATCATGTTCTTGTTCATGGGTAGCCTCCTCGGCGGAATTGCCCGGCTTTCGGTTGGCAGCATTGCACCACCGCCAACCTGAACGGGTTGCCAATTTTTTAACGAACACTGTCGCCCGAGTAAACAAACCTGCCGTGGTAGCGTGATTGGCGTACCACTAATGCCTGATCGACATCGCAATTGTCGGACCTTTCCGATCGCATTTACCGATCGCACCTGGAGGATCGCCCATGGCCAACCCGATGTTGCTCCCGCTGCTCGGCTGGGCGCGCAAGTTGCGCTACCCCACCCTGTTCAAGATCACCGCGCTGGTGTTCGCGGTCGACGTGTTCGTGCCCGACATGATTCCGTTCGTCGACGAGATCCTGCTCGGCTTGGGCACCCTGTTGCTGGCCAATCTCAAGGACCGCAAGGGAGCCGACCGCGAGCCGATCGAGGGCGAGGCCAGCCGGCCCGGACCGCGGCGCTGACATCGTGTCGAGGGATGCGGGGCGGGTCGATCTGCTAGTGGACAGCCACTGCCACCTCGATGCCGGCGAGTTCGATGCCGACCGGTCGATGGTGGTCGAACGTGCGCGTGATGCCGGGGTGCGCCGCCAGGTCGTCCCGGCCGTCACCGCCGCGTCCTGGCCGAAGCTGCGTGATGTCTGCGCCGCCCACGACGGCCTGTTCCCGGCCTATGGTCTGCACCCGATGTTCCTCGACGACCACCGCGAGGCGCACCTCGACGACCTGCGCGAATGGCTGGAGCGCGAACGCCCGGTCGCGGTCGGCGAATGCGGCCTCGACCATTTCATCGACGGCCTCGACCCCGCCGCACAGACGATCTATTTCGAAGGGCAACTGCGGCTCGCCCGCGAGTTCGACCTGCCGGTGATCGTGCACGCACGCCGCGCGGTGGATGCGGTGACCGCCGCGATCCGCAAGGTCGGCCAGCTGCGCGGCGTGGTCCACAGCTTCTCCGGCAGCCGCCAGCAGGCGGAGCAGTTGTGGGACCAGGGCTTCATGCTCGGGCTGGGTGGCCCGGTGACCTACGAACGCGCCAGCCGCCTGCGCGAACTTGCGGCGACGATGCCGCTGGAATGGCTTCTGCTGGAAACCGACGCCCCCGACCAGCCCGACGCCGCGATCCGCGGCCAGCGCAACGAGCCCGCGCGGCTGCCCGTGGTGCTGGAAACCATCGCCCGACTGCGCGGGGTCACGCCGTCGGAAGTGGCCGCTGCCACCTCCGAGAATGCCGAACGCCTGTTTGCCCTGCCAAGGCTTTGAGCTGCCCGCTGGACTGCTTTGACCTGTCGCAGCTACCGCTCCGAACCGTACGTCGCTCCCGGTCTGGATGTAGGAGCGACGTAAGTCGCGACCGCACGGCGAATCCGGGATTCAACGCAGTCGCCCCGCGTATTGCCAACTGGGAAGGCCGGGTCTTCCTGCAATCGGCCAGCGCTATCGCGACTTACGTCGCTCCTACAGTCAGGACTCCGGCGTGGGTTCCACGGGCGCCTTGGGCGGCTTCAGCAACAACTCCAGCGCCTTGCCCGCCATGACGAACGCGAATGCGCCGGTGATATGCGTCGCAGCCCCCAGTCCGCCGCCGCAATCGAGCTTCAACGCCGCGTCGCCCGCCACCTGCGGGCGCACGCCACAAACGCTGCCGTCGGCCTGCGGGTAGCGCACATTCTCCAGCGAGTACACCGCCGGCACGCCGAAGTAGCGCTGCGGGCTCTTGGGAAAGTTGAACTCGCCGCGCAGCTTCTTGCGGACCAGCGCCAGCATCGCGTCGTGCTCGGTGCGCGACAGGTCGCGCACGCGGACCAGGGTCGGGTCGATCCGCCCGCCCGCCGAGCCGCACACCACCAACGGCTGCTTGCGGCGCCGACACCAGGCGATCAGCTCGACCTTGCTGCGGAAACTGTCGCAGGCGTCCAGCACCAGGTCGTATCCCGGCCCCAGCAGTTCACCGAGGTTGCCGGCGACCAGGAAGCTCGGCACCGCCACCACGTCGACCAGCGGATTGATCGCGCGGCAGCGCTCGGCCATCGCCTCGACCTTGGCCCGGCCGAACTGGCCTTCATGGGCGGGCAACTGGCGGTTGCTGTTGGACACGCAGATGTCGTCCGCATCGATCAACGCCAGATGGCCGACGCCGCTGCGCACCAGCGCCTCGACCACCCACGAGCCCACTCCGCCCATGCCGACCACCGCGACCCGCGAGCCGGCCAGCCGCGCCAGCGATCCCGCGCCATAGAGGCGGTCGATGCCGGCGAAACGCGCTTGCAGGATGGGGTCGAGGGCGGCGGTATCCATGCCGTCCATTGTAAGCGTCGCGCTCGTTCCCGGCCGCCGTGGTGTCGCGGATCGCATGCTATGTTTCGGCCAACTTCGACGGAGTCCCGACCATGAGCGATCCCCAGCCCCACGGTTCCCAGGCACACGGCAACGGCGCCAAGTACATCGCCCTGCTGCTGCTCGGGCTGGTCATCGGCGCGATCTGCACGGTCATGGCGCTGCGTGCGATCGAGGCCCGCAAGGACCACTTCCACGGGAGCGTGATGCACGTGCAGGCGTGGCACCTGGGCCAGATCAGGGCCGGGATCGAGCAGAACCGCTGCGGCGCGACCGACAGCCTGCCGCACCTGCAGACATTGCGGACGATGGCCAACGACCTCGAGCCGGCCTTCCCCGAGCTGCGCGACGACGAGCGCTTCGTCAAATATTCCAGCCAGATGCGCGCCACGCTCGACGCCGCACTGGCACAACCGCCGCTCAACTGCGAAAGCCTGGGCGCCACCGCCAAGAAGATCGGCGAGGACTGCAAGGCCTGCCATCAGGATTTCCGCGGCTGAACGGACCGCTCCGCGATTGATCGATTGTTCACGGGGCAACGCCTAGCGTTCGGCGCATGGCACCCACGCCACTCGCGCCCCGACAGGAGACCCGCATGAACATGACCCACCGCTTCAACAAGCTGGCCATCGCCTCCACCGCCGCCGGCGTGCTTGCGCTGGCCGGTTGCGCCACCGGCGGCTACGGTTCCACCGGCGCCGGTTACGGCACCAGCAACTCCTACGGCAGCACCACGGCCAGTTGCTACGACTGTGGCGTGATCACCAGCATCCAGCCGTTCGACACCCAGGGCCGTGCGCCCAACGCGACCGGCGCCGTGCTCGGCGGCCTGGTCGGTGCCGCCGCCGGCCGCGAACTGGCCGACGACAAGAGCGACGGTCGCCAGAACACCGCAACGGTGGCAGGTGCCGTGGCTGGCGCGGTCGCCGGCAACGCGATCCAGAACGCCAACCAGCGCAAGTACAACGTGCAGGTACGCATGGACAACGGCCGCACTACCACGGTCACCATGAACAACGTCAACGGCTTACAGGTCGGCTCCGCTGTCCGCGTCTCCAACGGCCGGGTGATCGCCCGCTGAGTGCAGGCGACCTGACCGACCACAGGACCGGCCCGTCATTGCGGGCCGGTTTTTTATTGCGGATAGGATTGCCGAACCGCCCTTCAACGGACCCGCCCCTTGGACATCCAGACCCTGTACTACGTACTCGCCGGCATCCTGATCCTGGTCGGCGTGGCCGGCACCGTGCTGCCCGCCCTGCCCGGCGTGCCGCTGGTGTTCGTCGGCATGTTGCTGGCGGCCTGGGCCGGTGGTTTCGAGCAGGTTGGCGGCTGGATGCTGCTGTTGCTCGGCGTGCTGACGGTGTTGTCGATCGGCATCGACCTGCTGGCCACCGCGATGGGCGCCAAGCGCGTCGGCGCGAGCAAGCTGGCCCTGGTCGGCGCCGTGGTCGGAACGTTCGCGGGATTGTTCTTCGGACCGGTCGGCCTGTTGGCCGGCCCCTTCATCGGCGCACTGGCCGGTGAACTGATCCACGGCCGCGAGGTGCGCAAGGCCACCCGGGTCGGATTCGGCACGTGGCTCGGGATACTGGTCGGCACGGTGCTGAAGATCGGGCTGGCGTTCGCGATGCTGGGGCTGTTCGCGTTCGCCTGGTTCGTCTAGCGGGGCGCTTTCACACCGCTGTCGTGCCGCCGCGGCGAAAGTATCGGGCCTGAACGGGGGAAATCCCATGCCACGCTGGAGCCGGAAGCGCATGACCTGGATCATCGTAGGGACCATCCTCGCCACCATCGTGGTGGTGGTGGTCGCGATCAACTTCGCCACGCCCGAGAAAAAGCTCGAACGCACCGTCACCCACCATTACGCGATCGGCGACCCGCAGTTCCGGCGCGAGATGTCGGTGATGATGGGGCCGTCGGTGCTGCCCGGGAACGAGGTGACCGCGCTGGACAACGGCGACGAGATCTTCCCGGCGATGCTGGAGGCGATCCGCGGCGCGCAGGTGTCGATCACCTTCGAGACCTACATCTACTGGTCCGGCGAGATCGGCGAGGAGTTCACCGAGGCACTGTCCGAACGCGCCCGCGCCGGCATCCCGGTGCACGTCACCGTCGACTGGGTCGGCAGCATCAAGATGGACCAGGAGCTGCTGGACCGGATGGAGGACGCCGGCGTCGAGCTGGAGCGTTACCGCCCGCTGCACTGGTACAACCTGGGCCGCATGAACAACCGCACCCATCGCAAGCTGCTGGTGGTGGATGGCCGGATCGGCTTCACCGGCGGCGTCGGCATCGCCGACCTGTGGAGCGGCGACGCGCAGGATCCCGAACACTGGCGCGACATGCATTTCCGCATCGAGGGGCCGGTCGTGGCGCAGATCCAGGCCGCGTTCAACGACAACTGGATCAAGACCACCGGCGAGGTCCTCAACGGCCCGAAGTACTTCCCGCCGCTGCAGCCCGTGGGCGAAATGGACGCCCACCTGTTCATCGCCTCGCCCGCCGGTGGCAGCGAAAGCATGCACCTGATGTACCTGATGGCGATCGCCGCGTCGGAAGAGTCCATCGACCTGGCGGCGGCCTACTTCGTGCCCGACGAACTGATCATGCATGCCCTGCTCGCGGCGCGGAAACGCGGCGTCCGGATCCGGGTGCTGTTGCCGGGCAAGCACATCGATTCCGATGCCGTGCGGATGTCGTCCAAGGCGACCTGGGGGCCGCTGTTGCGCAACGATGTCGAGATCTACGAGTACCAGCCGACGATGATGCATACCAAGCTGCTGATCATCGACCAGGAACTGGTGTCGGTCGGTTCGACCAACTTCGACATTCGCTCGTTCCGGCTCAACGACGAGGCCAGCCTCAACATCTACGACCACGCGTTTGCCGCGCGGATGACCGACGTGTTCAACCGCGACCTCGAGTCCGCCAGACGCTACACCTACGAAACGTGGGGCGACCGGCCATGGACCGAGAAAGTCGCCGAGCGGGTGCTGTTGCCAATCAAATCGCAGCTGTAAGGTGGGCGCATGACACGACTTCCGCGCTCCGGCGCCGACGCATTCCGATTGCTTCCGATCGCCGCCGCGCTGGTGCTGGCGTCCGTGCCGGCGCATGGACAGGAAGCCGCGCCCGCCACCGTCGAGGCCTGCACCGCGGTCGAGGTCGATGCCGCGCGACTGGCCTGCTACGACGCCGCGATGAAGCGCGAGGGCACCAGCCCCCAACAGGCCGATGCCCAGGCCGCCGATGCCCGCGAGTTCAAGCAGGCCGTCGCCGAGTACCGGAAGCTCGACCGCAAGGCCCTGCCCGCGGGCGAGCGCGCCCGCCGCGTGGTCAGCGACCTGTTCGGTTCCGAACATGGCGCGGCCTCGCTCAACGCCAGCATCGCCAACGCCGGCAAGGGTGGCCTGCTCGACAGCCGCTGGGAGCTGGCCAGGGACTCCAAGCTCGGCACGTTCAACTTCCGTGCCTACAAGCCGGTGTACCTGATGCCGGCCTTCTGGAGCAGCGACCCCAACGAGCAGCCCACGTCCTCCAATCCGGAGATGCCGCCGCAAAGCGGGGAGCTCAGCGACGTCGAGGCCAAGTTCCAGCTGAGCTTCAAGACCAAGGCGGTGGAAAACCTGTTCGGCGACAACGGCGACATCTGGATGGGCTACACCCAGACCTCGCGCTGGCAGGTCTACAACAGCGAGAACTCCCGGCCGTTCCGCGAGACCAACTACGAGCCGGAAGTCATGCTCGTGTTCCGCAACGGCTACAGCCTGGGCGGCTGGCGCGGCCGCATGCTCGGCATCGGCATCAACCACCAGTCCAACGGCCGCGCCGATCCGCTGTCGCGCAGCTGGAACCGGGTGGTGGTGAACGTCGGCCTGGACCGCGACAACTGGGCGCTGATGCTGCGCCCGTGGTGGCGCCTTTCCGATGGCGACGAGGACGAGAATCCCGGCATCGAGAACTACATCGGTCGCGGCGACGCCACCCTGGTCTACACCCGCGGCGGCCACGAATTCTCGCTGATGGCGCGGCATTCGCTGCGTGGCGGCGAGGACTCGCGCGGCGCGGTGCAACTGGACTGGGGCTTCCCGCTCACCCGCACCCTGCGCGGCCACCTGCAGGTGTTCGACGGTTACGGCGAGAGCCTGATCGACTACGACCACCGGGCCACCTACATCGGCCTGGGCGTGTCGTTGCTGGAGTGGTTCTAGGCTGCACGTCCCGGCATCCGCGACGCGCCCGCGCTAGGCTCGGGACATCCCCGGCACGGAGAGGCGGCCATGCAGGCACGACGCATCCTTTCGCTCGACGGCGGCGGCATCCGCGGCCTGGTCAGCTGCATCTGGCTGGGCGGGGTCGAGGACGCCCTGCTCGCGGCCGGCAAGCCCGGCCTGCTGAAGAACTTCGACCTGGTATCGGGCAGCTCCACCGGCGCCATCGTCGCCTGCGGGCTCGGCATGGGCCTGTCGCCCGCGAGCATCTGCGAGCTCTACCGTGCCCAGCGCCACGAGATATTCCCCGGCATGGCCGGACGCCTGTGGTCACGCGCCGGGCGGTTCTTCAGCGCAGGACCGTCGGCGCCCCGCTACGACGCCAAGGGCCTGGAGAAGGTGCTGAAGAAGGTCTTCGGCAAGACCACCTTCGGCCAGTTGCAGGTGCCGACGCTGGTCACCAGCTACGACACGATTTCGCGCAAGCCGGTGATGTTCAAGAATTTCAACCCTGCGCACCGCGACCTGCCGGTGTGGGAAATCTGCCGCGCCTCGAGCGCCGCGCCAACCTACTTCCCCGCCCACGCCATGAAGATCGGCGGCAAGGTGCATTCCTTGATCGACGGCGGCGTGGTCGCCAACAACCCGACCGCCTGCGCGATCGCCGAGGCGATGCGCAAGGACCGCCGCGTCGACAACAGCCGCAACCTCGTCGTGCTGTCGGTCGGCACCGGCGAGCGCACCCGCCCGATCAGCCTTGAGGCCGCCCGCGAGTGGGGTGCGCTGGAGTGGGCGGTGCCGATCATCGACGTGCTGTTCGATGGCAACACGGATTCGGTCGACTACATCGCCCGGCAACTGGTGGGCGACGGCTACTTCCGGATGCAGGCCGAATTGCTGGCCGGGCTGGATGACCTCGACGATGTCAGCGCGACCAACATCGCCGCGCTGGAGAAGCTGGCGTCGGATTACCTGCAGGCCGCAGCGACGCGCAAGAAGCTGAAGGACCTGGCGAAGCGCCTCTAGCGCCGGGCAGCTTCGTTGTAGGAGCGATGTAAGTCGCGATTTCACTGATACCCGGGATCGCCGTGCAATCGCGACTTACGTCGCTCCTACATCAAAGCCAATCCCACGGCGCCGATCGACTCAAGCGCCAACCGCGCCTCAGGCCACCACCACCGGAATCTTCCCGATCCGTGCCTGCCACTCCCGCGGCCCGCTCTCGTGCACCGACGCGCCGGTGCTGTCGACCGCCACCGTCACCGGCATGTCCTGCACGGTGAACTCGTAGATCGCCTCCATCCCGAGGTCCTCGAACGCCACCACCCGCGCCGCCTTGATCGCCTTCGACACCAGGTACGCCGCGCCGCCCACCGCCATCAGGTAGGCCGACTGGTGCTCGCGGATCGCCTCGCGCGCGATCGGGCCGCGCTCGGCCTTGCCGACCATGCCGAGCAATCCGGTCTGCGCCAGCACCTGCCCGGTGAACTTGTCCATGCGGGTCGCCGTGGTCGGGCCGGCCGGGCCGACGACTTCGTCGCGCACCGGGTCGACCGGGCCGACGTAATAGATGAAGCGGCCAGCGAGGTCCACCGGCAGCGGCTCGCCCTTGTCCAGCATGCCGACGATGCGCTTGTGCGCGGCATCGCGGCCGGTCAGCAGCTTGCCGTTGAGCAGCAGGGTCTCGCCGGGTTTCCACGAGGCGACGTCGTCCCGCGTGATCGAATCCAGGTCGACGCGGCGCGCGTTCTGCGGGCTGTAGGTCAGTTTCGGCCAGTCCTCCAGCGACGGCGGTTCGAGCATCACCGGGCCGCTGCCATCCAGCGTGAAGTGCGCGTGCCGGGTCGCCGCGCAGTTCGGGATCATCGCCACCGGCAGGTTGGCCGCGTGGGTCGGATAATCCTTGACCTTGATGTCGAGCACCGTGGTCAGCCCGCCCAGCCCCTGCGCGCCGATGCCGAGCGCATTGACCTTGTCGTACAGCTCCAGTCGCAGCTCCTCGGCGCGGTTGGACGGTCCGCGGGCCTGCAACTCGGTGATGTCGATCGGCTCCATCAGCGATTCCTTGGCCAGCAGCATCGCCTTCTCGGCGGTGCCGCCGATGCCGATGCCGAGCATGCCCGGCGGGCACCAGCCGGCGCCCATCGTCGGCACGGTCTTCAACACCCAGTCGACGATAGAGTCGGACGGGTTGAGCATCGCGAACTTCGACTTGGCCTCCGAGCCGCCGCCCTTGGCCGCGACGATGACGTCGACCGTGTTGCCCGGCACTACCTTGACGTTGACCACGCCGGGCGTGTTGTCCTTCGTGTTGACGCGCTTGCCGGCCGGGTCGGCCAGCACCGAGGCGCGCAGCTTGTTGTCGGGGTGCGCGTAGGCGCGGCGTACGCCCTCGTGGACCATGTCCTCGACGCCCATCGTGGCATCGTCCCAGCGCACGTCCATGCCGATCTCGAGGAACACGGTGACGATGCCGGTGTCCTGGCAGATCGGCCGGTGGCCTTCGGCGCACATGCGCGAGTTGATCAGGATCTGCGCGATCGCGTCCTTCGCCGCGATCGATTCCTCGCGCTCGTACGCCGCCGCGAGGCTCTTGATGTAGTCGACCGGGTGGTAGTACGAGATGTACTGCAGTGCGTCGGCGATGGACTGGATCAGGTCCTCCTGCCGGATGGTGACGGGCTGGCGGACGGCGGACGGGCTTGCAGTGTGGCTCACGGCTGGCTTCGGTCTGGCGGTGGGGCCGCCATTCTACCGGCGCGCCCGGCCCGGGGCATTGCGCCCCGGGGAACACTATGTCCGGCTGGCGTACGGCCAGCCGCGACCGTCAACTCCGCAGCCTCATGAGCAGCCGCCGCAGCAGTCACTGCCCTCGCCGCTGTGCGGTGCGGCTTCCGACGCCGGGTAGCCCGCCGCCGCCAACGCCGCCATCGCCTGCGCGGCGGTCAGCACCCCTTCCACCCGCACCCGCTTCTCGTCGGTTTTGACGGTGACCTGCGCGGTCGGGTCGGCGGCGCGGATGGCCTGCTCGATCTTGTCGCTGCACTTGTCGCAGCTGATGTCTTCCACTTCAAACAGCATGGCGTGCCTCCTGTGGGCGTCCGGCCGGTGCCGGGGTGGAGACAGCTTCGACCAGCCGGGCTGGCGTCGCCTTGATCGAGATCAGGCGCGGTGGGTTCGGGACGCCCGCCTCAACCCTGCCCGCCCCGCTCCGGCGGCGGCGGGGTCGACTGCCGGTGCCGTTCCACCTGCGACGCCGCGTCACCAGCGCGGGCGCCGACGATCATCTCGGTCAGCCACTTCAGCAATACGGCGTTGTAATCGCTCTGGAAGTTCTTCTCGCTCAGGCCGTGGTCGGCGCCCGCGAGCTTGCGCGAGGTCAGCGACTGCGGCTGGCGGAAGGCGGCGACGTAGTTCTGGATCACCTGCGCCGGTATGACTTCGTCCTTTTCGGCCTCGACGATCAGCGTGTCGCCGGTGAACTCCGCGGCCGCGCGCAGGGCGCGGTTGTCGCGCCACTTGATGCGGCTGCGACGGTAGGCGCCGAGGTCGGTTTCCTCATGCAGCTGGCGCTTGGGCAGCTCCCAGCCTTCGTCCTGGTACAGCGCGGGCGAGCGCAGCACCAGCCAGCGCACCTTGCGCATGGCGGTCAGGATCGACGCGAGGTAGCCGCCGTAGCTGATGCCCACCACCGCGATGGCACTGGCATCGACGTTGGGCTCGGCGGCCAGCCAGTCGTAGGCGGCGCACAGGTCGGCGAGGTTCTGCGCGCGGTTCACCGTCTCCCACTGCCGGGCATTCTGCTCGTGGCCGCGCAGGTCGAATGTCAGGCAGACCGCACCAAGGCCCGCCACCTCACGCGCGCGGCTGAGATCGTGTTCCTGGCAACCGCCCCAGCCGTGCACGAACAGCACGCCGGGAAAGTGGGTGGTCGGCGACAGCACGGTGCCTTCCACGTGCTGGCCGTCGACCGGGATCTCGATGGTGTCGAGACGGATGCTCACGGCTCGCGTCGTTCTTCGGTCATGTCGGGCTACTCGACCAGGCTGTACTTGCACAGCATGCCGGCGCGGGCGTCATGGCCGCGAAAATGCACGGTGGCGCCGGCCGGTGGTGGTTCGTCCGAATAGGTCTCGTGGCAGGACGCGCGTACGTGCTGCAGGGCGGGGTCGGCGCGCAAGGCCATCAGCGCCGCGAGTTCGGCGGGACTGGCGCCGCCGATGCGCCAGGACTGCTCGAGCACGCCGCAGCGCCGCGCGCCGGAGCCGTCGTACCCGGCCACCACGTCGTAGTTGCGACGCGATGCGAAAAACCCCGGGTAGACCTCCGCCACCGCCTCGTCATAGCGGCAGGCGTGTTCGATCGCGGTGCGTTGCTCGGGCGGCAGCGGCAGCTTCAGCAGCGCATCGAAACCGCCGCGCACGACGGTCAGTTCCGAGCCACCGTAGACCTCCCGCCCCTGGTGGTCGGCGGTCACCCGCTGGGTGCCGTGGTACGCCAGCGTCCAGTCGCCCACCCGCAGGCAGCCGATGCTGTAGGTCACCGGGTCGGCCAGGTTCTGCTCGACCACCACCCCGTGCCGGAGTATGTCGGCAGGCACCAGCGCGGCGACGACCTCGCCCAGTTGCCGGTGGTCGGACACGGCAACCTGGCCGGTGCCGCCGATACCGTCGCCGTTCTTGATGCGGATGTCGCCCAGGTCCAGCAGCAACTCACCGGCGCGCTGCACGTCCGCCGGAGTGAACGCCGAGTAGCCCGGCAGCACCGCGTTGCCGATCCGTTCGCCGAGCGCATGCGACCAACCTTCGGGAACGCGGGCGGCGGAATCGACCGCCGGATGGCTGATGGTCTTGGTGGTGAGGAACGCATGCGGCACCACACCACCGAACAGATCGCGCTCGTCGCGGATGCCCAGCGCGCGTGCCTCGCCGTCGAGCAGGGTGTCGGCGGGAATGAAATAGACCGGGCCGTGCGTTGGCTCGCCGGGCCGATGATCACCGCCGAAGGTGTAGCCCAGCAGCGTGGCCAGACGGCGACCGAGGTCGCGCCGGGTCCACGCACCGTGGTCGTCGACACTGCCGCCACCGGTTTCGCCAGCGACAAGGAACACCGTGCCGACGGTGCCGGCGGAAGGCTGCTGTTGGAGTGCTGCGCTCATTGCGGGCTCCGGTCGGACCACCTGTCACGACGACGCCCCGGTCGAAGGCCGGGGCGCCTGTTGCATGTCACTCATGCGCCGGTTCACGCGTGGCGCATCGCGTTTCAACGTTGCTGGTCGCGTCCCTGCTGGCGCTGGTTGTTGTTCTGGCCGTCCTGCTGCTGGGCGCGGGTCTGCTGGCCCTGTCCCTGCTGCTGGTTCCGGGCCTGGCCCTGGGCTTGCTGATGCTGTTTGTCCTGGCCGGTGCCCTGGCGCGGCGCGTTCTGTTCGTTCGGGTTTTTCACGGTGGTTACTCCTTGGGGGGAGGGAGCCGGCGTACCGGCGGGTGTTGCGTCATGGGGCAAGCAGACACCCGCCGCGGTTACGCAGCCGTGAGCCGTACGGGATGAAAACATTGGTGCTCACGCATTCATTTATTTGACTGCGCGCAATCGGTGCCAACCGCTCCGGGACTCATGGCGACCGGGCCTCGCCGCCCATTGCCGCGGCACTAACGCGAGGGGGAATACGGTCGATCCTCCCGTCTGCGGAGACACGCAATGAAACGTGAAAGCCCGCGCGCCCCGCGCGACAGCCAGTACGCCGCCGCGCGCCACCATCACCAGGACAACCCCGCCGATCGCGATTACCACGACCTGCATTCGCTGACGGATCGCCAATGGGGCGAACGGCAACGCGACGATTCATTCGGTTACCGCGGCCAGGGCGGCTACGGCGATTTCACCCAGGGCGGCTATGGCGAGAGCCAGGGTCGCCACGCGCAGAGCGGAAGTGGCCGGGGTGGTTCGGCCACGGCCGATACCGGTCGGGTTTCGGCCGGAGTCAGCCATCGTGGCCGCGGACCGCGCAACTACACCCGCTCCGACGAAAGCATCGTCGACGAGTTGATCGCCCGGATGACCGACCACGACCAGCTGGACGCCACCGAGATCCTGCTGATGGTCGAGGATGGCGTGGTGACCCTGACCGGCGAAGTGCCGGAACGACGGATGAAGCACATCGCCGAGGACCTTGCCGATGCCGTACACGGCGTCAGGGACATTGAAAACCGCATCCGGGTCGACAACGGGCTCGCATCGTTCGGCCCACGCGGTGAAGCCGTCCGCAGCGGCAACAACCAGGTCGGCAGCGGGTTTTCCAGCTCCGGCCGGATCAACGATCCGCTGGATGACGATTCCGTGCGCGTCGGACGTGCCGGCACCGAGCCGGACGCCCCCGAGCTTCGCCAGGCCAACCTGGACGCACAGGCAACGCGCGGGAAGAACTGACGCGGGGCTGCGGTGCGATCAGCGCAGCAGCAGGACCGGGACGAGGCAGTTGCGCAGCATCGCCGTGGTGGTGCTGCCGACGATCAGCCGGCGGATGCGCGAGTGCCCGTAGGCGCCCATCACCAGCAGGTCGACCCGTTGCTCGCGGACATGGGCGGCAATCGCTTCCTCGGGATCGCCGGGGACGATGCTGGCGACCGGGGTGAAGCCGGCAGCGGCCAGCACGCCGCTCGCCCAATCCAGCCCGCGACTGCCCTCGCCGTCGCCCACGGTCAGCACGTGGATTTCGAGGCCGCGGAACAGCGGACTGGCGGCCACCATCTGCACGCATTTGCGCGTGGTCTCGCTACCGTCGAATGCAACCAGCACGCGCCGCACCGGGCGGAATTCGCGCGATGCGACCAGCAGCGGGCGGTGCGCCTCGCGCATGAGGCGCTCGACTTCCCGGCCTAGGTGGCCCTTCGCGAAATCCGCGTGCTCGCCGCGCTTGCCGACCACGAACAGACGCGCGTCGTCTTCGAATTCGATCAACGTGTCGACCAGTCCGCCGTGGCGCAGCCGGACGTCGATATCCTCCGCACCGCCCCCCGCGGCCAGCTGGCGGGCCTGCTGCAACAGCAACCGGCCGCGTTGCTGTGACAGCGTTGCGCGCTTTTCGTCGAGCGCGCTGAGTTCCGACAACAGGGATTCCTGTTCACCGAGGCCCAGGCTTCCGCTGAGATCGATCGGCGCCGCGCGCTCGACCGGGTCGATGACGTGGACGAACTCCAGCGGCGCGCCCAGTCGTCCCGCCGCCCAGGCCGCATGGTGGCAGACGCTTTCGGTGTAGACGGAGGTGTCGATGGCGGCGAGCACGTGGCCGTCGTGGAGGATGTGCGGGGTGTTGGTCATGTCGGACTCCTCAGTGGTCGCCCATCAGCCGCTCGGCATGGGGTTTGTCGTGCACGCCGAGACGGGTGACCAGCGTAGCGCTGGCCTCGTTGAGGCCGACGACCTCGACCTGCGTGCCCTCGCGCCGGAACTTCAGCACGACCTTGTCGAGCGCGCCGACCGCGGTCAGGTCCCAAAAATGCGCGTGGCCGACATCGATGCGCACGCGCTCGACCGCCTCCTTGAAGTCGAACCGGTTGACGAACGCCTGGGCGGAGGCGAAGAACACCTGCCCGGTCACGGTGTAATGCCGCGCCCGCCCCTCGTCGGCCGATACCGAACCGACGTGCAGCACCTGCCCGACCTTCCGCGCGAAGAACAGCGCCGACAGCAGCACGCCGGTGAGCACGCCCTTGGCGAGGTCGTGGGTGGCGACTGTGACCACCACCGTCGCCACCATCACCACGCTGGAGGTCGGCGGGTGCTTGCGCAGGTCGCGGATCGACGACCAGCTGAAGGTGCCGATCGACACCATGATCATCACCGCCACCAGCGCGGCCATCGGTATCCGCGCCACCCACGGCCCGGCGAACACCACCAGGATCAGCAGGAACACGCCCGCCACCAGCGTCGACAACCGCCCGCGACCGCCGGACTTCACGTTGATCACCGACTGTCCGATCATCGCGCAGCCGGCCATGCCGCCAAGCAGGCCCGCGGCGACGTTGGCGATGCCCTGCCCGCGCGCCTCACGGTTCTTGTCGCTGGGGGTGTCGGTCAGGTCGTCGACAATCTGCGCGGTCAGCATCGACTCCAGCAGGCCGACCACCGCCAGCGTCGCCGACACCGGCAGCACGATCCACAGCGTTTCCAGCGTCAGCGGCACCTGCGGCAGCAGGAACACCGGCAGGCTGTCGGGCAGCTCGCCCATGTCGCCCACCGTTGGCACCGTGATATCCAGGGTGATCGCCAGCACCGTCAGCACGACGATCGCGACCAGCGGCGACGGCACCGCCCGGGTCAGGCGCGGCAGCAGGTAGATGATCGCCAGGCCGCCGGCCACCATCGGGTAGACCATCCACGACACGCCGACCAGCTGCGGCAGCTGCGCCATGAAGATCAGGATCGCCAGCGCGTTGACGAAACCGGTGATGACCGAGCGCGACACGAACCGCATCAGCACCGGCAGCCTGGCGACACCGGCGAGGAACTGCAGCACGCCGGTCAGCAGGGTCGCCACCAGCAGGTACTGCAGCCCGTGGTCGGCCACCAGGTCGACCATCACCAGCGCCATCGCCCCGGTCGCCGCCGAGATCATCGCCGGCCGGCCACCCGCGAACGCGATCACCACCGCGATGCAGAACGAGGCGTACAGGCCGATCTTCGGGTCGACGCCGGCGATGATGGAAAACGCGATCGCCTCGGGAATGAGCGCAAGTGCGACGACAAGGCCGGAAAGCACGTCGCCGCGGATGTTACCGAACCATTGCTGGCGCAGCGTCTGGGTATTGATCAAGGGGAAAGCTCCTGCGTCCCGCATTCGCGGGTCGCCACTGTCGAGAATCGGACACGCACTACCCCGCGCAGGAAGCGCGGCTTCGTAATCTACGGAGCGTCTAGGGTGGCGTGGACACGACGGGATTCCGGATGGGGCGACGCAGGAGGCGCGGCCCGATGAGCGGGCGCGACATTGTAGCCCCGCCGCCGCTCCACGCCTGCCGGCGCGGCCCACCCCGTTGTAGGAGCGACGTAAGTCGCGAACTCCTCGAGGCAGCCGGAACCCGGTGAGCGGGCTTGCGACGGGGCTTCACGAAGGACCGCCTCGGGGCCTGCGAGGCAAGCGGATCCTTTCGTTCCATGCGGGCGCAGTGAAATCGCGACTTACGTCGCTCCTACACACGGGGTTAGTGGGGGTTTGCGGTGGCCTTAGAACAACGACGGTTGCGGCGGTTCCGGGGCGGAGTAGTCCAGCTTGCCGTCGACGATCCGTGCGGCGGAGGTGTACGGGTGGACGTCCTCCTTGCCGGGCGCCATCAGGTGGATCACCTCCCAGCCATGCGCCTTGAAATCGTCGGATATCAGCCCGCGGTGGCACTGCCACCACAGCGCCTCGGCGCACATGATGGCGACACGCGTGGTTGCAGCGCGCTTCGCCAGCCGGTCGCGCGCGGCTTGCCAGGGCGGCGTCTCCATATAGTCGGCGTAACCGCGGAAACTCGCGTTGCGCCAGGCGGTGTTGCGGGTGTCGGGGTCGGCCTTGCGTCGGCCGCCGAGATCGGGGGCGGCGACGTACTCGATGCCGGCGACCGGCAGTTCGCGCGCCATCGTCTCGCCGGAGAACTGCGGGTTGCGCCGCGAGCCGGCGAACCGCCGCACGTCCACCAGCGTCCCGATGCCGGCATCACCGAGCATTTCCAGGAACACCTCCCACGGCCGGGTGGAATGGCCGATGGTCCACAACCTGCCCTTGCCGTTGTCGTCGATTGCCATGCGCGCATGGTGCCGCACCGGCAGTGAAGCGGCGTTGACGCGGCAGCGTCTAGGCTGCGGGGATTCCCGTGGAAACCGAGCGCAGAGCGAGATGAATCCGATCGATGCCACCGACGCCACCGACTCCGGCCCCGCGGGCGACGGGTACGCGAAAGACCCCTACACACCGCAAAGCGGAATGGCGCGTACCGCGAAGATCCTGCAGTTCCTGCTCAAGTACCGCAAAGCCGGCGTCTTCAACGGGCTCGACCTGGATGCCGCGACCGTCGAACACGATGTCGCGGTGCCGACGGACGGCAAGCCCGAGCAGTTCGTCACCGACCTGGAGGCGCTGGGCCCTACTTTCGTCAAGATCGGCCAGGCCCTGTCGACCCGGCCCGACATGGTTCCGCCCGAGTACCTCACGGCACTGGAGCGCATGCAGGACCACGTCGCCCCGCTGGACTTCCCGGTGATCCGCCAGGCGGTCGAGGACGCGCTCGGCATGCGCCTGAGCCAGGCCTACGCGAGCTTCGACGAGACGCCGCTGGGTTGTGCCTCGCTGGCGCAGGTCCATCGCGCGACCCTGCGCGGCGGACGCGAGGTGGCGGTCAAGGTGCAGCGACCGCACGCGCTGGAACAGATCCGCGCCGACCTGGATGCACTCGCCTCGATCGCCGGCAGGGTCGACCACGCCACCGACATCGGCCGCCGGCTGCGCTTCGCCGACTGGATCCACGAGTTCCGCAAGACCCTGATGGCGGAACTGGACTACCGCACCGAGGCGGAAAACCTCGACCGCTTCGCCCGGCACTTCGAAGGCTACCCGCAACTGCTGGTGCCGGCCCCGGTGTGGGACCTGACCCGCACCCGCGTGCTGACGATGGACCTGGTGACCGGCACCAAGGTCACCGAGATCAGCGGCGTGCGCCGCACCGAGCAGCCGATGGGCGAGCTGGCCGAGGCGCTGATGCGCGGCTACCTCGACCAGACCTTCGTCCACGGCGAGATCCACGCCGACCCGCACCCCGGCAACCTGCTGGTTACCCCCGACGGCCGGCTGGCGATCTTCGACCTCGGCATGGTCGCGCACGTGCCGCCGCGGCAGCGCGACCGGCTGCTGAAGCTGCTGTTCGCGGCGGTCGACGGACGCGGCGAGGAGGTCGCCGGCGAAGGCATCGCGATGGGCACCCGGCTGGAGGATTTCGACGAGGAAGGCTATCTGCGCGAGGTCGGCCAGCTGGTGTCGCGCTACGCCGCCCACCATGCGATCCGCAGCGGCTCGCAGATCCTGTCGGAAGGGAGGCTGGTGCTGGACCTGACCCGAATCGCCACCGCCTGCGGCCTGCGCACGCCACCGGAACTGAGCCTGCTGGGCAAGACCCTGCTGACGCTGGAATCGGTGTGCCTGGCGCTGGACCCGGCCCTCGACGTCAAACAGGTGGTCGAGCACCACCTGGAACACGTCATGCGCGAACGCCTGAAAAAATCGCTGTCGCCGACCAACCTGGCCGGCGAACTGATCGAGATGCAGGCGCTGCTGCGCGAGGCCCCGCGGAAAGTGTCCGACGTGCTCTCGCTGCTGGCCGACAACCGCATGCAGGTGCGCGTGTGCGGGTTCGAGGACTCGCAGATCCTCGAAGCGCTGCAGAAGATCGCCAACCGGGTCGCGGCAGGCGTGGTCACCGCCGCGCTGATCATCGCCTCGGCGATGATGATGCGGGTCGACACCGCCGGCCCGACCCTGCTGGGCTACCCGGCGATCGCGCTGGTACTGTTCCTGGTCGGCGCGGTGCTGGGCATCACCATCGTGGTCAGCGCCCTGCTCCGCGACCGTCGCGCCAAGCCGCACGAGGAACGCGGCCCGCGCTGACACATTGCGGAGTGGTTTTGCCGGGATCTTTGGCCCGCCCGGGCCGCCTGCGCGCCACTCCGCTAAAATAGGCGGTTCCCCGCACTGCCCGACTCTGCAATGTCATCCGCCTTCGGCACCGAAACCGTGCTCGACGTCCGCCACTGGACCGACGACTACTTCAGCTTCACCACCACCCGCGATGGCGGCTTCCGCTTCGACAACGGCCAGTTCGTGATGATCGGGCTGCAGGTCGAGGATGCGGAGGGTCGCAGCAAGCCGCTGCTGCGCGCCTATTCCATCGCCAGCGCCAACTGGGAAGAGCAGCTGGAGTTCTTCAGCATCAAGGTGCCCGACGGCCCGCTGACCTCGCGGCTGCAGCACATCAGCCCGGGCGACACGGTGCTGATAGGTCGCAAGCCGACCGGCACGCTGCTGATCCACGACCTCCACCCGGGTCGCAACCTGTACCTGCTGGGCACCGGCACCGGCTTCGCGCCGTGGCTGTCGATCATCAAGGACCCGGAGACCTACGAGCGCTTCGAGCGCGTGATCCTGTGCCAGGGCGTGCGCCATGCCCGCGACCTCGCCTACCGCGACTACATCGAGAAGGAACTGCCGCACCACGAGTTCCTCGGCGAGGTCATCGGCGACAAGCTGCGCTACTTCCCCGCCGTCACCCGCGAAGCGTTCACCTACGAGGGCCGCGACCATCGTGGCCGCATGACCGACATGATGGCGACCGGCCAGATGATGCAGCACCTTGGCATCGAGCCGCTGGACCCGGAGCACGACCGCGCGATGATCTGCGGCAGCCCGCAAATGCTGGCGGACTTCCGCGCGTTGCTGGACGGCCGGGGCTTCACCGCCGCGCCGCGGATCGGCACGCCGGGGCAATACGTGTTCGAGCGCGCGTTCGTCGAAAAATAGCCGGCTGTCAACGGGTTCCCGGCGCGGCCCGGCATCGCCACAATCGACCGGCCCCGCATCGCGGGGACCCCGTATTTCCGCAAGGTCGAACATCGCAATGTCCAAGCCCGCCACGCCCGCCGCCGCCCTGGCCGACCAGATCGCCCGCACCATTGCCGCCGAGATCGGCGCGCAACCCGAACAGGCCCGTGCGGCGATCGGCCTGCTCGACGAGGGCGCGACCGTGCCGTTCATCGCGCGCTACCGCAAGGAAGTCACCGGCGGCCTCGACGACACCCAGCTGCGCGACCTCGAGGTCCGCCTGATCTACCTGCGCGAGCTGGAGGACCGCCGCGCCGCGGTGCTGGCGAGCATCGACGAACAGGGCAAGCTGACCGACGAACTGCGCGCCGACATCGAGGCCGCCGACAGCAAGGCGCGGCTGGAGGATCTGTACCTGCCGTACAAGGTCAAGCGCCGGACCAAGGCCCAGATCGCCCGCGAAGCCGGGCTGGAGCCGCTGGCCGACGGCCTGCTGGCCGACCCGACGCAGGTGCCGGAGGAATTCGCCGCCGGTTTCGTCGACGCCGACAAGGGCGTGGCCGATGCCAAGGCCGCGCTGGAAGGCGCCCGGGCGATCCTGATGGAGCGCTGGGGCGAGGACGCGGCGCTGGTCGGCGAGTTGCGCGAATGGCTGCAGGACATCGGCCGCATCCATGCCCGCGTCGTCGAGGGCAAGGAAGCCGAGGGCGCCAAGTACCGCGACTACTTCGACCATGCCGAGCCGCTGGCGAAGATCCCGTCGCACCGCCTGCTGGCGCTGTTCCGCGCGCGTCGCGAGGAGATCGTGACGCTCGACCTGGAACCCGGCGCCGATGCCGAGGCCGGCCACGCGCAGGCGATGGGCCGGGTCGCCCACCATGCCGGCATCCGCGACGCCGGCCGTCCGGCCGATGCCTGGCTGCTCAACGCCTGCCGCCTCGCGTGGAAGGCCAAGCTGCATTTGCACCTGCTGCTCGACCTGTTCGGCCAGGCCCGCGAGAAGGCCGAGGCCGAGGCGATCGCGGTGTTCGGCGACAACCTCAAGGATTTGCTGCTGGCCGCGCCGGCGGGGCCGAAGGTGGTGCTGGGGCTCGACCCGGGCCTGCGTACCGGGGTCAAGGTCGCGGTGGTCGACCGCACCGGCAAGCTGGTCGCGACCGACACGATCTTTCCGCACCAGCCGCGCAACCAGTGGGACGGCTCGCTGCACGTGCTGCGCAAGCTGTGCGCGCAGCACGCGGTCGAGCTGATCGCGATCGGCAACGGCACCGCCAGCCGCGAGACCGACAAGCTGGCCGGCGACCTGATCAAGCTGGCGCCGGAACTGAAGATGCAGAAGATCGTGGTCAGCGAGGCCGGCGCGTCGGTGTACTCGGCGTCCGAGTTCGCCGCGAAGGAGTTCCCCGACCTCGACGTGTCGCTGCGCGGCGCGGTCTCGATCGCGCGGCGCCTGCAGGACCCGCTGGCCGAGCTGGTCAAGATCGAGCCCAAGGCGATCGGCGTCGGCCAGTACCAGCACGACGTCGACGGCCACCGGCTGGCGCGCGCGCTCGACGCCAAGGTCGAGGACTGCGTCAACGCGGTCGGTGTCGACGTCAACACCGCCTCCGCCGCGCTGCTCACCCGCGTGTCCGGGCTGTCGTCGACGGTGGCCGGCAACATCGTGGTCTACCGCGACGCCAACGGCGCGTTCACCAGCCGCAAGCAGCTGCTGAAGGTGCCGCGGCTCGGCGACAAGGCCTTCGAGCAGTGCGCCGGCTTCCTGCGCATCGCCAACGGCGAGCAGCCGCTGGACGCCTCCTCGGTGCACCCGGAGGCCTACCCGGTGGTCGAGCGGATCGTGGGCGACTGCGGCCGCGAGGTGCGCCAGCTGATCGGCGACGCCGCCTTCCTGCGCGGCATCCGGCCGGAGCAGTACACCGACGAGAAATTCGGCGTGCCGACCATCCGCGACATCCTCAAGGAACTGGAGAAACCCGGCCGCGACCCGCGCCCCGAGTTCAAGGCCGCGCGCTTCGCCGAGGGCGTCGAGGAACTGAAGGACCTGCAGGTCGGGATGATCCTGGAAGGCGTGGTCAGCAACGTCGCCGCGTTCGGCGCGTTCGTCGACATCGGCGTCCACCAGGACGGCCTGGTCCACATCTCCGCGCTGGCCGACCGCTACGTCAAGGACCCGCGCGAGGTGGTCAAGGCCGGCGACGTGGTCAAGGTCAAGGTGCTGGAGGTCGACATCCCGCGCAAGCGGATCGCCCTGACCTGCCGGCTGGACGACAGCGCGCCGGCGCCGCGACCGGCGCGGGATGGCGGACGGGATGCGGGGCGTGGCGCGGACCGGCCGGGCGCCCCGCGGGGTGGCCGTGACCAGCGGCCGAACGGCCAGGCCAAGGCGGGTGCGATGCGGACGGGTTCAGCGCCGCCGGCCAACAATGCGCTGGCCGCCGCGTTTGCACGGGCGAAGGGGAACGGGTGAAGGATGGCTTCGTTGTAGGTGCGACGTAAGTCGCGATTTCACGGCGATCCCGGATATCGGTGAAATCGCGACTTACGTCGCACCTACATGGGGTGTGTGGCGCAACCGTTGAACCCGGGACGACGGTCAAACCCGCACCACATCACGCCAACGCCGCCTCGATGTCCCCGGCGATCGACTCCGGCGCATCCTTCGGCGCATACCTCCGGATCACCTGCCCGTCCCGCCCAACCAGGAACTTGGTGAAGTTCCACTTGATCGCATCGATGCCGAGGATCCCGCCCTTCTCCCGCTTCAGCCATTTCCACAGCGGGTGCGCGCCATCGCCATTGACCTCGACCTTGGCGAACATCGGAAAACTCACGTCGTAGCGCAACGAGCAGAACTGCCGGATCTCGTCGGCGTCACCCGGCTCCTGGTGACCAAATTGGTCGCACGGGAACCCCAGCACCACCAGCCCGCGCGGGCCGTACTCGCGCCAGAGCTTCTCCAGCCCGGTGTACTGCGGGGTGAAGCCGCATTGCGAGGCGACGTTGACGATCAGCAGCACCTTGCCGCGGAACTCGTCCAGCGCGCGCGGCTGGCCGTCCAGGTCGATGGCACTGAAGTCGTGGACGGTTTGCGGGTTGGCGCTGGACATGGTCGTGGCTCAGTGACTGGTGGGTTGCGAAACCTTCTGCACCACCTCGGCGGTCTTCTCGTCGCGACCGGTGCGGGCGATATCGGCCTGGGCGACGATACCGCAGACCGCGCCCGCATCATCGACCACGACGACGCGCCGGATCCGGTTCTGCTCCATTGCCGTGCAGCAATCGGCCAGCGAGGCGCCCTGCCCGACCGTGGTGACCGGCGTGGTCATGCAGTCGGACGCCGTGGCCGAGCCCATATCGCGGCCTTCGGCCACCATCCGCACGACGATGTCACGGTCGGTGACCACGCCAACGGGCTTGCCGGATTGGTGGCTTTCGACCACCGGAATCTGTCCGCAATCGTTCTGCATCATCATCCTGGCGACCTCGGCCAACGAGGTGTCGGCGGTGCAGCAGGCGGGCTTGGCGGTCATGACAGTGCTCAGGGACGTGCTCATGGGGACTCCTTGCTGGAACCGGGCTCAATAACCTGACGCGACGCCGGTGGCGGGTACGTGAATCCCGGCCGCGGCGTCCCGTGGCTTTCGTCATGGGCAGCCGGGACACCCGTGCGGTAGGCTGGGCGTTCCGCCAACGATTCCTTCGACGAGGTCCCTGTCCGATGAAGCACCCCCTCGCGCTTGCGCTTGCCGTCGCCCTTGGCACCGGCCTGGTTGCCTGCAGCCAGACCGACGCCAGCACCCAGAGTGCCGACGCCCAAGCCGCCGATTCCCAAGGTGACGCCGCCGTGGCCGACTCCAATCCGTTCTTCACCGAAAGCCCCCTGCCGCTGCATTTCCCGCGCTTCGACCAGATCAAGGACAGCCACTTCGGCCCGGCCTTCGATCGCGGCATGGCCGACCAGCTGAAGGAAGTCGAGGCGATCGCCGCCAATCCGGAAGAGCCCACCTTCGACAACACCATCATCGCGCTGGAGAAGTCCGGCGAGATCCTGTCGCGCACCGCATCGGTGTTCTTCAGCCTGGTCGGCGCCGACACCAATGACGCGCGCAAGGCGATCCAGGAGGAGTACGCGCCGAAACTGTCCGCGCACAGCGACGCCATCTCGCTGAATCCGGAGCTGTTCGCGCGCATCCAGAAGCTGTACGACAGCCGCGACAGCCTCGGCCTCGACCCCGAAGGCGTGCGCCTGATCGAGCGTTACCACACCGATTTCGTCCGCGCCGGCGCCAAGCTGTCCGATGCCGACAAGACCCGCCTGAAGGAGATCAACGGCGAGTTGGCCTCGCTGGGCACCACCTTCAGCCAGAACGTGCTGGCCGAGGTCAACGACTCGGCGATCGTGGTCGACGACGTCGCCATGCTCGAGGGCCTGTCCGAGCAGGCGATCACCGCCGCCGCCGAGGCCGCCAAGAGCCGCGGCATGGAAGGCAAGTGGGTGATCGCGCTGCAGAACACCACCGGCCAGCCGCCGAACACCTACCTGGAGAACCGCGAACTGCGCGAGCGCATCCACAAGGCGTCGGTCGCCCGTGGCAGCCGCGGCAACCAGTGGGACAACACCGCCATCGTCTCCAAGGTCCTGAAGCTGCGCGCCGAGAAGGCCGGCATGCTCGGTTACCCGACCTACGCCGCCTACGTGCTGGCCGACGAGACCGCTCAGACCCCGCAGGCCGTCAACGACATGCTGCACAAGCTCGCCCCGCCGGCCGTCGCCAACGCCAAGCGCGAGGCCGCCAAGCTGCAGGCGATGATCGACAAGGAACAGGCCGCCAAGGGCGAGCCGAGCTTCAAGCTCGAGCCGTGGGACTGGGCGTACTACTCCGAGAAGGTCCGCCAGGCCGAGTACAACTTTGACGAGAACCAGCTCAAGCCGTACTTCGAGATGAAGAACGTGCTGGAGAACGGCGTGTTCTACGCCGCCAACCAGCTGTACGGGCTGAGCTTCAAGCAGCGCACCGACCTGCCGGTCTACCACGAGGACGTCACCGTCTACGACGTGTTCGACAAGGACGGCAGCCAGCAGGGCATCTTCATCTTCGATCCGTACCAGCGCGAGTCCAAGCGCGGCGGCGCGTGGATGAACTCCTACGTCGACCAGTCCGGCCTGACCGGCAACCTGCCGGTGGTGGCCAACCACCTCAACATCCCGGAGCCGGCCGAAGGCAAGCCGACGCTGATGACCTGGGACGAGGTCACCACCATGTTCCACGAGTTCGGCCACGCGCTGCACGGCCTGTTCTCGGACGTCGAGTACCCGTACTTCTCGGGCACCAGCGTGCCGCGTGACTTCGTCGAGTTCCCGTCGCAGGTCAACGAGATGTGGTCCGACTGGCCGTCGGTGCTGGCCAACTACGCCAAGCACTACCAGACCGGCGAGGCGATGCCGAAAGAACTGCTCGACAAGGTGCTGGCCAGTGCCCAGTTCAATCAGGGCTTCGCCACCACCGAGTACCTCGGCGCGGCGATGCTGGACCAGAGCTGGCACCAGCTGGACGCCGATGCGATCCCCGCGGCCGACAAGGTGATGGATTTCGAGGCCAAGGCGATGGTCGCCAACGGCACCGATTTCGCCCCGGTCCCGCCGCGTTATCGCACCCCGTACTTCAGCCACATCATGGGCGGCTACGCGGCCGGCTACTACGCCTACATCTGGTCGGAGGTGCTGGACGCCAACACCGTGGCCTGGATCAAGGACAACGGCGGCCTGACCCGCGAGAACGGCGACCACTTCCGCGCCAGCCTGCTGTCGCAGGGCGGCAGCAAGGACGCGCTGCAGCTGTTCCGCGACTTCACCGGCCACGAGCCGCGCATCGAGCCGTTGCTGGAGCGCCGCGGCCTGAATGCCCCGGTCGCGGACGACGCCAAGGCGCCCGACGCGCCGAAGCCCGCCAACTGATCGGCAGGCAGCTGTAACAGAAGGCCGCCCGGAGCAATCCGGGCGGCCTTTTTCATGCCGGGTGAAATACTCCCGGGACCATGCCCACGGCGCCAGCCACGAACCCGCAACGGGAATTCACGAGGTCGGGGAACCCTCCGGAGCCGCCACCACGCTGGGATCCCCACCGCTGGCCGCGCCTTCGGCAAACAGGTCGCGATACCCGGGCGCCACGTGCGGCAGCAACACCGACGCCGGGACCTCCGCGGTCTGGATCCCGTCGGAATACGGCGCGACCTGGTACGGCGGGAACACGAAGCGGATCGCGGTGATCCGGCCGTCGACGCCCACCACGGGTTCGAACTGGGAGAAATTGGCCGGGTCGACTCCGGTGCCTTCGTCGATCATCCGGCCGGCACTGCGGGCAAACTCCGCGCGTTCCGCCGGGTCGAGCCCATCGGCCTCGATCCGCTGCGACAGCGCGGTGTGCAACTGCTCTCGCACGTATCCGGCGATGTCCTCCCAGCCCCCGGCCTGTGGCACCAGCGTGCCGGCGGTGAGCAACTGTTGCTGCTGCGGCACCCAGACGAAGCGCGCCAGCAACGGCATGCCGTGGGCGCCGCCGGTATACATGCTGCCGTCGGCCGCGTAGGCCGCCAGTCGCGGGCTGTCCAGCACCTCGGTAAAGGTCAGCGACAGGTCGTACATCGCCGATCCCTCGTTGCCCTCGCCCGCCGGCTGCGACTGCCGGCGTGCCTCCACCGCCCGCATCAGCTCGGCGCGGGCCTCGTCGGCGTATGCCTTCAGTTCGGCCGCCAGTCGGGGATACTTGGCCGCCGATTGCGGATAGCTGATGCCGATCACGTAGTCGGACGTGGTTTCGATGACGTCGTCCAGATCCACTTCGGGCGCTTGGACGGCCGCAGGCGTCGTGGCCACTGCTCCCGCACTCGCCTGATCGGTGGCCGGGCGATCGCAGGCGACCACCGCGGCAAGCATCGCCGCGACGGCGATGAGACGTTTCGCGAACGCAAGTTCCATGGATCGGCCCCTCCTGAATGGGCCGACCTTATCGCCAGCGATGTGATGCCCGGATGCAGGCTGCCGCGCTTACCAGTCGGTGCGCTGGGGCAGCAGGCCACGCAGTTCGGCATCGGTCAGGTTGCGCCACTGGCCGATCTTGAGCCGGCCCAGCTTGACGTTGCCGATCCGCACCCGCACCAGCTGCTTGACCCGGAATTTGAAGTACGCGGCCATCAACCGGATCTGCCGGTTCAGGCCCTGCACCAGCACGATGCGGAAGCCGAAGCGGCCGAGCTTGCCGGTCCTGCATGGCAGCGTGGTCTGGCCGTGGATCGGCACGCCCCGGGCCATCGCCCGCAGGAACTCGGGGGTGACCTCGTGGTTGACCGCGACCAGGTATTCCTTCTCCAGCTTGTTCTCGGCGCGCAGGATCTCGTTGACGATGTCGCCGTTGCTGGTCAGCAGGATCAGGCCCTCCGAATCCTTGTCGAGCCGGCCGATCGGGAAGATCCGACGCTCGTGGCCGACGAAGTCGACGATGTTCTCCTTGACCGACGATTCGGTGGTGCAGACCACCCCGACGGGCTTGTTGAGCGCGATGTAGACGTGCTGCTTCTGGCCCTTGGCCACGGTGCGCGCACGCAGGGACTGCCCATCGACCCGGACCTCGTCACCCTCGCCCACTTCCGAGCCGACGCGCCCGCGCAGGTCGTTGACCGTGACCCGGCCCTCGGCAATCAGGCGGTCGGCTTCGCGGCGCGAGCAGAAGCCGCTTTCGCTGATGAATTTGTTGAGGCGCATGGGGTGGCTGGCACGGCGGGGGGCGCACAGGCTGGCACAAGCCACCCCCATTGGCGAGCGCCGGGGGTGCCTGAGTGCCAACCCGCACCGACCGGTTCACCCCAGCAACTGACTGAACTCCGGATGCCGCTCGGCCCACGCTGCCGCGTACGGGCAGGAAGGCCGGACGTTCATGCCGTCCGCGCGGGCCTGCTCGAACGCCGCCAGGGTCAGCTGGCTGGCGATCCCGCGCCCCCCGATCGCATCGGGCACGGTCACGTGGGTGATGTCCATGAAGCCACCGTCGATCCGGTACTCAAGCTCGGCGTCGTGTCCGTCGACGCGGGTGGTGAAGCGCTGGCGCTCGGGCTGGTGCTGGATATCGGAGGGCGTGGTCATCCGGAGTTCCTGACGGTGGGAGGCAAGTCAGCGATTGTCGCGCTTGCCCTGGTTGTGGCGGTCGTGGGTGCTGTTGCTGCCCTGTATGCCCTGCATCCGGCTTTCGGCGGCGTGCAGTTCCTCGGCCTTGGCCGCGGCGCTGGCGGACTGGAAGCCCGCGTCGGGCTGGTGCCCGTGTGCCGGGTCGAGCGCCTGCCATGGTTGCGGCTGCTGGTCATGCTCCTGCTTGGCCTTGAGCAGCTTGCGGGTATTGGCCAGGGCCTTCGCCGGGGTGATCTTGCGGGGCTTGGTGGCGGCCTTGGAAGCGGTCGTCTTTTTCGTGACCTTCTTTGCGACGGCCTTCTTTGCGGGGGCTTTCTTCGAAACCGTCTTCTTCGCGGGGGCCTTTCGTGCAGTGGTCTTCTTCGCTGCCGGCTTCTTCACGGCCGATTTCTTCGCAACCGACTTTTTGGCTGGCGCCTTGCTGGCTGTCTTCTTCGCAACGGTCTTTTTCGCGGCCTTCGCAGGCGTCTTGCCGGCGGCGGTCTTGCGTACGGCCTTCTTCACCGTCTTCTTGCTGGCGGGCTTCCTGGTCGCGGACTTCTTCGTCGCGGCCTTTCCGACCGCCTTCTTGCTGGCAGCGGCTTTCCGGGCCGGTGCCTTCTTCGCGGCGGTCTTCTTCGCGGCAGCTTTTTTCACCGTCGCCTTCTTCGCGGCAGTCTTCTTGCTGGTTGCCTTCTTCGTGGCCATGCAGTCCTCCGTCGGGGAATCAGGGACGCGCCGGCGAACGTTCGGATGCGCGCCTTCGGGTCACGCCGTCGCGCGACAGGGTTTCGATATCACGCGATGCATTTACGCGGAGTGAGCATCGACGGCCGACGGCGACGGCGGGACATCCGTGGCGAAGTGTGACGCAGCACGTCATTCGTGCCGCCCGCAAAGCCGCCCGACCCACCCGGTTGCCGGGGTGGCATGGAATCTGCGTTGAGTTCCCATGCAGGCACCGGCCGCCGGCGCCCTGCCCGAACAGGAGACTGTCATGACCGACCTGCATTCCCGAGCCTGCGAAACCGACAGCGACGACGCCCTGGTCGCGCGCCTGTACGAACTGGCCTGTGGTGAGGACACCGGCGAGCTGGCCCGGATCGACGCCCTGGTCTACGAACGCCTGCTGCAGGCCTACGGCGACGACGACCAGGCCGCGGCCGCCTGAGGCATCAGCCCGACGATGGAGCCCTCAGCCAAACGAGGGATTCATCAGCCGCTGCAGGAAAACGCCGGCGATCCGCGGTTCCATCAGCAGCATGAACAGCACGCCGTAGATCGCGCCCGAAAGGTGCGCGTTGTGGTTGGTGTTGTCGGTGCCCTGCCGGTCCATCCAGATCGAATAGCCGACGAAGAACGCGCCGTAGACGATCGCCGGCACCGGCAGGAAGAACACGAAGATCAGCGACCACGGCTGCACCAGGATGAAGGCGAACAGCACCGCCGACACCCCGCCCGAGGCCCCGAGGCTGCGATAGCGCGCGTCGTGCCGGTGCTGCAGGTAGGTCGGCAGGATCGCGATGACTATCGCCGACAGGTAGAACAGCAGGAACCCGATCGGCCCGATCATCGACCCGATCACCTGCTCGGCGATCCGTCCGAAGAAGAACAGCGTGATCATGTTGAACAGCAGGTGCTGCCAGTCGGCATGGATGAAGCCGTGGGTCAGCAGGCGGTCGTACTGATTCTGGCGGTCGATCGCGGGCGGCCACAGGATCAACCGGTCCAGCAGGCGCGGGCGGTCGAACGCCAGCCACGAAACCAGCACGGTCACGGCAATCAGGATCAGGGTCAGCATCGGTCAGGCGGTCCTGTAGTTGTCTTGCATGGGATAGCGCGTCGCATACATGGCGAAGGCCAGCGCCGCCACGAACGCGAATGCCGCGAAGAAGAACATCAGGAATGCGTTCTCGCTGTAGCCGGTACCGGCGATGCTCGCGGTCACCGCGTCGTTGCGGACGGCGGCGTTGGTGATCAGCACCCACAGGCTGCCGAAGGTGCTGGTGAGGTACCAGAACGCCATGATCACGCCCTTCATCGACTGCGTGGCCTGGCTGTAGGCGAACTCCAGCGCGGTCGCCGACACCAGCACCTCGCCGAAAGTCAGCAGCGTGTACGGCAGCGTCTGCCAAGCCAGCGACACCTCGTCGCCGCCGTCGATCCACAGCTGGATCACGCCCGCCGCCACCCACGCCACGCCGGAGAACGCGATGCCCCAGCCCATGCGCCGCAGCGCGGTGACCTGGAAGCCCATCCGCCGCAGCGCCGGGTACAGCACGATGTTGTTGAACGGGATCAGCAGCATCACCAGCAGCGGGTTGAGCGCCTGCATCTGCGCCGGCTCCATCACCAGCCAGCTCGGCCACCACCAGCTGTCATGCGGCACCACCATTTCGCGGCCCTGGATGATCCAGGTCGAGGCCTTCTGGTCGAACAGCGACCAGAACGGCGTCACCAGCGCGAACACGATCAACACCCGCAGCACGCCGCGCACGCTGTCGACCGCGGCGTCCGGGTGACGCCCGCGCGCGCGATCAAGCTGCATCGAGGTGCCGACGCCACCGAACGCGATCAACGCGCCCAGTGCCAGGCAGGCGCTGATGACAAAGCCGAAGTCGTCCGGCCACCAGCCCGGCGCCATGCCGCCCAGCGACAGTGCCCACAGCACCAGCAGGCCGACCGCGACAACCACGCCGATGGCGGCAATCACCAGCCCCGGCCGTCCGTGTCCGGCCGCACGCGCCAGCAGCGCCGTGCGCGAGACGGAAAGGAACGAATCCGGGTCCGACCCCGACGGCGGCACGTTGACGTACTGCTTGCGCCCGAGCCAGAACACGAAAGTGGCGATGAACATCAGCACGCCCGGCACGCCGAACGCCACCGACGGCCCGTAGTGCCGCAGCAGCAGCGGCGCGAACAGCGAGGCGAAGAACGAGCCGAAGTTGATGATCCAGTAGAACGCGTCGAAGACGATCTTCGCCTTGTCCTTGTTGCTCTGGTCGAACTGGTCGCCGCAGAACGACACCACCAACGGTTTTATCCCACCCGACCCGAACGCGATCAGGAACAGGCCGCTGAAGAACCCGGCGCGGCTGTCCTCGAACATCGCCAGGCAGGCATGGCCGGCGCAATAGATCAGCGAGAACCACAGGACGGTGTTGTACTTGCCGAAGAACCGGTCCGACAGCCAACCGCCCAGCAGCGGGAAGAAGTACACGCCGATGACGAAGGTGTGGAACACGTCCTTCGCCGCCGATTCGCGGTCGAGTCCCGCCGGGATGTACTGCAACAGCACCGAGCTGATCAGGAACGGCACCAGGATGTTGCGCATCCCGTAGAAGCTGAAGCGCTCGCACGCTTCGTTGCCGATGATGTACGGGATCTGGCGGGGCAGCTTGCCCGGGCGGCCGGGCGTCTCGGTGGCTGTCGTCATCTAGTGCGGATCTTGGAATTCCAAGGGCGCAAGCCTACCGGAAGCGTGATGCTGGCGGGCTGCCGGCTCAATCCCACCCGGACAGGCCTTCGCGCTCGTAGAGCAGTGCGAACGACGGCCGCGCCTTCATCCGCTGCGCGTGCGCGGCCAGGTGCGGCCAGTCGGTCGCCGGCTGTCGCGTCCCGCGCGCCCAGCGCATCAGCATGGTGAGGTAGAAATCGACCGCGCTGACCTGCTCGCCCAGCATGTACGGGGCGTGCGCGGCCAGGTGCGCGTCGAGCCGGGTCCAGGCTGCCTCGAGGCGCGACTGGGCCAGGTCCAGCGCGGCGTCGGTATTCGCCTCGCCCGCGGCCTCGGCCGGGTACCACCAGGTGCGCAGTTGCGGCTGGACCATGTTGGCGAGGTGGAACATCCACTGGTAATACGCGCGGCGACGCGGGTCGCCGGGGGCCGGGGCGAAGCCCGCGTCGGGATGGGTGTCGGCCAGATGCATCAGGATCGCCGCGGCTTCGGACATCGGCTCGCCATCGGTGACCAGGGTCGGCACCACGCCAGCTGGATTGAGCGCGAGGTATTCCGGCGACTTCTGCTCGCGGCTGGCGAAGTCGAGCAGTCGCAGCTCGGGCGGCTGGCCCAGTTCGATCAACAGCCAGTGGACCGCCATGCTGGCGGCGCCGGGCGAGTAGTAAAGCGTATGCATGCGCGGCTCCATGTTCGAAAGGTTGGATGTCGAAGCGCACAAGTCTAGGCGCAAGCCGTGCGTCCGGATGGGATGCTGTGCCCCGTCATCGCCATGACCCTTGTCCCGGGCCGCCGCGCCGGCGCGGCGTTACCATCGACCGATCACCTGACGAGGCCTGCCGATGATCCGCACCCGCGAACTGCGTCCCGCCCTGCTTTCCACGCTGGTGGCGAGCCTGCTGCTCACGCCCGCCCTGCCCGCCGTCGCGCAGGACGCGCCGCTGACCACCGTGTCCGAGCGCAGCGGCTTCATCCAGACCGGCCGCTATGCCGAGGTCATCGAGCTGTGCGACGCATTCGCCGCGCGCTACCCCGATGCCGTGCGTTGCGAAACCTTCGGCACCACCCCGGAAGGCCGGCCGATGAAGCTGCTGGTGGTGTCGCAGACCGGCGCATTCACGCCCGATGCGGCGCGCGAGCAGGGTTTGCCGGTGACGCTGATCCAGGGCGGCATCCACGCCGGCGAGATCGACGGCAAGGACGCCGGCTTCCTCGCCCTGCGCGAGATGCTCGAGGGCACGCTCGCGCCGGGCGTGCTGGAGAAGCAGGTGTTCCTGTTCGTGCCGGTGTTCAACGTCGACGGCCATGAGCGCTTCGGCGCCTGGAACCGCCCCAACCAGCGTGGCCCCGAGCAGATGGGCTGGCGCACCACCGCGCAGAACTACAACCTCAACCGCGGCTACGTGAAGGCCGACGCGCCGGAGATGCAGGCGATGCTGGGCCTGATCAACCAGTGGGACCCGCTGGCCTACGTCGACCTGCACGTCACCGACGGCGCCAAGTTTCGCCATGACGTGTCGATCCAGGTCGAGCCGGTCAACAGCGGCGACAAGGCCTTGCGCGAAGCCGGCACCGAACTGCGCGATGCCACCATCGGCTATCTCGGCGAACAGGGCGCGCTGCCGCTGCCGTTCTATCCGTCGTTCGTGCAGGACGACAACCCCGCCTCGGGGTTCATCGACGGCGTCTCGACCCCGCGCTTCTCGCACGGCTACATGCAACTGCGCAACCGGCTCGGGATGCTGGTGGAAACCCACTCGTGGCGCGACTATCCGCACCGGGTCAAGACCACCCACGACGCGATCGTCGCGGTGCTGCAGCAGGTTGCCGAACACGGCAACGAATGGCAGGCGCTGGCCGAGGCGGCCGACAAGCGCGCGACCCGGCTCGGCGGCGATCCGGTGGCGCTGGACTACAAGGCCAGCGACAACTGCCACACCATCGATTTCCTCGGTTACGCCTACACCCGCACACCGTCGGAAATCTCCGGCGCGACCATGACGCGCTACGACGAAACCACGCCGGAAACCTGGCAGGTGCCGCTGTGCGACGACATCCACCCGTCGCTGGTGGTCGAGGCACCGGAGGCCGGTTACCTGGTGCCGGCCGCGCACGCCGACTGGGTTGCCGAGCGGCTCGACCGGCATGACATCGACTACCGCCGGATCGAGCAGGCCCTGTCGAACGCGAAGGTCGAGACGTTCCGCGCCGACGCCGTGAAGTTCGGCGACGCGTCGTACGAAGGCCACCAGCGGCTGGAACTGGAAGGCCAGTGGAAACCGGAGACCCGCGACGTCGCCGCCGGCGCCCTGTTCGTGCCGATCGCGCAGCCCAAGTCGCGACTGGTGATGCAGGTGCTCGAGCCGAAGGCGGGCGACTCGCTGGCGGCCTGGGGCGAGTTCAACAACGCGTTCGAGCGCAAGGAATACATGGAGGCCTACGTCGCCGAGGAGGTCGCCCGCGAGATGCTGGCGAAGGACCCGAAGCTGAAGGCCGCGTTCGAGAAGCGCCTGCGCGAGGACGCCGAATTCGCCGCCAGCCCACGCGCGCGGCTCGATTACTTCTATCGCCTCCACTCCTCGTGGGACGACCGTTACAACCTCTATCCCGTGCTGCGGACGGACCGCGCCCCACGCTGAAGGAGACCCGGATGAACCTGCCTGCCGCCACTCCACGCCTGACGCTCCCGCTCGCGGTCGCGCTCCTCGCGGTCGCTTGCCAGCCTGAAGCCGGTCGCGAGGCCACTGCGCCCGACGCACCGGCAACGACCGAGCCGGCCGCACCGACGCCCGTGCCCGCCGAAGCCATCGCCGGCACCTTCCATTGGCAATGCGGCGAAATCGGGGTTGCCTCGACCTACCTGGATGACTCCCAGCGCGTCGCCCTCGCCTTTTCCGGCCGCGAGCTGGAATTGCCGATCGCGGTGTCGGGCTCCGGCGCGCGCTATGCCGACGACGCCGGCAACGAGTTCTGGACCAAGGGCGACAGCGGCACCCTGAGCCTCGCCGCCGAGGCCGGCAGCGAAACCGCCAAGCGCGAATGCACCCGCTCCGAGCGGCCGTCGCCGTGGTTCCAGGCCGCGGAGCGCGGGGTCGGCTTCCGCGCCGGTGGCGGCGAACCGGGCTGGTTCGTCGAGGTCGATCGCGGCGAGAGCCCCTCGCTGCGGGCCACACTCGACTACGCGGAACGCACCATCGAAGTAGCGCAGACCGAGGCGCTGCAGGGCGATGCATCCGGCTACACCGGCGCGACCGCGGATGGCACCGACGTGGTCCTGACCATCACCCGCGAATCCTGCCAGGACGGCATGAGCGGCGAATGGTTCGAGGCCGGTGCAAGGCTGAAGGTCGGCGACATGACTTATCAGGGCTGTGGCGCATTCCTGGACGACTGACGCGTACTCCCTGCGATCGCCGCGAACTCGGGCCCGACGAGGCGCAGGTTCTTCTGCAGGTACGCGCGCAACTCCACGCCGGGGGCGTCCGGCTTCGCGCCACCCAGGTGCGAGTGCAGCATCGTTTCCATCAGGTAGACATAGGCCTCGCGTGGCAACGGGTCGACCGGCGAGTGACCACCACCGGGCTCGACGTACAGGCTGACCTGCTTGCCCAGCAATTGCAGTCGAGCGGCGTAATGGATCACTTCACGGATGGCCACCGTGCGATCCGCGCCACCGGCGAGTATCAGCAACGGACGCCGCAGTTTTTCGGCGTTGGCCACGGGCGATTGCGCGTGCAGGCGCGCGTAGGTTTCCGGGTCGGTCGGATCGATCGACAGCGCGCGCAACATTGCAATCAGCGAGCCGTCAGGCCGCGCGCCCTGGTCGCCGGCATCGACCAGCCATTTCATTGACCAGCCGAAATCCGCCGGCGGTGCGCCGGCCACGCCGACCTTGAACAATTCCGGCGAGAACGTCACGCCCAGCAGCGTGGAATAGCCGCCGAAGGAGTGGCCGACGATGCCGACCCGCCCAGGATCGCCGATGCCCTGCGCCAGCAGGTAGCGCACGCCTTCGACGATGTCCTGCTGCACCCGACCGTTGCCGTAGTCGCCATGCGACGCGAACATGTAGTCGCGGCCGTGCCCGGTCGAGCCACGGAAGTTGGACTGGAACACCGCATAACCGCGGTTGGCCAGCAGCTGGGCGATGCCGTCGTAGCCGGGCCGGAAGTGGTTGATCGGACCGCCATGCACCTGCGCCACCAGCGGCACGCGCGCGGGATCGGCTCCCGGCGGCAGCAACAGGAAGCCATGCACGCGCATGCCATCGGAGGCACGGTAGGTGAACGGAATCTTCTGTGCCAAGGCAGTCTCCGGCAGCGGCCGGGATGCCTTCACCTCCTGGGCGAGGATGCGTCGAAAGGCTCCGCTGCGCGGATCGTAAAGATGCCAGCGCGGGTCGCGCAGGGTGCTGTCGCGCTCCGACACCAGCCAGTACGCGCCGGGCCCACGGCCGACATCGATCTCGAGATCACGTCCCGCAAAGTGACTGCTGATCGCGGCCACCCGGCCCTCCGCCGGACCGATGCCATAGCTGGCCGCGACCGTACTGCGGTAGCTGGCGATCAACGGTTGCCCGGTGACAGGGTCGAGCGCGAGCCCGTCCAGATCGGCCTCGCCGCGCGGATCGACGTGCAACGTGTGCAACCCGCCCTCGCGGTCCAGTCGCAACACCCGTTTGAAGTTGCCACCGGTGTCGCCGCGCAGCAGCAGGTCGCCCTGCGCGGTGATGCCCAGCAACGAGGCGCGCGCCATCGGTTCCACGCGCCTCGCGCTGCGCAGCGTGCCGTCCGCGTCGACGCGGTGAATCGCGTTGTGGTCGCCCTCGGACCTGGTCAATGCCACCAGCCGACCACTGGCATCGAAGGCCACTTCATGCACCCAGTGCGGATCCTCCCACAGCGGGGTGCGTCGCCCGTGCGCGTCCAAACGTACAATGCGCCAGCGCTGGCCGCGGGCGTCGCGAACACGCTCGCGTAACACCACCGCGGCAGGTTGTGACGGATCGACCCGCATCACGTCGCGTTGCTCGCTACCTCCCAGCGGGATGCGCATGCCGCCGCCATCGAGGCCGAGGATCGACAGCGTGCGCGGGGCGGTGACGAACAGCCAGCGTCCGTCGCGGGACCAAAGCAACTGCTCGGCCCGGGTCCGCGCCAGCAGTCGACGCGCCTCGCCGCCTGCCTTGGTCGGCAACAGCCACAGGCTGTGCGCTTGACCCTGCGTGCGCAGGTAGGCGACGTGAAGGCCATCGGGTGACAGCCGCACCGCACGTGACGCGTGGTCACTGACGAACGCTGTCCGTGGATGGCGCGGAGCCGCGGGACGGGCGCGTTCGGCGGCGACGGCAGCGTGTAACGCGGCGTCACCGTCGTTGGCGCGCGCGAGGCTGGCGGGCCACAGCAGCGCGCAGCAGGCCAGCGCCCCGATGAATGTCGGGATCGGGATCATCGTGATTCTCCAGAGTTCCTGCCGTCTGTGACTACGCGTTCGCAACCTGTACGAGCGACACCCGGTCCACGACTTCGCGCATCGGGAACAACAACCGCAGGCTGACCAATGCCGGCAGGCCGATGACGCCGCATGCCAGCACCCAGCTCCAGCGCGCCAGCGGCCCATGTGCCTGGCGCCGGGTCAACCAGACCGCGCCGAGCAGCGATAGCAGGCACAGCACGCCGGCCAGCACCACGATGTATCGCGGCGGCGGCGGGATGTCACCGTCGTCGAGCGGATTGGGCGTCGCGAACAGCTGCTGCGCCGCGAGACAGAGCTCGCGCAGCACCGGTGACAGCCACCAGGTGCGCATCGTGTAAGTGCGCGGCAGGTCAAAGCCGAGCGCACGCCGGGCCACCGACTCCACGTTGCCCTCGCCGTCCACGCGCAGCACCTGCTGGTACGGAGTGGCCTCTCCCGCCCAGGCACCGTTGGTGAAGGCGAACGACACCAGATATCCGTCCAGCAACTCGATCAGGTCGACGCTCATCAGCTGCCCGACCGGGCCGGGGAGCGGAACGCGCAGCAGCGGCCGCAGTGGATCGAGCGTGTTGGCAGCCTCGCGCCCGGGATAGAAGTACAGCGCGCGGTTGCTCATCGCGGCAAGGTTCTCGCCGACGGGATGCGGCGGGTCGGCGAACACTTCGCCCGCCGGCAGCGCGACGCGCGGGAACAGGCGCTGCTGTTCCTCGTCGTACTGGTAGGCCACCGTCGGCGTGAACACGATATTGCCGGCGTACGGCAGCGCCGGCCCGGGGAAGTCGCCCTGCGCCGGCCCCGTACCGAGTTCGCCACGTGCCTGTTTGTCCTTCGTGCCGTAGCCGACAAACCGCATGCGATCGTGACTGAACACCCAGCGAATGCTGCGTTCCGGGTCGTCGAACTCCGGCGGCTGCATGGTGTTGGTCAACTGGTGGCGTCGCGGCAGGTTGCGCATCGGGCTGAGCACCGACACATCCGACAGCGCGACCTGTTGGCGCCACAACGGCGCATCCGGATGCCGGCTGTCGGTTATGCCGGCCAGCAACCGGTCCCCGGGTTCGGCACGGTCGGTGGCGATGTAGCCGTCTTCCGACGGCGTACCGCCGTTGAGCGGATGGCTGCCCACTGCGGTCCACGCCAGCTCGTAGCCGATCCCCAGCATCCAGAGCAGGAAGTAAGCGCCCACCTGCGCCGGTAGCGCAGTCGCAACCACGGCACCGACGCCGCGCGGCGCCTCGCCCAGATCGGGCCTGAAGGCGATGCCGACCAGAACCACCAGGTACATCAGCACCGTCAGTTGCACCGCAATCGCGGCGATGCCACCAGCCTGCGCGAACAGGAACAGCGTCGGCAGCATCACTACCGCCACCGAATACCGCCGGTTGGCAAGCATCGCGTAGGCACCGGCGAGGTACCCGCACAGTGCCAGCAGGAGCGCCGCCAGCGGCAGCAGCCAATGGCGCAGGTCGACCACGCGCGCGGTCAGGGTTTCCTGGTAGCTCGCGATCAGCGCAATCGGCAGTGCGACCGCCAGCAACAACACCACGGCGCCAGCGCCGAACAATGCGGAGGCGATCCTGTAACGATGCAATGGCCGATGCAGCAGGTTCAGCCAGTGGCTCGGCCGGCGGTAGCTGCCCATCTGGTACAGGCCCAGCAATGCGCCGCCGACCACGTAAACCATGCCGAACACCTGGTAAACCATCCTGGGCTGCTGGGCCAGGTCGACCAGGCGGCTCATGAAACCGAGCGCTATCAGGTGAACGATGGCGGCGGCAATGGCCCAAATGCGGAAACGCAGCAGCTCGGCCTTGAACAGGTCTTTCATGTCGATAATTCCCCGTCGTGCTGGTGTCTGGCGCGCTCAGGCGACGCCAGCGGACGCCATAGGCGCCGCATGGTTCTTGGCCAGGAAGCCATTGACCGCCCGGTCCAGGCTTACCGGCATGCTCTGTACCGAACGCGCACCACAGGCCCGCAGGAACTCGGCAAAATCCTCGTCCTGGTCCAGCACCAGGTAGTGCTGCAGGCCGTCTATGCGTTGCAGTTCCAGCAACCCCGGCACGATTTCCGGCTCTGGTCCCTTGAAGGGGATGTCGGCGACCCAGTAGCTGACACGGTCGCGGAAGTCGTCGGGCGCCGACATGTTCTTCAGCTGCCCCCGTTCCAGGATGATCAGGTTGTCGGCGACGCGTTCGATCTCCTCCATCTGGTGCGAGCAATAGACCACCGTGATGTCATCGGCGGCATTGCTGTACAGCAGCGATTCGAGGAAGGCGCGCTTGGCGACGACGTCGAGACCCAGGGTGGGTTCGTCCAGCACCAGCAGTTCCGGCGCCTGCGCAAGCGCGAGGGCGAGATTGAAGCCGGCACGTTCGCCGCGTGAAAGCTGGCCGACCTTCTGTTCCGGCAATACGTGGTAATGGCCGATGACACTGTCGAAGGCCTGCTGGTTCCAGCGCGGATAATGGTGCTGCTGCATCGCGGTCACCGCCGATACCTTCATCCAGCCCGGCAATGTGTGTTCCTCGTTGACGAAGCCGATGCGACCGCGGACGTCCGGGGTGAGGTGCCGGCTGTCCTGGCCGAGGATGCGCGCCTCGCCCGAACTAGGCGGCAGGAAGCCGAGCAGGACGCGAAACAGGGTCGACTTGCCGGCGCCGTTGGCCCCGACGATGGCGTGGATACGCCCGCGCGGGATGTTCAGGTCGAGGTGATCGAGCGCGAACCTGGAGCCGTAGCGCCTGGTGAGGGCGACGGTCTCGATGACGTAGTCGGTGGACATGTTGGATTCCGGTGTGTGGCGGCTCAATGGGAATCAGGCGGTTTTTCGCGGCGACAGCGCTTGAAACCCGTGGCGCAGGCGGGCCTGTACCTCCTCGGGCGGGTAATCGAGCACGACCACGTCGTTGAGGAAGCGCGCGATGGCGTCATCAAGCCGGCGTTCGCGCTCGCCGTCGCTGAGGCGCTGGCGCGGCGGGGCCACGAAAAGGCCCAGTCCCTGGCGCGATTCCAGCCAGCCCTCGGTGGTCAGCTCGGCATAAGCCTTGGCGACGGTGTTGGGATTGATGCCCAACTGTTGCGCCAGCCCACGCACGCTCGGCAGTTGTCCGCCGGGCGTAAGCTCGGCAGTCGCGATCTTCATCCTCACCGCATCGACGATCTGCTTCCCGATCGGGCGCGGATCGCCGGTGACGATCTGGATCATCAGGGCCTGGGTACGGGGCATGCGGGCCTCCCATCTGTACTGTTACAGATAGTACAGTTGATCCGACCGCAGGATGTCAAGCCCTTTTTTCATTGGGCCACGAAGGGCTCCGGCATCATGGATAACGGGCATCCGCAAAGCTCGGCTGCAACACAATTGCCGAATTCAGCCGCAAGACCCGGATATCGGAGGCAGCCCGGCCTCTCTACATTGACCCCAACGGAAGGCTCCGGCCTCCTGGTCAACGAGGAATCCGCATGAACGCCATTGCCCGCAACCGTGGCCTTGAACCCAGACAGACGGCCATCACCGCGACCGAAATCGACCCGCGCTGGGCGAGCATCGTCGGCCGCGATGCCGAGGCCGATGGGCGCTTCTATTACTCCGTAAAGACCACCGGCGTGTACTGCCGGCCCTCCTGCGGTGCGCGCCGGGCGCGGCCGGAAAACGTCGCCTTCCACGCGACCATCGCGGATGCCGAACGAGCGGGCTTCCGGCCGTGCAAGCGCTGCAAGCCCGACCAGCCATCGCTGCATGACACCCACGCCGCCACCGTGGCCGATGCCTGCCGTTTCATCGAGGCGTCGGAACAGGCACCCGCGCTGGAGGTACTGGCCAGGCGGGCCGGGCTGAGCCCCTACCACTTCCACCGCGTGTTCAAGTCGATCACCGGCGTCACGCCGAAGGCCTACGCCACGGCCCATCGCAGCCAGCGCGTGCGGACCGAACTGACGCGCAGCAACAGCGTGACCGACGCGATCTTCGACGCGGGCTACAACTCCAATGCGCGTTTCTACGAGAAGGCCGGCGAGGTCCTCGGCATGACCCCGAACCGCTATCGCCGAGGTGGCATGGACGCCCGCATCGTCTTCGCGATCGGCCAGTGCGCGCTCGGCGCGATCCTGGTCGCGCGCAGCGATCGCGGCATCTGCGCGATCAGTCTGGGTGACGATCCGGACGTGTTGGCGCGCGAGCTGCAGGACCGCTTCCCGAATGCGGAGCTGGTCGGCGGCGACGCGGAGTTCGAGCGGCTGGTCGCGACCATCGTCGGCTTCGTCGAAGCGCCGCAGCTTGGCCTGGACCTGCCGCTCGACGTGCGCGGCACCGCATTCCAGCAACGCGTGTGGCAGGCGCTACGGACGATCCCGGCCGGCAGCACCGCCAGCTACAGCGAGATCGCCCAACGCATCGGTTCGCCAAACTCGGTGCGCGCGGTCGCCGCGGCCTGCGCCGCCAACACCCTCGCGGTCGCCATCCCCTGCCATCGCGTGGTCCGCAACGACGGCGCATTGTCCGGCTACCGCTGGGGCGTGGAACGCAAGCGCACCCTGCTCGACCGCGAGGCCCAGGCATGAACGCGCAGTTGCAGGCATTGCCGGGTGTTCCGGATATGCAATCGCTGGACTGGGCCCGTGTCGCCACCGACCTCGACGCCCGCGGCAATGCGGTGCTGCCGAGATTGCTGTCGGCGCGGCAATGCGATGAGCTGGCGAAGCTGTACCCGCACGACGCCCTGTTCCGCAGCCGCGTGGTGATGGGGCGCCACGGCTTCGGGCGCGGCGAGTACAGGTACTTCGCCTATCCGCTTCCGGACCTCGTCGGCGGTTTGCGCGAGGCGTTCTACACGCGACTGGCACCGATCGCCAACCGCTGGAACGCGGCGATGGGCATCGATGTCCGTTATCCCGACCGCCACGCCGAATTCATCGACCGCTGCCACCGCGCCGGCCAGCGACGCCCCACTCCACTGCTGCTGCAATACGGTGCCGACGACTACAACTGCCTGCACCAGGACCTCTACGGCGAACACGTGTTTCCGTTGCAGCTCGCGGTGCTGCTGTCTCAACCGGGGCGCGACTTCGATGGCGGCGAGTTCGTCCTGACCGAGCAGCGCCCGCGCATGCAGTCACGCCCGGAAGTGGTGCCGTTGCAGCAGGGGGACGCGGTTGTTTTCGCGGTCCACCAGCGGCCGGTGCAGGGCAGCCGCGGCATCTACCGGGTCAACCTGCGACACGGGGTCAGCCGGATCCGCCGGGGCCACCGGCACACTTTGGGCGTGATCTTCCACGACGCCGCCTGACGCGGCCGTCGCTCAGCCGTGCGTGGCCAGCTCCGTCGCCAAGTAGCGCGCGGTGCGACTGTCTTTCGACGCCACGACGGCTTGCGGCGTGCCCTGCGCGACCACCCGCCCACCCTCGTCGCCCGCACCGGGGCCGATGTCGACGATCCAGTCGGCGGCGGCCGCCACGCGCATGTCGTGCTCGACGACGATCACGCTGTTGCCGGCCTCGACCAGGCCGTCGAGCTGGCGCATCAGCAGCTCGACGTCGGCCGGATGCAGGCCGGTGGTCGGTTCGTCGAGCAGGTAGATCGTGCCGCTGCGCTGCACCCGCTGCAGCTCGGTCGCGAGCTTGATCCGCTGCGCCTCGCCACCCGACAGCTCGGTGGCCGGCTGGCCGAGGCGCAGATAGCCCAGCCCGACTTCACGCAGCGCCGCCAGCGGGCGCGCGACCTGCGCATCCCCGGCGAAGAAGTCGGCCGCGCTGTCGACGGTCATGCCGAGCACGTCGGCGATCGTCCTGTCGCGATAGCGGATCTCCAGCGTCTTGGCGTTGTAGCGCGCGCCATGGCAGACCGGGCACGGCGCGTAGACGCTCGGCATGAACAGCAACTCGACGCTGACGAAGCCCTCGCCCTCGCAATTCCCGCAACGGCCCTTGGCGACGTTGAACGAGAAGCGGCCGGCGTCGTATCGCCGCTTGCGCGCTTCCGGGGTCGCCGCGAACAGCTTGCGCACGTGGTCGAACAGGCCGGTGTAGGTCGCCAGATTGGAACGCGGGGTGCGTCCGATCGGTTTCTGGTCGACCCGCACCAGTCGCCGCACGCGATCCAGCCCGGCGACGATGCGCCCGTCCGTGACCGGACCCGCCTCGTCCGGCAGTTCGCTCTCGTCGGATTCGGCCGGCGCCTCGTGGCCCAGATGCTCGCCAAGCAATTCGACCAGCACCTGGCTGACCAGACTCGACTTGCCGGAACCCGACACGCCGGTGACGACGGTCAGCACACCCAGCGGGAATGCCACGTCGATACCGTCGAGGTTGTTGCGGCGCACGCCCTGCAGTTCCAGCCAGCCGTCCGGCTCGCGCGGAGCGCGCGGCGGCTGCGGACTGCGGTCGAACAGGTAGCGCGCCGTCGGCGACGCCTCGATCTCCGCCAGTCCGGCCGGCGGACCGCTGTAGAGCACCTGCCCGCCCTGCTCGCCCGCCGCCGGACCCAGCTCGACCAGCCAGTCGGCGCGGCGGATCACCTCGGTCTCGTGCTCGACCACGAACAGCGAGTTGCCGGCGCCCTTGAGCTGCTCCAGCGCGACCAGCAACGCCTCGGTATCGGCCGGGTGCAGACCGGCGGACGGCTCGTCGAGCACGTAGACCACGCCGAACAGGTTGGAGCGGATCTGCGTCGCCAGCCGCAGGCGCTGCAGTTCGCCGGGCGACAGCGTCGGTGTGCTGCGCTCCAGCGACAGGTAGCCCAGGCCGAGGCCGATGATGATTTCGATCCGCGCCAGCAGGTCAGTCGCGATGCGCCGGGCTACCTCGGCCTGCTCGGGATGGTCGTCGTGCCCGGCGGCCTCGCCGGCCGCGACCGGGCGCAACAGCTCGGCCACCTGTTTCAGCGGCAACCGCGACAACTCGCCAATATCGAGCCCGGCGAACGTCACCGCCAATGCCTCGCGCCGCAATCGCTTGCCGTCGCACGACGGGCATTGCGTGCCGACCATGTACTGCCCGACCCGCTTCTTGATCAGCGCGCTCTGGGTGCTGGCGAAGGTATGCAGCACATAGCGCTGGGCGCTGCTGAAGGTGCCCTTGTAGCTGGGGTTGTCGCCGCGCTCGACCGCCGCGCGGGTCTGCGCCGGGGTCAGGTCGCGATAGACCCCGACCGTCGGCTGCTCCTCGGTGAACAGGATCCAGTCGCGCTGTTCCTGCGGCAGCTCGCGCCATGGGATGTCGATGTCGTAGCCGAGCGTGACCAGGATGTCGCGCTGGTTCTGCCCGTGCCATGCCGGTGGCCAGGCTGCGACGGCGCGCTCGCGGATGGTCAGCGAGTCGTCCGGCACCATCGACCGCTCGGTGACCTCGTAGATGCGGCCGAGCCCATGGCACTGCGGGCAGGCGCCCTGTGGCGTGTTCGGCGAGAAGCCGTCGGCATAGATGATCGGGGCGCCTTCCGGGTAGCTGCCGGCGCGCGAATACAGCATCCGCAGCGAGTTCGAGACCGTGGTGACGCTGCCGACCGAGGACCGCGTGGTCGGCGCGCCGCGCTGTTGCTGCAGCGCGACCGCCGGCGGCAGGCCCTCGATAGAGTCGACGTCGGGCACCCCCGCCTGGTCGATCAGCCGCCGCGCATACGGCGCCACCGAATCCAGATAGCGCCGCTGCGCCTCCGCGTACAGCGTGCCGAACGCCAACGACGACTTGCCCGAGCCGGACACGCCGGTGAACACCACGAGCGCCTCGCGCGGGATGTCGACGTCGATGTCCTTCAGGTTGTGCTCGCGCGCGCCGCGCACCTGGACATGGCCGGCGCGATCGCGGTCCGGATGGGCTTGCGGCGTACGGCGATCGGGCATGGCGAACGGCGGCTCCTGAAAAGACGGGGTCGCCATGGTGGACCATGAATCCGCAACTGACGATGCCGTAACCCTCACGGGTGCACGCTGCGGCGGTCCTGTTGCCGACTTTGGCGGGACGTCCGTTGCTTTGACAAAAAAAGAATGATCGTTCATTCTTCCGCGCCTGAACTGGTCCGTCCAGCCCAACCCCATTTCCGATCCGAGCCTCTCCCATGTCCAAGACCCCTCGCCTGGTCCGCCGTTGCCGCGTGCTCGTCCTGCCGCTGGCCCTCTCCGTCGCACTGGCCGCCTGCGGTGGCGACGAAGCGCAGCAGCAGATGCCGCCCGCCCCGGTCACCGTGGTCACCCTGCAGGCCCAACCGGTCACGCTGACCCGCGAACTGCCCGGCCGCACCGCACCGTTCCTGGTCGCGGAAGTCCGGCCGCAGGTGAACGGCATCGTCGAGCGCCAGCTGTTCGACGAAGGCGGCCTGGTCAAGGCCGGGCAGCCGCTGTACCAGCTTGAGGACGCCGCCTACCAGGCCGACGCCAGCAGCGCCAAGGCCGCCCTCGCCCGCGCCGAGGCGACCCTGAAATCCGCGCAGCTGACCGCCCGCCGTACCGCCGAGCTGGCGAAGATCGACGCCGTCAGCAAGCAGGACAACGAGAACGCCGTCGCCGCGCTGCGCCAGGCCGAGGCCGATGTCGGCGTCGCCCGCGCCGCTTTACAGGGCCGCAGCGTCACCCTCGACTACGCCCGCATCAGCGCGCCGATCAGCGGCCGCATCGGCAAGTCGTCGGTCACCCGCGGCGCGCTGGTCACCGCCAACCAGGCCACGCCGCTGGCGACCATCCAGCAGACCGACCCGATGTACGTCGACCTGACCCAGTCCAGCAGCGAGTTGCTGGCCCTGCGCAAGAGCCTCGCCGCCGGCACCGCCGAGCAGGCCGACCTGCCGGTGACGATCCTGTTGGAAGACGGCACCGAGTACGCGCACGACGGCAAGCTGGCGTTCTCCGAGATCACCGTCGACCCGTCCACCGGCAGCTACCTGCTGCGGGTCGAGGTGCCAAACCCCGACCACCTGCTGCTGCCCGGCATGTACGTGCGTGCGGTGGTCGGCTCGGCGGTGCGCCAGGACGGCCTGCTGGTGCCGCAGAAGGGCATCACCCGCGATCCCAAGGGCAACGCGACCGCGATGGTGGTCGGCAAGGACGGCACGGTCGAGCCGCGCGCGGTCAAGGTCAGCCGCACCGTCGGCGACCAGTGGCTGGTCGAGGATGGCCTGGCGGCCGGCGACAAGGTAATCGTCGAGGGCCTGCAGAAGATCCAGCCGGGCGCCCCGGTGCAGGCGACCGAAGCCGGCGCGGACAAAGCGGCCGGCACCGAGGCCGCACCGGCGGAAGGCCAGCCCGCGGGCGCCGAACCGGCGGCCGCGGACAACCCCGATGCAGCCGAGCCTGCCGCTCCCGCCGACGCCGACGCCGACGCGTCGAAGCAATAACGGACCCCAGACATGGCACGTTTCTTCATCGATCGACCGATCTTCGCGTGGGTCATCGCGATCATCATCATGCTCGCCGGCGCGCTGGCGATCTTCACCCTGCCGATCTCGATGTACCCGACCATCGCCCCGCCGACGGTCGCGATCAACGCGGTGTATCCGGGCGCGTCGGCCAAGGCGGTGCAGGACTCGGTGACCCAGATCATCGAGCAGGACATGAAGGGCCTCGACGGCCTGCTGTACTTCTCCTCGACCAGTGAGGGCAATGGCAGCGCCGCGATCACCCTGACTTTCGCCAACGGCACCGACCCCGACACCGCGCAGGTGCAGGTGCAGAACAAGCTGCAGTCGGCGATGCCGCTGCTGCCGCAGGAAGTGCAGCGCCAGGGCGTCAACGTCAGCAAGTCGGCCAGCGGCTTCCTGCAGGTCATCGGCTTCGTGTCCGAGGACGGCAGCATGTCCAAGGACGACATCTCCGACTACGTCGGCGCCAACCTGGTCGACCCGCTCAGCCGCGTCCCCGGCGTCGGCAACCTGCAGGTGTTCGGCGCCAAGTACGCGATGCGGATCTGGCTGGACCCGAACAAGCTCGACACCTACCGGCTCACCCCCGGCGACATCAGCGCCGCGATCCAGGCCCAGAACGCGCAGGTCGCGGTCGGCGCGCTGGGTGCGGCGCCGTCGGTCGAAGGCCAGCAGATCAACGCCTCGATCACCGCGCAGTCGCGCCTGCAGACCCCGGAGCAGTTCCGCGACATCGTGCTGCGCAGCAACTCCGACGGCTCGGTGCTCAAACTGGGCGACGTCGCGCGGGTCGAGATGGGCGCTGAGAACTACGAGTTCATCACCCGCTACAACGGCCAGCCGGCCACCGGCGTCGCGATCTCGCTGGCCACCGGCGCCAACGCGCTGGACACCGCGGCCGGGGTCAAGGCGACCCTGGACGAGATGGCGCCGTTCTTCCCGCCGGGCCTGAAGTCGGTGCTGCCGTTCGACACCACGCCGTTCGTGCAGGTGTCGATCAAGGGCGTGATCGTGACCCTGCTCGAGGCGATCGTGCTGGTGTTCCTGGTGATGTACCTGTTCCTGCAGAACTTCCGCGCCACCCTGATCCCGACGATCGCGGTGCCGGTGGTGCTGCTGGGCACGTTCGGCGTGCTCGCCGCGCTGGGCTTCTCGATCAACATGCTGACGATGTTCGCGATGGTGCTGGCGATCGGCCTGCTGGTCGACGATGCGATCGTGGTGGTCGAGAACGTCGAGCGCATCATGAGCGAGGAAGGCCTGTCGCCGCTTGAGGCGACGCGCAAGTCGATGGACCAGATCACCGGCGCGCTGGTCGGTATCGGCCTGGTGCTGTCGGCGGTGTTCGTGCCCATGGCGTTCATGTCCGGCTCGACCGGCGTCATCTACCGGCAGTTCTCGGCGACGATTGTCTCGGCGATGGCGTTGTCGGTGCTGGTCGCGATCGTGCTGACCCCGGCGCTGTGCGCGACCATGCTCAAGCCGCTGCACAAGGGCGAGCACCACGGCGAGAAGGGCTTCTTCGGCTGGTTCAACCGCAAGTTCGACGCCGGCAGCAGCAAGTACCGTCGTGGCGTGCGCGGCATGATCGGCCGTCCGAAACGCTTCATGGCGATCTTCGTGGCGCTGTCGCTGGTGATGGGCCTGCTGTTCATCCGCCTGCCCAGCTCGTTCCTGCCGGCCGAGGACCAGGGCGTACTGTTCTCGCAGATCCTGGCGCCGGTCGGTGCCACCCAGGAACGCACGATGGAGTCGATGGAAAAAGTCGAGCGCTACTTCCTGGAAGAAGAGAAGGAAGCGGTCGAGTCGGTGTTCAGCGTGCAGGGATTCAGCTTCGGCGGTTCCGGCCAGAACAACGGCATGGCGTTCGTGAAGCTCAAGGACTGGAGCGAGCGCGAGTCGGACGAACTGGGCGTCGATGCGGTCGCCGGTCGTGCGATGGCCGGGCTCAGCCAGATCAAGGACGCCCTCGCGTTCGCGTTCGCACCGCCGGCGATGCCGGAACTGGGCACCGCGGCCGGATTCACCTTCTACCTGACCGACAACGCCGGCGTGGGACACGACGCATTGCTGGCGGCACGCAACCAGTTCCTCGGCGCCGCGGCGCAGAACGAGATGCTGGTCAACGTGCGCCCGAACGGCCAGGAGGACACCCCGCAATTCCAGCTCGACATCGACACCGAAAAGGCCGCCGCACTGGGCCTGTCGATCGCCTCCATCAACTCGGCGCTGTCAACGGCATGGGGCGGCCAGTACGTCGACGACTTCATCGACCGCGGCCGGGTCAAGCGGGTGATGATGCAGGCCGACGCGCCGTTCCGGATGGTGCCGGAGGACTTCAACCTGTGGTCGATCCGCAACGACCAGGGCGAGATGGTGCCGTTCAGCGCGTTCGCCGGTTCGCACTGGGAGTACGGCTCGCCGCGGCTTGAGCGTTACAACGGCGTGCCGGCGATGCAGATCCAGGGCGAGAGCGCCCCGGGCGTGAGTTCCGGTGACGCGATGCTCGAGGTCGAGCGGATGATCGGCGAACTGCCAGCCGGCGTTGGCATCGAGTGGACCGGCCTGTCCTACCAGGAACGCCAGGCCGGCGCACAGACGCCGCTGCTGTACGCGCTGTCGCTGCTGATCGTGTTCCTGTGCCTGGCCGCGCTGTACGAAAGCTGGACGATCCCGACCGCGGTGCTGCTGGTCGCGCCGCTGGGCATCCTCGGTGCGGTGCTGGCCAACAGCCTGCGCGGCATGGAGCGCGACGTCTACTTCCAGGTCGCGATGCTGACCACGGTCGGCCTGAGCAGCAAGAACGCGATCATGATCATCGCCTTCGCCAAGGACTACATGGCCGAAGGCATGGAACTGGTGCAGGCGACCATGCAGGCCGTGCGCGACCGACTGCGCCCAATCCTGATGACTTCGCTCGCGTTCGGCATGGGCGTGTTGCCGCTGGCGATCGCCACCGGCGCGGGTTCCGGCGCGCAGCGTGCGATCGGCACCGGCGTGCTCGGCGGCATGGTCATGGGCGCCCTGCTCGGCCTGTTCTTCGTTCCCTTGTTCTTCGTGGTCGTGCAGCGCCTGTTCGGCGGCAAGCGCGCGGCCAACGAGCCGGCCCTCGATGCACCGGCAGGAGGTTCCACCCATGACTAAGCCACTGATCACCTCCCTGGCGATTGCGACGAGCCTGTTCGTCGCCGGTTGCTCAACCCTGCAACCGCCGTTGCCCGAGGCCGCGCCGTCGATCCCGGCCGAGTGGCCGCTGCCGGCGACCACCCCGGTCGCGACGGATGGCACCGGAACGATCACCGCCGACATCGGTTGGCGCGATTTCTTCGCCGATCCGCGCCTGGACGAACTGGTCGCGCAGGCGCTGGCCAACAACCGCGACCTGCGGGTGGCCGTGCTCAATGTCGAACGCGCGCGCGCGCAGTACGGCATCCAGCGCGCCGATCGCCTGCCGTCGCTCGGCGGCGAGGTCAGCATGACCCGCAGCGGTGGCGACAACCTCGAGGTCAGCGAGAGCTACTCCGCCGCCGCCGGCGTCGCCGGGTTCGAGCTGGACCTGTTCGGCCGCGTGCACAACCTCAGCCAGGCCGCGTTGCAGCGCTACTTCGCCACCGACGAGGCACGTCGCAGCGCACAGCTCTCGCTGATTGCCGAAGTCGCCAACACCTGGCTGACGCTGGCCGCCGACCGCGAACTGCTGTCGATCGCGCAGGCCACGCTCGCCAGCCAGGAAGCGTCGTTCAAGCTGACCGAGCAACGCCATGACCTCGGCGCGGTGTCGGGGCTGGACGTGAGCCAGGCCCGCACCGTGGTCGAGACCGCACGTTCGGACGTGGCCCGCTTCGAAGGCCAGGTCGCACAGGATCGCAACGCGCTGGCGTTGCTGGTCGGCGGCCCGGTCGAGCCGTCGTTGCTGCCGGACGCGTTCACCCCGGAGGTCAGCGGGCTCGCCAGCCTGCCGGCCGGCTTGCCGTCGGAGGTGCTGCTGCGCCGGCCCGACGTGCTCGCCGCCGAGTACCGCTTGCGTGCGGCCAACGCCGACATCGGCGCTGCGCGTGCCGCGTTCTTCCCGTCGATCACCCTGACCGGCAGCGTCGGCAGCACCAGCGACGAGTTGTCGGGGCTGTTCAATGGCGGCAACGGTATCTGGAGTTTCATCCCGCAGATCAACATCCCGATCTTCCAAGGCGGCCGGCTGACGTCGGCGCTGGGCATGGCGACGGCCGATCGCGACATCGCGCTGGCGGAGTACGAGAAATCGATCCAGTCCGGCTTCCGCGAGGTCTCCGACGCGCTGGCGCTGTCCCGCACGCTGGCCGAGCAACGCACCGCGCAGGAAGCGCTGGTCGCTGCCGCCACCCGCGCGCACGAGCTGTCGCAGGCGCGCTACGACGCCGGCCAGGACAGCTACCTGATCCTGCTCGATGCGCAACGCACGCTGTATGCCGCGCGCCAGTCGCTGGTGGCCACGCAACTGGCCGAACAGGCCAACCGGGTGACGTTGTACCGGGTGCTGGGCGGAGGCTGGAACGAATCCGGGACATGAACACGACGAACGAGCCGACCAAGGCGCAGGAACGCGCCGAGGTCCAGCGCCACCGCATTCTCGACGCGGCGCAGCAATGCTTCATCGCGCACGGCTTCCACGCCGCCAGCATTGCCAGCATTGCGGAAACCGCCGGCATGAGTGCCGGGCTGATCTATCGCTATTTCGAGAACAAGAACGCGCTGATCCTGGCGATCGTCGACCGCCAGTTGCAGTTGTTGCGCGAGGACATCCGGCTCAACCGACGGATCGACCTGGCCGCCGAGATGGTGCAGAACTACGGCCGCTCGTGTGCCGACGAGGCCAAGGGCATGAACGCGGCGCTGCTGCTGGAAATGTCCGCCGAGGCGACCCGCGACCCGCAGATCGCGGCCGCGCTGGACCGCTACGACGCCACCGTCCGTGCCGCCCTGGTCGACTGGCTGACCCGCGGCGGCGAGACGGGCGGCCATGATGTTCCGGCCGCGGGCGCCCCGGGTCGCGCGCTACTGCTGCAATGCCTGTTCGAGGGGCTGAAGTTGCGCGAGACCCGCGAACCCGACCTCGATCGCAGCCTGCTTTCATCGGCGCTGCACGAGTTCGTGCCGATGCTGTTGAAACCATGACCGCCGAGGACGCGCCCGTGAAACCGGACCTGCCGCCACCCATCATCGGCGAAATCCGGCGCGGCCGTCCGACCGACACCGGCAAGCACGACGCCATCCTCGAGAACGCCCGCCGGATGTTCACCCGGCTCGGCTTCGACGGCACCAGCATGGACGAGCTCGCCCAGCACGCCGGCGTCTCCAAAGCGACGATCTACAACCACTTCGCCAGCAAGGAGGCATTGTTCGACGCGACCTTCGAGCGCCTGCTGCTGCAGTTGCCGTCACCGGCCGAACTGATCGACGAACCGCGCGGCAACCTGGCCGAGCGCCTGCACACGATCGGCTGCGGGCTGTACCGGCTCGCGACCAGCCCGTTGATGGTCGACATCCAGCGCATGCTGATCCTCGCCCGCGACACCCCGCAGTCGGTCCAGCACTCGTTCTGGCAGCAGTCCATCGCGCCGTACCAGCAGGCGTTTTCGAGCCTGCTGCGCGAGCAGGCCGATGCCGGCCATCTCGCCGTCGACGACTTCGATCGCGCCACCTCGCAGTTCTTCAGCCTCAGCGCCAGCGAGCCCTTCATTCGCCTGCTGATGGGCGAGACCGGCGAGCCCGACAAGGCAACGGCGCATGTCGATGCCGCGGTGCGGACGTTCCTGCTGGCGCATGCGCGCTGATCGCGAAGCGTAAAAGCGTCAGCGCAACGACCATCGGCCGACCTGGGTGTAGGCGTTGCGCGCGCCCAACTCGCTGTGGATCAGCACGAAGGAGTCGACCGGCCAGTGCAGCGGTTCGATCCCTTGTGCGGGCAGCGGTTCGCGTGCATCGCGCAACACGGTCACGTGCGGCACCAGCGCCTTTCCAGACTGCACACGCACGCCCGACCGCGCCAGCGCGGCGCCGAGTGAATCCCACAGTTGCAGCAGCCCGTCGGGCACGGTCTCGCAGCCCAGCCACCACGGGATCGAACGGTTGCGGAAACTGCCGGCGCGATCGAGCACCAGCTCGAACGGTGCGACCGTGACCGAAGCGGCGGCCGCGCTGGCCTGCGCCACCAGCGACGGCGGCAGTTCGGCGTAGTCGCCCAGGAACTGCAGCGTCAGGTGGTAACGGTGTGGACCGATCCGACGGCCACCGGGCTCGTGCTCCCACAGCAACCGGGACGCCGCGTCGGAGATTTCCTGGCGAACGTCATCCGCCGGCCACAAGGCGAAGAACAGCCGGTGGAGGTTGTTATCGGGTGCCGCGAAGCCGGCAAGGTCGGGCTGCTGCATGGGCTGCGACCCGTTACTCCAGCTCCGACCAGCGCGCATAGGCGCGGTCGAGCTCGGCCTGCACCTCGGCCATCGCGGTGTTGTGCGCGGCGATGCCGTCGGCGCCGCGCTGGTAGAACGCGGGCTCGTTCATCTCGGCCGTCATTGCCTCCACCCTCGCCTCGAGCTCCTCGATCCGCTGCGGCAATTGTTCCAGCTCGCGCGCGTCCTTGTAGCTGAGCTTGCGCTTCGGCGCCGACGGGGTAGCGGCCGCGGCGGCGACCGGCGAGACCGGCATCGACGCCGATTTTGCCGACGTGGAGCGGGCCGACGCCGGCGCGGTGAACTCGACCCGGCGCTGGCGCAGCCAGTCACTGTAGCCGCCGACGTACTCGCCGACCCGGCCGTTGCCTTCCATCACCAGCGTCGAGGTCACCACGTTGTCGAGGAAGTCGCGGTCGTGGCTGACCAGCAGCAGCGTGCCGGGGTAGTCGCCGAGCAGCTCTTCCAGCAGCTCCAGGGTCTCGACATCGAGGTCGTTGGTCGGTTCGTCCATCACCAGCAGGTTGGACGGCTGGGCGAACAGCTTGGCCAGCAGCAGCCGGTTGCGCTCGCCGCCCGACAGCCGGGTGATCGGCGCGCGGGCGCGCTCGGGGGTGAACAGGAAGTCCTGCAGGTAGCCGATCACGTGCTTCTGCTTGCCACCGACCTCGACGAACTCGCGGCCCTCGGACACGTTCTCCAGCGCGTTCCAGTCCTCGCGCAGGGTCGCGCGGTACTGGTCGAAGTAGGCGATCTGCAGGTTGCTGCCGGTCTTGACCTCGCCGACGCTCGGCTGCAGATCACCGAGCAGGGTCTTCAGCAGCGTGGTCTTGCCGCTGCCATTGGGACCGATCAGGCCGATCCGGTCGCCGCGGAAAACAATCGTCGAGACGTCATCAAGCAAGGGTTTGCCGCCGAAGTCGAACGAGACGTGCTTCGCCTCGATCACCTTCTTGCCCGAGTTCTCGGCCTGGGCGAATTCCATCCTGACGTTGCCGGTCAGGTCGCGGCGCTGCGAACGCTCGACGCGCATCGCCTTGAGCCGGCGAACCCGGCCCTCGTCGCGGGTGCGACGGGCCTTGATGCCCTGGCGGATCCAGATCTCCTCCTGCGCCAGCATCTTGTCGAAGCGCGCGTTCTCCTGCGCCTCGGCGTTCAGCCGCTCCTCGCGGCGGCGCTCGTAGTTGGCCCAGTCGCCGGGCCAGCTGGTCAGCTGGCCGCGGTCGATCTCGACGATGCGGGTGGCCAGCGCACGCAGGAAGCGGCGGTCATGGGTGACGAAGATCAGCGCGCCCTGCCACGACTTGAGGAAGCTTTCGAGCCAGTCGATCGACTCGATGTCGAGGTGGTTGGTCGGCTCGTCCAGCAGCAGCAGGTCGGGCGCCGACACCAGCGCACGCGCCAGCAGCACCCGGCGCTTCATGCCGCCCGACAGGCCGGAGAACGGCGCGTCGCCGTCGAGGCCGAGCTTGTCGAGGGTTTCGACCACGCGCTGGTCGGCGCTCCAGCCCTGGGCGGCGTCGATCTTGGCCTGCACCGCCGACATCGCGTCGGCGTCGAACTCGTCGGCGTGGCTGAGGTGGTGGAACTCGGCGAGCCACTTGCCCAGCTCGCCCATGCCGTCGGCGACCACGTCGAACACGTCGCCGTCGGCACCGGCCGGGACCTCCTGCTCGAGCCGGGCGATACGCGCCCCACCCTCGCGGCGGATCTCGCCGTCATCGGCGTGGATGTCGCCCGACAGCAGCTTCAAAAGGGTGGACTTGCCGGCGCCGTTGCGACCGATCAGGGCGACGCGCTCGCCCGGTTCGACCGAAAAATCGACGTTCTCGAGCAGCAGCGGGCCGCCGACGCTGTAGTCGACGTTGTTCAGGGTAATCAGGGGCATCCGCCCATTCTACGTGGCCGGGCTGCGGCGGTCGCCTGCGTCAGTATTCGCGGACGCTGCGCTCCACCCGGATCCGCTCGGCCAACCAGTCGTTGCCCCAGCGCCGTGCCTGGATGCTCACGATGTCGCCGGATTCCAGCTGTTCCGGACGCACCCGACGCCCGCGGTACTCGACCACGGTGCGGTTGTCGTAACGGACCTGCTCGCGCCTCCCGCCGTAGCCGCCACCTGAGATGCCGATGACCTGCGCACGCGGATCGACGAAGCTCACCGCACCGCGCAGCTCACCACCGTAGTTGCCACCGCCATAACCATCGCGGACGTTGTGCACGACCTCGATCTGGCGTGCCCACAGTTCGCCGTTCGAGCGCACCGCGTCGACACTGACGCCGTCGCCGCGCTCCAGCCCGCTGACCGCCTGTTGCCGCCCCTGGTAGAACAGCCGGGTGTTGCGGTCGAAGCGCAACGCGACCCGTGAACCGCGGTTGCCGTAGCGATCATCCGTGCTCAGCACGATCCTGCCGTAACGCGGGTCGATGTCCTGCACGGTGCCGAGTACGCGCTGGCTGCGATAGTCGGAGTAGCCGCCGCCATACCGGTCGCCATACCCGCTCCCCGAACCATTGCCGTAGCCGCTGACGCAACCCGCCAGCAGCATGGACGCGAAGGCGAAGGCCAGCCAGCGCAATACGGCGCGCCGGTGGTGACGAGGTCCCTCGGGAAATCGGGCTTGCCGTTCGACGTTCATGGCGACTGTCTCCTCGTGGTGCCTCGCGGAGGATCATTCGCGGCGGGTGAACGCACGGTTATCGGGTGAACAGCCGGGAGATCGATGGGCTCCCGTTTAATCGATGGGCTCCGTTGTAATGGGCTCCGTTGTAATGGACTCCGTTGTAATGGGCTCCCTTGTAATGGGCTCCCTTGTAATGGGCTCCCTTGTAGGAGCGACGTAAGTCGCGATTTCACTGATGCCCGGATTCGCCGTTCGATCGCGACTCACGTCGCTCCTACATGGGGCGCTCGCGTGTTTCGCTTCTCGCTCAGGAGCTGCATGACAGCATCGAGCATCCGGCCTTGCTCCGCGCCCACTCGGGGCGCCTCTGCGCGAACGCCTCGCGTCCCGGCTGGTCCTCGTACGGCCGCCGCATGACATCCAGCAACTCCACCACTCCGCCCGGATCGCCCGCTTCCGCACGATCGATGGCCTGTTGCGCGAGGTAGTTGCGCAACACGTAACGCGGGTTGGCGCTGCGCATGCGCTCCCGACGCTCACCCGGTTCCAGCGGGTCATCGCGCAGACGGACCGCATAACGATCCAGCCATTGGTTGAACGCCGGAGTCGCCGCGTCGCGTTTTGCTTCGTCGTAGAACGCATCGGCAAACGTCGCCAAGCCGTGCGACCTGGATCCCGACACCGGCCCAGCGTCCGACTCCGGGCCAGCGGCAGGATCGAAATCGGCCAGCGCACGGAAGAACAGCGTCATGTCGACCTCGGCCTCGCGCAACAGGTCCTGCAGTGCCTGCATCAGCGCGAGGTCGTCGTCGCGGCACTCGACCAGACCGAGCTTGCGCGCGGTGTTGTCGCGGTCGGCCGCGGTGCAGGTGTCGACGAAGCGCTGCAACCCGGCCTGCAGCGGCTCGACGCCGTCGAACAGCGGCGACAGCGCGCCGGCCAGCCGACCGAGGTTCCAGTACGCCACCGCCGGCTGCTGGCCAAAGCGGTAGCGGCGGTTCTGGCGGTCGGTGGTGTTGGGGGTCCAGTCCGGGTCGTAGTTGTCGATCCAGCCGTAGGGGCCGTAATCGATGGTCAGCCCGAGGATCGACATGTTGTCGGTGTTCATCACGCCGTGCACGAAGCCGACCCGCATCCAGTGGCCGATCATCACCGCGGTGCGTTCGCAGACTTCGACGAACCAGGCCGCGTACAGCGCTTCGCCGTCGCCTTGCAGGTGCGGGAAATCTCGCCGGATGCAGAAATCGACCAGTTGCCCCAGCAACGCGGTATTGCCGCGCGACGCCGGCAGCTCGAAGTTGCCGAAGCGCAGGAACGACGGCGCCACCCGGCACACGATCGCGCCGGGTTCGGGCCGAGCATTGCCGTCGTAGAACATGTCGCGGACGACTTGCTCGCCGGTACCGACCAGGCTCAGCGCGCGGGTGGTCGGGACGCCGAGACGATGCATCGCCTCGCTGCACAGGAACTCGCGGACCGACGATCGCAATACCGCACGTCCGTCGGCGGTGCGCGAGTACGGCGTCAACCCGGCGCCCTTGAGTTGCAGTTCCCAGCGCTCACCGGCCGTGTTGACGGTTTCGCCCAGGGTGATCGCGCGGCCGTCGCCGAGTTGCCCGGCCCAGTGGCCGAACTGGTGGCCGCCGTAGTTGGCCGCGAACGGCTGCATCCCCGGCAGCAGTTCATTGCCGCCGAACACCCGGGCGAACTGCGCCGAGCCGACGTCGTCCGCATCCAGCCCCAGCCGCGTCGCCATTTCGGCCGACCACGCCAGCACCGTCGGGTCGGCCACCGGCGTCGGCTCCACCGCCGACCATGCCGCCCCTTCGACCTGCCGCACCCGAGGTCCTGTTTCCGGGTCGCCCGGCAGTTCGCGCACGAACGCGTTGTCGAAGTCGAATTCCATCGCCTACTTCAGCGGCCCCGATCCGCCGCCCTGCTCCACCGCCCGCTGGTACGCCGGCCGCGCGCGGATGCGATCGAGGAAATGCTGCAGCCCGGGATAGCCGTCGACACCACCGCGGGTCATCGCGGCCTCGACCGGATAGCTCATCTGGATGTCGGCCGCGGTGAAGCGCTCGCCGGCGAACCACGCGTGCTTGCCCAGCTCGGCCTCGACGTAATCCATGTGCAACCTGACCTGCGGCCGCACGAAGGTCATCAGCACCTTGTCGGCGATGCCACGGGCAATGGGTTTGGCGAAAAACGGCATCGGCGCCTGCTTGACCCGCGCGAACACCAGGCTCAGCAGCAGCGGCGGCATCATCGAGCCTTCGGCGTAGTGCAGCCATTGGCGGTAGCGCAGGCGTTCCGGGTCGTCGGCTGGCCCCGGCGGCGGCGACAGCCGATGGGCCTGGTCGTGCTTCTGCACCAGGTACTCGATGATCGCGCCCGACTCGGCCAGCACCAGCCCGTCCTCCTCCAGCACCGGTGACTTGCCGAGCGGATGCACCTGGCGCAATTCGGGCGGCGCCAGCAACGTCTCCGGGTCGCGCCGGTAGCGGACCACCTGGTACTGCAGGCCGAGTTCCTCGAGCAGCCAGAGCACGCGATGGGAACGGGAGTTTTCGAGGTGATGCAGCTTGATCATGATGCACGCCGTCGTCGGGGGATCACGCCATCGTAAACACTCCGTCTGTGAAACCGGTCCACATGGCCTAGACTGGTCGGCAATCCACACAGGAGCTGCCCATGGCAAAGCCGAATTATTCGTTCGAGAAACGCCAGCGCGAGATCGCGAAGAAGAAGAAGAAGGAAGAAAAGCTGGCCCGGAAGCAGGCCGCCAAGTCCGATGACAGCGTGCCCGCAGACACCGCTGCCGACCCCGGCGACAACACCGGCGACGCTGCCGAAAGCACCCCGCAAGGCTGAATCGCAAACGCGGGACTGAACATCCGGAACACCAGACATCACGCGGGAACACGTCCCGCCAGCTAAACTAGCGGGTCCATACGACCGGCATCGCCGGCGCCAACGAGACCTGCGATGAGCGCCGAGACGCCCGCAACACCCGCTTCCCCCGACACACCGTCGATCAAGTTCACCGACCTGGCCCTGCCCGAGCCGTTGCTGCGGGCACTGGCCGATGTCGGCTACGAGTCGCCCTCGCCGATCCAGGCCGCGACCATCCCGCCGCTGCTGGAAGGCCGCGACATGATCGGCCAGGCCCAGACCGGCACCGGCAAGACCGCCGCGTTCGCGCTGCCGATCCTGGCGCAGATCGACCCCGCCCAGCGCAAGCCGCAGGCGCTGGTGCTCGCGCCGACCCGGGAACTGGCCATCCAGGTCGCCGAGGCGTTCCAGAAATACGCCACCCACCTGCCCGGCTTCCACGTGCTGCCGATCTACGGCGGCCAGAGCTACTACCCGCAATTGCAGGCGCTCAAGCGCGGCGTGCAGGTCGTGGTCGGCACCCCGGGACGGGTCATCGACCACCTCGACCGCGGCTCGCTGGACCTGTCGGAGCTGCGTTGCCTGGTGCTCGACGAGGCCGACGAGATGCTGCGGATGGGCTTCATCGACGACGTCGAGTCGGTGCTCAAGAAGACCCCGGAGACCCGCCAGGTCGCGCTGTTCTCGGCGACGATGCCGCAGCAGATCCGGCGCATCGCCCAGACCTATTTGAAGGAGCCGGTCGAGGTCGCGATCAAGAACAAGACCAGCACCGCGGCCAACATCCGCCAGCGGTACTGGGCGGTCAGCGGCGTGCAAAAGCTCGACGCCCTGACCCGGATCCTCGAGGCCGAGCCGTTCGACGCGATGATCGTGTTCGCCCGCACCAAGCTCGGCACCGACGAGCTGGCCGGCAAGCTTGCCGCGCGCGGCATCTCGGCCGCGGCGATCAACGGCGACGTGCAGCAGGCCCAGCGCGAGAAAACCATCCAGCAGCTCAAGGACGGCCGGATCGACGTGCTGGTGGCGACCGACGTCGCCGCACGCGGGCTCGACGTCGACCGCATCAGCCACGTGCTGAACTACGACATCCCCTACGACACCGAGAGCTACGTCCACCGCATCGGCCGCACCGGCCGCGCCGGGCGCAAGGGCGAGGCGATCCTGTTCGTGGCGCCGCGCGAGCGCGGCATGCTGCGGGCGATCGAGCGCGCCACCCGGCAGCCGATCGAGCAGATGGAATTGCCGAGCATCGAGACCGTCAACGAGCAGCGCGTGTCGAAGTTCCTCGGGCGCATCGGCGACGCGCTGCAGGGCGACGACCTGAGCCTGTTCCGCGACCTGGTCGAGCGCTACGAGCGCGAGCAGAACGTGCCCGCGGTGGAAATCGCCGCCGCGCTGGCCAAGCTGGTGCAGGGCGACCATCCGTTGCTGCTGTCGGCGCCGGCGCGTCCGTCCTACAACAAGTTCGACCGCGACACGGGTCAGCGCGACGCCGGCCATCGCGGCCAGCCGCCGCGCCCGCCGCGCCAGCAACGGTCCGACCGTGACGCACCGCCAGCACGCGAACCACGCAGCTTCGACGAACGCCACGCGCCGCCCGCCCCGCGCCATGCCGACCGCCAGTTCACCCCACCGGTGCACACCCCGTCCACGCCGCCGGCCAGCCACGGCCACAACGCCGCCGAGGCGATGTTCGAGGACGACGCCCCGCCGCGCCGCGCCCCCGAGCGCAAGCCACCGCGCCACGACGCGCCGCACCCCGGCGAGATCGGCATGGAGACCTTCCGCATCGAGGTCGGCCACAGCCACGGCGTGCAGCCCGGCAACATCGTCGGCGCGATCGCCAACGAGGCCGACCTGGAAAGCCGCTACATCGGCCGCATCGACATCCGCGACGACTACAGCCTGGTCGACCTGCCCGAAGGCATGCCGCGCGAGTTGATGGAGCACCTCAAGCGCGTCTACGTGTCCGGCCAGCCCCTGCGCATCCGCCACGCCGAACCCGGCGACACCGCTGGCGGCCGCAGCGGCCCGCGCGCCAACGTCGCCGCCCGAGCCCCTGGCCCGCGCGGCGCAGGCCCCCGCGGCCCCCGCCCGCCGCATGCCGGCAAACCCCATGGCGGCCCGCGCAAACCCTTCAAGCCGCGCTGAGCGTAAATCCCGTTGTCGACCCGGGCCGGGCAATCCCCGGCCCCCCGCGACAACCCCCGTGTAGGAGCGACGTAAGTCGCGATTTCCTCGCACCCCAAACGTTCAGAGCGTCGCGACTCACGTCGCTCCTACATTTCGCGGGAACCCACTTCCATCAACTCCCGCCCACTCCGGAACTCCCGCCGCTCCCCACTCAGCGGATCGACAAACACCAGCGACCGCGCCAGCAACTGCAACGGCTTCGACCAGTCGTCCGCCCCCTGCGCCCGCAGCACCGGATAGAACGGATCGTTGACGATCGGCGCCCCCAGCGCCGCCATGTGCACGCGTAGCTGGTGCTTCTTCCCGCTCACCGGCTCCAGCGCGTATCGCCAGCGCGTGCTGCCGCGTTCGATCACGTCGACCCGGCTCTCGCTGTTGGCCTCGCCATCCACCTCGGCCATCCGGAAAAACGGCTCGCCCCGCACCAGCCGGCTGCGGCGCACCCGCGGAAACTCCAGCCCCGGCAACGGCGCCGCCACTGCCTCATAGCGCTTCCCGATACGCCCCTCGCGGAACAAGGCCTGATACCGCGCCCGCGACGCCGGATCGGCCGAGAACAACACCAGCCCCGCCGTGCCACGATCGATCCGGTGCAACGGCACCAGCTCCCTGTTACCCAACTCCTGCACCAATCGCGCCAGCACCGTCTCGCGCACGTAGCCACCGGCCGGCGTCACCGGCAGGAAGTGCGGCTTGTCGACCACCACCAGGTGCGCGTCGGCATGCAGCACCGACATTTCAAAGGGAATGGCCGGCTCGTCAACGACCTCGCGGAAGTAGCGGATCTCCATCCCCACCCGGTACGGCGCATCGGCCGCCACCGCCTGCCCCCGGGCATCGAGCACCAGTCCGCGCGCGAACCGGTCCAGCCAGGTCGCCCGGTCGATCGCCGGGAACCGCGCGCACAAGCCGTCGATCACCGTCGCCCACGCACCCGGCGGCAACTGCAGCCGACTGCAGGGCGTGTCATCCGCGACGGGGCGCACAAATCTTCCCGGGTTCCGGGCATTCGATATAACCGTCGAGCATTTTCAAATATCCTTGCGTTATCTGAGCTCACGCACTCACGTGGACTGGCCGTTCCGCTCCCGCCCGATGCCCGCCACCTCCAACCCTGTCGCCCACACCATCGATACCCCGTCCTCCCTCTGGCCCGGCCTCCTGCTGTCGGCGGGACTGGCCGCTGTCGCCTTCGGGCTCGGCCAGTGGTTGCCGCTGATCGGCGGGCCGGTGTTCGGCATCGTACTGGGCGTAGTCGTGCGCAACCTGGCGCCACCACCCCTGACTTGCCGGCCGGGCATCCGCTTCGCCGGCCAGAATATCCTGCAATGGTCGATCGTCGCCCTGGGTTTCGGCCTGAGCCTGACCCAGGTCGCGCACACCGGCATGGACTCGCTCGCCGTGACCCTGGTGAGCGTCGCCGCCGCCTTCGGCGCGGCGCTCCTGCTCGGCCGCCTGCTCGGAATCCCGTCCAAACTGAAGCTGCTGATCGGCGCCGGCACCGCGATCTGCGGTGGCTCCGCGATCGCCGCGGTGACCCCCATCGTCAAGGCCGACGAGCACGACACCGCGTTCGCCATCTCCACCATCTTCCTGTTCAACCTGGTCGCGGTGCTGGTCTTCCCCGCCCTCGGCCATCTGATGGGCATGAGCCAGGAAGGCTTCGGCCTATGGGCCGGCACCGCGATCAACGACACCTCATCGGTGGTTGCCGCCGGCTACAGCTACGGCGCCGCGGCCGGTGACCACGCCACCATCGTCAAACTGACCCGCGCCACCCTGATCATCCCGCTGTGCCTGCTGCTGGCCACCATCGAAGCATGGCGGCAGAAGAAGCACGGCGGCGGCGACTTCGCCCTGCGCAGGGTGATCCCGTGGTTCATTCTGTGGTTCGTGGTCGCCTCGGCGGTTAGCAGTGCCGGCGTGATACCCGATGCGTGGCAACCCACCATCCGCTTGGGCGCCAAGCTGCTGATCATCGTCGCGTTGACCGCGATCGGACTGTCCGCCGACCTGCGGCGGATGGCGGCGACGGGCTTCCGGCCGATCGTACTGGGGTTGGGGGTTTGGGTAGCGGTGGCGCTGTCGAGTCTGGGGGTACAGTACGTGACCGGGCAGGTGTAAGTACTGCGGGTTTGGGGTGATAACGGATAACGCTGCGTTTTTGCGGCTTTTTGCCTGGGCTCTGAGGGGACCCCGCGGAGCTGGAAGTTGCAAGCTGTTGAATTGCGGTAAGGTTTTGCGGCAGCTTGATGGGAGATCGTTGCCGGCTGTTATCTTTTAACACCCTAAATTTTGGGGCTATTTAGTCTTGGGCCGCACAAGCAGCAATCGCTCTTTGATTGGGCCGCAGCGGCTTTCGGCTCATCGCGCTACCGGCTCTTTTGGGGCATCGCGTTTGCAGCGCTCTCGCCCTTCGGCAAGTTGCTGTGCAAGTTCATGCAGGCCTGCGCGGTAGGGCTCTCGCCCGGCCAGTTCATTGCGTCTTGCGGTTCTTGGGGGTGCAGGTTCTCGGCGCGCAGGCACGGTTGTCACTGCAGCTTCGTGCAAGGAGTTGGTCGCGCTCGGCTTTCATCGGCTAAGGTGCGGCCTAACAAGTCATTCAAGCCGAACCCGCTTCGCGGCTTCGGACCATTTTTTTCCGCAGCTTGCATCATGTTGGGTCTTCACCCATCACGTTGCGGGTCGGCTTAATTCCGGCGTTAGGCGCACGACGTCCCTCGTAGTTGGGCATCTTGCATACTGTGTAATATTTCGATTTCCTTCTACATCACGTCTCTCAACGCAATGATTCTCAAGCCCAGAGAACTCCTCACAGTCGTAATGACGCTGTGCTTCGGCCTGTTTGGCAGCGCCGCTGTAGCTTCAGTGCCCGTCTCGGTCGACACGCGTGTTGAGCTGACAGCGGTCATAGCCCGGCTGGCGGACTTTGAAGAGTTCAAAGCTGCTGGCATTCCTTCCTACGATGCGGAAGTTGAGCAGTACTTTGGCCGATTCAAAGATCATCCTACCGTTGATCTGTTGCGGCAGTTTCGCAGTGATCTCGGCGTGGGCTACGGAGATACCGTCGCCTTGGCACTGCTGGCGCAACCAGAAAGCTGGGAACCACGAACAGAACTGAAGGAATGGCTACCCAGTTCGTCGACGAATTGGGACGAGCAATCGGCCGAACAAATGCTTGCAGAAATATGCAGGTTCGCACGAGACACCGAAGCTGCCGCCTTTTTCACGGCGCATTCTGCGCTGTATTCACAAGTGGTCAAACAAATTGCGGATGACGTCCACGATTCGCTGGACGCGCCTTGGTTCGATGGCATTAGCGAAGACAACAAGCCTGTTCGCATGATGATAGTGCCTGGCCTGCTACATGGTCGGGGCAACTATGGTCCCAGGATCGTCATGTCTGACGGTACTGTAGACGCGTACGCCGTGATCGGCACACCGAAACTTGCCGTGGGGGATTCGTTGAAGTGGTCCGGTGCGGGGACTTCACGGCTGCTGGTGCACGAGTTTACTCACTCGTTCGTCAATCCCTGGGTAGACGAACATGCTGATGTGTTGAAATCCGGTGCTACAGCACTGTACGAAAATAACGAAATGCGCATGCGGCAGAACGCTTATGGCGACTGGAATATACTTCTATACGAGAGCCTAACGCGAGCGGTAACACTGCGGTACTTCCTTGATCACGATATGCATGACCAAGCACTGGCAGCCCAGAGAGATGACGAGCAAAGAGGTTTTGCCTGGACATTGGAGTTGGCGAACCTGCTGCCAACCACAGCACCGTTGCTCACGACCGAGGTCATTCCTGGCATCTCATCCCTTCTGACGTCATGGGCGAACACGACTATGGAGGCACAAACTGCTACGCCAAACGCATCTCTGTTTCCGAGTTTTGGAGACCTGAACGTTGATCCGGACCTCAGCCAGATTACTATCATATTCGACCGACCGATGAGCACCGACATTGGCGTCTTCGGAGAGAAGACACCGGAGTTTTCTGGCCCGCCATCGTGGAGTGACGATGGCACTGAACTGCATTTGCCCGTGGAGCTGAAGCCTGGAACAGAGTACGAGTTGTATCTGAACCACGCCGACATGCCCGGTGGGTTCAAGTCGCGGGACGGAATTCAGCTGGCACCAATCCCATGGACTTTCCAGACACAGGAATAGTCACCCAAAGCGGCTCGGAATTACGAGTAGCGCCTAACAGCTCGTTCAAGCTGAAGCCGCTTCGTTAACTTAGGTGTTTCGGGCTCACATGACGCTTTGGAAGCAACTTGTCGGGGCTGAAGCGGTTGCGATGGGCTGGCTCATAGTTGCAGCTGGCCTTGCGGCCACCTTTGGCGCGCTGGTGCGATTCACTCCCCGGGAATGGTGGGCCCCATGGATTCCGCTCAGATCGGTTTTCTAGGCACGTTGCTGTTTGGTCTTGTGCCCGTCACACTCTACGCAGTACCCCTGTATGTCTGGCTGTCGCGTACAGGCCGAGCCAACTGGCTCTCGGTGTCGGCCGTCGCTTTGGTGCCCAGCGCCCTCCTGTTGCTAATTCAACTGGAGGTTGGCCTATTTGCGTTTCTATGTGGCCTTCCGGTCGCGTGGCTCACGCATCTTGTGTGCCGCACGTGGGTGAGCCCCAACAGTTCGTCCAAGCCGATGCCGCTTCGCGGCGCGGGTTAATTCTGGCGTTTTACGCCACATGATTCATACAAACGATGCCATTCGAAGTATCGCGGGACTTGAGATAGTTCGAGCCGTCACCGCTCAACCAGCCCCCAGCATGGGAGACGCATCAATGCCCAGCAATCGCAACGACAAAAAATCCAGCTACCTTGGCATTGGCATTGCGCTTGGCGTCGCCATCGGCGCAGGTTTCGGCGTTGCGCTGGACAACCTTGCACTTGGCATCGGCCCCGGCATCGCCCTGGGCATCGCCATCGCGCTTGCCATGTCCGGCCGCCAGTCCAGCAAGGATGGCAAGTCCAGGCAGGACGCCGGCGATGACGGTGGCAGCGACGACGGCGAGGCTTAGGCGGGACGTTGCCTTGCCGCGTCCCCATGCTCGCGGCGGCGGCGGATTCCGGAGACGCTAGAATGGCCGCCCTTCCCCGAGCCCGCTGCCAATGGCACTCAACTCCACCGTGGTCAAAGCCGAGTTGCAGGTCAGCGACATGGACCGGCATTACTACGCGACCCACAACCTCACCCTCGCCCAGCATCCGTCGGAGACCGACGAGCGGCTGATGGTGCGGCTGCTGGCGTTCGCGCTGTATGCGGACGAGCGGCTGGAGTTCGGCCGCGGGATCAGCGACGAGGACGAGCCGGCGCTGTGGAAGCGCGACTACACCGGCGCGGTCGAGTTGTGGATCGAGCTGGGCCATCCCGACGAGTCGCGCATCAAGAAGGCCAGCGGCCGCGCGCAGCAGGTGGTGGTGGTCAACTACGGCGGCCGTGCGTCGGACGTCTGGTGGGACAAGATCGCCAGCTCGCTGACCCGCTTGAAGAACGTCACCGTGATCGACCTGCCGGCCGAGGTGGTCGATGCGCTGCCGGCGCTTGGCGAGCGCGGCATGCGGCTCAATGCGCTGATGCAGGACGGTGAACTGCAGTTGATGGGCGAGCGCGGCAGCACGTCGGTGCGGCCGACGGTGCGGATGGCGCCGCGCTGAGCGACCGCGCGACGCGATGGAGCATTACGACGTCCTGGTGATTGGCGGCGGTGCCGCGGGGCTGATGTGCGCCCTCACGGCGGGCCAGCGCGGCAAGCGGGTGCTGGTGGTCGAGCACGCCAACAAGATCGGCAAGAAGGTCCTGATGTCGGGCGGCGGGCGCTGCAACTTCACCAACACCGGCACCTCGCCGGAGAACTTCCTGTCGGCCAATCGGCACTTCTGCAAGTCCGCCCTCGCCCGCTACACGCCGTGGCACTTCATCGGGATGGTCGAGCGGCACGGCATCGCCTACCACGAGAAGGAGCTGGGCCAGCTGTTCTGCGATGTGTCGTCGAAGCTGATCGTGAAGATGCTGGTCGACGAGTGCGCCGATGCCGGGGTGCGGATCGAGACCTCCTGCGGGGTCGAGCGGGTGGTGCATGGCGAGACAAGCGACAGGCTGTTCCACCTGCACACCGCGCGCGGGACGTTCGCGGCGCCGGCGCTGGTGGTGGCGACCGGCGGGCTGTCGATCCCGAGCATGGGCGCCAGCGGCTTCGGCTACGAGCTGGCGCGGCAGTTCGGCCACGCAGTGCTGCCGACCCGCGCCGGGCTGGTGCCGCTGACGCTCAGCGGCAAGCACCAGGAGCGGTTGGCCGACCTCAGCGGCGTGGCCTTGCCGGTCACGGCCAGTTGCAACGACCAGGATTTCAGCAACTTCATGCTGATGACCCACCGCGGCATCAGCGGGCCGTCGATCCTGCAGATCTCGTCGTACTGGCAGCCCGGCGACGCGTTGCGGCTGGACCTGCTGCCCGGACGCGATGCGCTGGACGCGCTGCTGCAGCTGCAGGCTGAACGGCCGGCCGCGGAACTGCGGACCCTGCTCGGCGAGTTGCTGCCCAAGCGCTTCGCCCAGCGGCTGTGCGAGGTGTGGCTGCCGCAGCTGCAGCCGTCGCGGCCTATCAGGCAGTTCAACCTGCCGCAGTTGCGCGAGGTCGCCGCGGTGCTCGCCGACTGGCCGCTGGTCGCCAGCGGCACCGAGGGCTACCGCACCGCCGAGGTCACATTGGGTGGAGTTGATACCGACGGGGTGTCGTCAAGCACGATGCAGTCGCGCCACGTGCCGGGGCTGTACTTCGTCGGCGAGGTGCTGGATGTGACCGGCTGGCTCGGCGGCTACAACTTCCAGTGGGCGTGGGCGTCGGGCCACGCGGCGGGCAGCGCGGTCTAGCGCCGCAACCGCGTCAATCGTCCTGTTCGGCGGCTTCGCGGCCCTGCTGGCGGATCATTGCTTCCTCGCGGGCGTCGCGGATCGCCAGTTGCACGCTGTCGAGGTCGGCGACGGATTCGTCGAACTCGAACTCGCCGGTCAGTTCGCTGTCGGGCCGCAGCTCGCCGGCTTCGTACAGCGCCCACATCTCCTCGGCGTAGTGCGTGGACAGCAGTTCCGGGGCGAACCGGCCCAGGCTCAGGGTCAGGTTGTTGACGTCGCGCTGCAGCATGCGCCGGGCGGCGTTGTTGCCGGCGGCGCTGACCACCTGCGGGAAGTCGATCACCACCGGACCGTCGGGCGCGACCAGCACGTTGTACTCCGACAGGTCGCCGTGGATCAGGCCGATGCACAGCATCTTCTGCACCTGGTGGACCAGGAACCGGTGGAAGCCGCGCGCCTGCACCGGCGACAGCTCCACTTCGCCCAGCCGCGGCGCCGAGTGGCCGTCGGCGTCGACCACCAGCTCCATCACCAGCACGCCGTTGAAGAACCCGTGCGGCTGCGGCACGCGCACGCCGGCATCGACCAGCTGGTAAAGCGCGTCGACCTCGGTGTTCTTCCAGACCGCTTCCTGTTCCTTGCGGCCGAATCTGGTGGCCTTGCCGATCGCGCGCGCCTGGCGGCTGCCGCGGACCTTGCGGCCTTCCTGGTACTGCACGCGCTGCTGGAAGCTGCGCTGCGCCATGTCCTTGTAGACCTTGGCACAGCGGATCTCCTCGCCGACGCGGACCACGTAGACCGAGGCTTCCTTGCCGCTCTTGAGCGGGCGCATCACCTCGTCGATGACGCCGTCGTCGATCAGCGGTTGCAGGCCGGCCGGGGTTCTCATCCAGTGCGTTTTTCAGCGGCAAGGGGTGGTCAGTATGGTCGATCGCGGCGGCAGCGTCGCGACCGGATCGGCTAACCTGAGGCGTCCCCTCCAGGAAACCTGCCCGATGCGCATTCGCCCCCTCCGCTTTGTCACCGTGCTGCTGTGCGGCCTGCTGCTGGCGGCCTGCGCCGATCCCGGCCCGCCGCCGGGCGGCAGCGTCGACGAACTGCAGCGGATCGACCTCAAGGTCGGCACCGGCGCGGTCGCGTCGTCGGGCGACGAGGTCAGCGTGCACTACACCGGCTGGCTTTACGACGAGGACGCGCCGAACCAGCGCGGCCAGCAGTTCGACAGCTCGATTGAACGCGGCGAGCCGATCACGTTCCTGCTCGGCGCCGGCCGGGTGATCCGCGGCTGGGACGACGGCGTCGCCGGCATGCGCGTGGGTGGACGCCGGGTGCTGCTGATTCCGGCCGATCTCGGCTACGGTCGCAAGGGCGCTGGCGGGGTGATTCCGCCGAACGCCTCGCTGGTGTTCGAGGTCGAACTGGTCGACGTCAAGAAGGGCGGCTAACCCGCCCGCATCACATCCGCCGCGATCTCGAACGAGCGCACCCGCACGGCGTGGTCGAACACGTTGGCGGTCAGCAGCAGCTCGTCCGGACGATGGCGTTCGACGAATGCGGCGATGCCCTGCTTCACCGTATCGGCATCGCCGACCACGCTGCAGGCCAGCGCGCGTTCGACGCCGTGCTTCTCGACCGGCGTCCACCACGACTCGATGTCGTCGATCGGCGGTGGCACCAAGCCCGGACGGCCGCGACGCAGGTTGACGAACGCCTGCTGCTGGGTGGTGAACAACCGCCGCGCCTCGGCGTCGCTTTCGGCGGCGACCACGTTCAGGGCCAGCATCGCGTATGGCTGCTGCAGCCGGGCCGACGGCGTGAATTCACGGTGGTACAAGGCCAGCGCCTGGTCCATCGCATCGGGCGCGAAGTGCGAGGCGAACGCGAACGGGAGACCCAGCGCCGCCGACAGCTTGGCGCTGAAGAGGCTGGAGCCCAGCAGCCAGACCGGCACCTCGATGCCGGCGCCGGGCACTGCACGCACCGCCTGCCCGGGCTCGGCCGGCTGGAAGTAGTGCAGCAGCTCGACCACGTCCTGCGGGAAGGTGTCGGCGCCATCGACGTAACGCCGCAGCGCCCGCATCGTCGCCTGGTCGGTCCCGGGCGCGCGGCCCAGGCCCAGGTCGATGCGGTCCGGATACAGCGCGGCCAGGGTGCCGAACTGCTCGGCCACCTGCAGCGGCGAGTGGTTCGGCAGCATGATCCCACCGGCGCCGACGCGGATCGTCGAGGTGCCACCGGCGACGTGGCCGATCAGCACCGAGGTCGCGGCGCTGGCGATGCCGGGCATGTTGTGGTGCTCGGCCAGCCAGTAACGTTGGTAGCCGAGCCGCTCGGCATTACGCGCCAGGTCGAGCGTGTTGGCGAACGCCTGGCCGATGTCGTTGCCCTCGGTGACGGGGGCGAGGTCGAGGAGCGAGTACGGGACCATGTCGGATCCTGCGTGGGGTTGAATCCCTGACATGGGGGCGACCGGCTCAGAACACAGCCGGCAACCCCAGCATCGGCGCCAACAGCCAGTAAAGGCCAAACAGCACCAGCGCCCAGAGCAGCAACTTGAGCGCGAAACCCGCGACTTTCAGCGCAAGCCACAGGCAGACGATTACGAGGACGATGCCGATCCAGCTCATCTCAGGACTCCTGCTTTGACTTGGATTTTTCGGGTTCCGCCGGGACCAGCCGCAGGTGGTGGAAGTCGAAGCTGAAGTCGGTCATCGGCGAGATCGCCTCCATCCGCGCCTCGCGTATGCCGCCGTCGGGGTCGAGGCTAAAGGTCAGGAACGCGTCGGCATTGAGCCAGCGCTGGTCCCAGCGGACCACGAAGGTGTCGTGCTGCCAGTGCGACAGGGTGCCGACCAGCGCCTCGGTGTGGCTGAAGGCGATGCGCAGCTTTCCGCCCTGCTGGCTGATCTCGATGTCGCCGTACCACGGGTCGGTGTAGGTGCCGGTGTAGTCGGCCAGCGGCAGTGACGGCTTGCTGTCGGCGTCGCGCTCGGCCTGGTGCTTCTTCCAGTCGGTCGCGGCCTCGTCTTCCGACTCGCCGCGGGCCTTGGCGTAGGCGGCGGTCCAGTCGGTCCGCGGCGCGCCAAGCATTGCGTCCAGTGCACGCATGGTCACCGCGTTGAACGCGCCGCCGACTTCGCCACTGGTCAGCACGATGACGCCCAGTTCCTGCTCCGGCACCATCGTGATCCGCGACACGAAGCCCGGCCAGCCGCCGGTGTGCCAGACCAGTTTTTCGCCGCGGTAATCGGACAGGTTCCAGCCCTGGCCGTAGCCGCGGAAGTTCGGGGTCGCCGCTTCCAGCTCCGGGATCTTGGCTTTGGGCACCGGGATCGGCGTCATCACCGTCCACATCTCGCGCTGGCGCTTCTCGCTGAACAGGCGCTCGCCGTCGGTCCCGGGGATCACGCCCTGGTCGAGCTGCGTCCGTACCCAGCGGCTCAGGTCGTGCACGCTGGAGTACAGCCCGCCGGCACCCGATACGTTGCCCCACGACATTCGCGGCGCGGCGACGAGGTCCTCGAAGTTGGCCTTGGAATAGCCGGTCGCGACGTTGTCGCCCGGCTGCAGGCGGTCGCTGTTGAAGCGGGTCGCGTCCATGCCGAGCGGCTGCAGGATGCGGCTGCGCAGGAAGTCCTCGTAGGACTGCCCGCTGGCCGCCTCGATCACCAGCTGGGCGACGCCGAACAGGATGTTGTCGTAGGCGTACTGGGCGCGGAAGCCGCCGTCGATCGGCACGTTGCGCAGGCGCCGCGCGACCTCTTCGGTGTCGTAGTCGGTGCCTGGCCAGTACAGCAGGTCGCCGGCGCCGAGCGCCAGCCCGCTGCGGTGCGCGAGCAGGTCGTTGATGCGCATCTCGTGGGTGATGTAGGGGTCGGACATGCGGAACCACGGCAGGTGCTCGATCACACGGTCGTCCATGTCGAGCTTGCCGTCCTCCGCCAGCATCTGCAGCGACGCGGCGGTGAAGGCCTTGGTGTTGGAGGCGATCGCGAACAGGGTGCGCTCGTCGACCGGCTCGCGGGATTCCAGATCCTTGACCCCGTAACCGCGCTCGAGCACGACCTTCCCGTCCTTGACGATGGCGACCGCGATGGCGGGCACGTCGAACTGCTTGCGGACGTTCTCGACGTAGGCGTCGAAGCCCTGCAGGGCGGAAGCGGTATCGGCCGGGCTGGTTGCGGCGGGAGCGGTGGAATCTGGCGTGGCGGCAGCGGGCGTCGGCGCGGTCTGCGCGGTCGCGCCCGCGGCCAACGTGAAGCCCAGCGCCAGTACGAGGGCGCGCAACCCGGGTGTCTTGAGGTGCATCGGATGGAATCCCCTGGAACGAAGCACCGACCTTACCGCAGCCGCGCGTCGATGCCTCCCCTTCGCGACCTGTAGGAGCGCCCTGTAGGAGCGACGTAAGTCGCGAAGGCGGGGATGTGGCCGGTGCGGCGGGGGTCGCCTGTCGAGGTTTCTCGGGACGCTTCGGCAGGATCGTCGCAAACGGATATGCGGGGGTTTGACGGGTTCAGAGAGTCGCGACTTACGTCGCTCCTACAGGGGCGGTCGTGCGGGGCCGGCGGTGCGGCGGCGGCCATGCGATCCTTTGCTGCCATGGCCCCTGATACCGCAATGCCCATGCCTGACACTCCCCCCACCCTCCCCGGCCTGGCCATCATCGGCGGCGGCCCCGCGGGCCTCATGGCCGCGGAGATCGCGCGTGCGGCCGGGGTCGAGGTGGATGTGTTCGAGGGCAAGGGTTCGGTCGGGCGCAAGTTCCTGATCGCCGGCAAGGGCGGGCTCAACCTGACCCATGCCGAGCTGCGGCCGGCATTCGACTCGCGCTATCGCGAACGCCGCGATGCGGTCGGTGCCTGGCTCGATGGCTTCGACGCCGACGCGTTGCGCGAGTGGGCGCGCGGGCTCGGTATCGACACCTATGTCGGCAGTTCCAGCCGGGTGTTCCCGAACGACCGCAAGGCCGCGCCGCTGCTGCGCGGCTGGGTGCGGCGCCTGCGCGACCACGGCGTGCGTTTCCACGTGCAGCACCAGTGGCTGGGCTGGACCGACGAGGGGGCGTTGCGCTTTTCCACCCCGACTGGCGAGCGGCACGTCATCGCCACCGCGACCGTGCTCGCGCTGGGTGGCGCCAGTTGGCCGCAGCTCGGTTCCAACGGCGCATGGCAGGCGACGCTGGCCGAGCGCGGTGTCGATGTCGCACCGCTGGTGTCGTCCAACTGCGGGTTCGATATCGGCTGGAGCGAGCACTTCGCCAGCCGCCATGCCGGCGCGCCGCTGAAACCGGTGGTCGCCCATTGGCAGGAGGATGGCCGCGAACACCAGCGGCAGGGTGAGTGTGTCGTCACCGGAACCGGCATCGAAGGCAGCCTCGTGTACGCGCTGTCGGCGCCGCTGCGCGACGCGATCGCACGCGACGGCGAGGCGACGTTGCATCTGGACCTCGCCCCCGGCCGCGAGCTCGACCGCCTGCGTCGCGACCTCGGCAAACCGCGCAACGGCCGCAGCCTCAGCGACCACCTGCGTCGCCAGGCGGGGTTGACGGGCGTGCGCAGCGCCCTGCTCCACGAGGTGCTCGGCAAAGCGCGGATGGATGACGTCGAAGTGCTGGCACGCACGATCAAGCGGCTGCCGCTGGTACTCAAGCGCGCACGACCGGTCGAAGAGGCCATCAGCAGCGCAGGCGGTGTCCGGCTGGAAGCGATGAACGCACGCCTGATGCTCGATGCACTCCCCGGCGTGTTCTGCGCCGGCGAGATGCTGGACTGGGAAGCACCCACCGGCGGCTACCTGCTGACCGCGTGCTTCGCCAGTGGGCGCCGTGCGGGCTCGGGCGCGGTGGACTGGCTGCGCGCCAACGCATAACTGCCCACCACTGCAGGAGCGGCTTCAGCCGCGATCTGGAATCGAACGAGCGACAGACACCCGCGCACCGTGCCTGCCCCGCACCACGCCAGCGCAGCCTGGGGCACAACGCGCGCTGCTGCGGACGCAGCGCGCACCCAGACCGACTTACCAGCGGTAACTGACCTTCCCGTAGACGAACGCACCCTGGGACCCGAACGGCGAGCTGCTCGGATACGGGAATATCCCGTGGAAGTTGCTGCCCTCGGGCGCCTTTTCCGGATAGGTATCGAAGATGTTGTCCGCGCCCACGGTGAAGGTCCAGCGGTCACGGTAGTAATCAACGGCCGTGTTGAAGATCCACTTGGCCGGATAGATGTCGTCGTTGGAGGCGTCGGTCGAGCTGTATTCCGTCACCCCGCCGTAGCGGATGGCAGTGCCGGTGAACCCCCAGTTGTTCTTCTTGTAGGTATTGGTCCAGATGAACTTGGAACGCGGCATCTGGTCGGCCAGCAACCCCTTGGTCTGGCTGCGGGTGATGCGGTTGAAGCCGACGTCGCCCAGCGCCTCGAGCACCGCCGGGTTGGGACGCACCCCGGTCACCTCGTTCTTGTGGTACGCCCAGTTGACCGTGGTTTCGAACTCCCCGCCGTCCTCGAACTCCTTGAAATAGTTCGAGACGATGCCGATGCCCCGGATGCGCATTTCCGCGGCATTGGTGAAATAGGCCAGCGCGACGTACTGCGGGTTGGTGATGCCGTTGTCCGCCAGGTAATCCTGGACCGAATCGGCCACCAGCGACATCGAACTCGACATCAGGATGCGGTCATCGAGGTCGATCTGGTACAGGTCCACGGTGGTGGTGAACGAAGGAACCGGATTCCACACCGCACCGACGGTGTAACTCTTCGAGGTTTCCGGCTTCAGCGGCTCGCTGCCCAGCAACACGGCCAACTCGTGGTCGACCGGCACCAGCCCGCGCAGGTAGATGCCCTCGGGCAGGCCCAGCGAGTTGCCTTCGGGATAGGACACGGAAGTGGTCGCCGAGCCGTGCTGCTGCCCCAGGCCCGGCGCACGGAACCCGGTGGAGACGGTCCCGCGCAGGGCGAATCCGTTGTCGAAGTCGTAACGCCCGGACAGCGCGTAGGACAGGTTGGTCCCGAAGTCCGAATAGTCCTCGTGGCGCACCGCAATCGAGGTGCTCAGCCGCTCGGTGATGTTGCCTTCCAGTTGCGCGTACTCGGCGATGGAATGCCGGGAATTGTCGCTCGCGTCCTGCGGCCCCCAGCCGGCAAACCCCTGCGCAGCACCCGTGATCCCGGAATTGCCGACGTACCACGAGGCCAGGTCGCCCTCGACGATCTCGTACCGCTGGTGCAGGTACTGCGCGCCGAAACCGAGATCCCAGTTGTCGCCCAGCGACTTGGCCATGGCGACATCGAACACGGCCTGCGATGAAGTCAGGGTGCCGTCGTGGATATCCCTGGGGCTGTAGCCGAAATCGTTCCAGAACGCGAAGTTGACCGTGTTGAAGGTGCCGTACGACACGCGGTTGGCGCCCCAGTTGGCGCTGACGTCCCAGCTCCAGCCGCCGTCGGTATAGCCTCGCAGCCCCGTGACGAAGCTCTTGTCCCGCGACTCGCCGTGCTCCACCGGCTGGAAGCCGTCGCCGTCGGGGAAGATGTACTGCATCAGGTCGTTCTTGGGTTCCGGCGCGTTGGCGCCGTACCGGTAGAACGCCATGGGCTCGGCCATGAGCATGCCGTAGTGTCCGGACCCGTAGAGGCTCACCGCCGGGCTGAAGTCGTATTGCCAGTTGAGGAAGGTGTTGTAACTCTCGGATTCGGGGATGCCGACCCGGAACTTCTTCCCCAGCTCGGTGAAGCCCGGGCGGTTGTCCAGCCCCGCGCGGTTGGTCGGCTCCTGGTTGGCAACCTCCGCGGAGATCCGCAACCAGCCGTTCTCACCCAGCGAAAAGCCGACGTCGCCCTGGATCCGGGCGCGGTCGCCATCGCCCGCCGAATACTTGCCGTAGCTGGCCTGCAACTGGCCGCCTTCCGCGCCTTTCTTGAGGATGATGTTGATGACGCCGGCCAATGCATCCGAACCGTACTGGGCCGAGGCGCCATCGCGCAGCACCTCGATGCGCTCGATGGCGCCGATGGGAATGGTGCCGATGTTCACGCCCTGCGAGCCCTGCCCGACCTGGCCGAGCGTCAACATCAGCGCACTGGCATGCCAGCGCTTGCCGTCCACCAGTATCAGCACCTGGTCGCTGTTGAGGCCGCGCATCTGGAAGGGGCGCGTGAAAGCGAACGTGTCGGACATGGACGCGAGCGGGAAATTCAGCGACGGAACCACCTGGTCGAGCGCACTGCCCAGGTCGATGGCGCCGGTCTGGGTCAGGACCTCGCTGGGAATCACGTCGATCGGCACCAGCGACTCGGCCTGGGTGCGATCGCTGATGCGGGTGCCCGTCACGATGACCGTGGACAGGTCCAGGGCCTTGGCGGACTGGGATCCGGTGTCCTGGGCAGGAGCGGCCTGGTCCACGTTTGCCGCGTCCTGCGCGGTTGCGGTACCGGCCAGTGCAAGCAGCACCGACGCAGCCAGCACGGTGGGAATATTCCGGCCCAGTCGATCATTCATGCGAAGTTTCTCCCAGCATTATGTGTCATGGAATGCCGCGGCCAAAAAGCAACCAGATCCCCTTGACCGTGCAACGGATGCCCCAACAGCCGGTCATGGAACCGGTTCAGCAGCGTGCGGGCCGCGCTTCTAACTGCAGCGCATATTGGCCGCGACACATGGCTCCTTGTTTCCATGACGCGCTCCGAGCATAGACACAAGCTGCCGACAGCCGCCATTAAAAAGACGGGCATGGGTCATAACCGCAGGTTGTGGGTCGTTTTGTCCCGGACGCGCCGCGTGCGGGTGGGTGATTCTCACGCGTCCGCGCGATCCACCAGTGGTTGCAGCGCCGGGTCCAGTGCCACGCGCTCGTCGAACACGAAGCAGCGGCCGTCATAGCCGGCGCCGCCGACCTGTTCGAAATATCCAAGGATGCCGCCGTCCAGTTGCAGCAGGTTGTCCATGCCGTCGGCGCGCAGCCACAGCGCCGCTTTCTCGCAGCGGATGCCGCCGGTACAGAAGCTGACCACGGTGGCATCGGCCAGCGACTCGCGGTGCGGTGCCAGTGCGTCGGGCAGTTCGGTGAAGTTGTCGATCGGCAGGGTCAGCGCGCCCTCGAAGGTGCCATGACCCACTTCCTCGCGATTGCGGGTGTCGAGCAGCACCAGCCGCCGGCCGCTGTCGTCGTGGCCCTGCGCCATCCAGCGCGCGAGTTCGGCCGGAGCCACCGTCGGCGCGCGACCGTCCAGCGGCGAACTGTTGTCGCGACGGAAACTGATGATTTCCGGCTTGAGTTTGACCTTCAGCCGCGCGAACGGCTGCCGCTGGCTGTGGCTCAGCTTGACCGTGATGTCGGCGAAACGCGGGTCGGCCCGCAGGCGATCGAGGAAGCCGTGGATCGCAGGCTCTGTTCCGGCCAGGAACAGGTTGATGCCCTCTCCCGCCACCAGCGCGGTTCCGCGCAGTCCGCCGGCATCGGCCCACTCGCGCAGATCGTCGACCAAGTCGGCGGGCTGGTCGATCGGGGTGAAATGGTAGGCGGCGAGGTTGAGGATCATCGCGGCATTTTACCGGTCCGCTCGCTTTACACTGGGCCGCCCGACCGCGGTTCCGCCCATGCCTGAGCAATCCACGCCTCCCGCGCCCGAGCGGCTCGCCCGTCGCGTTGCCGGGTTGACCGGCTGTTCGCGCGCGCAGGCCGAGCAGTACATCGAGGGCGGCTGGGTCCGGGTCGATGGCGTGGTGGTGGAAACACCACAGTTCATGGTCGCCGACGAACGCGTGGAGCTGGATCCCGAAGCGCGACTGGAGCCGGCCGAGCCAGCGACGATACTGCTGCACAAGCCGGCCGGCGTTGCGTCGGGCACCGTCACATCACTCGTTACCCCCGCCACGCATGCCGAGGGCGACGTCAGCGGCATCCGCGTGCTGCAGCGCCACTTCGCGCATTTGCAGCAGTTGATGCCGCTGGACGACGAGGCCAGCGGGCTGGTGGTGCTGAGCCAGGACGGCCGCGTCGCACGGCGACTGAAAGAGGATGGCGCGAAGATCGAGCAGGAGTTCCTGGTCGAGGTCCGCGGCGCCACCGGTCCGTACACCCTGGGCCGATTGTCGCGCGGGCTGACCTACGAAGGACGAGCGCTGCCGCCGTGCAAGGTCAGCTGGCAGAACGAGGTGCGGCTGCGCTTCGCGATCAAGGACGTGCGCCCCGGGCAACTGCGGCACATGTGCGCCGAGGTCGGGCTGGACGTGGTGGCGATCCGGCGCCTGCGGATCGGCCGGATCGGATTGAACAGGATGCCGCCGGGCGAATGGCGCTACTCGCCCGTCGGCGACCGGTTCTGAGCGCGGCTCAGTAGGCGCCCATGTAGTCGCGCTTGCCGACGTCCACGCCGTTGTGGCGCAGCAGTGCGTACGCGGTGGTCACGTGGAAGAAGAACTGCGGCAGGCCGTAGCCGAGCAGGTAGTCCTGGCCGTTGAAGCGGCGCTCCTTCGGGGTGCCGGGACGGGTGACGATCTCGCGCGCCTCGCTGCCATCGAACGCCGCGGCATCGAAGCTGTCGATGAAGGCGATGGTGCGGTCGATTCGCGTCCGCAACTCTTCGAAGGACTGCTCGGCGTCGTCGTACGCGGGCACCTCCGCGCCGGCCAGGCGCGCGGTCACGCCCTTGGCGAAGTCGCAGGCGATCTGCACCTGACGCACCAGCGGGAACATGTCGGGAAACAGGCGCGCCTGCAGCAGCACCTCGGGAGCGATCTTGCGCGCTTCCGCGTGTGACCCGGCCTTGTCCAGCAGCGCGGCGAGGCTGCCGAGCATCTGCTTGAATACCGGAACGGAAGCGGCGTGCATGGAAATCGTCATGAGGGGCTCGAAGGTGGGGATCCAGCCGCCGATGGTACGCGTCGCCGGTGTCGCAGTAGCTGCCTGTGCATTGCAGCGTTCCACCGGACGCGGCGAACCGGCATGACGCGTCCACTAGAATGGCGCCCCTGACGCTGCCTCCCCACAGCACGCCAACCGGCCATGACACGTCGCCTCCTCCAGCTCTACCTCGGCCTGATCGCCTATGGCGTGTCGATGTGGCTGATGCTGCAATCCGACCTCGGGCTGATGCCGTGGGACGTGCTGCATCAGGGCGTCGCCCTGCAGGGCGGCTGGTCGATGGGCCGCGTGGCGATCGCGACCAGCTTCGTGGTGTTGCTGGCCTGGATCCCGATCCGGCAGAAGCCCGGCATCGGCACGATCAGCAACGCGATCGTGATCGGCGTGGTATTCGACCTGGTCAACGGCTGGTTCGACAATGCGCTGGGTGATGTCGGAATGGCCGGGCGGATGGGCCTGTTGATCGCCGGCATCGTGCTCAACGCCATCGCGACCGCGGCCTACATCGGCGCGCACTTCGGACCCGGCCCGCGCGATGGACTGATGACCGGACTGGCGCGACGCAGCGGCTGGTCGGTGCGGCTGGTCCGAACCCTCATCGAGGGCAGCGTGCTGCTGGCCGGCTATTTGCTGGGCGGCACGTTCGGGCTGGGCACCGTGGCCTATGCGCTGGCGATCGGGCCACTGATCCAGGCGGTGTTGCCGGTATTCGACCGGGATTACCGCAAGGCCGGTGGCGGCGACACACCGGCGCCGGAACCAGTGTCGGAGTCAGGCTGACCGGCTACGCCTGTTGGGCGGTTGGCGGCTGGACCAGTCGAGCGGGTCGAGCCGGCTACGCGGGTTACTCCAGACCGGGGACCTGTCCGGCTTCCGGATGACGCTCGCGCCATGCCGCCAGCGCGGCTTCGTAGCGCTCCATCGCCTCGTCGTAGACATCGAAGATGCAGCGCGGGCAGCCTTCGCCGCAGCAGTCGGCCGCGTCGGGCTCGACCGGGCGGACTGGACGTGGGTCGGGCGTGGGTAGTGGGACCGGGTCTGGGGACATGCGGATATTCTGCCGCAGACGGGACCCTCCGTTGTGCGGGACTCTTCGTTGTGCGGGCCCCCTCCGTTGCGCGGGGCCCTCCGTTGCGCGGGCCCCTCCGTTGTAGGAGCGACGTAAGTCGCGATTGCACGGCGATCCCGGGTGGCGGTGAAATCGCGACTTACGTCGCTCCTACATGGGGTGGCGGGCGGCTACTTCTTGATCTTCTTTTCCGCCTCGGCCTGCTTCGCGCGCTGCAGCTTGTCCTGCTGGAACGCGACGACATGCGGCAACGCCCGCAGCACCTTCGAATGCGGATCCAGCGTGTACAACGCACCGGCCGGCAGGTCGACATGGCCGGTGCCGTCGCTCATCGCCACGGTCCGCACATTGCCGTCGACCGAGCCGATGCGGACATCCACCGGCATCGGAAACGGCTTGTCGCCCTCGGTCTTCCAACGCAGCGCGAGGCCATTGGCGTCACGGGTGGCGACCAGTTCCGGCAATGCCGCGGAATACAGGTAGACGTCGAAGAACCAGCGATAGTCCCTGCCGGTCACCTCGTTGACGATGTCGATGAAGTCGCCGGTGCTGGCGTAGCGCGGCGCGAAGTTGCCCGGCTCCGGGCTGTCGGTGCCATACACCACGCGGCGGGTGGCGCTGAAGAACGCCTCGTCGCCGATCAGCTCGCGCAGGCTGTGCAGCATCACCGAAGCCTTGGCGTAGATGTCGCCGCCGGGACCGTCTTCCTTGTCGTATACGTCGTCCTCGAGCATCGGCCGGCCGGAGACGATCGGATGCCTGTTGGCCAGCCCGAGCCGCTGGCCATGCAGCGACGCGTAGTACGCCGCATCGCCCCGCAGGTACTGGCCGTACAGCGGCTGCATATAGCTGCCGAAGCCCTCGTGCAGCCACATGTCGTCCCAGTTGACATTGGTCAGCTGGTTGCCGAACCACTCGTGCGCGAACTCGTGCTGCAGCAGCCAGTCGAAGCCGTATTCGCCCTGCTTGTAGTCGTTGCCGTAGGCATTGATGGTCTGGTGCTCCATGCCCAGGTGCGGGGTCTCGACCACGCCCATCTTCTCGCCGGCGAACGGATACGGGCCGATGGTCGACTCGAAGAAGTCGAGCATCAGCGGGAACTCGGCGAACAGTCCGCGCGCCTCCTCGGCGTTGCCGCGCAGGTGCCAGAAACGCAACGGGATGGTGTTGCCGTAGCGGCTCTCGTACTCGCCTTCCAGCAGCTCGTACGGGCCGATGTTGAGCGCGATCGCGTAGGTGTTCGGGTTCTCCGTGCGCCAGTGCCAGGTACGCCAGCCGTCGTGCTGGTCCATGCCCATCGCGACGCCGTTGCCGGCGGCCACCAGCAGATCGGGCACGGTGATGTGCTGGGTGACCACCTGCGGCTCGCCCATCGGGTGGTCGATGCACGGCCAGAACAGGTCGCAGCCCTCGCCCTGCACGGCGGTGGCGATCCACGGCTCGCCGGTGGGCGCGGTGGCCCAGACGAAACCGCCATCCCACGGCGCCTTCTCGGCCACGTGCGGCTCGCCGGCGTAGACGATGCGCAACGCGGCTTCGTCGCCAACCGCGAGCGGCTGCGGCAGCGTGACCGTCAACTGGCCTTCGGGATTGGCATAGGCGCTGTCCGGCAGCACCGTGCCGTCGACCGAGACCGACTCGATCACATAGTTGCGGTCCAGGTCGACGACGAGCTTCGCGACCGGCGCGGTCGCGCGGAATTCCAGGGTTGCGTCTCCGTCAATGCGTTTGCCCTCGGGAAACACCTTGAACGTCAGGTCGGCCGACTCGAACACCACCGCCTTCTGCTCGGCCGTCATCGGCGCGCCGGTGGCGTAGGTGTGGTCGGTCAGTTCGGCCTGTCCCGGCTTGGCGGCCGGGCCGGCGATGGCGAGGCCGGCCACCGCGAGCAGCAGGCCAGCGGGCAGCAGGGAGCGATGGAGTGCGGAACGTGGACGGGTCATGCGGGCAACCTCGAATGGACGACGGCAGGCGACGCGAGCGGCATCCCCGGCCCGCTCCCCAGCTGTCGACGATTGCACATCCGCGCCAGCCCCACCAATGACCAAAGGCCTATCCGCGCGTGACCGGTGTTGCGCCCGTCAGGTGCGCAGCAGCACTGCCGGCAATGCGACCAGCCCCAGCAGCAGCACGATCGCCAGCACGATCAGCAGCACCCGCCCGGGTTGCGCGCGCAGCACGTCCATGAAGGTTTCCGCGGTGCCGTCGCGACGCGCTGCATCGTTTTCGGCCCGCACCCTCGCCTGGCGCTCGGCCTGGTACCCGGCCATGAGCTGCTTGGCCCTTGGCAGGTCATCGTCGTCGCGGACCCAGATGCCGCCATGGGAGATGCCCCAGCGGCTGGGTTCGGTCTCGTAGAATCCGATCCGGTTCCCGTCGAGCATGGCGCGGACGTCCTCGATCTCGTCGTCCAGTACGTAGCGCAGGTTGAGCAACAGCTTCGACATGGCCGGATGATAGCCGGCTCAGGACTCGCGGTGCTCTGCGACCGGCAACCGCCAGCCGTGGCGGATGGCCATGTAGCGCAGCCCGAAGCACAGCCCCACCCCGACCACCACCACCGGCACCAGCGGCAGGCCGAGGCCGTGGCCGACCACCACCGCCGCCGCGCCCGACAGCGCCGCGACCGCGTACAGGTCGGCCTGGAAGATCACCGGGGTGCGCGCGACCAGCACGTCGCGGGCGATGCCGCCGCCGATGCCGCTCAACATGCCCAGCAGCGTCGCCGACACCGGGGCCAGGCCGAAGTCCAGTGCCTTCAAAGCGCCGGTGACCGCGAACAGGGCCAGTCCTCCCGCATCGAACAGTTGCACCGGGTTGCGAAGCCGGTCGATCTCGACGTGGCGATAGAAGGTGGCCAGGCCGGCCAGGCAGCTCACCGCGAGGTAGTACCAGTTGGCCAGCGCGACCGGTAGGCTGGCGCCGATCAGCAGGTCGCGGGCGATGCCGCCGGAGGTGGCGGCCGCGAACGACAGCACCAGCACGCCGAACAGGTCCAGCCGGTTGCGCACGCCGAGCGTCGCGCCCGAGAGCGCGAAGACGAAGGTGCCGATGAGGTCGAAAGTGAGGAGGAAGGTGTCCACGGCGCAGCTCGCAGGGGTGCCTGACAGTATCCCTCACGCGGGATGGGTGCAGGCGGGGCGAGTGGCTTGACGGGGGCCGGGGATTCGCGGATTGCGGGGTGTGGCTTTCGCGACTTGCGTCGCTCCTACGTTTGAGGCGGTTACATCATCGCCAGTTCGGTGTTGGTCAGGGTGCGGTTGTACTGGTCGCGCAGGCGGACCTTGCGTTCGAGGTCGCCGATGATATGGCCGCTGAAGTCGGCGCCGGTCAGTTCCTCGGCCATGTTGATCCCGCCGGGGGTGTCGACGTTGATCTCCATCATCTTGTTGCCGACGATGTCGAGCCCGGCCAGGTACATGCCGTCGCGCATGAGCTTGGGTCCGGCGATCTCGGCCAGCCGCAGTGCATCGGCATCCGGCACCGCCATCTCCACCTTGCCGCCGGCGGTGATGTTGCTGCGCGCGTCGCCGCTGTCGTTGTAGCGGCGGAAGCAGGCGTAGTGGCCGTCGACCACCAGCGGCCGGCCGTTGAGGGTCAGCAGGCGCAGGTCGCCGTTGACCGCGTCGGGCAGGTACTCCTGCACGATCGCGTAGCCGTCGCGGGTCACCGCGTCGATCATCTGGTTGAGGTTGGAGCCACTGTCGGGGGTGACCACGAACACGCTCTGCCCGCCCGAGCCCTGCAACGGTTTGATGACGCCGTAGCCGTCGTGGGACTTGATGAACGACTTGATCTCGTCGGCATCCAGGGTGATGCAGGTGACCGGCCTCACCTCTTCCGGGAAATGCTGGAAATAGGTCTTGTTGGACGCGTCGGTCAGGTGGGTGGGGTCGTTGAGCACGATCACGTGCTTGAGCGCCGCGAGCTGGGCGAACAGCAGCCCGCTGTTCGGAGCCCACGGCCGGTCCACCACCTCCTCGGCCGGGTCGCTGCGCAGCAGCAGCACGTCGAGTTCCTCGACGGAAATCCGGTGGATCTCGGCGCCTTCGCCCTGCAGGTCCGCCAGCAATTCGTCGTCGTCCTTGTAGTGGTCCTGCCGCGGAATATGGGCGTGCGCGCGGACGGTGCCGTTGGCGTCGTAGATGAAATTGCCCAGGCCGATCAGCGCGACTTCGTGGCCCCGGTTCACCGCGGTGCGCGCGAGCCGGATAGTGGTGTAGTTGTTCTTCTCGGTAGCCATGTCGTTGATGACGAAGCCGAGCTTGATGGAGCGCCGTCCGGGCGAGGCATCGCTGGTCGAAACGGGACTCGGGCCGGTACTGGAATCGTCGCTCGGGTTGCTGGTCATTGGGCAGGCTCCTGGTGGAAGAGGCGTTCGACCGGAAGGTTCCGGCAACGGGCAAGGCGTTCGGTGAAATCGGGCCACGAGCAGTAGCGCGGCAGCAGGTCGGGGGCGACGGCCCAGCCCTCGTCGATCAGCTGGTCGAGCACCACGCGGTGCGACAGCGCGAACTTGCCGACGAACAGCGGCTCGAACTCGCCGTCGTCGCGCAGGTAGTCGATCAGGTCGCGCAGGCCGCCGAGGTAGACCGCATCCTTGGTCAGGCCACCACCGCGCAGCGCGCGCACGGCGACATCGAAGGCATCGTCGCTGGGCAGGCCGTGGGTGACGTGGAGCAGGTCGTAGATCGCCGGGATGCCTTCGCCGTGGATCGCCATCTCGGTGGCGACCACGCGCGCGGCCAGCACCCGCAGCCGTTCGGCCGGCAGGTAGCCTGCGAGGTATTCGGCCAGCACGCCGAGGCCCTCCTGCAGCGGGTCGTAATGCGCCAGCCCGACCTCGAGCTGCCGCAGCGATTGCCGCCGGCCGTTGTGCCGGGTGACCACGTGGGTGCCGATCTCGTGCTGGATCAGCGGCTGCACGCGCGCCCGCGGCACCCGCAGGTCGCCGTCGATGTAGAACGTGCCGTGGGACACCATCATCAGCGAGTTGAGGTCGGTGTCGACCACCACCTCGGCGTTGAAGTCCGGCGACTGCTCGCGGTACCAGGCCATCTCCTCCTCGACCGCGGCCATCACCTCGTCGATGCCGGCGTCGGCGTCCTGCGGTGCGCCCGACCCGACCTGCTCGAGTATCGCGTTGGCGAGCTTCAGCAGCGAGGGCTCGACGCCGCCGAACAGGTCGAGGCTGGCGGTGATGAAACCGACGGTGCCGCGCAGCCGGACCAGCTCGATCTGGCGCTCGAGTTCGCGCTGTTTTTCCGACAGCAGGCCGGAGAGCAGCGGCGATTCGATGTCCTCGACCGGCAACGCGCGGAGCCGTTCACGCGCGGCGTGCAGGTCGACGTCGAGATCGATGTACTGCAACGGCGCGACGGAGGTGTGGCCGCTGGCCTCGAAGCTGTCCCACAACGCATCGTTGCCGATCGGCGACAGCGCCAGCAGCCAGTCGACCTCGCCGTCCATCCGCGCCAGTTCGGCATCGACGCGCGCCGCGACCGGGGGCAACGGCCGGCAGGCAGACATCGGCGGATGCAGGCTCGACGCGCCCCTGTCTAGCGACATGTGCCGAACTCCCCGCGCACCGCGTCGACCGCATTGCGCAGGCTGTCGCGCATGTCCTCGATGGCCGCGATATCCGCCTGCGCGGTCCATTCGTCCATGTAGGTCTTCTTGTACTCCGGCGAGATGGTGCAGACGCGCTCGCCCCAGGTCGCATACACCCACTCGGGGAAGTATCCGCCGGTCGGGAAGCGCACGTTCTCGCGGACATCGGGCGTGCGCCCGGCAATCGGGTTGGCGCGCAGGGTGTCGGCGAAGCGGGTCGCGACCCGGCCCCAGCGGCGGGGATCGAGCGTGGTCACGCCCAACTCGATGTCGGGGTTTCCGCGCGGCGGCGCCGGGTCGGCATCGGCGCCGTCGCGGCGATGGTTGTAGCTGTGGATGTCGATCAGCAACAGCGTGCCCCAGCGATCGAGCAGTGCGTCGATCAGCTCGCGCATCAGCGCGTAGAAGCGGTCGTGTTCGGCGAGCGAGCGTTCGCGCTCGGCGTCGGGGAGATCGTCGCGCCAGACCCGCAACCCCCAGGTATCGGCGGGATCGGTCGAGAACGCCTTCTCGCGCGGGCGGTTGAGGTCCGCCTGGAACCGCGACGCACGGGCCTGGAACCGCACGTCGCCGACCACGGTCAGCAGGCCGGTGAGCGGATCCTCCTCGCGGCGTCGCTCGTCTTCATCGATCGCAAGCCAGGGTTGCAGGGATTCACGGACGGCGTGGCCATCGTGGATCGCGGTCGCGATCACCGGCCCGTCGCCGAGGACCAGGTCCCAGTCCTCGCAGGCCCAGCCGCCGGAACGGGGCAATGGATTGTCGGGATTCCGCATGCGCCGATGCTCCCAAAGGCGGCATGAGTCATCCGTGAGCAACTGAACGGCGGTTCAAGATGCTGCGGCGCGGCCCTCGTGCGGTCGAGGCTGGCGCGCGGTCAGTCGCCGCCGAGCAGGTCCAGCGGGTCGCCCTTGGGCTCCGGCTTGCGCGCGTCCGGCAGGCGCTTGTTCCGCGCGGCCCGGTAACGATCGATCGCGTCGCGCGCCAGTTGCGTCCTGAACTCCTCGGACACCAGCAACTCCGGCCCGAACACTTCCGCCATCAACGCCGCGATCAATTGCGCCTGGGCACGACGGGCATCGTCCGGCGGCTGTGCCGATCCACGCAGGCGTTCCAGCGTGCGCTGCGCCACCTGCAGGCCACTGTCGATGGTGATCGCGTACGCGGCGCTGTCGGCCGGGTCGCGGCGCAACACCTGCTCGGCCGCCGCCAGCGCATCGACGTGGCGGTTCTGCGCGGCGCGCAGCTGGGCGATGCGCAACCACGGTTCCTTGTGTGCCGGTTCCAGCGCCGCGGCCTGCGACAGCGCCGCCACGGCCGCCTCGACCTGGCCCGTGTCCGCGTGGGTCTGCGCGATCGCCATCGATCCGGCGTAGTCCGGCGGGGCCGGCTTTCCGGACAGGCTGGCGCACGCGCCGAGCGCGAGCAGCAATCCCGCCGCGCCGGCAAGCCGTGCGAATCGAGCCGGGTCCTTGAGCTTCATGCCGAAACCTCCATGCGCCCCGCGGGAGCTATCAATGCGGCCAAGTGGATACGGCTCGGACAAGCCGGCCTGGCACCCGCCATTGTGGCCCAAGCTTGCGCTCTCCGGGCAACTTTCCTAGGCTGGACGACGCACCATTCCAGCATCGCCGTGAATCCACCGGCGTATCCACTCCCCTCCAATCCCATCATCGAGAGGTTTCCCATGGAGATCGCCGAGCGGCGTGTCGCCGCAATCCACTACACCCTGACCAACGATGCCGGCGACGTGATCGACAAGTCGCCGACCGACGCACCGCTGACCTACCTGCACGGCGCCGGCAACATCATTCCCGGCCTGGAAAAGGCACTGCTCGGCAAGAAGGCCGGCGACAGCCTCAACGCCGACGTGGCGCCCGAGGAAGGCTACGGCCCGCGCCACGACGGGCTGATCCAGACCGTGCCGCGCAGCGCCTTCGAGGGCGTGGAATCGGTGGAGCCGGGCATGCAGTTCGAGGCCCGCACCCCCCAGGGCCCGTTGCTGGTGACGGTGACCAAGGTCGAGCCGGAGCAGGTCGTCGTCGACGGCAACCATCCGCTGGCCGGCCAGAACCTGCATTTCGCGGTGGAAGTGGCCGACGTGCGCGAAGCGTCGGAGGCCGAACTCAACGACGGCCGCGTGGCGCCCGCCGCCTGAGTGCACCACCCGGAAGGGAGCCCGCTTCGACGCGGGTTCCCCGGCTCGTTCCAGGCGATGCCTCAGACCACCTGCGCCATCACCGAGACGTAGTGGCAGACGCTGCCGGCGACCACGAACAGGTGCCAGATCGCGTGCGAATACCGTAACGACGGGCGGTGGTAGAACACGGTGCCGAGGGTGTAGCAGGCGCCGCCGGCAAGCAGCCAGCCGAGCGTCCAGTCGTCCAGCGCCACCAGCAACGGCTTGAACGCGACCAGCACCAGCCAGCCCATCGCGATGTAGATCAACGTCGACAGCCGCTTGAAGCGCCCGGTGAAGTACAGCTTGAACACCACCCCGGCCAGCGCCAGCGTCCAGATCGCCGCGAACAGCCCCCAGCCCCACGGTCCGCGCAGGCCAATCAGCGTGAACGGCGTGTAGGTGCCCGCGATCAGCACGTAGATCGCGCAATGGTCGAACACCTTCAGCCGCGCCTTGGCCAGTGGCTGCGCGATCGCGTGATAGAGGGTCGAGGCGACATACAGCAGCAACAGCGATGCGCCGAAGACGATCGCCCCGGCCAGTTGCCAGCCGTCCCCGTGCAGCGCGGCCAGGGTGATCAGCAGCGCCCCGCCCGCCAGCGCCGCGACCGCCCCCAGCCCATGGGTCAACGCGTTGGCGAGTTCCTCGCCGGGACCACTGTCGGCCGGTTGCGCGCCGGCCCCGCTGTCGTCCATGGACTCATCCCTTCCTGAGGAAGCAGGTCTTCAGCACCAGCCCCTTGATCCTGTCGGAATTGCCTTCGATGTGCTCCGGGTCGCCGTCGACCAGGCGGATGCCCTTGATCACCGTGCCCTGTTTCAGGTTGATCGACGAGCCCTTGACCTTGAGGTCCTTGATCACCACCACCGAATCGCCCGCCGACAGGACATTGCCGTTGCTGTCGCGGACCACGGCACCGTCATCGGCACCCGCCGCGCTGCCCGACTGCGGCCATTCGTGGGCGCAGTCGGCGCAGACGAAGTTGTCGCCATCGGGATAGGTGTTTTCCATGCCGCATACGGGGCAGGCGGGGATATCAGGCATGATCCGTCCAGGTCGGTAACGACCCCGGATTATAGGCGCGGCCCGTCCGGGCGGGCCGGGAACGCCGGAGCACTTTTCACGCAGGACACTTTTCACGTGGTGCCCGGGGCGGGGTTGCTAGTTTCGCAATGACCCACGCGCTGCGAGGCACGCCATGCGATTCCAACGCTTCTTCCCCGCTCGCCCACTCCTGGCTGGACTGGCACTGGCGGCGCTGCTGTCCGCCTGCGCCACCGGCCCACGCGTACGCACCGATGCCGACCCCGCCGCCGACTTCTCGAAGTACGCGACCTACGCGTTCTACGAGCCACTGGCGATGGAACAGTCCGGCTACACCACGTACCTGTCCGATCGGATCAAGACCAGCGTGCGCCGCGAGATGGAAGCCCGCGGCTACCGGTTCGACCCGGAGGATCCCGACCTGCAAGTGAACTTCCAGGGCGTCATCCGCGAGCGCACCGATGTCTACAACGTGCCGCGTTCGGACGTGCAGTACTTCTACAGCTATCGCGCGCGCCGCTACTTCGCCGTGCCGGTGTGGTACGACGAGACCCGGGTGAACGACTACACCGAGGGCACCCTCACGGTCGACCTGGTCGACGCCGAACGCAACCACCTGGTCTGGACCGGCGATGCGATCGGCAGGGTGACCCAGCGCAGCCCGCAGGAGCGCGTCGACGCGGCCGACGAGGCGATCGCCGCGATCTTCCGCGAGTTCCCCTACACCGCGGCTTCGGCGCAACCGGTAGGCACGCCGTGACCGGTGGCGGGACCGCCCGTCGCCCGGATCAATAGCCGCTGTCGAGCGCGAAGACCGGCTTGCGCGCCTTCCACCGGCCTTCGGTGAAATCGGGGAAGTCCAGCGTCTCGAAGCCACCGGCGATCGACTGTTCCGACAACGGCGTGATCGCGCTCCAGGTCACCGCGTCGTAGATGTCGATCGGCATCGGGTCGCCGGCCTTCAACGCCTCGACGAAGCCGTTGAGGACGAACCAGTCCATCCCGCCATGGCCGGCACCCGCGGCGGTTTCGGCGTGCTTCTTCCACAGCGGGTGGTCGTACCTGGCGAACCACTCCTGGGCGTCGTCCCACTTGTGCGGCGGGCTCTTGCCCTCGATATGGACGCCGTTGTTGACGTCCATCCACAAGCCTTCGGTGCCCTGCACGCGGAAGCCCAGCGAATACGGCCGCGGCAGCGACACGTCCAGTTGCAGCAGGATGGTCTCGCTGTTCGCGCAGGCGATCTGGGTGGTGACCACGTCGCCGTGGGCGAACCTGAGCTTCGCATTCGGATGGTCCGGCCCGGCCCTGTCGACCAGATAGTCGTGCAGGCCGCGGGCCTTGCTCGCGAACGAGTTGATCCGGGTGAAGCGGTTGCCGCGGTTGATGTTGGCCAGGTGCGCGCAGGGGCCGATGCCGTGGCTGGGGTAGAGGTCGCCGTTGCGTTCGATCGAGTGTTGGGTGCGCCAGCGCGCCTCCGACCAGCCCTTGTCGCCGAACTCGACGCCGCTGTTGTACGGCTCGTCCGGATCCCCGGAGTTGAACTTCACCCCGCGCAGGTCGTGCTGGTAGCCGCCCTGCAGGTGCACGAGCTCGCCGAACACGCCCTGTCGCGCCATGTTGAGTGCCGCCATCACGTCGCGGCGATAGCAGACGTTCTCCAGCAGCATGTACGGGGTGCCGGTCTGCTGCTGGGCGCGCAGCACGTCCCAATGGTCCTGCAGGGTGATGCCGGCGACGACCTCGCAGCCGACCGCGACCCTGGCCTGCATCGCGTCGATTGCCATCGGCGCGTGCCATTCCCACGGCGTGGCGATGATCACGCCGTCGAGGTTGTCGAGCTCAAGCAAGCGACGGTAGGCGTGCACGTCGCCATCGGCACCGAACGTCACCGGGGCCGGCTGGCCGGCTTTCTCGACCGCCGCCACCGCGCGGCCGAGCATGATCGGCTCGATGTCGCACAGCGCCACCATGTCGACGTCGCCCCGCCCCAGCAGCGAGCCCATCAGGCTCTGCCCACGCAGGCCGGTGCCGATCATCCCGAGGCGCAGCTTGCCGCGCGACCGGGCAAACGCCGGCGTCCAGGCATCGGCAACGGCCAGGGTGCCGGCGGCGACGCCGGTGATGAGGAAATCGCGACGATTCATGCGGTCGATACCCGTGTGGAGTCGACCGTCAATGTAACGGCACCCAACCCGGCATTGCATGACCCGATCCGGCGGATCTGGCATGGCAGTCGATATCCATCGAAGGTGGAGCCTGCCCGCAGGCCGCCGGCATACTGCGGGGATGCTAGGACCCGGGATGTCGCGACTACTCCGCTGGATCGGTGCTGGTGCACTGGCGCTGGCCGTCATCATCGGCAGCGGCCTGCTGCTGGCCGACCACCTGACGCCGCCGGCCACCGGCGCGCCGAGCCATGCACTGGCGCTGCAACCCGACCAGACCGCGATCGATCGCGAACTGGCGCCGATGCTCGCCGCCCACCCCGGCAAGACCGGCGTGCTGCTGCTGGCCGACGGGCTGGACGCCTTCGCCGCGCGCACGATCGCCACCCGCAAGGCCGGCCGCAGCCTCGACCTGCAGTACTACATCTGGCACGACGACCTGACCGGCCACCTGCTCGCGCGCGAGGTCCACGATGCCGCCGAGCGTGGCGTGCGCGTGCGCCTGCTGCTCGACGACATGAACGCCGAGGGCCTCGACCCGCAACTGATGACGCTGGACGCCCACCCCAACATCGAGCTGCGCCTGTACAACCCGTTCCGCAACCGCGAAGGCTTCGAGCGCATGCTCGAAATGATCCAGCGCGTCTTCAGCATCAACCACCGGATGCACAACAAGGCCTGGATCGCCGACGGCCGGGTGGCGGTAATCGGTGGGCGCAATATCGGCGAGGAGTATTTCAGCGCCGACGCCGAGGTCAACTTCCGCGACCTCGACCTGCTGCTGTTCGGCCCCGCGGTGGGCCAGGCCAGCGCGATCTTCGACCGCTACTGGAACAGCGCCGCCGCGGTGCCGATCGCCGCGCTCAACCGCAAGAGCCCGGAACAACTGCAGGCGATGCTCGCCAGTGTCGACCTCGAAGCACGCCAGGCCGAGGCGCAGCCCTACCTGCGACGCGTCGCCGAATCCCAGGCCATGCGCGCCTACCAGCAGCGCGCGCTCGAACCGCACTGGAGCGCCAACGTGAAGGTGGTTGCCGACCCGCCGATAAAACGCGGCGGCAACCGCGACGACTGGCTCGCCGGGCGCCTGACCGACATGCTCGCGACCACCCGCCAGAAGGCGCTCCTGATCTCGCCCTACTTCGTTCCCGGCGACGACGGCGTGGCCGGGTTCGCCGCCCTCGCCCGCCGCGGCGCCGAGGTCGGCATCGTCACCAACTCGCTTGCGGCCAACGACGTACCGGCGGTGCACAGCGGCTACGCCGGCTATCGCGAGGCCCTGCTCACCCAGGGCGTGCACCTGTACGAAATGAAGGCGCGCGGCCACACCGAATCGGCCGGCGTGTTCGGCAGCAGCGGCGCCAGCCTGCACACCAAGGCGTTCGTGGTCGACGACGCACGCGGCTTCGTCGGCTCGTTCAACCTCGATCCGCGCTCGATCGACCTCAATACCGAAATGGGCGTGCTGTTCGAGGACCGCGCGATCGCCATCGACCTGCGCAACGAGTACCTGCGCCTGACCGATCCCGCGCTGAGCTACTGGATCTATCTGGACGGCGATGGCGAGGTGCGCTGGCTCGACCGTGCGCAGCAGCCGCCCGCCGCGCTGGCGCAGGAGCCCGATACCAGCGCGTGGCAGCGTGGGCTGGTCACCGTGCTTGGCTGGTTGCCGATCGAGTCGCAGCTCTAGCCGCCGTCAACGCAGCTGGCTGTCCTTGCTGCCGCGCCGGTTGTAGCCCGCGGCGATGCCCTGTTCGCGGTCCTCTGCTTCCTGGCAGGTGATGCACAGGCGCACGCCGGGCACCGCCTCGCGCCGCGCCTCGGGGATCGGCGCGTCGCATTCCTCGCAATGGGTCAGGCCCGGGCCGCGCTTGAGCTGACTGCGCGCGCGCTTGATGCCGTCCTTGACGGTGGCATCGATCTGGTCCTGTACGGCGCCGTCGCCGGCCCAGCCAGTCGCCATGGGAGCCTCCGGAAAACAGTCGGTCAGGCCGGCAGGATAGCGCCGGCCGGATGAATCCCCGGTGGTCGACCGGCCACCGGTTGGGCTTGTGTCAGGCGGCCGGACGACCCGCCGCAACGCGCAATGTGCGGTCGAACAACGCGATCGTGCGGCGCCAGGCTTCCGCCGCCGCGTCCTCGTCGTAGCGCGGCGTGGTGTCGTTGTTGAAGCCATGCTGGGTGCCGGCCGGCCGGTACAGGGCGTAGGTCACGCCAGCCGCCTTGAGCGCGGCCTCGTAGGCCGGCCAGGTCGCGTTGACGCGGTCGTCGTTGGACGCAAGGACCACCAGCAACTCGGCCTTGATGGCGGCCACGTCGTCCACCGGTGGCGCGGTGCCGTAGAACGGGGCCGCCGCGGCCAGGGCCGGCAAGCGCGTGGCGAGGAAATTGGCCATGGCGCCGCCGTAGCAGAAGCCGACCACGCCCATCCGCCCGTTGCCGCCCTCGAGCTTGCCGAGCATCGACGCCGCGGCAAGGAAGTCCTCGTGGGTCTTGTCCTGGTCGAGCTTGCCGAACAGCTCGCGTGCCGCGTCCTCGTCGCCGGGGTAGCCGCCCAGCGGGAACAGCGCGTCGGGGGCGAACGCGATGAACCCCTCCAGCGCCATCCGTCGCGTGATGTCCTCGATATGCGGGTTGAGTCCGCGGTTCTCGTGCACCACCAGCACCAGCGGCAACGGCCCGTCGGCCTTGGCAGGCTTGACCAGGTAGCCGCGACCGGTGCCGTAGCCGCTGGGCGAATCGAACTCGACGAAATCCGCCGACAGCCGCGGATCGTCCGGCTTGACCTGCTGCGCTTCGGCGAAGCGCGGCGCCAATGCCGCGAGCAGTCCGGTCGCGGTCGCCGCGCCAACCGCGAAACGCGCCGCCCCGGCGAGGAAGCCGCGGCGATCGATCGCGCCGTGCACGTACTGGTCGAACAGTTTCAGCACTTCCGGATCGAAGTCGCTGGCCTTGGCACGGGGTCGGTTCGACATGGCGTTCTCCGCTACGGATGGTTCGCGGGTCGAAGCATATCCGGGGAACTGTTATCGAATGGGAAAACCGCGCGCATGCTCACCCGCGTTTCGCATCCTGCGCCCTAGAGTCCCTAGCTACCTCAGAGTCCCCAGCTACATCAGAGTCCCAACCTGCATCGCATGCAACCGGAGTCCATCGTGAAGCCAACTCTTCTTGCAGTCGCCCTAATCCTCATCGTCGGCTGCACCCCGACCAGCGAACCGCAGCCGCCCACCGACACCGCACCCGGCGCGCCGCCCGCCGTCGCGGCGGAACCCGGGCCGCCGACGGAACCGCGCAGGCCAACCCCCGACGAAGCCAACACGGTGCCGGAACGTTTCCAAGGCGAGTGGAACAGCACGCCCGCCGACTGCGGCACCGGCAACAATCCGTCGCGGCTGCGGATCGGCGCCGACGACATCCGCTTCCACGAAAGCAGCGGCACGATCACCTCGGTGACCGTCCGCGACGGATTGGACATCACCCTGGCCGCCGACATGACTGGCGAGGGCGAGGTGTTCGAGTCGACCTACGGGTTCCGGCTGTCGGATGACGGCAACACGCTGACCGATACCACGTCGGGTACCGGCATGGCCCGCCACCGCTGCGATTGAGCGGCCATGCGGGTGGGCCATTTGCGGATGCGGGCAACCGACCCCATATCGCGGATTCCGCCTCCGTCCGGACCGCTTCTTGCCTCCTTCCCGTCACACCTCCCCCGACACCGGCCCCGGTGAACTGACCAGCAGCTTCCTCGGCGTGTTCCGCTTCAGCGGGCGCGCCCTGGAACTGGTCTGGAGCACCAGCCGGCCGCTGACCGTCGCGCTTGGCCTGCTGACGCTGGCCGCCGGCCTGCTGCCGGCCGGCATCGCCTGGGTCGGCGCACTGATCATCGATGCGGTGGTCGAGGCCAGCCGCGCGGCCGCCGCCGGCGAACCGCTGGTGCTGGCGCCGGTGTTCACCGTGATCGCGGTCGAGGCCGCGCTGGTGATGGCGCTGGCCGGCGCCCAGCGCGGCATCTCGCTGTGCCAGTCGCTGCTGCGCGCGCAGCTGGGCCAACGGGTCAACGTGATGATCCTGGAGAAGGCGCTGACGTTGCAGCTGGCGCACTTCGAGGATTCGGAGTTCTACGACAAGCTCACCCGCGCCCGGCGCGAGGCCTCGTCGCGGCCGCTGTCGCTGGTCAACCGTACCTTCGGGCTGGTCCAGAACGGCATCTCGCTGGTCAGCTACGGCGTGCTGCTGGCGCAGTTCTCGCCATGGGCGGTCGGCGTGCTGCTGCTGGCCGGGCTGCCGTCGTTCGTGGCCGAGACGCGCTTCTCCGGCGACGCCTTCCGGCTGTTCCGCTGGCGCTCGCCGGAAACCCGCATGCAGATGTACCTGGAGACCGTGCTGGCGCGCGAGGACCACGCCAAGGAGGTCAAGCTCTACGGCCTCGGCCCGCTGCTGCTGGATCGCTACCGCGGCATCTTCCACACCCTCTACAGCGCCGACCGCGAGCTTGCGATCCGCCGCGACGGCTGGGGCTTCGTGCTCGGCCTGATCGGTACCGTCACGCTCTACGTCGCATACGGCTGGATCGCCATGACCACCGTGGTCGGGCGCATCACCCTGGGCCAGATGACGATGTACCTGATGCTGTTCCGTCAAGGCCAGGCGGCGGTGTCGGCGAGCCTGTCGGCGATCGGCGGCATGTACGAGGACAACCTGTACCTGTCGACGCTGTACGAGTACCTGGAAACCCCGGTGCCGGCGGCGCGCGGCACGGCCGAGAAGGGTCCCGATCCCAGCGACGGCATCCGCTTCGAGAACGTGAGCTTCACCTATCCCGGCGCCGACACCCCGGCGCTGCAGGACATCGACCTGCATATCCGCCCCGGCGAGTCGCTGGCGCTGGTCGGCCAGAACGGTTCGGGCAAGACCACCCTGATCAAGCTGCTGACCCGGCTGTACTCGCCCGACACCGGCCGCATCCTGCTCGACGGCCGCGACCTGCAGGAGTGGGACGAGGCCACGCTGCTGCAGCGCATCGGCGTGATCTTCCAGGATTTCGCGCGCTACCAGATGCGCGTCGGCGAGAACGTCGGTGCCGGCGACGTCGAGCACTTCGAAAACCGCGAGCGCTGGCAGGAAGCGGCCGACATGGGCATGGCCACGCCGTTCATCGAAACCCTGCCGGCCGGCTTCGATACCCAGCTCGGCAAGTGGTTCCGCGAGGGCCGTGAGCTGTCCGGCGGGCAATGGCAGAAGATCGCCCTGGCCCGCGCCTTCATGCGTTCGCGCGCCGACATCCTGGTGCTCGACGAGCCGACCGCGGCGATGGACGCGGCCGCCGAGGCGACGATCTTCGAGCACTTCCGCAAGCTCACCGACAACCGCATCGCGATCCTGATCTCGCACCGCTTCTCGACCGTGCGCATGGCCGACCAGATCATCGTCATCCAGGATGGCCGCATCATCGAACGCGGCAACCACGAGCAGCTGATCGCGCTCGACGGCCACTACGCGCACCTGTTCTCGCTGCAGGCGGAAGGCTACCGCTGATCGGCGCCGCGGCGCAGGCGCTTCCAGATCTCCACCGTCGCATGGTCGCGCGGCTCGATCGACGCCAGCAGGCGCAACGCCTCGCCGTCCTCCATGCGCCCGTGCTGGCACAGCATGGCGAGCGCGGCTGCGGCGCGGCCGAACCGCAGCGAGCGCCCCGGCGAGTCCGGCGCCACGCCACGCTGCTGGTCGTCCAGCGCCTGGCGGATCCGCGGAGGCAGGGACCATTTCTCCGCCAGCCGGCGCGCGGTCGGCGCCGCCCAGCCATCCAGCAGCGCCGCGACCACGCTGGCGTCGGGCACCAGTCCGGCGCGCCGGGCGTACTGGTCGCGCGCGACCCGCGCCACGGTGGCCGACCCCAGCCCCTGCATCAGCCCCAGCAACTGGGCTGAAAACGCATCGTCGCGCTCGACCTGCGCGGCGTGGTCGGCGGCCGCGGCGGCCGACATCAATGTGTGGTCCCAGATGAGACCGGCCAGCCGGCCGAAGGCGCCGCCTCCCGGAGCGCCCATCACAGGCTGCACCAGCGCCGCCGCGATCAGGTGGCGGATGCCGTCGGTGCCGACCATCGCCACCGCATGCGCGATGTTCTCGACCGGTTTCGACTGCACGCAATAGAGCGCGCTGCTGGCAATGCGCAGCAGGTTGCCGGCCAGCGCCGGGTCCCGGGCGATGATGGCCGCCATTGCCTGTCCGGAAGCATTCGGGTCGTTGACCGTGCGCATCAGCTGCGGCAGCAGTTGCGGCCGCCGCGGCGTGTAACGCGGCTGCGTCTCGATCTTCGACAGCGTCGCGACCGAACACGCCACCACGTCCGCATGCGCGGTGCCGGCCACTACGGCGTGCTGGCTGAAGGCGCCGTCTTCGAAAGCGATCGAATGGAAGCGGCCCATCAGCTCGCGTGCCAGCGCGTCGCCGGCGCCGGCGGGCGTTCCGCCTTCTCCCTGCACCGCCGCATCGGTATCGCCTCGCGCGGCGAGGCCGGGCCGGCTCAGGGCTGCGTGGCGGGGCGCCCCGGCTCCGGAAACCAGCGGGCGACGACGGCGCACCGCCCAGACCGCGACACCCGCGATGAGCAGCAGTACGAGGCCCACGAGCAGGAGTGACGGTACCGACATCGCCGAGCCTCGAAACAGGATGAGCCGGCATCTTAGCGTTCGGAGCGGCCTCCACGGCAACGCACCGGACCCGGCCGCAGTTTCCCTCCCGACTCGACCGACCACATTGCGGGGTAGGATGAGGACGGCCAAGGCACGCCCGGGGGGAGCGAATGGATCGATGGTCGGCACGGAATCGAGCACGTCCACGGCGTCTGGCGTGCATGGTCCTGTTCGCGCTGGCCGTCCCCACGGGGCCGTCCGCGGCCGCCAGTCCAGACATCGCGCCCGCCCCCGGTTCACCGCAGACGCTCGTTGTCGGGGGCGACCGGAACTACCCGCCATTCCAGTACCTCGACGAACACGACGAGGCGCGCGGGTTCGACATCGAATTACTGCGCGCGGTGCTCGAACCGCAGGGCCTGTCGCTGCGCGTCGAACTGGGCGAGTGGGACAACGCGCTCGATCGGCTCGACCGCGGTGAAGTCGATGTGGTGCCGATGTTCATGTCGACCGAGCGCGCCGCGAGGTTCCGCTTCAGCAAGCCCTACATGCTGCGTTACCACGTCGTGTTCGGCCATCGCGATTCCGCCCTCGTGCCGTCGCTGCAGGCGCTGGTCGGACACCGCGTCGCGGTGCAACGCGCGGGGCTCGCGGCCGAGACACTGCACGCCATGCCGCCCGGCACGGTGGACATCGTGGAAGTGGACATCGAGTCGGATGCGCTGGCGGCGGTCGACCGTGGCGATGCCGAATACGCGCTCGTGCCGACGGGGATCGGGCTGTATGCGACCGCCCGGGCCGGCATGAGCGACATCATCGCGCTCGGTCCGCCACTGCTCGAACGCCAGTACGTGTTCGCCGTGCCGCGCAACCGGCCCGACCTGCTGCCGATCATCGACGCCGGGCTCGACCGCGTCCGTGCCACCGGCGAACGCGAACGCCTGTACGTGGCCGCCACCGTCGGCCAGGGCGCCGTCGACGTGGGCAGCACCCCGACATCGATCCCGGCGATGGCGGCGACCATCCTGCTGGTGGCGCTGCTGCTTGCCGCGCTGGCCTGGTGGCGCTTTTCATCGGGCGGATTCCTGCGGGGGCACCGCCGGCCAGGGCCGGACCCCGCCGAGCTGGCCCTGCTGTCGGAACTCCGCGAAGCCATCGCCACCGGCCAACTGGGTTACGCGCTGCAACCCAAGCTCGATCTCCGCAGCCGCCGCTGGACCGGCGCCGAACTGCTGGTCCGCTGGCAGCACCCGCGACATGGCGCGCTGGCACCGGCCGATTTCGTGCCGATGGCCGAGCGCGCGGGCATGATCGGCGAGATGACGCTGTACATGGTCGAACGCGCCATCGGGCTCTGTCGGCAATGGCGCGACCAGGGCCGCACGCTCAGCATCGCCGTCAACGTGTCCGCAAACGACCTCGCGGCCCCCGAACTGGTCGGCGCGATCATCACCGCGAGCGGCGACCTCGGCTCGCAACTGCTGCTCGAACTCACCGAAACCGACGTCATGCGCGAGCCCGACAAGGTCGTCGAGGCCGTCGCACGGCTGCGCCCATGCGGCATCCGCTTCTCGATAGACGATTTCGGCACCGGCCACTCCTCGCTCAGCAGCCTGCGCCTGCTGGAAGCCGACGAACTCAAGATCGACCGGTCCTTCGTGACCCGGCTGCTGCAGTCGCCCTCCGACCAGGCCATCGTGCGATCGACGATCCGGCTCGCCCACGAACTGGGCGTGCACGTCACCGCCGAGGGAATCGAGGACGACCTGACACTGGCATGGCTGGCCAAGGCCGGCTGCGATGCCGCGCAGGGCTTCGCCCTCGCCCAGCCGATGGGTCCGGAAGATTTCGCATTGCTGCTCGACCGCGGCGCCGGCCCGGACCAGTCACGGGCCTCGTCCTGATCCACGCTCCTGCGGCGGCGTCGCTCAGCCGCCGCGCACGCGCAGGGTCAGGCCCTTGAGGAAATTGCGCAGCAGCTGGTCACCGCACTGCCGGAAGTTCTTGTGCCCCGGCTGGCGGAACAGCGCGGAAAGCTCCGGCTTGGAGATCGGGAAGCCGGCGGCCTCGAACACCGCGTGCATGTCGACGTCCTTCAACTCGAACGCCACCCGCAGCTTCTTCAGCACCACGTTGTTGTCGACCCGCTTCTCGACCGGTCGCGCCGGCAGGTCCGGATTGCGACCGCGGCGGTGGATCACCAGCCCGTCAAGAAAGTGCGCCAGCACCGCGTTGCCGCATTCGACGTAACCGTCCTCGTTGTCCTTCTTCAGGAACGCCTCGACATCCTCCTTCCCGACCGGGAAGTCCGCATCGGCCAGGCGGGTGATCTCCACCACCTTGCCATCGCTGAGATCGAGCATGTAACGGATGCTGCGCAGTACGTCGTTGTTGATCATGGTGGGCCCCGGCTTCAAACCGGTCAGTCAATCCGGTCAGTTCGATCCGGGCAATGATAGTCGCCCTCAACCACCCTCGCCGCCGCCATCCAGCAAGCCCTGGCGTCGATGCCAGTCCTCCAGTGACTCCTCCGGGAATGCATCGAAATGGCGATCGTGCCGGCCTTGGGGTACCTGCACCCAGTTGGCCTTCGAGTCCAGCAGGATGTGCACCCGCTCGGGCGGTGACGGCAGGGGGGTGTCGATGGCGGACGCGTGCGGATGCACCAGTTCCGGCCATTGCGGGTCGAACAGCCACAGCGCGCTGCCGCAGCCGGTGCAGAAATGTCGCTGGCCTGAACTGATGCGGCACTCGTCGCCGTCGTCGATATGCGCGTGGTAGACGCCCAGGTGTTCCCGGCCTTCCACCTCCAGCGTGTCGGCGTGCGCGCCCAGGTTGATCGCACTGCCGCTGCCGCCGGCGGTCTTGCGGCAGATCGAGCAGTAGCAATGCATGAACGGTGCCGGCGCATAGGCGTCGCAGCTGAAACGCACCTGGCCGCAGTGGCAGGAACCTTCGAGTTTCACGGTCGCTTCTCCTCGGGTCGTACACGGAAGGCCAGGCTCATGCGCGCCGCCACGTCACCGCGGGTCTTGGGGATGCCATGGTCGTAGTGCAGTTGGGAAAGATAGCTCATCACCAGCAGGCTGCCGGGTTCGAGGTCGATGCGGATCGGGATGCGTGGCGCGGCTTTCGGCCGGATCACCATGCGCCGGGCCGATCCCAGCGACAGCAGCGCGATGGGATGGCCCGGCACCAGCGAGTGCAGCTTGTCGTTGTGCGGGGCGACGCTGTCGCGGCCGTCGCGGTAGAAGTTCAGGCCGACGCTATTGAACGGCTCACCCAGCTCGCCGCGGACGTACGCGGCGATGGCGGGCAGCGGTTCGGGCAGCGACGGCGCGTCCAGCCGATACGTCGCGACCAGGCGCGGCACGTCGACCACGCGGTCGTACATCGGCCGGCGCATCGACTTCCAGCCGACGTTGTCGCGCAGGGCCTCGAACCATCGGGCAGCGAGCGGCGGCGGGATGACCCCGGGGCGATAGAACACGCCGCCCTCGCCGTCCTCGACCAGCATCTGCGGACCGGGGTCGAACAGGAGCGATTGCTGGATGCCGGACATGCGACCAGCCTGGCGCGGACGCGTCTCAGCCGCTGCGTCGGCGGTCGGCCCGGTGAGCCGTCAATGCGGCGGTCCGGGCGGCAGGTCCGCCGACATCCGGTTGTCGATCCCGGCAACCTCGCGCATGGCCACCAGCGCGGCCATGAGGTCATCGATTTCCGCATCCGTGGCGTGGCCGCGCAGCACCACGTGACCGCCGTCCACCTCCACGCTCACTTCGCCCGGATGCGCGACCATCCGCCCCAGACGGGTGCGGATGCGCCCGTGGAGCCGGCCATCGTCCACCGGCGAATGCGACAGGCCGGCGCGGGCGCGGGCGATCATGCCCTGCGCGCGGTCGATGGCATGCCGGGACCTGGAACGCACCAGGTGTTCCGCCTCGTGGCCGGCGGAAACGCCACGGTCGCGCGCCAGTGCACGCCGCCGGCGGCCGGTCACCGGGTCCAGGTAGTACATCAGCGCGGCTCCGGCGGCGAATGCAGCGGCGATTCGGGCGACGTTTCTCATGGGGCGCACTCCTCGGAAAGCATGTGCGAACCATGGTGCGGTCCGGGCCGATAAGCGGACGCGAAGATGGCGGCAAAGCGGCGTTGGCATGATCTTCCGACCCGCCCGCGAACAAGCCCTTCATGCCCCGGCCACCACCATGGCCCCTGCGCCGCCAGCTTCGGCGCACGTGCCTGCACCGAGGATGCAACCCATGGCCAAGACATCCGGCAGCAGCAGGAAGGTCGTCCTCGCCGCCCTGTTCGGCAATGGCGCGATCGCCGTCACCAAGTTCATCGCCGCCGCGATCACCGGCAGCTCGGCGATGTTGAGCGAAGGCGTGCATTCGCTGGTCGACACCTGCAACGAGCTCTTGCTGCTGTACGGCCTGAAGCGCGCCTCGAAGCCGGCCGACGAGACCCATCCGTACGGCTACGGGCGCGAACTGTATTTCTGGAGCTTCATCGTGGCGCTGCTGGTGTTCGCGCTCGGCGGCAGCGTGTCGATCTACCAGGGCATCCATCACCTGCAGCATCCGGAGCCGATGGACCGGCCGCTGGTCAACTACGCGGTGTTCGGGGCGTCGCTGGTGTTCGAGGGGTACACGTGGTGGGTGGCGGTGAAAGCATTCCGGGCCACCAAGGGCGACCAGGGCTGGTTCGAGGCCTTCAAGTCGAGCAAGGACGCCAGCACCCTGACTGTCCTGCTGGAAGACAGCGCGGCGCTGATCGGATTGATGCTCGGCCTGGTCGGCATCACACTGGCACTGGTGCTGGAGGACCCGAGGTTCGATGGCTACGCGTCCATAGGCATCGGCCTGCTGCTGGTCGCCACCGCGACGTTGCTCGCGCGCGAGACCAAGGCATTGCTGCTGGGCGAGTCGGCGCACCCCCGGTTGCGCGCCGCGATCATCCGCATCGCCAACGACGACCACGACGTGCGCTGCGCCAATGGCGTGCTGACCACGCAGATGGGACCCGACAGCGTGGTCGCCGCACTGAGCGTGGAGTTCGAAGACGCGCTCACCACCCCGCAGGTCGAACGCTGCATTAACCGGCTGGAGACCACCGTGCGCGCCGAACACCCGGAGGTGGTGGCCCTGTTCGTGAAACCGCAAACGCCGCAGGCGTGGCAGGCGCATTACGAGGCGTTGGCCGGGGAGTCATAGTGCCTCGACATTACTTGTATATACAGAATGGGCAGCCTAGACTGCCCTCCCCACTCATGGATCGAGTGCATGGATCTTCGAATTTCGCCTCGCGTTGCTGACAAACTGAAGGAGAAACACAGCGTCAGCCACAACGAGATTGCCGAGTGCTTCGCAAACCGCCACGGCAAGTTCTTTACCGATACCCGGGCCAATCATGCGACCGACCCGCCCACCTACTGGTTCGTGTCGGAAACCGATACCCGCCGGGTGCTGAAAGTTGTCTTCATTCGACACCCGGACCATTTCGCCATCAAGTCCGCGTACGAGCCGAAGGATGGATCGAGCGAGCTTTACGCCAAGCTTTGCCGCGCTCAGTAAATCCGGCTACAGGAGAGACAACCATGTCCAGGAAAAAACACGACGCCGAATGCCAGTGGGAACGCGGAGAACTCGGGTTGTCGGCCGAACACGCGGTTGCCGCGCCGGAGGAACTGGAACGCGAGGTCGACGATGCGCTCGGACTGCAGCCCATTTCGATCCGCCTCCCGAAAGGACTGATCGAGGACATGAAGCTGATTGCCCAAAAGGAAGGCTTGGGCTACCAGCCCCTGATCCGCCGCGTGTTGCTTCGTTTCGCGGAGATGGAGTTCCGGTCGATGGCCCACGGACGGCTCGCGTCGACTCTCAATCAGGCCACCGACCCCGAACCTGAAGAACTGCGGCGCGTAAGCAGATGAAGAAAAACCCCCGGGATCACCGGGGGTTTTCTTTTCAGCGCGGCATCACCAGCGCATCATCACCAGATCCGCACGCGATCCTCCGGCGCGATCCATAGCGGATCGGCCTCGGTGACGTCGAACGCGTCGTACCAGGCGTCGATGTTGCGCAGCGGGGCGAACGCGCGGATCTGGCCCGGCGAGTGCGAGTCGCCGACCAGTTGCTGGCGCAGGGCGTCGTCGCGGTACTGGGTGCGCCAGACCTGCGCCCAGCCCATGAACAGGCGCTGCTCGCCGCTGAAGCCGTCGATCACCGGTGCCGGCTCGCCATCCAGCGAGCGGCGGTAGGCCTCCAGCGCGATGGTCAGACCGCCGAGGTCGCCGATGTTCTCGCCCATCGAGGCGCGGCCGTTGATGTGCAGGCCCGGCAGGGTCGGGAACTCGTAGGCTTCGTACTGGGCGCCGAGGCGCTCGGCCTGGACCTCGAACTGGGCGGCGTCCTCGGCCGTCCACCAGTCGCGCAACAGGCCGCTGCCGTCGGACTTGCGGCCCTGGTCGTCGAAGCCGTGGATGATCTCGTGGCCGATCACGCCGCCAATGGCGCCGTAGTTGACCGCCGGGTCGGCGTCGGGATCGAAGAACGGCGGCTGCAGGATCGCGGCCGGGAACACGATCTCGTTCTTGACCGACGAGTAGTAGGCGTTGACGGTCTGCGGGGTCATGCCCCACTCGCCCTCGTCGACCGGCTTGCCGATGCGGACGCGGTCGTGCTCCCACTCGAACGCGGCGGCGCGCTCGGCATTGCCGAACACGTCGCCGCTCCTGACCTGCAACGCGGTGTAGTCGCGCCAGGTGTCGGGGTGGCCGATCTTCAGGCCGAAGTTGGCGAGCTTCTTCGCGGCCTCGGCCTTGGTCGCCGGGCTCATCCACTCCAGTTGCTCCAGCCGCGCGCCCATCGCCGCCTTCACGTTGGCGACCAGGTCGTCCATCTTGGCCTTGGCGTCGGCCGGGAAGTACAGCTCGACATAGTCACGGCCGATCGCCTCGCCCATCGCCGACTCGGCGAAGGCGACGGCACGCTTCCAGCGCTCGCGCTGCTCGGGCTGGCCGGACATGAACTTGCTGCGGAACCCGAACTCGGCGTCGACGAATTCCTTCGACAGCAGCGGCGCGGCGTTGTCGGTGGTCTGGAACGCCTGCCAGGCCTTGAGCGTGGCCAGGTCGGTATCGGCGAACACCTGCGCGATCTTCGGGAACGCGCTGTCCTGGCGGATCACCGCGCGGTCGGCGTAGTCGACCCCGGCGGCCTTGAAGAACGTCGCCCACGGGAAGCCCGGCGCGGCGGCGTCGATGTCGGCCAGCATCACCGGGTTGTAGGTCTTGTCACGGTTGCGGCTTTCGGCGCGGGTCCAGTGCGCCTGGGCGATCTTCGTCTCCATCGCCATGATGTTCTCGGCGCTGGCCTGCGGTGCGTCCCAGCCGGCCAGCTCGAGCATCTGCGCGATGTACTCGACGTAGCGCTCGCGCTGCGGGGCGAACTTGTCGTCGAGGTACATCTGGCGGTCGCCGAGGCCGAGGCCGGACTGGCTCAGGTACAGCGCATAGGTGTCGGGGTTCTTCTGGTCGTCGGACACGTAGGCGCCGAAGAAGCTGCTACCGAAGCCGGCGTTGCGCTGGCCCATCAACGCGGCGATCGCGTCCTTGTCACTGGCGGCGCGGATGGCGTCCAGGTGCGGCTGCAGCGGCGCGGCGCCGAGCGCCTCGATCGCCGCCTCGTCCAGGAAACCGTGATACAGCGCGGCGACCTTGGCTGCATCGCCACCGCTGGCCGGGTCGCCCTGCGGGTAGCCCTCGACCAGCTGGCGCACGCGCGACTCCGACAGGTTGCGCAAGGCGTAGAACGCGCCCCAGCTGGATCGGTCGGCCGGGATCTCGGTGTTCTCCGCCCAGGTGCCGCTGACGTAACCGAAGAAGTCCGCGCCGGGGTCGACGCTGGTGTCCATGCCGTCGGTATCGACGCCCCAGGTGCCGAAGCGGGTGGCGTCGGTGGTGCTGCCGCCACCGGCGTCGTCGCTAGCGCTGCTGAACAACGAGATGGTGTCGCAGGCGTCGTCGACGCAGCTTTCGTGGGCGTGGGCGGCCGGCGCGGCGGCCAGTCCGAGGGCGACGACGGTCGCCAGGCTGAGCAGGGTCTTGTTCAAGGTGGTCCCCCGGGGAACGGTGCATGGATGGGTTCGACCGTCTGTTTTACCCCGTCCCGGGCCCCGGGGGCAGTGTCCAAAGTTGGCCGTTCGACGTGCGGGGCGGGTCCGCAGCGATACCGGCCTGCCCTTGACGCGGGTCAAGCTGCGCCATCGTGCCGAAAACGCCGCCCGGGTAGCATGGCCGCAACAGGAGGCGCGCATGCACGGTGAGTACAAGGTTCCCGGTGGCAAGCTGGTGGTGGTCGATCTGGAGGTGGCGGATGGGCGACTGTCAGCGGTCCAGGTGAGCGGCGATTTCTTCCTCGAACCCGACAGCGCATTGGACACCATCAACGCCGCCCTGCTCGGCCTGCCCGCCGACCGCGACGAGCGCCAGTTTGCCGAGGCGGTGGAAAACGCGCTGGGTCCCGAGGTCAGCCTCTACGGCATCACCCCGGAAGGGGTCGCGGTCGCGGTGCGCCGGGCGCTGGATTCCACCCCGACGGAGTGCGCGTCATGACCCGCAGCATCTGGGCCGACCACGACTGGCAGGTCATCCACACCGCACCGCAACCGCCCGCGCTGCACATGGCGCTGGACGACGTGCTGACCGACGAAGTCTCCTCGGGACGTCGCCCGCCTACCCTGCGCATCTGGGAATGGGCCGGCCCGGCGGTGGTGATCGGCCGCTTCCAGTCGCTGCGCAACGAGGTCGATGCCGGGGCCGCCGCGCGCCACGGCATCGAGGTGGTCCGGCGCATCAGCGGCGGCGGTGCGATGTTCATCGAGCCGGGCAACACCATCACCTACTCCATCGTGGCGCCGGCCTCGATGGTCGAGGGCATGAGTTTCGAGCAGGCCTACGCCTTCATGGACGAATGGGTGCTGGCGGCGCTCGCCGAACTCGGCATCGACGCCTGGTACCAGCCGCTCAACGACATCACCTCCGCCGCAGGCAAGATCGCCGGTGCCGCCCAGGCGCGCCGCGGCAAGGCGGTGCTGCACCACGTCACCATGGCCTACGACATCGACGCGGCGAAGATGCTCGACGTGCTGCGGATCGGCCGCGAGAAGCTGTCCGACAAGGGCACCACCAGCGCCAACAAGCGCGTCGACCCGCTGCGCAGCCAGACCGGCCTGCCGCGCGAGGCGGTGATCGAGCGGATGCTGGAGGTGTTCACGCGCCTGCACGGCGGCACGCGCGACGTGTTGCGCCCGGCGGAACTGGAGCGCGCCGAAGCATTGGCTGCCGGCAAGTTCTCGACGCCGGCGTGGACCGGGCTGGTGCCCTGAGTCGGGCACTCATTATCCGGTGATGGGCTCACCGTCATCGGACGGAATTGCCTGCCCGGAACGGCGCCGCCCGCGTCTCGCCCAGTACCAGGGCATCGCGATGCCGAGCCCGGCGTAAGTCCACATCGGCAGCGCGACCAGGAATGCCGCGCCGCCACGCAATGGCAGGTCCAGCACCATCAGGATCACGCTCAAACCCGCCGAAACCCCTGCGACGCACGCCATCAATGCGTAAGCCCCGGCTTCCGACGCGGTGTCGTATCGCTCCAGCCCGTCCACTCCAGCGCAACGCAGCGCGTGCACATTGAGCCGCCAGATCAGCACGGCCATCAGGCCGAAACCCAAGCTGTAGATAAGAAAGGCAAGCTGCAGGTCGGCGCCGGGGCTGGCGGCTGAAAGCTCCAGCTCGCTGGGCACCCAGCCGCCGGTGAGCAACGCCAGGAAGCTCGACATCACCATCCTCAACGGATAGACATAGATCAACACCACCATCACCAGCGCCAGGCTCAGCAGCACCGAGCGACCGTCCTCCAGCGCGTGGCGGTTGCGCCACAGCCGGTGCGCGTTCCAGAACATCCCCACCAGCGCGAAGCACACGACGAACACCGGCACCCGCCGCAACGCCTCGCGCAGCTCCGCCACGGAATCGGGCAACTGGTTGTAGGAGATCACCAGCAGGGTCAGCGAGAACGCGAAAGCCGCATCGACGAACGTATCTAGCCGACCCTGGCAGGACGGTGCCGGTTCCGCGCGCCGACCTCCATTGCGATCCGGCACCAGGCCTGGATGCGGATGTGCCGGAATCCCGGTTTGATCGCCATTCTGATCCACTACGCCCATTCCCCTCGCGGCCCCACCCGGAATATCCATCGTCGGCGCGCGGTTGTCCAACGCGATCAGGCGGACGCGAAGGCGGCGACGAGCAGGTTATTCAGCCCGCCGCAGGCCAGGCCGATCACGGCACCGACGACCAATTCGGACACGTCGTGCCGGCGCAGCACCAGCCGCGACCACGCCACCACGACCGTGGCCAGCAACAATGCGACGAAGGCCCATGGATGCGGCCAGACGATGCACGCCGCGAAAGCGGCAAACGCCACATGCAGCGAGCTTTTCAGCCGACCGCGCAACAGTTGTGCGATCAGTACGATCAACCCCGACAAAGCAATCGCGATGACGATGGCAGGATGCGAACCGGTTGCCGCAAGCACGGCCGCCAGCGCCAGCAACACTCCCGACGCGAACCGGTTGAGCTGGGACCGCTCGTGCACTTGCGACGCGTCGATGTGGGACCAGCGACCGGAGCGGGCCTGCCACCCGCTGTAAAGCATCACCACCACGGCCGCCGCCACCGCGACCGCAGGCGCTCGCCACACCAGCTCGCCTTCCCCCTTTGAGGCGCCCGCAGCGATGGTCGCTGCAACCGCCATCACCACCGCAGGGTGGATCAGGATCGAGGCGAAGCGGGCGGCATGGTGGGAGAGCCCGGGTACGCGGACAACGGAATCGTCCACCGGCACTGAAGTGGCCCGCATCCGCTTTTCAGCCATGGTCAACTCGGCACGGGTCGAGGGTTGGGTGCTTCATGCAGGCACGCGAAGTCAGACGTGCTGGTCGATCAGGATCTGGTTGCCATCCGGGTCCGCCAGCATGAAGCTCGCCGGCCCCGAAGTTGCCTCGTCGGCCTCGCTGGCCAGTGCAACGCCCTGCGCCTTCAGCTGGCGCTGCAGCTCGCGGACATCGGTGAACGCAGGCAGCTCCCTGGCGTCGCCGTCCCAGCCCGGATTGAAGGTCAGGATGTTGTCCTTGAACATGCCCTGGAACAGCCCGATCACCGTGCTGCCGTTCTTCAGGATCAACCAGTTCTGCTCCTGGTTGCCACCCCACACGGCAAACCCCAGCTTCTCGTAGAACGCGCGCGACGCAGCGATGTCCTTCACTGCGAGGCTGACGGAGAAATTGCCCAGTTGCATGTTGATTCCTCGTTGCTGGTCGCGATTCGCCGGCCCGCTTCAGGAAGCAGCGTACATCGGCAGGTATCCCACCGCGGAAACCCGTCTCCAGGACCGGACGCTGGCGTGGTACGCGGTCGCCGCACCGACGTGAGGGGCGACCGCGCCGGCTACTGGTGCACCAGGATATTGACGAGCTTGCCGAAGGGATCGCGGACATAGAACCGCCGCACGCCCCAGGGCTCATCGACCGGGCCGTATTCGACCGGGATGCCGGCGGCCTCGACCCGACGCAACGCCTCTGCCATGTCGTCCACCTCGATCGACAGATCCGGCACCGGCGTGTCGGAGCCACCCTCGCTGGCGACCCCCACCTGCACCGTCATCCGTGCCGACGAGGCATACGTGCGCAGCCAGCCGTGGTCCATGACCAGGTCGAGACCGAGGATGTCGCGGTAGAACGCATCCGCCCTGGCGACGTCGGTGGTCATGATGTTGGTGACGATTCGCTGGACTTGCATTGGCTTTTCCCCTGGCTTTTACGGAGCACCGAATGTACCCAACGGTGGGACTTCCCGTGATTGCGAAGCCGGCAGTCGGTGGGCGGCCACCTGCAACGCGGCCCGGCGTTTGCCGGGCCGCGCGCCATCAACAAGTCGCGCTGCAACTACATGATGCAGCCTGGGTAGTACTTCGATCGCAGGGTGACCTCACCCCAGCCCGGATCGCCGCAACCCCACATCCGCACGCCCACCACGTTGCCTGCGTCGTCGTAATACACCACCGAGGCCGACGGGATCGCACCGACCCCTGCGCTGGTGCTCATCGCCATCCCGCTCAGGGCCAGGAAGCATCCCAAGGCCAACCACCGCGCGCATCGCATCGACTGCTTCATCGACTGTTCTCCATGAATGGCGTCGCCAGGTCGACCTACTGGCCGACAACGAGGCGACGCTTGCGATCCCCTGCGCGGCCGAGCGTCCGATGCAGTTGCTTACCTGCCCGTCGTCGGATCGTTACGCATGCGTTTGATCCGGGCACGCGTCACAGTTGCTGCAGTCATCAACTCCGCCAGCGCCGTGGCCACGTGGATGCCGCCGCAGGCTCTACCGTTCCATTGGCATAACCCTGTGTTGCCGCGACACCACGCCTGCCCGACGTTACGCGGGAGACAATGCGAACTGTTCTCAACAGCACAGCGCGCCAAGGAGCTTTCATGCCAACCGCCCGAGCCGACATCACCGCCGAAGTCCTCGGCCCCACCCGACTCATGAACCGCCTGGCCAAGCACTGGGCGCACAAGTTCGAGGTCGAGCTGGACGAAGAACAGGCCGTCATTCCCTTCCCCGCCGGCCGCTGCGTGCTGCGCGTCGATGGCGCTCTGCTGCACGCGACGGTCGAGGCCGACGACCCCGAGGTGCTGGCAAAACTGGAAAACGTCGTCGCCGATCATCTGATCCGGATGGCGAAGGAACCTTTGGAGATCAGCTGGCAGCGTTGATTGCGCGGCAAGAACGATAGTGCGCTGAAAATGCGGCGTGCCATCGGAGGCGGGCTACACTCCGCGATGTCCAGTTCCGGACAAGGAGAAAACATGACAAGGATGTGGGTAGTGCTGGGCGATGCCACCTCGAGCGGTGGGCAGGTGATCAGCGGGTCACCCTTCACCGATGTCGACGGCCAGCCCGTCGCCCGGGTCAATGACAAGGCTACCTGCCCTACGCACAAGGGCACTTTTCCGATCGTCGACGGCGACCCGACCACCATCATCGACGGCGAGGCGGTGGCGTTGCACGGCAGCTCGCTGGCTTGCGGTTGCAAGGTGCTGGCGGTGAAGCAGATGCGGGTGTTTGTGGATTCCGGCAGTGACGCCGCAAGCGCAGTAGCCGGTGGCGGTGCGGCGAGTGCCAGCGCTACGGCGGTCGGTGTGGCCGTGGCGCCCGCGGCAATAGCGGCCGCCAACGAACAGGCTACCTTCGATGAGCAAATCCGTTTCGTTGGAGCAACCGGAGTTGCGTTGTCGAACATCGGCTATGTGCTGCACCTGGAAGATGGAAGCAGCATTGATGGAGTGACCGATGACGATGGCCGGACAGGGCGCGTCGCGACCCCTGCTCCGGTGGGCATTACACACGCCGAGTTGCTGGCGCCGACGCAGGCCTCCGGTTGCTGCAGCGCTACCGGGCTTCCGTCGAAACCGGTTCAGCTGGCACTGAGCAGCGTCGCCACCAATGGCAACCAGGTTGGAACGTCGGTCCAACAAGCCAGCGTCGACAAGGCCGAGGATCGGGCGCTGACCAGCGGCGAGATCGCTATGGCCCGCCAGGTATTCGGTGAGGCAATCGACTATCGCTCGGTCAAGATCCACAACCACGGCTACTGGATGTTTTTCGGCTTCCAGCGGGACGACACGGCAACTGCGCCCAATGGCGAGATCTACTTACCGCAAGACCTGTTCAAACCAGACTTCTCGCTGCTCGGGCCGACCGAGCAACGGTTGTTGATACACGAGCTAACCCATGTATGGCAGTACCAGCTCGGCTATCCGATCAAGCGCATCCGGGCTATCCGCCCCTCCATGAACTATTCGTACACGTTGGGGGTTGGACAGAAGCTGCGCGACTACAACATGGAAGCCCAAGGCAACATCCTCGCCGATTACTACACGCTGAAAGTACACGGCGACAAGCGTGCTCTTTACGAGACGCAGTACATGTTCACCACCTTCGACATGCTGCCGACGTATGAGCAGACCCTGTCGGAATTCCTCGGCAATCCACACGACACACGCAGCCTCCCACAGGTGACCGAATGATGCGTACGACGACACTCATGGCAGGCCTGCTCCTTCCGATCGCAGGCGGCTGTACCCAACCTTCCGACCTGTATCAGCGCGCAATCGTCACGATTGTAGATGGCCAGGTATGTGTGGCGGTTACGAGCGACGGTAATAACCCGTCCAACTCAACGAGGCTCGCAGGCCTGACCCTGAGTCGACTTTCGGGAGATCGGACCGAAGCTGTCTGGGAGCTTGATTTCACCGCCGCACCCCGGTCTTTTGTTATCTCCCCCCAGGAATGCTTGCGTCCCGGCGAGCCACATGGCGAAGGCGTGACCGAGGTGCTCCTGGCAAAGCCCGTCCCCGGCGAGCGCTACATGCTTTCCATAATGGGGGCCGTGCTTACCAATGAGCCCGATGATGACGGGTGGGTTACCCGCCTTTACCGCGAGAACTTCTGTCTGAAGCAGAATGTCTTGAGCGAGACGTCGATTGTCTCCGTGCCCTGGGGTGCTGGCCGTCCACGATGGGAAGTCTGCACGGAGTAAATTTGGATGCTTCCCATCAATGCCGCTTCCCGCGCGGGACGCGAATGGCGCATCACGTCGCTCATCCTGGGCGCGATGTCCGTTCTCGTTCCAGCCGTCTACTTCGCCCACATGCACGCCGGGTTGCCGGAGCCGGATCCGGCATCAGGCGCTGGGATCTGCGGGATGCCCCTGCTTGGCGCACTGCTTCTGTCGTTGGCGGCTTGCTTCGTTTTGTCGCTGTTCGCGCTGATTGTCGGGACGATTGGCTACTTGAGATTGGAGCCGCCACGCTCGCTGTCGCGACGGCTTGAACTGTGTGTCATCGGACTGCCTGCCTTGCTGATGCTCGCTACCGCCCTCGCCTCCGCGATCCTCGAATAAGCGCCGGAGCGCAACTGCGCAACCCATGTCAATCCGCATTCGCGACGATGGCCCCGCGGCAAAAAGGAGGACTCGCCCGATGCAGCAATTCCGTAACCGGCTTGGCCATGCGGCACGACTCGACCGGGTGGTGGCCTACATGGCGGAGCGGCTGGACCAGCCACCGACGCTGGAGCAACTGGCCGCGGTCGGGCACTTCTCGCCCTGGCATTTCCACCGCATCTATCGCGGGCTGATGGGCGAGACGGTCGCGGAGACGTTGCGACGCATGCGCCTGCACCGCGCCGCGTCGGAGCTGCTGCACGGCACGGCCACGCTGGCAACGATCGCGCGGCGCTGCGGGTATTCGGCAACGGCGCCGTTCAACCGCGCGTTCGTGCAGGCGCACGGCATGCCTCCGGGTGAGTACCGCCGCCGCGGCGGGCTGGGCGCATCTGCCCCGCCTGTCCCCAACCGACAGCACGAGGACAGACACATGGACACCCACGCATACCCGGTGAGCATCGAGACCCGCCCCGACATCGACGTCGCCGCCCTCGCCCACCGTGGCGATTACGAGAAGATCGGCACCACTTTCGAAAAGCTTGGCGCCTGGGCGGCCGGGCACGGAATCGCAGAAACGCGCTCGTTTGGCGTGTACCACGACGACCCGGACACCACCGACGAGGCGGACCGGCGATCGGATGCCTGCATCCAGATCGATCCGGGGGTGGCGCTCGACGGTGCGGTACGGCATGCGCGAATCCCGGGCGGCCGCTATGCCGTCCTCGTCCACACCGGGCCCTATGCCGAACTGCCCAACCCGTATCGCTGGCTGTTCGGCGAGTGGCTGCCGGGCAGCGGCGAGGAAGCCGGCGACGGCCCGATGGTGGAGGAATACCTCAACGACTGGCGCCGGCTACCGCCGTCGGAGTGGCGCACGGCGGTGTGCCTGCCGCTGCGATAGGTGCGGCGCAAGCGCGGCCCGGTGCAGCTGAAGCAGGCTTCAGTGTTCGGGCCGCGGCCCCGGCCCGCCGGTACCGCGCAGGGGCGGCGGCGCGTCGGGGTCCGACGGGCTCCCGGGTGTCGGGTCGACAATGGGATTGTCGGGTTGTCCGGGCCGGCCTGGCGTGGGGTCGATGATCGGTTTGCCGGGGCGACCGGGCACGGGGTCCACCGGACGGTCCGGGGTGGGATCGACAGGGCGGTCGGGCGGCGGGTCGCGGACGGGATTTGGAACCTGTCCCGGGACCTCACGCGGGTCGTGCACCGGGGAGACGGATGGGGGCATGGAGTCCTCCGTGGCATTTGGCGCAGGGGCCAATGCAATGAGCGGAGTGTCATCTTCCCTCCGCTCTTGTAGGAGCGACGTGAGTCGCGATCGCCTCGCCACCGGGATCGCCGTGCGATCGCGACTTACGTCGCTCCTACAGGTCGCGTGGACAGAGGGTAGCCCCCGTGCGGGCGTAGCATGGGCGCTGCCGGAATCCAGCGGCGCATGCCCCACAAACCAGGAGCGTTGCCATGAAACACATCAAGCTTGCCGTGCTTGGCGCCGTCTGCGCCGCGGCCATCAGCGGCCCTGCCCTCGCCGAACTCAAGCCCGGCGACACCGCGCCGGCATTCACCGCGCCGGCCTACCTGGCGGGCGAGGCGTTCACGTTCGAGCTGGCCGACGCACTCGCGCAGGGGCCGGTGGTGGTGTACTTCTTCCCGGCCGCCAACACGCCGGGCTGCAACGTCGAGGCGGCGCTGTTCTCGCAGGCGGTCGACAAGTTCAAGGCGCACGGTGCGTCGGTAATCGGCGTGACTGCAGGCAATGTCGACCAGTTGGCCGCGTTCTCCAACGACACCGAAACCTGCGGCGGCAAGTTCCCGGTCGCGGCCGACACCGGTGCGAAGATCGCCGCCGAGTACGACGCGGTGCTCGACAAGAAGCCCGAGTGGGCGGACCGGACCTCGTACGTGGTTGCGCCCGACGGCACGATCGCCGCGGCCTATTCCGACCTCAATCCCAACCGCCACGTGCGCGAGATGCTTGCCGCGGTCGAGGCGCTGGAGAAGTAGCCACGCTGGACGTGCGCGCCTGCTAACCCCGGAACGTCTGCAGGTGCACGCTGGTCTCGCTGTTGCTGATCCCGGGGATCTTGCGGATGCGTTCGAGCACCTTCGACAGCTCGGCCAGGTCGCCGACGCGCAGCTCGGCGACGAGGTCCCAGCGGCCGTTGGTGTCGTGCAGTTCCGCGACACCGGGCTCGCCCAGCAGCGCGCGGATCACCGAGTGCTGGTTGCCCTTGACCGCCAGGCTGGTCCAGGCGCGGATCTCGTCGGGCGCGGCGTCGGGCCGCAGGCGCACGGTGTAGCCGGTGATCACGCCGTCGCGCTCCAGCCGCGCCATGCGATTGGTGATGGTGCCGCGCGACACGCCGAGCGCCTGCGCGAGGCTGGCGACCGGCGCGCGGGCGTCGTGGCGGAGCTTGGCGATCAGGCGTTGGTCGAGGTCGTCCATCTGCGCAATCCGTCAACGGAGGCTGACACTTTGCCAGCTTTCTGGCGGATATGCCGCAATCCTGCCGTTTCGCACTGACACCCGGGTCCGGACAATGGGAAGTGTCCACGGCGCCCGCTGGCGTCGACGCATCGAAAAGGAGCCCGACATGACCACCCTTCTGACCACCCACGATGTCGCCAAAATCGTCGCCACCCACGGCCTGCCGCAGATGTTCTCGCGCCTGATGGACTACCTGGAGGCCGACTTCGCGCGCTGGAATGACTTCGACAAGAGCGCCCGCACCGCCGCGCACTCCGACGTGGGCGTGATCGAGCTGATGCCGGTCGCCGACGACAGGGAGTACAGCTTCAAGTTCGTCAACGGCCATCCGGAGAACTACAAGCACGGCCTGTCGACGGTGATGGCATTCGGCGCGCTGGCCGACGTCGAGACCGGCATGCCGACCGTGCTCAGCGAACTGACCATGACCACCGCGATCCGCACCGCGGCGACTTCGATCATGGCCGCGAAAAAACTCGCCCGTAAGGACGCCAAGGTGATGGCGCTGATCGGCAACGGCGCCCAGAGCGAGTTCCAGGCGCTGGCCTTCCACCACATGCTCGGCATCGAGGAAGTGCGCCTGTTCGACGTCGACCCGGCCGCCACCGACAAGCTGGTCGCCAACCTCGCCGGCGCCGCGCCGAAGCTGCGCGTGGTCCGCGCCGCCGACACCCGCGAGGCCGTGCGCAGCGCCGACATCGTCACCACGGTGACCGCCGACAAGAAGAACGCGACCATCCTGACCGCCGACATGATCGAGCCGGGCATGCACATCAACGCCGTCGGCGGCGACTGCCCCGGCAAGACCGAGTTGGACCCGGCGATCCTGACCGCGGCCAACACCCGGACCTTCGTCGAGTTCGAGCCGCAGAGCCGGATCGAGGGCGAGCTGCAGCACATGACCGCGGACTTCAAGGCCACCGAGTTCTGGCGCGTGGTCGCCGGCGAGGTGGCCGGACGCACCGCCGCCGACGAAGTGACCCTGTTCGACTCGGTCGGCTTCGCGCTGGAGGACTACTCGGCGCTGCGCCTGGTGCGCGACCTGGCCAACGAACTCAAGCTCGGCAGCAAGACCGACCTGGTGCCGGTGATGGCCGACCCGAAGGACCTGTTCGGGGAGTTGATGGGGACGAAGGCGCGGCAGCAGGCGGCGTAAGCGCTGCAGCCGACGTGATTCACGAACGCCCGCCGCGGGATTGCGGCGGGCGTTTTTGTCTGGTGCGACGGGGTCCGATCGCGGCGGAAGCCCGACAAGTGGCCAACCCGTGTCCGAATCGACGCGCATACTGCGTTGCGCTACAGGTCCCATCCGGCTTTTCGACCCCCAGAGGAGAAACCGATGATCCGCACGCTCGCAGTCACACTGGCGCTCGCCACCGCCCTCCCCGCCCTCGCCCAGGACGCCCCGCCGGAGATGTCGCCCGAAGAGGCGGCGATGATGCAGGCCTACCAGCAGGCCGGAACGCCCGGCCCACAGCACGCCGGACTGGCGAAGACCGCCGGCACCTACGACCTGGCGATCAAGAGCTGGATGGCTCCCGACGCACCGCCGACCAGCGAGACCGGCACCGCCGTGCGCTCGATGATCCTCGGCGACCGGGTGATGACCGAAAAGGTCGAGGCGACCATGCACGGCCAGCCCTTCACCGGCCACGGCATGACCGGCTACGACAACGTCACCGGCAAGTACTGGTCGACCTGGAACGACAGCATGTCGACCGGGCTGATGGTCAGCGAAGGCACCTGCGACGATGCCGGCGCATGCAGCTTCACCGGCAGCTGGCACGACCCGGTCAGCAAGCAGGAGGTCTCCGCGCGCATGACCACGCATTGGACCAGCCCGACGGTCGAGGTGTTCGAGATGTACGGGCCGGGACCGGACGGCAAGGAACACAAGATGATGGAGATGACCTACACCAGGCGGTGAGGCCTCCGTACGGTTGAACGATCCGGCCCGCGCTCATCGCGGGCCGGATGGTTTTGGACGACGCCGACCCTAGGCCGTCGCCAGCAGTTCCGCATCCTTTGCCGCCGCACGCTGGAACGCCGGGCGCGCCTTCGCGCGCTCGATGTACTGCTCGATCACCTCGCTCTTCGGCACCAGCCCGAACTGGGTGGTCCAGTTCAACGCGGTGCCCCACAGCACGTCGGCGGCGCTGAATCGCTCGCCGAGCACCCACGGGCCCTTGGCGATCTGCGCCTCGAGCGCCGCCAGCATGCTGTCGAAGTCGCGGTACGGCGAGATCATCGGCTCCGCCGGTTCGCGCTTCTGCGAGCGGTCGACCACCGCCGGCTCGAAGCACGAGGCGTAATAGACCATCCAGCGCAGGTACTCGCCGCGCGCGGGGTCGCCGATCGCCGGCGCCAGCCCCGCCTCCGGGAAGCGGTCGGCGAGGTGCAGGTAGACCGCGACCTGCTCGGTCACCACGATGTCGCCGTCGACCAGCGTCGGCAGCTTGCCCAGCGGATTGAGCGCGAGGAACTCCGGGCGGCGCTGCTCGCCGGCCTGCAGGTTGACCAGCTCGATGCGGTAGTCGACGCCGAGTTCCTCCAGCATCACGCGGGCACCGGCGGACCGCGAGTGCGGATGGTGGTAGAGGGTCAGTGCGGCAGAATCGGTCACGGGGAACTCCTGTCGTGTCGTGTGGTTGGGAGGACCAGCCTGCTGTGCATAGAGGGCAGATCACGTCCTGATTGATTCGCGCAACGCGGACCCGCTGGTCAACGTGCCATGCAGCGGCGGTAGCGGTCGTCGACCCGGGTCGCGAACCACGCCGTGGTCAACTCGCGACGGATCTTGGGGCTGTCCAACGTGATGCCGGGGATCATCGCCCGTGGCAATGGCTTGCCCGCGCGCGACTCGGCGAGCGCGAACACCCGCTGGAACAACGGGCTGTCGTTGAACTCGAGCCGATCACCCCGCTCCAGCTCGCGGCGGATGGCGGCCACGTCCATGCGCAGGTCGCCCGCGAGTTCACGCACTGCACGCTCGGTCTCCCCGGGCCGCTCCAGCGGCGCGCCGGGCGCCAGCAGGTCACCGTCCAGCGCGAGCGTGCGCCCCGTGGCCAACGCCACCGCGTTCTGGAAAGCGGCATTGCGGCTCGCGTACCAGCCGGCATTGAAGTCGGCGAAACGATGCACCTTGCGCGTGTACGGGGTGGTGTAGCCCAGCAGATGGGCGATGCCGAAGTACAGGCCACCGCGGCGGGTGAACACCTCGTCGCGGATGCTGCCGTCGAACCGGTAGGGGTAGTCGTCGGCCTGCGCCTCGGCGAAGGGGATCGACACCTGCATCGGCCCACCGGTCTGCACCGGGTTGTAGCGGCCGAACAGCCGTTGGCCCAGCGGCACGCGGCCGATCAGGTCCCCATACAGCCCGCTCAGTTCGCGCTCGGTACGCACCGTGCGCAGCCGCTCCTCGTAGCTGCGGCCATCGGTCGACCGCACCTTCAGCGCGGCGCCCACCATGAACTTCGGTACGTGTACCTCCGCCGCACGCCGCTCGATCTCGGCCCGCGCGATCGCCGGCAGGTTGGCCACCGGCGGGTCGGCCTTGTAGCCGGATTCCTGCGCGATCACCGCCAGTACCGCGCAGATGTTTTCCTCGTACGCCTCGATTTCCTGCGCCGCGAACGCGGCCTGGATATCCGCCGCCCAGCCCGCACGGTCTTTCACCGTGGCCGGTATCCGACGGGCGATGTCGTCGCGCACCGAATCAGGCGTGGGGCCGGAGGGCCGGGGCGCGGTGGCGCAGCCGGCCAACACCAGCAGCAATCCGAGCGTGGCGCCCCAGCGCAGGCTTGCATGGAGGGAGACGAGGCGCACCCCCATCAGAACACCGACAACCCGGTCAGCTGCGCGAACCGGTGCAGCGCATAGCGTCCGAGCATCGAGTTGCCCTTGTCGTCCAGCCCCGGATACCAGACGCACAGGCTCATGACGTGCGGCACCACCGCGACGATGCCGCCGCCGACGCCGCTCTTGGCCGGCAGGCCGACGTAGAACGCGAAGTCGCCGGCGGCATCGTAGGTGCCAGCGGTCATCATCAGCGAGTTGATCCGGGTCGCCAGTTCCCAGCTCACCACGCGCTTGCCTGACACGTCGCAGAAGCCGCTGTGCGAGAGGAACTGCACGCTGCGCGCCAGGTCCACGCAGTTCATGCTCAGCGAGCACTGCAGGAAGTAGAAGTCGAGCACGGCTTCGACGTCGTTGACGATGTTGCCGTAGCTGCGGATGAAGTTGGCGGTGGCGATGTTGCGGAAGCCACTCTTGCGCTCGGATTTCGCCACCACATCGTCGCCGCCGACATCGGCGCTGCCCGAGCGGGCACGCATGAACTCCAACAACGCCTCCTCGGGTTTGGCGTAGTTGGACAGGATCACGTCGGCGACCACCAGCGCGCCGGCATTCATGAAGGGATTGCGAGGAATGCCCTTCTCGTACTCGAGCTGGAGCAACGAGTTGAACGGGTCGCCGGACGGCTCGCGGTCGACCCGCTCCCACAGCGCGTCACCGACCGCATCCAGCGCCATCGTCAGGGTGTGGACCTTGGAGATGCTCTGGATCGAGAACGGCTCGCGCGATTCGCCGACCTCGTGGATGGTGCCGTCGCGCAGGACCAGCGCCATGCCGAAGCGGTCCAGTGGCACCTGGGCCAGCGCGTCGATGTAGTCGGCCACCTCGCCCTCGCCGAAGCGCGCGCGGACTTCCTGCTCGATGGTGGCGAGGATGGCGGGCAGGTCGAGTCCGCTGATGTCGAACTGGTTTTGAATGGGCTCGTTCTGGAGTCGTTCGCGCATGTCGCAGGTCGGTGGGAGAAGGCGGCCCACGCTATCAGCTGGAACCGTGATTGGCAGCACCCCGGCGGGCCGCGGGGCGGCGCGGGCAGGGGATGCAGGCCGGGTCCAGCCTGAAAATATTTCTTGACACCGTGTTAGCTATGATTAACATCACGTACACCATAGCTAACCACTGGACCTGACCATGTCACCACTCGAAAAGCGCGCCTGGTTGAACATCTGCAGCGTGGTCCCGCCGTACCTGGTCTATTTCGCGATCCAGATCGCGTTCCCCCATCTGTTGACGACGTTCATGGACCGCATCATCTGCCTGGCCGTGGTCGGCACGGTGCATGCGCTGGTCTACCTCGGCGGCTGGCTGATGTTTCGTCACACCGAACGCAGCGAAGCGGTGTTCGCGGACGATCGCGACCGCGCGATCGAGGCCCGCGCGACCCGGATCGCCTACTTCGTCATGCTGACGGCGATGATCCTGGTGGGCGTGGTGATGCCGTTCGATGCGGCCGGCTGGGAAATCACCAACGCCGCGCTATTCTCGATCGTGCTGACCGAGACGATCTGCAACGTGATGATCGTGCGCGCCTACCGCCGGGGGCCGCGTTTTGCCCACTGAGTCGATGACCAACGACGTGCGCCTGCTGCGTTTCCTCGCCCAGGAGATGACCCAGGCCGAGCTCGGCGAGCGCGTCGGGCTGACCCGCCAGACCATCGCCGCGATCGAACAGGGCCGCTATGCCCCATCGCTGGACCATGCCTTCCGCATCGCCCACGTGTTCGGCAAGCGGGTCGACGAGGTGTTCCACTGGAAACCGGCCTGACGGCCGGTTGATGTCGACTCAGGCCAGCGCGAAATCGATCGCCGCCCGTACCGCGGCCACCTGCGCGTCGTTGCACTGCTGCGGCGTCGCGCGCGGGCTGTCCGGATAGACCTCGGTGGTGCTGGTGTAGCGCGCATTGGTGATGCCGGCGCACAGGTGCAGCTTCTTGAGCGGGTACTCGATCACGCCCGGGGCCACCACTTTCGAACCGATGATCTCGCCGTTGGCGTCGGCCGGGGCGATGTGGGTGACCTTGGTCACCGCCTCGATGATCGCCTGCTGGAATGCCGGTTGCGGGTTCTCGCTGTCGTCGACCAGGTAGAAGCCGTCGGGGATCTCGCCCGGTTCGGACGGCTTGCCGTCGCGCGCGGCCAGCGCGGGGCGGAACTCGGACTCGTCGCTGTCGGTGGTTTCGTGCAGGTCGATGTGCATCAGCACGCGGTCTTTCAACGGCGCGACCAGCGCCATCAACGCGGCCGACTCCCGCGCCGGGCTGTCGGCGTGGAACGATCGGTTCGGGTCGATCGCCTGCGGGTTCCAGCGGTGGATGCGCTCATACGCCCACGGGCTCACGCAGGGCGCGACCAGCAGGTTGGCGCGGCCTGCGTAGTCGGCCGCATGCCGGTCGACGAACTGCAGCGCGCCGTGCGCGCCACTGGTTTCGTAACCGTGCACACCGCCGGTGACCAGCATCACCGGCAGGTCGTCGCGCCAGTCGCGACTCCTGATGGCGTAGAGCGGATAGTGCTCGCCGGCGTAATCCAGCTGGCCGTACTGCGAAACATCGAAGCGCTCCCGCAGCCCGTCGATCGCCGTCAGCACATCGTCCGCGTAGCTGCGTTGGCGAACCTGGCGGGACAACCATTCGGCTTTCTCCACCGCCCCCCAGGGGGTGCCGGGCGTGCCGATGGGATAGATGGAGTCAGTCGTCATTGCGCGTGCCATGCAGGAATACGGGGACTGGGGACTCTAGCATCGGCGGAACCCGGCTATGGACCAGTCGATCCGGGCCACGCCCGTCGTCACCGTTTCTTCCGCGCCAGCGTGATCACAGCCACGCCACCGAGGATGATCGCCATCCCGGCGAGGTCGAACGGGCCGACCGTCTCACCCGCCAGCAACACGCCGAACAGCACCGCCACCGGCGGGTTTACGTACGCGTAGCTGGTGGCCACCGCCGGCCGCGCGTGCTTGAGCACGTAGAGGTACGCGCTGAAGGCGACGATCGAGCCGAACACGGCGAGGTAGGCCAGCGCCAGCGTCGCGCGCGCGGTCGGTTCGGACGGCAGCGTCTCGCCGCTGGCCAGGCCCACACCCAGCAGCGCGACACTGGCGCACAGCATCTGCGCGGCGGTGTTCATCGGCCCGGTGGGCATGTCCTGCCGACGGCTCCAGACCGAGCCGAACGCCCAGCACGCCGCAGCGGTCAACAGCGCGATCGCGCCGATGACCTCGCCCGACAGACCGCTGCCCAGGTTGAGCACGACCACGCCGGCAAAGCCGACCAGCAGCCCGACGCTCTCGCGCCGGGTCGGCCAATGGCCGTACATGGCGCCGAACGCCGCCGCGAACAGCGGCATGCTCGACACCGCGACCGCCGCGATACCCGAACTCACCCGCTCCTCGGCAAAGCACACCAGCCCGTTGCCGAAGCCGAGCAGCAGCACACCGGTGATCGCCGCGTTGCGCCATTGCAACCAGGTCGGCGGAGCGTGCCCGCGCCAGCGCAGGAACGCGTACAGCGCTACCCCGGCGGCGATGAACCGCACCCCGGCCAGCAGGAACGGCGGGTAGCTCTCCAGTGCGATGCGGATACCGAGGTACGTCGACCCCCAGACCACGTAGAGCGTCAGCAGCGACAGCGGGATCAGCACGCGCGGGCCGAGGCGATCGGCCAGTGGGACCGGCAGTGCCGCGGTGACGGAGGAAGAAGGATCGGACATCGGGGCGCGCCGGGTGGTGGTCCCGCATTATCCGCGCCTCAATCCGGAATTTCCGCCTCGACCAGCTTGCCCAGCAACACCAGCGACTGCTGCCAGCCCAGGTAGCACGCCTCGACCGGGATCACGTCGGGCAGGTTTTCCTGCACCACCTGCAGTTCCGTGCCGCACGACACCGCCTTGAACGTGATGGTGGTGGTCATCTCCCCGGGCAGGTTTGGGTCGTCGAAGCGGTCGGTGTAGCGGATGCGTTCGCCCGAGACAAGCTCCTGGTAGGTGCCGCCGAAGGCCTGCTCGTTGCCGGTGGAGAAGTTGGTGAACGACATGCGATAGGTACCGCCGACCCGCGCGTCGAGCTGGTGGACCTTGCAGGTGAAACCGTTTGGCGGCAGCCACTTGGCCAGGGCATCGGCGTCGATGAAGGCGCGGTAGACGCGTTCCGGCGGAGCGCTGAGCACGCGGTGAAGGCGAACGGTGTTGTCAGTGGCCATGGCGGTTCCCGTTGTCGAGGAGAAGCCCTCACCTGACAGGACGAACGGGTGCCGCGGAAATCGACAGCATCGATCGCGTCCGTCCGACTTCAATCCCGCTTCACATTCCCGCCATCGTGGCCCCATGCCGCGGCCGCATGGTTGCGGGCATCGCCCCGATCCGGAACGCCATGCACAACGCGACGCCCTCCCCCTCCTTCGATGCCGTCATCGTCGGCGCCAGCTTTGCCGGTGCGGCCTGCGCCATCGCCGCGGCCCAGCGTGGCCTGCGCGTGTGCGTGCTGGAGCGCAAGCACGATCCCGGCGAAAAGCTGCGCACCACCGGCATCATCGTCAAGGAAGCCGCCGAGCAAACGCTGCTCAACCAGATGCCGGCAGCCATGACGCGGCGCATCGAAGAAGTGCGCCTGTATGCGCCGAGCCTCAGGCAGGTCGCCCTCGCTGCGCCGGGCTACTACTTCCTAACCACCGACACCCCGGCGCTGATGCGCTGGCTGGCCGTTCAGATGCACGCCAATGGCGTGGACCTGCGGTTGGGCACGGCCTTTACCGACGCGCGGCGCAGCGGGGACGGATGGCAGGTGGATGGCGTCGGCACCACGCGCTACCTGGTCGGCGCCGATGGCGCACGATCGCGGGTCGCCAGGCGCTGCGGGCTGGGCGAGGTACGCCAGTTCCTCTACGGCATCGAGTACGAGTTTCCCGGCGCCACCCTCGCCCACCCGGGTGCGCTGCACTGTTTCATCAGCAAGCGCTATGCGCCCGGCTACATCGGCTGGATCGCGCAGAGCCCGACCGGCGTTCAGGCGGGCCTCGCGCTGCGTCACGATCCGGCCCGTGCGCGGGTCCCGGACATCGATGGCTTCCTGCTGCGCGTCGGTGCGGCGGGCGGGCTGCCACGCCACCTCAAGCCGGGACACACCCGCGCGGGGCTGATCCCGTGCAGCGGTCCGGTAGCCGACATGGCCCGCGACGGCGCCATCCTCGTCGGCGACGCCGCCGGCATCGTCTCGCCGGTGACGGCGGGTGGCATCCACTCGGCGTGGGAGCACGGCTGGAGCGTGGGCCGGGCGATCGCCGCTCACCTGCGCGACGGGGATCGCGCACCCGAACAGATCGCGATCGAGGCCGCCCCGCGCTTCCGTGCCAAGCGCGCCCTGCGCTGGGCCTACGACCGCCTGCAGTTCGACTGGCCGTTCGATCTGCTGCTGCATTCACCGCCGCTGCGCTGGGCGGCCGAACAGGTGTATTTCCACAAGCGCAGGTGCTGATGCGGCTTCGGCGCTACGTCATCGCACCCGCCCGGCCTCCGCCCGTTCCTCACGCGTCAGCACCCGCGGCTCGACGATCGGTTGCGAGGTGGCGGCATCGAAGAACGGGTTGCTGCGACGGCGCCCGAGCTTGGCCAACAAAACGCCCCACATGACCCGCATCACCCCCAGCGTCGTCCGCACCGGCGTGGCGGCAACCTCGCCGCGCGCGGAGGCGGTGCCCAGCGCGATGCGACGCGGGCCGAACGCCGCATCCAGCGCTTCGGGACCGGCGGCCATGCAACTGGCCAGCACGCCGACATACGGCAGCTTCGGCTCCCGCGGCGTGTTGGCGAACGGCGTATGGCAGCAGGCCGAGTGCCAGCGCAGCAGCCCCTTGGGACTCAGTGACAGGCAGGTCACCTGTTCGCGACCCGCGGTGAAGCGCAGGCCGTCGGGACGCAGGGCAACGACGTCGGTACCGCCGTTCGGGTCGAGCGCGTCCTGCTCGCGGTCCAGCGCACGGGCGAAGGCCTGGCAGTCGCTGCAGTAGCAGACGGCGCGGAGGTAGGCGGCAGCCGGCTCGATCTCGCCCTGGAGCTTGCCGCAGCGACAACGGAATGCGATGGCCATCGGGGTCTCCGGGTAGCGCCCTGGACGCGATGCCACCATGGTATGCCGATCCACCGGAACCCGGTTATCGTCGGTCGGCACCCGCCGCCGCATGGAGACCACGATGTCCTTTCGACTGCTCGCCGCCGCCTTGCTGCTGTCTGCCTGGATGCCTGCCCACGCCCAGCACAAGGGTTTGCGCGACCACGGCATCGCCATCGGCGTGCTGCAGCCCGGCCCGTTGAACGCGATCACCGACGTGCCCGGCGTGGTGGTCGGCCACAAGACCCTCGTGGACGGCGACGATGTCCGCACCGGCGTCACCGCGATCCTGCCGTATGCCGGCAACGTGTTCCAGCGCAAGGTCCCGGCCGCGGTGTACGTCGGCAACGGGTTCGGCAAACTGGCCGGGAGCACGCAGGTCGAGGAGCTCGGCAACCTCGAGACCCCGATCATCCTGACCAATACCCTCGGCGTGCCGGTCGCGGCAGACGCATTGATCGACTACACCTTTTCGTTCGCCGAAAACGACGACGTGCGCTCGGTCAACCCGCTGGTCGGGGAAACCAACGACGGCTACCTCAACGATATCCGCGGCCGCCACGTGACCCGGCGCGATGTGCTGGATGCCATCAAGGCCGCCAGCGGGGGCAAGGTCGAACAAGGCAACGTCGGCGCCGGCACGGGGACGGTCGCGTTCGGCTTCAAGGGTGGCATCGGCACCTCGTCGCGGCAGCTGCCAGGGAATCTGGGCGGGCATACGGTGGGCGTGCTGGTGCAGACCAACTTCGGCGGCGTGTTGAGCGTCGATGGCGTGCCGGTCGGCAAGGCGCTGGGCAAGTACTACCTGAGCGACGCGCTCAACGACTCGCCCGACGGCTCCTGCATGATCGTGGTCGCCACCGACGCGCCACTGGACGCGCGCAACCTGGAGCGGCTGGCGAAGCGCGCGATGCTGGGCCTGGCGCGCACCGGCGGCATCGCATCCAACGGCAGCGGCGACTACGTGATCGCCTTTTCAGCCAACGAGTCGGTGCGCGTGCCGTACGAGAGCGACGCGCCGCTGCGCCGCACCGCCGTCCTGCGCAACGACGCGATGTCGCCGCTGTTCATGGCCGCCGTCGAAGCGACCGAAGAGGCCATCCTCAACTCGCTGTTCCACGCCGAGACCATGGTGGGCCGCGATGGCCACGAGGTCACCGCGCTGCCGGTAGACGAGGTCCTGCGGATCATGGAACAGCGCGGCTACCCGGTTTCGCGTTGACCGTCCTCCCCCCGGAACAGCGCGACGTACTCCTCCACCGGCCGTTGCAGGATGGTGGTGTTGACGAACAGCGGAACGACACCTTCCTGCCAGCGCCGCATCCGAATGCCGGCATTGCGACCACGCTGGTAGGCCGCCTCTGCCAGCGCCTCCGGCATTTCGAGCAGGTGGATGTTGGATGCGTCGGGTGAAGTGCGGTCTCGCACGCGGCCGGTGGCGACCAGGGCAGCGATGAGCTGCGCGGCATGTCCGTGTGCCTGCACGATGCGGTCGCGGAAGCCGGGCAGCGTGTCGCGCGCCAGCATCGCCGGCATCCAGCCCTGCCAGAGGCTGCCGCCGTACAGCCGGCGCAGTTCGCGGGCCTCGGCAATATCGGCCTTCGAGCCCGCAAGCACCGCACCAAACGGCGCGCCGAGATATTTGTAGAGCGACACATAGACGGTATCGAACTCGGCCACGTACGCGTCCATGTCGAACGACGGTGGCGCCAACAGCAGCCGCGCGCCGTCCAGGTGCAGCCGCGTGCCGTGTGCCCGGGCCAGTTCCGCGATCTCCCGCACCCGCGCCAGCGGCACCATCTCGCCGTTGGCGCGACGGACCGGAGATTCCAGCGAGACCGCCCCGATCCTCATCGGATACTGCCCGTTCTCCGAAGCGCCGATCGCCGCCCGCACCTCCTCCAAGGTCGGGACGGCTCGATCCGGCGCCATCGGCAGCAGGTTGATGCCCGACAGCCGCTGGGCCGAATCGACCTCGTCGCGATAGAGATGGCTCTCGCGCTGGACCAGTGCGCGCCGGTTCTCGCCACACAGGACGCGTACCGCGACATTGTTGGCCAGGGTTCCGGTGGCAAGGAACGCGCAGTCCTCCTTGCCCAGCAGCGCCGCGAACTCGCGTTCCAGCGCCTCGACCTCGCCGTCCACCAGATAGCGGTCGAGCGCGTTGTCGCCAAGGTCTTTCGTCAGCGTGGCCAAATGGTTGGCCATCGCGGCCGCGTCGGTTGGCGCGGTGTCGCGGTTGAGCCAGACCTCGCGCGAATCGATGGATGGGGCGGGCGACAACGGCGCCAGCGGCGATGCGGCTGTCTGGGAAGCGGCGCGCGATGCCACTGCGGCGACAGTGGCGCCGAGTGAGCCTTGCAGGAAGGTGCGGCGGTCCATGGCGATCCTCCGGAAGCGTGTCCGCATCGATTATGCAGGGATGTTGGATGCCCCGCGCCGCACATTGGTTGCCATGGGCGATCTATCCCCGCCAGTTGGCGTGCGTGCGCCAGAACTCCACGCTGCGGCGGTAGGCATCGCGGTCCAGCGGCACCCCGGAACCGCCCTCCTCCACGCCGAGCGCATTGCGCAACATCGTGATCGGTGCCATCGGCGTTTCCTCCGGCTCGGCGGTGTACATGCAGCCGACCACGCCCCAGTCGGCGGTGATGACAGTGCCTTCCTTCGCGAGTTGATCGCGACTGTAGAGGATGACGACCAGGTAGTCGGCGACTGGAGGTTCCAGGCCTTCGAACCAGCGCACCAGCACCGGCAGTTCATCGCGGGTGCGCGCCTCGTAATCGGACCGCAGAAGGTGCCGGTTGTCACCGGTGACCGGCACCGCCAGGCAGCGTGTCGAAGTCCAGTTGCGATGCACGTGCAGCTTGCAGAACGGCGCATAGCCATCCAGCACCTTCAGCGGCGCGGTGTCGTTGAGATGCTGCTCGAACGCTTCGGGCGAGATGTCCTGGATGGTGTTGCGGCGCTGTTCGCGGAACAGCCGGGAGCGGGCGAAATCGGTGAGGACGATGGACATACCTAGGCTCGGGGCGGGAGAGGCCGCATTATCCCGCTACCGGGCAAATGGTTCCCGGGTGCACGACCGGCAGAACAGGAACAGTTGGCCACCGTCATCGAACAGGATCGAACCGGTCCGGAACTGCCGGATGGTCCAGACACCGCTGCGGCCGTCGGCAAAATCGATCCGGCCGCGCGCGTGGCACGGCGACCAGTCCAGCGTGTGCATGTAAGCGCGCTGGTCAACCTCGCCGGCCTCATCCATGAAACGCCGGACGTGCGCCTCATCGAGCATGAAACCCTGGCAGCCACGCGGTGGATTGGTGTCAGTCGGCGAGCCCTCACCGTTTTCCGTGATCGTCAGCCGCTCGATCGCCGGGAGGTCCAATCCGCGCATGCCCGGGACCGCGCCGCCATCTTCGATCGATCCGGCCGACGTACAGCCGCCCAGGACCAGCACCACGACAACGCCCAACCTCACCATGATGCACTCACTGCTTCGCTGGAGGTTTTGAACGACACCACAGGGTGACGGTAGACCTCTTCGGCAGCCACCTTCAGCGTCGCGCGAAGCTCCGACACCAACCAGCGCAGCGTGGAATTCTGGTCCACCGTCACCGGTACGTACACGAACTCATCCGCACCACGTACCTTGCCGAAGTCGGGGTTCGGCTTGTACTCGCCAACCAGTTCGATGCCGATGCTGTCGCGGTTGGCAGGGAAACGATCAGGAAAGGACTTGCGCTGCTCGATGCGGTTCTCGGTACGCGGCGCGGCCTTGTGCAGGGCCTTCAATTCCGCAGGCGCGCAACTGTGTCGGGCCAGACAGCGCGACCGCAGCAGGCCGACGTGGTTGGTACGCTTGTAGAGCGAAGCCGTCTGATAGACGGTGCCGTCCTTGTCGACAAGAAAGTGCGCGCCGAAGAGACTCTTCTGATAACTGTTGAACGTCGATTGCGCGGTGGCGCCGCCGGTCTGGTGCACGATGATGCCGTTGACCACCTCCATCGCCCCGCGCTCCAGCGTGCCAAAGCGGCGCGCGCGAACCCGCGGGTCAAGCACCATTCCGTCCCGATCGATACGCAGCATTCCATCCTCCTTGATGTGTCGATTCCTGCTCCTGCAGGATCGTTGCACGCTAGCCGATCCCGGCGGCGATGTCAGCCCCGGCCGGGAATCACTGGAACGGCTTAGATGGTAGAGAAATAGCCAAGCCGTCCAAGGCCCGCGTTCCACGTTTGCCTTCGGCACGCGCCATGGTTGCTCAAATTCAGGAACACGTGTTCCGCGGGCAACCATGGCGCGACCGATCCGTACTCATCCGTGCGAGCCCGGCTTGTAGCTGCCCCCGACGGTGCGCGCCGCCACGTTGATGCGGTTGAAGCCGTTGATCGCGACCACCAGCATCGTCAGGTCGACCAGTTCGGCTTCCTCGAACAACTGCGCCGCCCTGTCATACAGCGCATCGGACACCGCTTCGTGGGAAGCCAGTTCGGTCAACTCCTCGGCCCAGGCCAGGGCGACCTGCTCGCGCTCGCTGTAGAGCTTGGTCTCGCGCCACGCCGACAGCAGGTACAGGCGCTGTTCGGTTTCACCGGCGGCGCGGGCGTCCTTGCTGTGCATGTCGAGGCAGTAGGCGCAGCCATTGATCTGCGACACGCGCATCAGCACCAGTTCGATCAGTGCGGGCTCCAGCCGGCCGGCGGTGTGGACGCTCTGGCCGAGTGCGATCAGCGGCTGCATGGCGGCGTAGTGGCGCTGTACGGAAAAACGGGACATGGGGGAACTCCTTTGCAATGGCGGCCGGGAGTCGGCCGCTTCAATGCAAGGACGCGGACGCCGCCGGTTTCGTGACAGCCAGCAGCCGGGCCAGCTTGCCGGGGTGGCGCAGCGCGTGGATGGCGGTGATGCGCTCGCCATCGCATTCGATCCACATCGCCGTGGTCAGCGCGTCGCCATCGCGCAGGAACAGCGCCGGCGCGCCGTTGAGGGTGACCAGTTCGTAACGCACGCCCGGCCCACCCAGGTTGCGTCCGATCTGCAGGTACAACTGCGCAAGCCGGTCGGCGCCGTGCAACGGACGCAGCGTGGCACGCGCGATGCCGCCGCCGTCGCTTATATGGACCGCATCCTCGGCAAACAGCGCTCGCAACGAATCGAGCGTGGGCTCGGCCATCGCCGCGACGAAACGCTGCAGCAACCGTCGCTGCGCCGACTCGTCGACGTGGAAGCGCGGTCGATCCTGGCGCAGGCGCGTCTTCGCCCGATGCACGCGCTGGCGGCAGGCGTCCTCGCCGATCTCAAGGATCGCCGCTGCCTCGGCGTGGCTGTAGTCGAACACCTCGCGCAGCAGGAATGCCGCGCGTTCGTCCGGACTCAACCGTTCGAGCAGCAGCAGGAACGACAGGGTCAACGACTCGCCGCGCTCGAGCGCCGCATCGGGGTGCTCGGTGTCCGGCACCAGCGGTTCGGGCAGCCACGGGCCGGTGTAGTGCTCGCGCTCGGCCTTGGCGCGGCGCAGCCGGTCCAGCGCCAGCCGGGTGGTCACGGTGACCAGCCAGGCCTCCGGATCGTCGAGCGTGGCCAGGTCCTGCGCATGCAGGCGCAGCCAGGCGTCGTGCAGTACGTCCTCGGCATCGGCGGGCGTGCCGAGCATGCGATAGGCCAGGCCGAAGAGGCGAGAGCGGTGGTGTTCGAACAGGGCGGTGGCGGGGTCCATGGGTTGGATTCTCGGTCAACACATGGCCAGGACGCACGGGCGGACGGATCCGTGACAGCCAACCTGACTCTGTCCACCGTAAGCCATCGTGTCGAACCGCGCCGCCCCCGTTCGTCGTACAGGCAAACCCACCCGGAGCCCCGCATGCCCACCGCCCTCCCCCGCCTGTACGCCCACCCGTTCTCGTCATACAGCCAGAAGGCACTGGTCGCGCTGTACGAGAACCAGGTCCCGTTCGACTACCGCAACCTGGAAGACCCCCAGGCCAACGAGGAACTGGCGGCGTTGTGGCCGATGCGCCGCTTCCCGGTGCTGGTCGATGGCGACCGCACGGTGATCGAGGCCACCTGCATCATCGAGTACCTCGACCTGCACCACGCCGGGCCGGTGAAGCTGGTCCCGGCCGATCGCGACACCGCCCTCGAAGTGCGGATGCTCGACCGCTTCTTCGACAACTACATCTCCACCCCGCAACAGAAGGTCGTCTTCGACCGCATGCGGCCCGAAGCCGAGCGCGACCCGCGCGGGGTGGATGACGCCCGCGCGATGCTCGACATCGCCTACGCATGGCTGGACCAGCGCATGGCGACGCGCGAATGGGCCGCCGGCGAGGCGTTCTCACTGGCCGACTGCGGCGCCGCACCATTCCTTTTCTACGCCGACTGGACCCATCCGATCGACTCCGGTTTCACCCACGTCCACGCCTATCGCCAACGACTGCTCGCCCGCCCGTCGTTCAAGCGCGCCGTGGACGAAGCACGGCCCTATCGCTCGTACTTCCCGCTGGGTGCACCGGACCGGGATTGACCGCCCCCGGGCGTACTGCGATCCACCCGCAGGAACCGCGCCGCGTTGTCGTAAAAGATCGCGCGCTTGTCTTCCGGCGTGAGGAGCGCCCGGGCCGGCCATGACCGGACACCCACGGCGGAACCGCGGTGCCTGAAACATCGCCCTTTTGGCGACCCCATCACGCCCGGGACGTTACACCTGCAGGCCCTCGCACCTACCCTCGTTCCCCAGGAGACCGCGATGACCGATACCCGTGAACTCGAAGCCAGGCTCTGGAAGGCAATCGGCGACGACCGCACCGTGATGCTTGGCGCCACCGGCATCGAGCCGCGGCCAATGACCGCGCTGGCCGAGGACGACCGCACTCCACTGTGGTTCTTCACCGCAAGCGACACCGAGCTCGCGCAGTCGCTGGAGGGCAGCGGCGGCCACGCCGCCACCGCCACGTTTGCCGCCAAGGACCATGAGCTGTTCGCCACCATCAGCGGGCACGTGGTCGTCGACAACGACCGCGCGGTGATCGAACGCCTCTGGAACCCGTTCATCGCCGCCTGGTTCGAGAACGGCAAGGACGACCCCAAGCTGCGCCTGCTGCGCATGGACGCCGCCGATGCCCACGTGTGGCTCAACGAGAACAGCCTGCTGGCGGGCGTGAAGCTGCTGGTGGGCGTGGACCCGAAGAAGAGCTACGACGACAAGGTCGGCGACGTGGACCTGCGCTGACGACTTCGTCCTACAACGTCGAAGTCACTTCACCGCCCTGCCCGCGCAGGTATTCCGCGGCCTCGTCGGCCTGGGCCGCGGTGAACGCATGCACCACCACCGTGGTCCGGCCGCTGTCCATCGCGTCGCGCGCGGCCAGCACGTAGGGGTCGTGGTCCGGTCGCAGCGACACCAGCCCGCCGAGGAACAGCCCGCCGACCGCGCCGAAGAACAGCAGCACCAGCCCCGCCGCCACCGGCGAGCTGGTGATGTAGCGGATCCCCATGCCATGCATCACCGCGAACGCCACCAGCCCGGCCACTGCGCCAAGGATGCCCAGCTTGATGTGGGCGGTGACGATGGTGCGCCAAATGCCGCCGCTCTCCGGCTCCAGCTTGCGCCCGGGATTCGGCTCGACCGGGCTGATGACCTTGACCTGCGCCGCGTCCAGCGACAGCGCCGCCGCCACGTCCCGGGCGGCGTCATGCGCCCGCCCGGCGTCGGCGAACACCGCCGCGACCTTGCTGTTGCTCAACTCGTCGGTGATGAGGGTTTCGGACATGACGGCTCTCCACGGGTGGATGGTGGAGAGCGTCGCAATGCGGCGGTGCTGGTGGTGTGAGCGGAGCCGGCCGCCCGGTCACTGCTGGAACACGGGCTCCAGCATGCGGAACGTTCCCGCATCGGCATCCATCTCCACCTGCCCGCCGTGCGGCAGGATGAACTGCTCGCGCAGATGCCCGATCATCGCGCCGCGGTAGGCAGGTATGCCCAACGGCTTGATGTGGTCGTCGAAGATCTGGTCGAGCGTCAGCGAGCCGTACCCTTCGCCCGGATCGCAGTCGGTGCAGTCGCCAAAGATGAAGCCGGCGATACGGTCCAGCGCGCCCATCAGCTTCAAGGTGGTGAGCATGCGGTCGACCCGGTATGGCGCCTCCTCCACGTCCTCCAGGAACAGGATCCGCCCGTCGAAGTCCGGCAGGTAGCGCGACCCGGCCAGCCCCACCAGAACCGACAGGTTGCCGCCGACCAGCTCGCCGCTTGCCTTGCCGCCGGTGATGGTCAGCGTGCGGTTCTTGCGCGGCACCAGTTCGTCGCCGGCATCGACCACGTTTTTGTAGACCATCAGCTCGCGCTCGAAGAACAGCCGCCGGAACTGGTCGACGTTGAAGGCGTTCCAGCTGCCCGCGCCGATCGGCCCGTGGAAGGTCACCAGCCCCGCCTGCGACAGGATGGCGTTGTGCAGCGCGGTGATGTCGGAGTACCCCAGCAGCACCTTGGGGTTGGCGCGGATCGCGTCGTAGTCCAGCAGCGGAAGCAGCCGCGCGGCGCCGGAGCCGCCACGGACGCAGATGATGGCCTTGACCTCGGGGTCGGCGAACATCGTGTTGAGGTCGCCGGCGCGCTCGGCGTCGGTGCCGGCCAGGCTGCCGCGCCGCGCCGCGTAGTGCGCACCGGTCTTGACCTTGAATCCGAGCGCCTGCATCGCCTCGCCCGCGAGTTGCAGGCTGAGCCGCTCGTCGGTGGCCGAGGACGGGCTGACCAGCGCTACGGTGTCGCCGGGGTTCAGCGGCACCGGCAGCAATCGTCCGCGCGGCGCCGCGACCGCACCGCCGCCGCTGCCCACCAGTGGAAGGAGTGCCGTCAGTGCCGCGCCCTGGATGAAATCTCGCCTGTGCATGCCATCACCTGTCGATCGGGATGCCGTCGAGGTTAACGCACGCGAACCGCGCATTCGTTTGACAACCCCCGGACCGTCTCGGAGCATCGGGCGTGGATTCCACGGAGCATCGCCATGCGTCGCCTCCTCGCACTGTCCGTGCTGCTGTTGCCACTGGTGTGGTCGAACGCGTCCCGGGCCCGGGATGCGGTGGATTCCAGCCACGACGCCGACGCCGCGATGCCACCGCCCCCGGCATGGCTGGACCAACTGGACACGCTCTACGACAGCCGCATCCGGGTCGCGGGCCTGGAAGACCGCGCGTTCTCCCCGGAACACTGGTGGGAGGTCGCCACGCCGCTGGCGACCGAAGCACATGGATTCAGGACCGAAGAGGTCGGCCGCAGCGTGGAAGGCCGACCCCTGCGCCACGTCTCATGGGGCGATGGCGACACGCGCGTGTTGCTGTGGTCGCAGATGCATGGCGACGAGAGCACGGCATCAATGGCGATCGCCGACCTGTTCCGGTTCCTCGGCGCGCATCCCGACCATCCGCTCGTGCAGCGCCTGCATGAGCACGCCACCCTGCATTTCCTGCCGGTCATGAACCCGGATGGCGCCGCACGCTTCCAGCGGCGCAACGCCCAAGGCATCGACATCAACCGCGACGCACGCGCGCTCGTTTCTCCCGAGGCACGCGCCCTGCACGACCTGCGCGAACGCGTGCAGCCGGCCTTCGGCTTCAACCTGCACGACCAGCAGGTCGGCTACCGCGTCGGCGACTCCGACCGCGGCACCGCCATCGCCCTGCTCGCCCCGGCCTTCAACGAGGCCCGCGACGTCGACCCCGTCCGCGCCCGCGCCATCGAAGTCGCCGTCGCCATCCGAGCGGTGCTCGAGCCCTACATCGGCGGCCACATCGCCAAGTGGGACGACACCTTCAACCCGCGCGCGTTCGGCGATCTCACCGCCGCGGCCGGGGTGTCGACCATCCTGATCGAATCGGGCGGCATCGAGGGCGACCTGCAGAAACAGCGCCTGCGCAAGCTCAACTTCCTCGCCCTGGTCGGCGCGCTCGACGCCATCGCCACCGGCGCCCATGCCGGCCTGCCGCGCCAGCGTTACGGGGAGCTGCCCAAGAACGGCGACGTCTGGCCGGACCTGCTGGTCACCGGCGGCACGCTCGCGCTTCCGGGTCGGCCCCAGGCGAAGGTGGACCTGCTGGTCGATTTCGAACGCCCGCTGCTGGAGCGCGGCGGCCGCATCGAGGACATCGGCGACCTGGGCGACGTGCAGGCACGCCGGACCATCGACGCATCCGGGCTGTACATCGTGCCGTTCGATCCACCGGGCGCTCCCGCTGGCGACACGCCCCGGGCATTCGGGAGCGACATGCCCGCCTACTTCCACCTGAGCCGCGACCCGCAAGGCCACGACATCGTGTGGACGCTGGCCGGCGACGTCGATCCGGAGCAATCCGGCCCCTTCCGGTAACGCCCGGACGCCGCCAGCGGGCGTTAGACCCCCCCTGTACTCCCCCGTCCCCCACCCCTCAAGGAAGTCACATGAAGATGAAGAAGTCCCCTGTGTTCAACGCCCTGGTCGCCATCGCGCTGCTGGCCGTCTCCCTCTCCGCAGCGGCGCAGGAAGTCGCGATCCGCAAAGGCGTGGTCACCGGGATCGCACCGGTCCAGGTCCAGACGCAGGCCGCCCAGCCCCAGCGCCCGTCCGCCACGGGCAACGCGCTCACCCGGTCGCTGGCCCGCCTGGCGGGGCGCACGGCCGCAAATGCCACCGGCGGTTATTCCTCCGAAGCCTACGACGTCGCCAGCAGCGTCACCCGTGATGCCACCGATTCCGCCACGTCGGCCGCATCGGCGGCGCAGACCGGCACCGCCTACATGGTGATGATCCGTTTCGACGACAGCAGCGAGTCGGCCATCCAGACCGCCGACGCCAGCCGCCTGGCCGTCGGCGATCAGGTGCGCGTGCTCGGCTCGGGCGACTCGGCGCGGATCATCCCCGGCAACTGAGTCGCACGCCGCTGTCGATTCCGTGGCCCGTCGCTCGTCGATGCAGACACGCGCCCCTTCCGGTCCGCGTCCCGCAACCCGAGGAGATACCCGATGATTCCCAAGAACACGATCTGCCTGTGGTACGACGGCGACGCCCTCGAGGCCGCGACGTTCTATGCCGAAACCTTCCCCGACAGCTCGGTGGACGCCATCCACCACGCGCCCGGCGACTATCCCGACGGCCGGCAGGGCGACGTGCTGACCGTCGACTTCACCGTGATGGGCATTCCGTGCGTCGGCCTGAATGGCGGTCCGGCGTTCCGGCACAGCGAAGCGTTCTCGTTCCAGGTCGCCACCGACGACCAGGCCGAGACCGACCGCCTGTGGAACGCGATCGTCGGCAACGGCGGCCAGGAGAGCGAATGCGGCTGGTGCAAGGACAAGTGGGGCCTGTCGTGGCAGATCACCCCACGCGTGCTGAGCGAGGCGTGGACCGATCCCGACCGCGCCGCGGCCAAGCGCGCCTTCGACGCGATGATGACGATGCGCAAGATCGACGTCGCCGCCATCGAGGCCGCGCGACGCGGCTGAGGCGTTTCAGCCGCCCAGCAGGCGGTCCATGTCCGCGTCCTTGTCCTGCCACAACCCGTTCATCCATTGCTGGAAACGCACGCGGAACGTCCGGTCGTTCTGGTAGTCGCCGTGCAGCAGCTCGGCCGGGATCGGGCGTTGGCGGACATGTACGCGGACCTCGGACACGCGGTTCGCCACCAGGTCCATCATCGACGGCCGCCCATCGGGATAGGCGATGGTCACGTCGAGGATCGCGTGCAGGCCCTCGCCCATCGCATCCAGCACGAACGCCACGCCGCCCGATTTCGGCTTGAGCAGGTGCCGGTACGGACCGCCCTGCCTGGCGTGCTTGGCCGGGGTGAAGCGCGTGCCCTCGACGAAGTTCATGATCGCCACCGGGATCTCGCGGAACTTCCCGCAGGCGCGGCGGGTGGCCTCGATGTCACGCCCGGCCAGCTCCGGCCGGCGTGCGATCTGCCGGGGCGTGTGCCGGCCCATGAACGGAAAGTCCAGCGCCCACCACGCCAGCCCCAGCAACGGCACCCAGAACAGCTGCCGCTTCAGGAAGAAACGCATCAATGGGATGCGCCGGTTGAACACGTGCTGCAGCACGATGATGTCCACCCAGCTCTGGTGGTTGGCCAGCACCAGGTAGTGGCCGTCCTGCTGCAACGCGACGTCCTGCTGCACATCGATGCGCGTTTGCAGCAGGCCGTCCAGCACCCGGTTGTTCACCCCGATCCAGCTTTCCGCCACGCCGGTGAGTAGCCGATTGCTGGCCCTGCGCAGGCGGCGGAACGGCAGCAGCGCCTTGACGATCGCCACCGTCAGCAGTGGCACGACGTGCAACAGGGTGCTGGCCGCGACCAGCAGGGAAATCAGCGTGACGCGCAATGGGAGCATGGGAGAGCGGGAATTCATCGGGAGGCCTATTGTCACGGAAATGTGGCGAATTCAGCGTGCCCGGTTCTGAGACCGTCCTGCATCAACCCGGCGCGCGGCGCGGCAGGGTGTGTTTCCAACCGCTTACATCCTGGGCCACCATGCCCCCATGAAAAAAACCACCCTGCTCGCCGCGCTGCTCCTCGCCTCCACCTCCCTCGCCCACGCCGCGGAGCCGGTCGCCACCGTCCGCGTCACCTTCGATCGCGATGGCATCACGTCGACCTTGGCCGAGGGCGTCGCGGACAAGTCGACCGGGCGCAAGGTCACCGCGGGCGACCCGGTGCGGATCGCTTCGATCTCCAAGCTGGTGACGGCGGTCGGGGTGATGCGACTGGTCGAGGCGGGCACGCTCGATCTCGATGCCGACGTCAGCGACCTGCTCGGCTGGCCGCTGCGCAACCCGGCGTATCCGGACACGCCGATCACGCTGCGCCTGCTGCTGTCGCACCGCTCCAGCCTCACCGATGCGGCCGGTTACTGGCAGACGCCGCTGGGCGGGCAGTTGAGTGACATCCTCGACGACCCGCGTGCATGGGACACCGCGCATGCGCCGGGCACCTACTTCCGCTACACCAACCTCAACTTCCCGCTGGTGGCGCAGGTGATGGAGCGCGCCACCGGCGAGCGCTTCGACCGCCTGATGGACCGGCTGGTGCTGCTGCCGCTCGGCATCGAGGGCTGCTTCAACTGGGCCACCTGCAACGATGCCGCCGCGGCACGCGCGGTGGTGATCTACAACGGCGAGGGCGAGCCGAACAAGGACGACGACCTGCGCGGCCACAAGCCCGCGTGCCCGGTGTCGCCCGCGGAGGACGGCAGTTGCGACCTGGCGCAGTGGCGCCCGGGAGACAACGGCGCGCTGTTCGCGCCACAGGGCGGACTGCGTATCTCGGCCAACGGGCTGGCGCGGGTCGGACGGATGCTGCTGGGCGAAGGCGAACTGGACGGCGTGCGCGTGCTGACGCCGGAGTCGGTGCGCGCGCTGGTGACCCCGCTCTGGCAATACGCCCCGGGCTCGGGCGTGACCGGTGAGGCCGACACGGGCGACGTCGATACCGGCTTTACCTGCCGCTACGGCATGGCGGTGCAGACCCTGGCCACGCCGGTGGACGGCTGCCGCGACGACCCGTTCGGCGACGGCGTGCCGCGCGTGGGGCACTCGGGGTCGGCGTACGGGTTGCAGTCGGGCCTGTGGCTCGATCGCGAGAGCGGCAACGGCGTGGCGTGGTTCGTCACCGGCATGCCCGGCGAGCGACTGGGTGGGCGCTCGGCGTTCAGCGCGGTGGAGGAAGAGTTGGCGCAGGGGCGGTAAAACCCCGGCGGCAGGCGTCAGAATGCACGCTGGCACCGCTTTCGAATCCGCGACATGCGAACGTTTGTACTGAGGGCGCGGGCGGCGCCTACCGACAGCCGGAAACTGCTGGCGTCCGTCGGCACCGAAGTCCATGCCGAAATCCTGGCGCATACGTTGATGAACGCCATCTTCGTCGCCCAGTCGCACCGCCCCGACGTGACGGTCTACCTGGTGCTGGAAAGCACGCAGGACTTCTCCCGCACGATCCGCTTCGACGCCAACGCGATGCATGAGATCGGCGGCTTCAACGAGCAGGCGCTGCTCGGCAAGGTCGCCAAGGCGCTGGATGCGTCCCTCGGCATGGGCAAGGAAGAGACGCGGCCGGTGGAATCGGGCGTGACGGTGCAGACGCTGAGCTTCGAGCGGCTGGTGCAGCAGCTGGCCGGGGACCACCAACTGTTCGTGATGGACCGCAAGGGCACACCGATCCGCGAGCAGGCGTTCGACGGCAACCCCTGTTTCCTGCTGACCGACCACATCCCGATGCCGAAGAAGACCTTCAGCAGTCTCGACCGGCTCGGCGCCAAGCGGATCACGCTGGGCCGGACGATGCTGTTCGCGTCGCAGTGCGTGGTGTTGATCCATCACGAGCTGGACCAGCGGTAAGGTCCCGGGAATCAGGCGTGGCGTTGGTCCGCACGGGAGATGGGGTCTGCGTCTCGCAGATCAATTCGCCGAAAGCGATGGCGGCCGGCGTACGACCGGCTTCGCTCCACACCAGGCGGTAGTCCATCCCCGGCAACGACGGGAGACCATGGCGACCGTCGATGACCTTCATGCCCGGACCGATATCGTCCAAGGCGATTGCGGTGATCGCAAGACCCGCCGTCACCGCCGCATGGATGCCTTCATGGCTGTGCGAGGTGAACACGACGTGCCCATCGATCCCTGCCTCCTCGATGGCACGCATCCCCGCCTGTCGATGCACGCACGGGGGCGGGAAAAACGCGAACGGCAACGGCCCGGCTGCCGGCGGTTCGAAGTTTTCGGCAGCGACCCATGCTAGCCGCGTCCGCCGCAGCACCTGCCCGGCCGCTCCACCCGCGGGATCATGCAGCGAGATAACGATGGCCAGATCCAGCTCTTCCGCTTCGATCATCGCCGGCAGATCGAGGTTGGCGCTGATGCTGACGTCGAGCCGCACCGCGGGAAACGCGCGCGCATAACGGGCCAGTAGCCGGGGAAGGCGCCCGCCCATGAAGTTCTCGGGCGCGCCGAACCGCACCTTCCCGCTCAGCGTGGATGGACGGAAGCGCAGGGCCAGCGCATCGAGCGCGCGCAGGATCTGCCTTGCGTGCCGCAGGAATTCCTCCCCGTCCGCGCTCAGCGTCAGGCTACGCGTCGTCCGGCACAGCAGACGGCGGCCAGCCTGCTCTTCCAGCCGCCGAACCTGGTGACTGACTGCAGATTGGGTTATGTGCTGGCGCCGCGCGGCGCGGGTGAAGCTGCCGGTGTCGACGACGGCGACGAAGGTCCGCAGCAGGGTCGGGTCGAAATCCATGGCGACAATAATGATGGAAATTAATGACAGAGACGAGATTAAATCATTTCCCTCATTGCATTGGCCTACCGAAAATGGCGCCACCATCGCGGACGGCCACGCCTCGCGCTCTGGCTGGATCCGCGTCTCCCCCGCAATTCGGAGCCGTGATGACCACCCCCGCCCCTAAAGGCACCGCTGCACTGACGGCGGTCTGCCTGTCATCCCTGATGTTCGGTCTTGAGATCTCCAGCGTGCCGGTGATCCTGCCGACGCTGGAGCGGGAGCTGCACGCCGATTTCGCGCAGATGCAGTGGGTCATGAACGCCTACACCCTCGCCTGCACCACCGTGCTGGTGGCAGCGGGGACGTTGGGCGACCGCTTCGGTCGCAAACGCCTGTTCATCGTGGGCCTGGGCCTGTTCGGCCTGACCTCGCTTGTTTGCGGGCTGGCGGACGGTGCTTGGGCACTGGTCATCGCGCGCTTCATGCAAGGCGCCAGCGGCGGCGTGATGCTGATCTGCGGGACGGCCATCCTGTCCCACCAGTTCCCGACCGGCAGGGAACGCGCGCGCGCGTTCGCGGCCTGGGGCGTGGTCTTCGGAGTGGGGCTCGGATTCGGACCGATCATCGGTGCCTCGATCGCCGCCGTGTCGAACTGGCGCTGGGTGTTCCTGGTGCACGTACCGCTGATGGCGCTGACGATGGTGCCCCTGATGATCGGTGTACGTGATTCCCGCGACCCCCGGGCGGGAAAGCTGGATGGCGCCGGTATCGCCTCGTTGTCGATGGCGGTCTTCGGCGTGGTCTTCTACATCACGCAGGCGCCGAGCCTGGGCTACGCCAGCCAGGCCGCCATCACCGTCGCCGTTGCGACGTTGGCGAGTTTCGCGGTGTTCCTGTGGGCCGAAAAAACCCACCCGCATGCAATGATCGACTTCTCCGTGTTCCGGGTGCGCGATTTCACCGGTGCGATCGCCGGCGCCGCAGGCATGAACTTCAGCTTCTGGCCCTTCATCGTCTACCTGCCGATCTATCTGGAAAGCGTGCTCGGCTACGGCGTCATCGGCGCCGGTGCCTGCCTGCTCGCCTACACCTTGCCGGCACTGGTGATGCCGCCGCTGGCCGAGCGGCTGAGCCTGCGCTATCGATCCGGGTTCGTGATCCCAGCCGGCCTGTTCACGATCGGGACGGGCTTCCTGGCGATGGGCCTCGGCGCCAATGTTTCGCAGCCCGGGTGGGCAACCCTGCTGCCGGGGCTGGTGCTGGCCGGTGTCGGCCTAGGCCTGACCAACACGCCGGTAACCAACACGACCACCGGTTCTGTTTCCGCCGACCGGGCGGGCATGGCCACCGGCATCGACATGAGCGCGCGCTTCATCAGCCTGGCGATCAATATCGCGATACTCGGCTTCATTCTCCTCTCCGCGGTTCGCTCGCAATTGCGCGAGAGGCTGGGCGGCCTCGTCGACGCCGGGCAGCTGCACGCATACGCGGAGAAAGTTGCCGCCGGCGACCTGTCCGCCCTGGACGGTGACCCGCAGGTGCTTGCGTCGTCCATGGACGCGGCCGGGGTGGTCCACGCGGCGCTGGCGCACGGCTTCGACCTGCTGATGCTGTACGGCGGACTCAGCGCCTGGCTGCTTGCCGGACTGAGCCTGGCGATCTTCAACCCGCGCATGGCCCGGGCCAGGACCTGCAACGCCGCCTGATACCAGCTAGCAGCGGCTGACTACCGGGCCATGGCGCTTGCATCCTCCAGCACGTCCGCGATCGCGTCGCGCAAACCGGGACGCCGTGGCAACCGGATGCCGAACGCGTCGCGCAATAGGTCCATCACCGCGTCGGGGTCGTGCAGTTCGTGGCGTTCGCTGGGCGCGCCAAGTCGGTGGATCGCGTAGCTGCCATTGGACAGGGTCTGGCGCAGTCCGGGGCCGGTGCGCGCGACGGTCAACCTGCCGAGGAACGACGAGTCCGGGTGTGTGCAGACGTACCAGTTGCTGACCACGAGGTCGATCTCCTCCTGTGGGTGCAGGTCGAACCGGTACAGCGCGCGCCACTGGCCGGCCACCTGGGCGTGCAGGATGTAGCTCCCGCCGCTGCGGGCCAGCCGGTACGGCTCATGCGGCGTCGGCTGGACATCGGTGCTGTCCAGCCGCAGCGGCGCGGTCGGCACCATGCCGCCAAAGCCGACATCGGTGATGTAGTCCACGCCATCGATCGCCACCCGCACCAGCAGGTGGGTGCGCGCCGGCATTGCGTCGTCGGTCTTGCCCATCACCACCCGCCCGGTGAGCCCGCGCACCTGGAAGCCCAGTTGGCGCAGCAACGCCAGAAACATGCGGTTGAGCTCGAAGCAGTAGCCGCCGCGGCCTTCGTGCAACAGCTTGCGCTCCACCGACGGCAGGTCGACGGGCACGGGGTCGCGCAGCAGCGTGGCGATGGTCTCGAACGGGAACGCCGCGGTGTGGCGGAGCTGGAGCTGGCCCAGGGTCTCCAAGGTGGGCGGCGGCGGCGAGTCGAACCCCAGTCGCGCCAGGTAGGTACGGATATCCTGGATCTCGTCGTGCATGGGCGTCTCCTTCAGGCTGGAGCGCGGGAGTCTGGGACCTCAAGCATGGTTGAGGTCAAGTAAAAGGCCCGCCATGAAGGCGGGCCTTTCCTGGTACTTCGTTGGACGCCGGATCAGAACCGGGCTTCGGCACCCAGCATCAACGTCTCGGCACGATTGGCATCGTAGTAGAAGTCACCATCGCTCCAGTAGGCGTCATTGAAGTACACATGGTTGGTGTACACCAGGCTCATATTGAAGTGGCGGTTGAAATCGACGCCGAGGCCAACGCCGAAGTAGCCGCCTTCGACGCTGCCGACGTCTCCGTTGTGTGCCGACCAGTAGCCACCGCGAATCAATCCATACACGGGATTGGAGCGGCCGAAATTGAAGCGTGCATTCGCACCAAGGCTGGCGTAGTCGAGGCCGCTGTAATACCAGCCCTCGTGCTCGGCGTCGTCCAACTGGCCGCCGGCCGCTTCGATCCCCACCAGCGTCACGTCGCCTGCCTGCCAGCGGTAACCGGCGTTGACCATGAGCGCGGACTGGTCGACATCCTCGTAGACCCAGCCCTTGCCACCCTGCACACCCACGAAGAAGCCACCGCGGTCCTTCTCGTAGCGCGTCGAGGTGCGCGACGTGCTGGTATACGCCTGCGGATACGTGGGCCGGGTCTGCGATTGCGCCGCAGCGTCAGTGGCATCGACCGGCTGCGACATCTGTGGGGTGCGCTTGGCGGGATCGGGTTCCGTCTGCTGTGGCGGCTGCCATACCTCCAGCGGTTTCTCCTGAGCGTGCGCACCGGCGGATGCCAGGATCGCACTCGCGGTGACAGCGGCCATTGCCGCCATCAGGCTGGTCCTTTTCATGTTTTCCCCTGTTTGGACTTTGATAGATCGCGCGACCGCACGACCATTCCGAAGAATAACGCGGAAGCCGGGTGTGTCCGGTCTTTATGTGCCGCTGGCGGAAACAGCCGCCTCGAACTCCGGGTCGCCCAGGTAGCGCTCGAAATCCCGGTCACTGCGGAACTGCCCGGCCGGTTTGCCCAGGCGGACGGCGGCCGCGATGTGCCGCAGCATCCGGGGCTTGTCGCCCTGCAGCGCGTAATGACAGGCGAGGTTGTACAGCAGGGTCGCATTGGTATGCGTGTCGGGGTCGAACTGCTCGCCAACCAGCGTGGTCATCACCTCCTCGACCAGCCCTGCGTCCTGCGGGCGATGCAGCGCGACCGCCAGGGTCTGGCTGGCGATCACGCTGGCGTTGTAGGCCCTGCTGGGGTCGGACGAGGATCCGGATGTGTGCGGGTGCACGTGTGCCAGGTAATGCCGCGTCAGCGCCACCGATACGTCGGCGCGGCCGGTAGAATTCAGGCCGTTGAGCAGCCGGGCATAGCCTTCGGTGATGAATGGCGCCGCGTGATCCACGATGTCCGGGTCCCGGGCAAGCGCTTCGGCCTGGGCCTGGAACTGCGCCTGCGCTCCTGCTTCGCCCGCCAGCAGGTCGTCGACGCTCTGTCCCAACTGCGCCACGCGGGTCGGCGGTGGCGGCGCGCCTTCGCGGCCATGCCAGGGCCGGAACGTCGGACGCCGGAGGTAGTCGATCTTCGCGTGGTCCAGCGGTACGTCGGTGCCACCGCGGCGTAGCAGCAAACGCATGTCGCCCGTCTCGCCAAACAGGTCCGCCACCTGCAACAGCAGGGTGGCCGGAGCGTCCACGGCCGGCAGGCGAGCGAACGCGGCACGGGTCTGCGCCGGGTCCAGCGTCACCTCGACAACGGCGTGGTTGCCCTCATCCCAGGGGGAGCCCCATTCCACCCGCACCGCGGTCGGCAGTTCGCTCAGGGGCGGGCTGTCCGCGTCCAGCGCCACGGTCGGTGCATTGATCGGCCGCCTCGCCGGCCTGGCACGCCACCAGCGGTGCACGGTGGCGCCGCCGTCCAGCACCACAGTGCCGGTGACTGCGGCGCGCGCAGTCTCCGGCCCCTCGAACGCGGGCACCCACGCCGGCACCGGCCGCGCGGAGGCAGGCAGGTCGTGCGCGCTCTGGCGCGGCCGCACGGCGTACAGCCCAAAGTCCTCGCGATAGAGCTCCCACAACGCGTCCTCGCCGGCATGCTCCATGTAATCGCGCATGTGCACCTGCAGCCACGGGCTCGCGCCGGGCAGGACGGTGGATGGATCCCACCAGGACGTCATGTGCAGGAACTCGTAGTCGCCCTCGTCCCGGCCCACGAAGACCTTGAACTGCAGCACCTCGTCACCCACCCGCAGGCGCGTGTGCGCATCGCCGAACCAGTACCGGCGCGGCAGGCCACCCGGCAGGTGCGGGGCGATCACCTTGAACGCACCGCCGACGACAACTTCCGCCGTATAGCGGGCCACCCCGCCCTCCACGTGGTAGCGGCGACGGTCGAAGCCGACCACCTCGACGCGCGATGGCCGATCGCCGTAGCCACCGGCGAATGAATCCGCCTCGACCTCCACCATCAGCGGCGCGGCTTCCTCCAACCCCTCCAGGCAGGTGTCGACCCACGACAGGTGGTCGTCGGTGGACGAGCGTGACGTGCAATACGTATCCACCCGTTCGCGATGCCGGCTGATGTCCATCTTCCAGGCGATGTCGCCATCCCACAGCCACGCCCAGGCGCTGTCATCGCGCCGGTCGAAAGCCACCACCTTCACCGCGGACAGGGCCGCATGCAGTTGCGCCGGTTCCAGCGCATTGCCGTCGACCTCCGGCCCGTACGCCTTGCGGGTACGCACGTCGGTGTGGACCCAGTCGACGAATCCGTCGTCGCCGAAGGAGATGCCATTGCGGTGCATCGATCCGGGCTCGTCCAGGGTGTCGAGCAGGCGCCCGTCCGCGCTGAAGCGCCACAGGTAGCCGTCGGCGGCGACGATGACCTCGTTGCGCTCCGGCAGTGCGAACATCGCCTGGATATGGCCCTTGATCTGCCGGCGCACTTCCAGATGCCGGGAGGCGGCCAGGTTGTCCGACAGGCGTGGGAACTCCGGGTCATGCTGGGCGGCGAACAACCGCGATTGGATACCTGTCATCAAGAACACGCACACCGAGAACGTCAGCACGAGGCCGGCGGGAAGGAGTTTTTTCAGGATCAGCCTGCGCAGGCGGCCCGTGGAGTGTTTATTCATTCGTCCGTCGCCAACCGGATGACCACGCCCGCGCGGTCATCAGCGACCCAGATGGCGCCGTCGTCGGCAATGGCCATGCCCACCGGCGAGCCTTGCGGGCGCAACCCCGCGCTCCGGTTCCATCCCGGCGTCAGGACCACCGGCGTGGCGGCCGGCACCGCGCCATATGCGCGGAATCCAGCACCGTAGACGGGGAAACGCGGATGGGCATCGGGGACCGGCACCCCGCGCGCGTCCACCGCGAAGCTGGCGATGCGGCCACCGACCGAGCGGTAGCCGTGCCAGCTCATCAGCATCCGCCCCTGCAACGCCGGGAACATCGCGCCGTCGTACCAGAGCATGTCCAGCGGCGCCGCGTGCGGCGGCAACAGCAGCGCCGGAGTGGCGTGCGCGTCGGACCGGCACCACGCCGCCCTGTCGGGCCACGCGGGCGTGGCGTTGGAAGTCGCCGTGCAATAGGGCCAGCCGAAGTGCCGGCCGGCCTCGATCACGTTGAGCTCCTCGTACGGCACCCAGCGGCTCTGGAAGTCGTAACTGTTCTCCGCCTGCAGCACCGTGCCCGAGGAGTGCATCGCAAGCGCCACCGAGTTGCGCAGCCCACGCGCCAGCACCGTGTACTCCTGCGACCAGCGGCCGTCGCCAATGCGCGGGTAGACCCGCAGCGAGGCCGCATCCGACTCGCCTTCGCTCTCCGCGCACAGGCCGGCATCCGTACGCGAACCCTCTCCGTCGCACTGGTCACTCGGCGCACCAACGTTGACCAGCAGGTCGCCATTGGGCAGGAACACGAAGCTCGACAGCGGATGCCGGTGCGTGTGAAGGCGGTTGTCGGGCAGACCGGTGACGACCGGCTCAAGGGTTTCAGCGGGCGCCGCCGCGGTTGGGTCAAAGCGAACGATCCGGCTCATCTCGCCGATGTAGACCAGTCCATCGGCCCCGCGGGCGATGGTATGCGGCAGGTGCAGCCCGTCGATCAACCGCTCGAGCGTCGCGCCCTCCTCCGGGCGCGTGCGCAACTTCCACACCGCGCCACGCGACCCGTCCCAACGGCCCAGGTCGGTCACCAGCCAGGTGTCGGCGTCCAGTTGCAGCAGCGAACGCGGCAGGCGCAGTTCGCGCGCCGGGTCCTGCACGGTCGGGCCAGCCACCAGCCCCGCGCACATGCCGCGCATCGTCTCGATCGCAAGACGCGGATAGCCGTCGCAGGACGCACCCTGCACCGCATAGCGCTCACGCGCCGCGCAGGGCAGCACCGACAGCAGGCACATCGCAGCCACTGCCCAGGTACGCAACATCGTCATCGGTTCCCCCTGGATTCAAGTCACCCGCTCACCGGCCGCCACCCGGACATCCGTTTCGTCAGCCGGCGCCGCCTCGATGGCCAGCCGCAACCGCCCGCCATCCCGCGACACCCGCAGGCCGCGATACCTCACCAGATAACCCACCGCCACCGCCGTCGCCGCAACACCCGACAGCGCACCGATGCCCAACGCCCAGCGCGCGCCGAACCGGTCGACCACCCACCCCACCAACGGCGCCCCCAGCGGCGTGCCGCCCATCACCACCGCGATCCGCAACGCCAGCACCCGGCCGCGCATCGCGCGTTCGGTGGTGAGCTGCATCATCGAGTTGCTGGCGGTCATGAAGGTCAGCGCCGCCAGCCCGACGAAGAACAGCACCGCCCCGAACAGCACCGGCCCCGGCATCACCGCCGCCAGCGCCACGCTGACACCGAAACCCGCCGCCGAAACCGCCATCAGCACCATCCCCGGCACCGGCCGACGCGCCGACAGCAATGCCCCGCTCATGGTCCCGGCCGCCATCGCCGAGGTCAGCAGGCCGTACTGGCTGGCGTCGCCACCGAACACCGTGACCGACATGGTCGAAATGAAGATCGCGAAGTTGAACCCGAACGTCCCCAGCAGGGCCAGCATCACCAGCACCGCCATCAGGTCCGGCCGCCGCCACACGTAACCGAATCCCGCCAGCAAGCTGCCGCGCGTGCGCTCCGGGCGGGCTTCGGTATGCAGCTCGTGCACCCGCAGGAACCACAGCGACACCAGCACCGCCGCATAGGAGCCCGCGTTGACCACGAACAGCCAGCCCTCGCCGATCGCCGCGATCAACACGCCCGCCACCGCCGGGCCGAGCATCCGCGCCGCGTTGAACGACGCCGAGTTCAGCGCCACCGCATTGGCCAGCGCGTCATCGCTGACCAGGTCCGACACGAACGCCTGCCGCGCCGGCGCGTCGAACGCGGTCACACAGCCCAGCAGCAATGCAAACCCGTACACGTGCCACAGCTGCACCATGCCGGTGAGCGTCAACACGCCCAGCCCCAGCGCCAACAGCCCGGCCGCGGCCTGCGTGGCGAGCAGCAGCTTGCGGCGGTCCCAGTGGTCGGCCGCGTAGCCGGTCAACGGCAACAACAGCAGCGGCGGCCCGAACTGCAGCGCCATCACCATCCCCACCGCCGTCGCGTTGTGGTCGGTCAGCACCGTCAGCACCAGCCAGTCCTGGCCGATACGTTGCATCCACGTGCCCACGTTGGACACCAGCGCGCCCGCGGCCCATAGCCGGTAGTTGTAGCTCCTGAGGGAGTGGAAGATGGTGCTCAAAGCGATGTTTGGCGCCTCGGCAAAACGTTGCCGCGGTGCGATAGATACCTCAGAGAAATACGAGCTCCACGTTCCATTCGCAGTACTTCATCATCCAACGTCGACTCCGAAGCCACTGTCGAAGATATGACTCGATTTGACTGGCGATAATGTCCCCCTCGCACCCACTCACCTCAATCAACAAGCCATCTTCCACTACCGCACTGAAGTCGTAACTGCAGAATTCCCGCTCCAGAAATTTGCAAAGCGTTGGGCCCAACTTTGCGGGTGTCATCTCCCGCGCGATATCTTCCCTCACCGTATCCGCCTGTCTCTCTACATCGGACCGCAAATCGGAAGCACCGTAGGGAGCTTGGACACCTCCGGCAGAGACTTCTTGGTCGTCCCCATCGAAGTAGTCACTTCGCGATTCATATCCACGCGATTGATAGTAGGCATCGTTGTTTGGGTTCATCTGGTTGGAACGATTATCGTCGCCGACTTTTGACATATGGGTGTCTCTCTACTGCCGTCTCACCTTAACCGAAACAACTGGAGCCGCTGGTCCAGATACGACCTGCCGCCCCGCGCACCGACCAACGTCGCCCATGTGTAGCGGCTTCAACTCCGCGATCAGAGGATATATCGCCTGAGGTGCGGCTGGAATCAACGTGTTGTAATCGATATCGACGTCGGTTGAAACGCATTCACATCCCGCGCTGCCGCTATTCCAGCGGCACCAGCCTGTGCGCCGCATCCCCGCACACCACCAGTCCGCCTTCGCCCGATGCGGCGCCCACCGCCTGCACGCGCATGCCGACGGCCAACGCCTCCACGTCCACCGGTGGCGCCTTGCACAGGTTCCAGCGCGCCGGGAGTTGGACCTGCACCGGGCCGCGCCCCTCCGCCTCCACCTGCACGACCGCATGGCCGTCGTAGGCCCACGGCTGCAGGTCAATGGCGGTGATGGTGCCTTCGATGGGTAACGGGCCATCCGTCTGCCCGGCAACGTCAGGCGTGGTGGTGGTACAGGACGCGGTGGCCAGTGCCACGGTTAACGCAAGAAGCGCGGGAGCGATACGGGTCATCGGCAGTTCTCGTGGCTTTGGGAGTCAGCGGAGACTAGCCCGACGACGGCGTACGTCAAAGCAACACTTCAAGTCCCTTCCGGTCGATCAGATCCAGCAACTTGAGCGATGGCCCGCTCGGCCGCTTGGCACCGATCTCCCATTGCCGCACGGTCGAGGCGCTGGTATTGAGCACGTTGGCGAACACCACCTGGCTCAGCCGATGGCGGGACCGCAACGCGCGGATACGATCGGCCGGCCATTCGGCAACCGGCCCGAGACAGAGAGCGTCGAACTCCCGCACGCGACGCGCATCGATAAAGCCCGCAGCGTGGAAGTCCCGCGCGGTCTCGTGAACCTCTTCGAGGATGCGGCTAGTGGTTTGCGCCTTGGTCATCGGGAATTTCCTTGAGTAACGGCTGCTTCAGTTGTGCTTCCAGTTCGGTGGCCGAAAAACCCAGCAGCGTGGTCGCCAGCGCCTGCAGGGCTTCAAGCTCACGCGCCGTGATATTGCTGCGCTCGTTCTTCTCGAAGCCGAACACGAAGAACCATCGATCGTCGCGATTGGTCGCCACCAGCGTCCGTGCTCCGCCACGTTTACCCCGGCCGGGCACCGGAACGCGCTTCTTGAGGACTCCGCCGCCGAGGTCGGCATCGACCAGTCCGCCGGACATCTCCGCCACCGCGATCGATAGCGCTGTTTCCGACACCGCGCTCCTGCGCAGCCACCGCGCAAACGCGCGGGTCATGAAGATCCGTTTCATACCTTGGACTATATCACTTAGTGATACGAAAAAAATAGCGGCTGCGCTGCCGCCACCTCACAACGCACGTATGCACCCGCTTCATCGCCCATCGGCTACACCACGGGCTCCCCCCACAGGAGCCCCACATGACCCACCACGACGCACCCGCCACCGTCGCCGCCGTCGACCTGCAGCGCTACCTCGGCACCTGGTACGAGATCGCGCGGCTGCCGATGCGCCACGAGCCGCCGGACTACACCGACATCACCGCCACCTACACGCTGCAGGACGACGGCAAGGTGCGGGTCGAGAACCGCGCGCGCGATGGCGACGGTTCGCCGCAGGAGTCGGTCGGCGAGGCCACGCCGGTGGAGGGCAGCAACAACAGCAAGCTCGAGGTCAGCTTCCTGCCCGAGGGGCTGCGCTGGGTGCCGTTCACCAAGGGCGACTACTGGGTGCTGCGGATCGACCCCGACTACCGCATCGCGCTGGTCGGCAGCCCGGACCGCAAGTACCTGTGGCTGCTGGCGCGCACGCCGCGGATCGACCCCGCCGAGCGCATGGACTACCTCGCCACCGCGCAGGCGCTGGGCTACGAGCTGGACGGACTGATCGACACCCCGCAGAAGGGCACGCCGTAGGGCGGAGACGCCGGGGGGAACCGGTCGCGCCGGGGACTCAGTCGCGGCGGAGGCGGCGCGCCGCTTCGGCCGCTGACCGCAGCGCGCCGGCATACAGCATGCGGGCCTTCGGGGCCTGCGCGGCCGCGTTCTCCAGCCCGTCGATGAACGACGTCACCAGGTCCGCCGCGTTGTACTGGTCGCCCAGCTCGGCCATCGACCTGGACACGGCATCGCGCACGTGCCAATCCACGTTGACACCCTTTTCCGCTTCATTGGCGAGGTCCACGACGCGCAGCAGGTGCGGCGTCACCAGACCGACAACGGTGGCATTCATCACTTCGAAACTCTGCTTCGGAAGGGCGGAAGACTAACCCGGCTGGCATGGCTGCGGAGCGTGAAGATCCCCGGTGACGGCGTGCTGTTCAGTCAAAAGAAAGCGCCGGCCCGGCCCCACGCATGAAGATGCCCAGCGTGACCGGGCCCATGCCGTTGACCGCAAGCAGGCGGCGCCCGAAGTGGCGACGCCTGCCGCCCCACCCTACGGCCCGCACTGCCACTGGCCGGCGAACGTGCGCCGGGCGCCATCGGCGCGGTGATACGTGAGCGTGGCCGGGCTGGGTGGAGACTCGCCGCCGCCCGTGGCGGGACCGGTAAGTTCGATCACGACCACCTTGCCGGCGCCCGAGAAACGCGCGCCGCGCAACATCCCGTCGAAGCCGCCCGGCGCGGCGATGGGTTCGACATAACTCCCGACCTTCACCACGCCACGGCCGGGTGCATCCGAGGCCACATCGCCCTTTGCCAGCAACAGCGGCGACTCGCCCGAACCGGCGGAGAAGCTGCAGGCAAGCTCGCCCGCGAGCGAGGCGCCCTCGATGTCGGCCGCGGTGAGCGGCGCGAGCGTGATCGCCGAGCCGTCGCCATCGACCGTGACCGGTTCGGCCGCCTCGGGGGTGTCGTTCTCGACCATGGCCGGCTCGGCCGCCTGGGAGCCGTCGCCGCCGACGGTGGACGGTTCGGCCACCCCGGGAGCCCTGGTGCAGGCAGTGCCCGCCAGCGCCACGGCGAGCGCCAAAGTCAGCGGAATTACGGAAGCGATACGGATCATCGACCCCTCCGCGTCCTGCCCACGCCCGCGACCACCAGCGCCGCACCGGCCGCGGAGATGCCGTCCTCGACCACGCCGGTCGGGGTCTGCCCGTACCGTTGCAGCGCGTACTTGCGCATGCGGAAGGTGACATAGGACGAGCCGACCGCCGCGGCGGCGCCCAGCAACGCGGCGGTGTTGCGCTGCCGCGCCGGGGCCAGCGCGACACCGGCGATCGCGCCCGTCGCGCAACGTGCCAGCAGGCCCGGCAGCGCGATGCGGTCCGGCGCGTCCTTCATCTTGTCGCCGGCCATTTCCGCCAGCGCCAGCGCCCCCGTGGCGGCCGAGGTGGCGCGGCTGGACAGCCAGCGCGGCGCGCCGTTGTCGCGTGGAAGCAGGCCGTCGCGCGCGGCGTTGGCCACGGCCGCCAGTGGCGTCACCGCGCGCATCCCGCCGATCGCGGCCATCAGAACCGAATGGACAAGTGCCATATGCAATCTCCCTATTTCTGTGCGCGCGGTCAGTGCGCGCGATGTCAGGTGCGCGGCGCGTGGCGGCCTTCGGCGAACTCCTCGACGATCTTTTTGCAGAACGCCGGCAGGTCTTCGGGCTTGCGGCTGGAGACGATGCCCTTGTCGGTCACCACCTCCTCGTCCACCACCTCCGCACCGGCATTGCGCAGGTCGGTGCGCACGCTGGGCCATGCGGTCATGCGGCGGCCACGCACCACGTCGGCCTCGATCATCACCCACGGCCCGTGGCAGATCACGCCGATCGGCTTGCCGCTGCGGTAGAAGTCCCGCACGAACGCCACGGCGGACTCGTCCATGCGCAACCTGTCGGGGTTCGCCACGCCACCGGGCAGGATCAACGCGTCGAAATCGTCGACGTTCGCGTCCGACACCAGCCCGTCGACCTTGAGCTTGTCACCCGGCTTGTCGTGGTTCATGCCTTGGATTTCGCCGGCCTTGATCGACAGCAGCCGGGTGGTCGCGCCCGCCTGCTCCACCGCCTTCTTCGGCTCGGTCAGCTCGACCTGTTCAAAGCCATCGGTGGCGAGGATGGCGACCGTCTTGTTTTGAAGCGCACTGCTCATGGGACCTCCTGCAGATCGGGACGCGGCAATGGCCGCAGCCCGCAGGATGCATCCAGGTGCATTGGCGCCATGTGACTGGGACCCCTACCGCGGAACCGCGTCGCGCAGCGCCAACCGTTCCGGCGTCAACGCGCCGCTCATGTAGGCAAGCTCGACCATCTCCTCGAAGAAGTCGATCTTGGCGTCCGCGCTCAGGTTGACCCACGCCATCAACTGGGCGCGCTCGGCGTCCTCGAAGCTGAAGTCCAGCGGGTGACCGGGATTCATCGGACGCTCCCCGCCCCGGCATCGTGTATCTGCTGGAGCTTGTCGATGTCCTCCAGGTCGCGCGGACGCCCGGCGCGACGCTTCATCTCGATCAGGTGCGGAATGGATGCGATCCGGACCTTCAAGCCATCCATGTCCTTGACCACCGATTCCGCCAGCAGCTCGTCAAACCCGATGGGTTCGTCGATGAACACGTCCACAGAACGCAACGGGTTGGCCGGGTCCCACAACGGAAACACCAGCATGTTGCGGTTGCGCAGCCAGTCGCGGCGTTTGTCGGCGTCGGCAAAGTCATCAAGCGCCACCGGCAATCGTGGCTGCAGGCCGATGGCAGCAAGCGACCGCATGCCGCGGCGGGCGTTGTCCGACGAGAATCCGATCGCAAGGTCGAGGTCAGCCGTGGCGCGCAGGTAGCCATGCAGGATGACCGCCAGTCCGCCGACGACCACGTAATCGACCTGCGCATCGTTGAGGGCGGCGAATATCTGTCGGACGTTGAAGGCCATGGCGGGAGTGTGCCTGTTTGCCTGCCGCGTGTCGCGGCGGTAGAGCCGCTCGCGGACGCCCGGTGCGTTAACGCGGACTTGACGCCCTTCCAACGCCGGTACGCGCAGCGTCGCGGAGCCGCATCGGCCGCTACCGGCATGCGGCACCATTCCTTTCGGAGGCACCCATGTTGAAGGACAAGACTTCAAGCGCCATCGTCGCGGTCAGCGACCTCGAGCGCGCGCGGGATTTCTACACCAACACGCTGGGCCTGGAGCCGAGCGGCGACGAGATGGACGGCGTGCTGGGATACCGGACCGGCGATACCCACCTCGCGGTCTACCGGTCCGAGGGCGTCCGACCGGGCACGGGCAACGCCGTGGCCTGGAGCGGCGGGGATGACGTCGAGGCCATTGCACAGACCCTGCGCGCAAAGGGCGTGACCCTGGAGGAGTATCCCGACCTGGGCATGGACATCGACCGCGGCGTGCACAAGCAAGACGGCTTCGCGGGCATCTGGTTCAAGGATCCGGACGGCAACATCCTGCACGTCAATAGCATGTGATTCCGCTTGCGACGGGAAAGTCACGACTTCAGCGCCAGCAGTGTGCGCCACGGCCCACCCCGTCCTTCGATGGTGTGTTCCCACGCCACGGTGAATCCTGCCCGCGCAAGGTGGGCGTCGAACGCAGCCGGCGCCCATCGCACCACCCGGTAGTCGCCGCCGGCGCCGTGCTCCCAGACCTCGTCGTCGCCTTCGGGGTACATCAGCAGCAGCGGGCCGCCCGCGCCCAAGGCGCCCGCCAGCTTGCGCAGCGCCCCATCCAGCTGGACGCGTTCAAAGTGCTGCAGTACACAGAGCATCATCGCGCCGCCATAGCGCCCATCAATGGGGTCCGACAGCAAGTCGAGACGATCGCAGCGTTTGCCGCGTTCGACCTGGAGATCGCAGAACGCCACCGTGACATCGGTGCGGTACACGACGACGCCCAGCGCTTCGAGGGCATCGGCATCCCAGCCCGGACCGGAGCCGATCTCCAGCACGCGCGTGCCAGGCACCACCTCCGCAGCCAGGCGCTGGAGCGCTTCGGCACTGGCCGAAGGCCGGCCCGCCACCGTGGCGACGTACTCGCGCGCGGAGTGTTCGTAGTCCATGACGGTGCGACGGTTGTTGTCGCCAGTGTCTCCCGGCATCAGCGCATCTCCTTCAAAACCCACGCAACACTCGACCTCATACTCCTGCCCGCGGTAATACCACTCTGACCCGTGTTTTTGTTCTCGACATTTGATTGACGACACGTGCCTCCGCCGGCAGTCTGCGCACTTCGCCGGCAGGAAGGCATGAGACCTTCCCGACCTCCGGCGATCTCAGGGAAATGAGTAATGAGTACGTTCCGCCATTTGGCCATCGTGGCCCTCGCCAGCGCCTGCGCCGCCTGCGCTACCACCGGCAACACCAACAGCGCAGCGAGCGCCGAGCAGACCGCAGGCGACCAGGAAGTGCAGGCCGAAGCGATCGTCGGCCAGCCGGCGCCCGGCAGCAAGTTCGCCCAGCTCACGATCGGCATGGACACCCAAGCCGTGCAGCAGGTCATGGACCGCGTCCCCGACCGCCAGCACAGCTACGAATCCGGCAAGCGCTGGATCCCGTTCTACTTCGGCAATGACGCGCGCCGCATGCAGGTGCTCTACAAGGGCGTAGGCTGCCTGATCTTTGCCGATGGCAATGCTTGGGGCGCGGGCGGCGGCGAACTGATCCAGATCGAGCACGACGCCAGCGGCGCCTGCTACCAGCCGTGACCCCACGGCCGCGGCGCCAGGCCATAGCACACTGAGTCCAAAGGCCACGCGGTACTTCGAGTACTAAAAAAAGCCCCGCAATGCGGGGCCTTTTTTTTGAGACTTAGTGCGACGGTTGTTGTCGCGAGGCGTCCCCGGACATCGACAAGGAACAACCGCGCCTACAAGGACGGGTCGATCAGGTACTTCTCGCCGGTCGACTTGCGTTCGTAGGCAGCCAGGATCTCCGGCTGGAGCGCGTCCACAAGGCTGATGGTCTTCGTGTAGTGGCTGGCAAAAGTCGTCCCGAGCTCATCCACGACACGCTGGCGCATCCGCGCCACGACCTCCCTGCCCGCCTTCTGCAGGAACGGGAAGAGCAGCCATCCGCCGACGCTCCAGGCAAAGCCGAACGTCCGGTTGATCACGGTCGGCCCCGTGTCCAGGCCGCCATAGATATAGACCTGCTTGAACGCGTCCGAGCCGTAGCGGCTGTACGTGGTGACGCCACGGCTGGCGACCGTTTCCATCGCCTGCAGGATCTGCCCGGCCAGCTTGCCGCCACCGATGGCGTCGAAGCCGATGGTTGCACCGGTGTCGGCGATCGCCTCGGTCAGTTCGGCCTGGAAGTCCGGCGACGTGCTGTCGACGACGTGGCGTGCGCCGATGTCGCGGAGGATCGCCGCCTGCGCGTCGCTGCGCACGATGTTGATCAGCCCGATACCGTCCGCAAGACAGATCCGGTTGAGCATCTGGCCCAGGTTCGAAGCAGCGGCGGTGTGCACGATCGCGCTGTGCCCCTCGGCCTTCATCGTTTCGGTGAAGCCAAGCGCCGTCAGCGGATTGACGAACATCGACGCTCCGTCCGCGACGTCCACGTCATCGGGCAGCACGATGCAGTCCTGCGCCCGCAGCTTGCGCAGCTGCGCGTACATCCCGCCGCCCAGCATCCCGACCTTTTTCCCGAGGAAATGCTGCACATTGCCGCCCGCCTTGACGACGGTGCCCGCGCCTTCGTTGCCGACCGGCAGCGACTGATCCAGCCGACTACGAATGGGCGCCAGGCGCTGCTGCGGAATGTCGGCGACCAGCACCGGTCGTTCCGGCGTGCCTTCGGCCCTGATCGTCGACACATCGGCGGGACCAAGCAGGAGCCCGAGGTCCGACGGATTGATGGGCGTGGCCTCGACCCGCACCACCAGTTCATCCGCGCCGGGTTCGTCCAGGGTGACCGTCTCCAGGCTCAGGCGAAGCTGTCCATCGGACATCGCCAGCGACCGCAGTTCCAATCCACTCGTCTTGTCCATCTCTGCTACCTCATCGGGGTCGTGCGCGGTCGGATACCAGCCGCGTCGAGGTGGCCGTCGCGCACAGCTGACCGTCGCCATCATGTCATTGGGGCTGTTTCCGGGGCGAGGTTGCCCAGTAGATGGCGAACGCCGGACTGGCGACCTTCCGCACCTCCACCAAAGACCTTTGCGACATCCTCGAGAGACCTTCCGGAGGCCTTTCGAGGATGTCGCGGAGGTCTGCCAGCGACCTCGCGGACATCCCCGGAGACCTTCCACAGGCCTATCGGAGACCTCGCCGAGGTCGTCGAATGACCTCCCGGAGGTCTGCGGCAGACCTTCGCGACATCACCGACGACCTAACGGCCCCGGTCGGCGGCCTCCGCAATCATGGCTATGCTTGGTCCCGAAAGGGGAACACGTACATGCTCATCAAGCAAGCCGACGACTACAGCGACGTGCTGCGCGCGCTCGAACAGAAGGCGAACCACGGTGGCCCCGAGGCCAAGCGCGCCAGCGACGAGTTGCGAATCCGCCAAGCGGGTCTTAAAGGCGAGAAGGAGTCGGCCTACCTCATCGACTTCGACTACGCGCGCTCGGCGAACTGGGCGGTTATCCATGACCTGCGCGTGGAGCATGACGGCCGAACTGCGCAGATCGATCACGTTCTGATCAATCGCTGGATGGACGTGTATGTGCTGGAGACGAAGCACACCTGGAGCGGAATCAAGATCACTGATGACGGCGAATTCCTCCGCTGGGCCGGCCGGACCTACCAAGGCATGCCATCACCCCTTCAGCAGAACGAGCGCCACATAGAGGTTCTACGGGATGTCCTGGCGCAGGTTGAATTGCCCTCGCGGCTCGGTGTCCGAATCACGCCGGCATTCCACTCCTTCGTACTCGTTTCCTCCAATGCACGCGTGGATCGCCCTAAGCGTTTTGATGCGTCACGGGTCATCAAGACCGACCAACTGAAGAAGGCCATCTGGCGGGATATCGATGGCGAGAACCCCATCCTCGGGTTGATCAAGACCGCTGCCAAGATTGTGTCCAGCGAAACGGTGGAGCACGTAGCACGCCAGCTCGCCAACCGACACGTGCCCGTAATCGGCAAGCCGATTTCAACTGACGGCCCCTTGACCGAAAGTCGCGGCTCGGAGCTCTCGGTCGCGACAGCGACGACGCGCAGTGGAAAGCTTCGGATTGAGCCCTCCCTGGGAAGTGCAGCGCAGGAACGTGGAGATACCCAGAAGCGCGAAACACATCCAACGCAGGTTCAAACGGGCGGCCCGAGCTGCAAGTCCTGCAAGGGAACGGGAGGTTCCGTTCTCTACGGTCGCTACGGCTACTACTTCAGGTGCGGCAAATGCGAAGCCAACACCGCCATTCGCTTCACGTGCCAGCCCGGCCATACCCCCCGCTTGCGCAAGGACGGCGATCGCTTCTATCACGAGTGCTCCGGCTGCCGTAGCAGCGAGCTTTACTTCACGAACCCGGCGTAGACGCGCACATGATCCTGACCATTCCGGTGCTGCTCTATCAGTTGCTGTTCGTACTCGTACTTTTCATAGCCAGCCGATTCGGGCAGAAGGCGTTAGGGATCGCAGCAATCGTATGTTTGCTATGGACCCTGACCCACCTATTCTTTCTGCCGCTCATGCTGCTGCAGGGAGCGGTGATTATCGGAAGCTACTTTTGGTTCCGTAGCCGTCTACGCAAGAAATTGGCGTAGCCAGTCAGCCGTAGTCTGGAGGCAGCGCTTAGTCTCCGACAAGCGGTGCTAGCCTGGGCGACATGACCAAACTCCAACGTGGACTGTATGAGCAGCTCGTTACCGAGGCGCTTGAAGCGCAGCTCCTAGAGCTCGATGCCAAACACAGAGCCTTGCGCGGGCGACTCCATGGCGAGGAGGCAGCGGATCGGATAGCGCTGCACTTGGGGACGCTGATACGCCGCGTCGTTTCCGGCCTCGATTCCAAACAACGCACTGACGTAGGTCTCGAGCTCACCCGACAAATTGTCCAGCTACTCGATGCCACCGGGAAAGGCGTCGACGCAGCCGATGCTCCGTCGCCCGCAAGTGATGTTCTCCAGGCGATTGCGGCGCTGCGGCCAGACGGCACGGCTGAGCACATCCAGCTCCCCGCCACACCGCTACTGGACACCACCTTGCTCACCAACGCTCCGGGAGAACCTCGGATCGGGTTTCAACTTCAATCGGAAGTCCCATCCGCCGACCGCATCGACATCCTGATGGCCTTTGTCCGACGCTCTGGCATCCAGCCACTGCTGGAGCTGCTGCGACGCCACAGAGACGCAACGCGGCCACTGCGGCTGCTGACGACGACCTACACCAACTCGACGGAACTGGCAGCTCTCCAGGCGCTACGGGATCTCGGGGCAGATATCCGCGTTTCCTACGACACCTCCAGCACGCGACTTCACGCAAAGGCATGGCTGTTCCACCGTGCTTCTGGCTACTCGACGGCATTCATCGGTTCGTCGAACTTGACCCACTCCGCGCAGGTCACGGGGCTGGAATGGAATGTGCGGGTCTCGGGCGCTCGGAACCCTGACGTCATCGACAAATTCTCAGCTGTGTTCGATAGCTACTGGAACAACGACGATTTCCGTTCCTTCGATGAGGCCGAGTTTCGAGAGCTGACACAAACTCCGGCCAATGGCCCAAGGATCTATCTCAGCCCCGTCGAGATCCGCCCCGAACCCTTCCAGTCCCGGCTGTTGGAGCAAATTGAACTCTCACGACTGCAAGGCCGGCACCGAAACTTGTTGGTCTCCGCCACAGGAACCGGCAAGACCGTCATGGCGGCGCTTGACTACCAGCGCCTGCGAGGACGCTTGCCACGTGCGCGCCTGCTCTTCATAGCTCACCGCAAAGAAATCCTCGAGCAAAGCCTTGCGACATTCCGACACGCATTGCGGGACGCCGCGTTCGGCGAGCTCTGGGTCGGCGGCAACCGTCCGACGCATTTCGATCACGTGTTTGCGTCAGTGCAGAGCCTGACCGCTACCGGCTTGGCCAACATCGAGCCGGACCATTTCGATGTTGTGATCATCGACGAGTTCCACCATGCCGCGGCACGTACCTACAAGGCGCTGCTCGACCACCTTTGTCCAATCGAGCTGCTCGCCCTTACCGCCACGCCCGAGCGCAGTGACGAGGAACCAATCCTGCATTGGTTCGACGGCAGGATCGCCGCTGAGCTGCGTTTGTGGGATGCCATCGATCAGCACCGCTTGAGCCCCTTCGCCTACTACGGCATTAGCGATGGCGTGGACTACCGCGGGGTGACGTGGAAGCGAGGTCGCGGCTATGACCCGCAGGAACTCAGCAATCTGGTGACCGGTGATCACGCGCTGGCTCGATTGATCATTGAAAACGTTGCCAAGGTCGCTCCAGATCCCGACTCGATGCGCGCATTGGGCTTCTGCGTCTCAGTGGCACACGCGCGATTCATGGCGGACCAGTTCTGCGAGGCCGATCTGCCGGCAGTAGCGGTATGGGCAGACACGCCACCCGAGCAGCGACGCCATGCGCTAGAGGCGCTGAAGTCCGGCGAACTCCGAGCGGTGTTCTCCGTGGATCTCTTTAACGAAGGCGTAGACGTGCCTTCCGTCGACACTCTCCTGCTGTTGCGGCCGACCGATAGCCCGACTGTTTTCCTGCAGCAACTCGGCCGTGGCCTACGTCGCCAGGAAACAAAGTCCGTTTGCACCGTGCTGGACTTCGTTGGCCAACACCGCAAGGAGTTTCAGTTCCACCGCAGGTTTGGCGCGTTGCTGGGCGGCAGCCGAAAGCAACTGGAGAAGCAAATTGAGAGCGGCTTCCCCTTCTTGCCCAGTGGTTGCCATATGCAACTTGACACCGTTGCCACGCAAACGGTGCTCGAGAATATTCGTCAGAGTCTGCCCTCCACGTGGCCTGCAAAGGCGCGCGAGTTGCAGCGCGTGGCAGAGGCCACACCCGACATCACGCTCAAGAGATTTCTCGAGGAATCCGGACTCGAGCTCGAAGACATCTACTCCAACAGCCACTGCTGGTCGGACTTGCTGGAAGCGGGTGGCGTACCAACTCTGCCGAACGGGCCTGAGGAGAACGCGCTGCGGCGTGCGTTGGGGAGATTGCTCCACCTCGACGACGAACAGCGGATTAAGCAGTACCGCACCTTTGCGCAAGCAACGCTGCCACCAAGCATGGGCTCGCTCGATGTTCGCACCCGCCGGCTGTTCCACATGCTGGCAACGGTGCTTACCGAGAGCGTCCGCTTGGATGGCGAGAGCCTCGATGAAGCCGCATCGCTGATCTGGCAGCACCCACAAGTTTTGGTGGAGCTGGACCAGCTGATGGATCTCCTTACCGAACGTATCGATCACGTCCAGGCTCCGCTTTCCACGCACCCCGAAGTGCCCTTGTATGTCCATGCCCGCTATACACGGAGGGAGATTCTTGCCGCTTTCAGTGATGGGGATCGGCTGAAAGTGCCGGAATGGCGCGAAGGCGTGCGTTGGCTTCCGGATGCGTCGGTGGACTTGCTGGCATTCACTCTCGATAAAGCTAGTGGACACTTTTCGCCCACCACGCGATATCGGGACTACGCGATCAGCCGGGAGCTGATCCACTGGGAAAGTCAGTCCGCTACCCGTGCGGAGAGCGACACCGGTCAGCGGTACCAGCAGCATGAGAGCACCGGAAGCATTGCACTTCCATTCGCCCGCCTGACGACGGATGAGCGGGCGTTCTGGCTATTGGGGCCTGCGTCATATGTCTCGCATACAGGCGAGCGCCCGATGGGGATCAAGTGGCGCCTTGCTCACGAGCTGCCGGGCGATCTCTACACACGATTTGCTGCGGCCGTTTCATAGCCCGGCGGCACGATCTGCGGGTTGGCCGCCATCACCCGCAGCGTCTGCCGGACGAACACCTCCGAGCGCGGGCCCATGTAGATGAGGTTGCGGCGCTCCGAAACATCGGACGTGGACGTGGAAGTTGATCTTAGTCTTAACTGGAATCTCGCATTTAGAGCAGTTATGGTCAACACTTCATCTGTGACGACCAACATGATGCGTCGCAGCAATCGCCAAGGGGGCACCGAATGATTCTTCAGTCTTTCCGCGTGCGGAAGTTCCGAAACGTTGTTGACTCTGGCGACATCAAAGTTGATGACGCAGTTACCTGTCTGGTCGGAAAAAATGAAGCGGGTAAATCTGGCCTACTCGAGGCGCTTTATCTGCTTAATCCTGCCTACGAGCAAACGTTTAAGCTTGAAGATCAATATCCGCGCTGGCTTCTAACGAAGGATCGTAAAGCGGGCGACATTCAAGAAACACAACCTATTAACGCTATTTTTGAGCTTAGTTGCGAAGAGTTCGCCGAACTTGAAAATACTTACGGTGGAGGCATTTTAACGTCTCGCACGTTTACCCTCGGACGACAGTACTCCGACCAGTTGACCGTTGACGTATCGCTAAACGAGGAGGCTTACGTCGATTTACAGAAAGCAGCACTCCCCGGCAGCATTAAAGCTCCTCTCGACAAGGTATCGACCTTGGTTGATCTGCATGATGCGGTCTCTAAGCAAGTACAAGAGGATGATGACTCTGAAAATGCAAAAAAGATACTCGGTGACACTTACAAGTCACGAGGGGAACTTTGGGATGCGATTACCGACGATATCATCGCACTAGTCCCGACGTTTTTCCGATTCTCTAGCTATAGCACGCTGCCTGGTCGAATCGACCTACGAAAGATTGGCACTGCAAAAGAAAAACCCGCCGAATCCGATATGCAGACTGCGCGCGCGCTATTGAGCCTAGCTGGAACCGACCTAAAACAAATACAAAGCGATGACTATGACCTGAGGAAGGCGGAACTAGAGGCGGTACAGATAGATTTAACACAGCAAGTATTCGAATATTGGAAGCAAAACCCAAATCTTCGAGTCCACATTGATGTGGACAAGGTAACTGAGAGCAACAACCAAGGCCACACAGCCGTGGCTCGCTTTCTTGACATCAGACTCGAAGATGGTCGAACCGGATACTCGAATAACTTCTGCCAGAGATCGTCCGGTTTTCAGTGGTTCTTTTCATTCTTAGCCGGTTTTAGCGAATTCGAATCAAAGGGAAACACGATAGTTCTCCTTGACGAACCTGCGCTAACTTTGCATGGCAAGGCCCAAGGCGATTTCCTGCGCTTCATTAACGAGCGATTGGCCCCATCGTCGCCTGTGATCTATACGACGCACTCCCCATTCATGGTAGAGGCGGATCAACTACAGCGCACTCGCATAGTCGAGGATCTTGGACCTCCACGTGGGGTAATCGTCAGCGCCGATGTTCTGGCCATCGACCCCGACAGCTTGTTCCCTCTTCAAGCCGCCCTCGGTTACGACATCGCGCAAAGTTTATTCATCGGACCCAATAACCTCATCGTCGAAGGGACTTCTGATTTCATCTATATCACGATCATGTCTTTGCTATGCAAGAAGAACAACAAGACTGAACTGGACAGTCGTTGGAGAATACTGCCCGCCGGGAGTGCATCGAATATTCCAACGTTTGTAAGCTTGATTGGACGTCACTTGGACATTACGGTGCTTGCCGACTCCGACACTCAAGGCCTTCAGCGGATAACCGCAATGGCATCGCAGAACCTTCTCAAAGATACGAGACTAATCTTGGCAAACAGAATCACAGAAACAAAGAACGCGGACATTGAGGACCTGTTTGACCCCAAGGACTATCTTGGTATTTACAATCTGACCTTCGGGTTGAAGACTCAACTAAAAGAACTCCCGCAGGGAGATCGAATCGTCAAGCGAATCGAGGCCAAGAACGGACAATACAACCACGGCCAGGTTGCAGAGACCTTTCTCCGACGCCACCCAGAGTTGAGCCTTTCAGACGTGACAATTGAAAATTTTGCGAAGCTACATTCCGCCATCAACACGACGATGAGCAGCTAGACCAAACAACTCTGGTTCCGCTTTTTGGGGGGGCCGAGTAATACGTGGCTACAACCGTTTGCGGTTATCTTGTGTTAGCACTTGCGCCCTAGGGCATGTTACCCATAAAACAGCTGATCCCGCTTTATAGGTCAAACTACCAGCCGAGATTCTTCCCCATTTCCGCACGCATAAGCCAAGACGTCTCAGCCAACTCCTTGACGCCCGTTGTCAGTTCGCGATGGTTATCCTTACTCATATAGCTGACGAACTCGACATTCAGAGATTCCGAGTAGACCTTAACTATGGAGTCGTGATAATCCTCTCGCGGCAAGGAAAAGTAGTGCTTCCGGCTAAAAGAATTTCTATATCTATAGTCCTCCAAAAGCGACCTTAGGTCTGGATCCTCCAAACCACACCCTAAGAATAGAAAAGTGTGGGTGCTCAATAAAGAATAGAGCATTTCGTAGAACGCCCTGTATTTGTTTCTAGCCTCCGCGTATTGAGTTCGCGTAAATATTAACGCGTTTGGAGCGTCCACTGAACCATGGCTTTTGATTAATATTCGATCACGACTTCGAATAGATTCCGCAATATCCTCATCTCGGAACGTCTTAATCGAAACCGTCCCGTTTCCACGATCTGCTACCAAGCCATCGTATATGACATCCACGTTTGGCGTTATAGCTATACGGAGATCTAAAGACCATATATGTGCATGGATCTCTGCTGGCCGAAATCCCGGGTCTTGGAATTCGGCTCTCATCAAATCAGTGAACTCCTGCCGACCGAGCTTATCTTTAATTACTTCGCATGCCGTTAGCCAATCGTTTCTTTCGATTAGCCCCGTGACTTCTTTAACGATAGTGGAATTGGACCGCCCTATCGCCTTGGCACCAACCTTTAGGAATTGGGCCCAAGTCTTTGGCCTGGACCTGCCGTCAGTTCCCAACGAGTTCATTGAAACACCAGCCCCGAGAAACACGACAGCACGCCTTGCAGCGATGTCTTTAATCAAGGGGGCAGGCCACCTCATAGCCACACCACGTCTTCCAGATTATTTTGCACGTTGTCTGCGATTTCACCTATAACGAGCTTGAACTCCTTCACTTTGTCGAAGTGCGCCCCTACGATACCGTCAGCAGATTTGAGAGCGAAAATGGGTTTCGCAGAAGTCTGAGACATCGGCACTAGACTTTGAAAGTAGGGAATTTCACCGAGCTTGTAGTTTAGAATCGCGCCCTCGTTCAACGGCTTGATAAGACTTCGTTCGATAGCCGGCCCAATCCTTTTGATGATTCTCTCGAAAGATTTAACTGGTTGCTTCTTGCCGCCGACGGTTTTTGCAGTGTATTGCTGAGTAACGTATCCGAGAAATTTTATCCCCCGCTCACCCAATGCAATATCATCTTCCAATGTAAATGGCTCGTCATTTTCTTCTTCATAAACTTCCAAGCCTCGTGTAATACCCTTCATCCAACCCTGTATTGCGACCTGGATATTTTGCAGCCCTCTGAGACTAAAAATATCGGAAGACATTGGCAAGACGAAATAGTCACACGTCAACAACACAGTTCTGTTGATAGCGCCCAAGGACGGCCCTATATCAAAAAAAACGTAGTCATATTTGCGCTTCTGGGCCCAGGCGATAAGGGCACGCAAGAAGAACGTGGTCTTCAACCCTCTTTCCTGACCATTTGTCGCATCAAACCAGTCCTTCGCCAGGAAGTCCTCAGCAAGTGCAAATTTGGGATCCCCGGGAACGAGATCGACGCCGAAGCCGGCACTTCGAACGATGGGGGTCGAGCCAAAACCTTTCGATTTTTTGAGCGACACGATCAGATCATTAATCGTCCCCTCGTCGCTAGAACTTGAGTAGAGCTTCTCCACTTCCTTTTCCGGAAGCATGTACGCCGTCGCATTGCATTGCGGATCTGCGTCGACTACGAGAACTTTTTTTCCACTCTCCAACGCAAAGTACGCGGCAAGATTGCACAACAGGGTGGTCTTACCGACGCCACCCTTGTTATTGAACACGCATAATGAGTGCATTCTGTTCGTTGCCCTTTATTGTGCTAGCGAATGACGATCCGAACCTCGGCTTTAATCAGGAACTTCACATGTTTCTCCTGTATTCCCCACCCACGTCATACAACGCATGGCTGATCTGCCCCAGGCTGTGCGTCTTCACCGCCTCCATCAGCGCGGCGAAGACGTTCTGGCGGTCGCGGGCGGTTTTCTGGAGGTAGGCGAGGCCGGCGTCGCGGTCGGAGGTTCCGATCGCGACTGACGTCGCTCCTACAGGGGCGGACGGGGTCAGGGCGTTGCGGAGCTGCTGGTAGTTGGCGACGTTGTCGATCTGCTGGCCCTTCTCTTCCTCGGTCGAGCGGATCAGTTCGATCTCGGTGACGATGTCGCCGGCGTGCTCCTTCGGCAGGAAGGTGTTGACGCCGACCAGCGGCAGGCTGCCGTCGTGCTTTTTGTGCTCGTAGTACAGGCTCTCTTCCTGGATCTTGCCGCGCTGGTACATGGTGTCCATGGCGCCGAGCACGCCGCCGCGCTCGCTGATGGCCTCGAACTCCTTGTAGACGGCTTCCTCGACGATGTCGGTGAGCTTGTCGACGATGAAGCTGCCCTGCCAGGGGTTCTCGCAGAAGTTCAGCCCCAGCTCCTTGTTGATGATCATCTGGATGGCGACGGCGCGGCGCACCGACTCTTCGGTCGGGGTGGTGATGGCTTCGTCGTAGGCGTTGGTGTGCAGGCTGTTGCAGTTGTCGAACAGCGCGTACAGGGCCTGCAGCGTGGTGCGGATGTCGTTGAACTGGATCTCCTGCGCGTGCAGGGAGCGGCCGCTGGTCTGGATGTGGTACTTCATCATCTGGCTGCGGGCGCTGGCGCCGTAGCGCTCGCGCATGGCGCGGGCCCAGATGCGGCGGGCGACGCGGCCGATGACGGTGTACTCGGGGTCCATGCCGTTGCTGAAGAAGAACGACAGGTTGGGCGCGAAGTCGTCGATCTTCATCCCGCGCGCGAGGTAGTACTCGACGATGGTGAAGCCGTTGCTCAGCGTGAAGGCGAGCTGGCTGATCGGGTTCGCCCCGGCCTCGGCGATGTGGTAGCCGGAGATCGACACCGAGTAGAAGTTGCGCACCCCAAAGTCGACGAAGTACTGCTGGATGTCGCCCATCATCCGCAGGGCGAACTCGGTGCTGAAGATGCAGGTGTTCTGGGCCTGGTCCTCTTTGAGGATGTCGGCCTGCACGGTGCCGCGCACGGTCTTGAGGGTGTAGGCCTTGATGCGCTCGTAAGTCTCGGCGTCGACCACCTGGTCGCCGGTGACGCCGAGCAGGCCTAGGCCGAGGCCGTCGTTGGTCTCGGGCAGCATGCCGCCGTACTGCGGGCGTTGCTTGCCTTCGAAGAGTTTTTCGATCTTGTCGTGGGCGGCGTCCCAGCGGGCCTGGTCCTCGCGCAGGTACTTCTCGACCTGCTGGTCGATGGCGGTGTTCATGAACATCGCCAGGATCATCGGCGCGGGGCCGTTGATGGTCATCGACACCGAGGTGGTCGGCGCGCACAGGTCGAAGCCGGAGTACAGCTTCTTCATGTCGTCCAGCGTGGGGATGTTGACGCCGGAGTTGCCGATCTTGCCGTAGATGTCCGGGCGCGGCGCCGGGTCCTCGCCATACAGGGTGACGGAGTCGAACGCGGTGGACAGGCGCGCGGCGGGCTGGCCGACGCTGAGGTAGTGGAAGCGGCGGTTGGTGCGCTCCGGGGTGCCCTCGCCGGCGAACATGCGGATCGGGTCCTCGCCGGTGCGGCGGTACGGGTAGACGCCGCCGGTGTAGGGGTAGGCGCCGGGGAGGTTTTCCTTTTGCAGGAAGGTGAGCAGTTCGCCCCAGGATTTGTAGGTGGGGGCGGCGATCTTGGGGATCTGCTGGTGCGACAGGGACTCGCGGTAGTTGTCGACGCGGATGGTCTTGTCGCGGACCTGGTATTCGTTGACGTCGTCGGTGATGGATTTGAGGCGGGATGGCCAGTCGCGGAGGAGCTTCAGCGCCTCGGAGGAGAGCGATTGGACGGCGTCGTTGTAGCGCTGGCGGAGGGTTAGCAGGGTGCGGTCGGGCGTGTGGGCGGGCGAGTGAGCGGCGTCCGATGCAGGGTCGCGGCTTCCCTCCGTTGTAGGAGCGACGTTAGTCGCGATTTCCTCGGGGGTACCGGAATGTGTGGCGTTCGCGACTGACGTCGCTCCTACAGGGGGCGATGTTCGGCCGCTGGAGGTTGCCGGCCGCTGCAGGTCTTCGGCCTGGTAAAGGTCGAGCTGCTTGGGCAGTTTGGGGTCTTCAAGGTCGTGCAGGGACTGCCAGTAGCTTTGCGCGCGGTCGGCGGTCTCGGCCTGCGTCTCGATCTGGCGGTTGATCCCCCTGCCCTGCTCGGCAATCTCGGCCAGGTAACGCACGCGACTGCCGGGGATCAGTACGGTCGCGCGCGGCTCCTTCAGCGTGGTGTCGATGTCGGGCGACCATTTGTCCGCCGGCAGCTCCAGCTTCTCGCGCATCAGGCGGCACAGGTTGGCGAACATCCAGCTGATGCCGGGGTCGTTGAACTGGCTGGCGATGGTCGGGTAAACCGGCACATCCTCGTCCTTGGTCTGGAAGGCGACGCGGTTGCGCTTCCACTGTTTGCGGATGTCGCGCAGCGCATCTTCTGCGCCGCGCTTGTCGTACTTGTTGAGCACCACGAGTTCGGCGAAGTCGAGCATGTCGATCTTCTCCAGCTGGCTCGGGGCGCCGAAGTCGCTGGTCATGACGTACATCGGGAAGTCGACCAGGTCGACGATCTCCGAGTCGCTCTGGCCAATACCCGCGGTCTCGACGATGACGAGGTCGTAGCCCAGTCCCTTGAGGAAGCCGATCGAGTCCTTCAGCACCGCGTTGGTGGCGGCGTGCTGGCGGCGGGTCGCCATCGAGCGCATGTAGACGCGCTCGCTGCGCAGGGAGTTCATGCGGATGCGGTCGCCGAGCAGCGCGCCACCGGTGCGGCGACGGGTCGGGTCGACCGAGATCACCGCGATGCGCATCTCCGGGAAGTTGGCGAGGAAGCGGTTGAGCAGTTCGTCGGTGACGCTCGACTTGCCGGCGCCGCCGGTGCCGGTGATGCCGATGACCGGGGTCTTGCCGCCGGCCAGTTGCCATTCTTTTCGCAGCTTCGACAACTCGTGCTCGTCGAAATGGCCTTCCTCGATCGCGCTGAGCATTTTTCCGATGGCGATCTCGTCGGTGATCGCGGGCGCGGTGTTGTCGGCTTCGCCTTCGATGCGGCCTTCGCTGGCGCGGCGCACCACGTCCTCGATCATCGCCACCAGCCCCATGTGCATGCCGTCGTTGGGGTGGTAGATGCGCTCGACGCCGTAGGCCTGCAGCTCGCGGATCTCCTCGGGGGTGATGGTGCCGCCGCCGCCGGCGAAGACCTTGATGTGGCCGGCGTCGCGCTCCTTGAGCATGTCGACCATGTACTTGAGGTACTCGACGTGGCCGCCCTGGTAGCTCGACAGCGCGATGCCGTCGGCGTCCTCCTGCAGCGCGGCGCGGACGACGTCCTCGACGCTGCGGTTGTGGCCCAGGTGCACGACCTCGACGCCCTGCCCCTGGATCAGCCGCCGCATGATGTTGATCGCGGCGTCGTGGCCGTCGAACAGGCTGGCGGCGGTGACGAAACGCAGCGGGTGGGCGCTGGCGGTGTCGACGCTGGTGGCGGTGTCGGAAAGGTTGCTGGCGGGGGTGCTCATGGCGCACTCGACTGCTGAAAACGGGATTCCGTCGATTGTAGCGCGGGGCGACTTTGCGCCCTTGGCCCGCTTGTCATGGGCGCAACGTTTGTCTACGGGATGATTCCCGTCTACTCCGACCCCCACGGCTCCGGTCCCCGCGTCGACCGCATCGCCACGCTGCGATCCGCGGCGGCCGACGATGCGCCCAGCCCGCTGTTCGAGCTGGCCGGCGCGCTGCTGGCCGAAGGCAAGGTCGAGGAGTCGCTGTTACTGCATGCGCGCTCGGCGCTGGCCGGCCACGACGGCGCGCAGGTCGAGTACGGGCGGATGCTGCTGTTCGGGATCGGCTGTGACCCCGACCCGCAACTGGCGCTGGGCTGGCTGGCCCAGGCCGAGAGCCAGCACCACCCGGTGGCGAGTTACTGGCTGGCGTGGGTGGCGATGGGCAGCGTGCTGCTTCCGCGCGACGAGCGCATGAACCAGCGGCTGCGGGTGGCGGTGAACCACGACTATCCGCCGGCCTTGCGGGCGGCCGCGCTGCATTACGGGCGGCGGCCGGGCGCGGCCGACCAGGCGGCCTGCATCCACCTGCTGGAACGCGCGGCCCGGCGCGGTGACCTGGTGGCGGCGTTGCTGCTGGCCGAGCGCCTGCAACGCGGCGAAGGCTGCGCGGTGCAACCGCAGGCCGCCGCAAGCTGGCGCGCGTGGCTGCGCGAGCGGCAGGTGGAGCCGTTGCCGCAGACGGTGGCGCCGGCACCATGGTTCGACGGGGCGTCGCCGGGGCATGGCGAGCCGGCGCCACTCGCCTTGGAGGACGCCTTGAACACGCCGTCCCCGCGCCTGCTCAGCACGGAGCCGCGGGTGGCGCAGGTCGACGCCGTGCTGTCATCGGACGAATGCCGGCTGCTGATCGCGATGGCGATGTTGAACGCCCCCGGCGGCGGCGCGGTGGTGCCGGCGCTGCGGATCGACCCGGCGCAGGAGGACCTGGCGCTGCGGGTGTTGCAACTGCGGCTGGCGCGGTCGGCGCAGGCCGAGTTGGCGCATGCCGAGGCGATCGAGGTCGAGCGTCGCATCCCCGGCTCGCCCGACTGGCGCCACCGCGACTACCTCGCCCCGGACGACCTGGCGCGCGACCGCCCCGACGCCGGCAACCGTCGCCGCACCCTGTGCGTCTGCCTGCACGCGCCGGAAGCCGGCGGTGGCCACGAATTCCCGTTCGGCCTGGTCGAAACCCGGGCCATCGCCGGCAGCGCGGTGGTGGTCGACAACCTGATGGCCGACGGCCGGCCGGACCCGTACTCGATGCATGCCGGCATCGCGGTCGAACGCGGCGAGCAATGGCAGGCGACGCTGCGCCTGCGCGAACGCCGGTACCGTCCGTTTTGAGACCGGAGTCGCAGGCTTGCGCGCCCCTGACCATACGTAGCCGTACTGGATGATTGCATTAGACTACCGCCCCTGCAGCCACCGCTACGACCCGGCTGCACAGGCGAATCCAACAGATTCAAGTACTTACCAACCACAGTTGGCGTAAAGCGCGATGCGCAATTCCACGCCGACGCGGAGCACCCGATGATTTTCGAGACCCTGGACACCTTCGGCCACGAGCAGGTCGTGTTCTGCCACAACAAGGACGCGGGCCTGAAGGCCATCATCGCGATCCACAACACCGTGCTGGGCCCGGCCCTGGGCGGTACGCGCATGTGGCCGTACAAGACCGAGCAGGACGCGCTGAACGACGTGCTCCGCCTCAGCCGCGGCATGACCTACAAGAACGCCGTGGCCGGCTTGGACATCGGCGGCGGCAAGGCCGTGATCATCGGCGATCCCGCGACCGACAAGTCCGAGGCGCTGTTCCGTGCGTTCGGCCAGTTCGTGCAGTCGCTGGGCGGCCGCTACATCACCGCCGAGGACGTTGGCATCGACGTCAACGACATGGAATACGTGTACCGCGAGACCGAGTTCGTGACCGGCGTGCACCAGGTCCACGGCGGCTCGGGCGACCCGTCGCCGTTCACCGCCTACGGTGCGCTGCAGGGCCTGATGGCCTCGCTCAACAAGCGCTTCGGCGACGAGGAAGTCGGCAAGTACAGCTACGCCGTGCAGGGCCTGGGCCACGTCGGCATGGAGTACGTGAAGCTGCTGAAGGAACGCGGCGCGAAGATCTTCGTGACCGACATCAACCAGGGCCTGGTCGACAAGGCCGTGTCCGAGTACGGCGCCGAGGCCGTGGGCCTGGACGAGATCTACGACGTCGACGCCGACGTGTACTCGCCGTGCGCGCTGGGCGGCACCGTCAACGAGCAGACCCTGCCGCGCCTGAAGTGCAAGGTCATCTGCGGCTCGGCCAACAACCAGCTGGCCAACAACGCGATCGGCGACGAAGTGCAGAAGACCGGCATTCTGTACGCGCCGGACTACGCGGTGAACGCCGGCGGCGTGATGAACGTCGCGCTGGAGATCACCGGCTACAACCGCGAGCGCGCGATGCGCATGATGCGGACCATCTACCACAACCTGACCCGCATCTTCGAAATCGCCGAGCGCGACGGCATCCCGACCTACCGGGCCGCCGACCGCATGGCCGAGGAGCGGATCGACGTGATGGGCAAGCTCAAGCTGCCGCTGGGTCGTACCACCCCGCGCTTCCAGGGCCGTATCCGCGGCGGCGCGTAAGCCGCTGGTGTTGTGACCATGACGACGGGGCCTATGTGCCCCGTCGTTGTTTGTGAAACCCGTTGTGAAGCCGGCCGCCCGGATGGCGGCCATCCAGTGACGAACCAGGAGTAGTCATGCGCCCCTTCCCCCTTGGTGACGAGCTCGACGCCCTGCGCGACGCCGTGCGCCGGTTCGCCGAAGCCGAGATCGCCCCGCGCGCCACCTCGATCGACGAGGACAACGCGTTCCCGCAGGACCTGTGGCCGAAACTCGGCGAGATCGGCCTGCTCGGCCTGACCGTGCCGGGCGAGTACGGCGGCAGCGAGATGGGCTACCTCGCCCACCTGGTGGCGATGGAGGAGATCTCGCGCGCGTCCGGCTCGGTCGGGCTGAGCTACGGCGCGCACTCCAACCTGTGCGTCAACAACCTCTATGCGAACGGCAACGAGGCCCAGCGCAGCAAGTACCTGCCGAAGCTGTGCAGCGGCGAGTGGAAGGGCGCGCTGGCGATGAGCGAGCCGGGTGCGGGCTCGGACGTGGTCGGCTCGATGTCTTGCCGCGCCGAGTTGAAGGGTGACGTGTGGGTCGCCAACGGCAACAAGATGTGGATCACCAACGGCCCCGAGGCCGACGTGCTGATCGTCTACATGCGCACCGCCGGCAAGGACGCGGGCAGCAAGTGCATGACCGCCTTCATCGTCGAGAAGGGCATGAAGGGCTTCAGCACCGCGCAGAAGCTCGACAAGCTGGGCATGCGCGGCTCCAACACCTGCGAGCTGGTATTCCAGGACTGCGAGATCCCGGCGGAGAACGTGCTCGGCGAGGTCAACCACGGCGTCAAGGTGCTGATGTCCGGCCTCAACACCGAGCGGCTGGTGCTGACCGGTGGACCGCTGGGGCTGATGCAGGCGGCGCTCGACATCACCCTGCCCTACGTGCGTGAGCGCAGGCAGTTCGACCAGGCGATCGGCACGTTCGGGATCATGCAGGCCAAGATCGCCGACATGTATACCGCGCTGCAGTCGTCGCGGGCGTTCGCCTACCAGGTGGCGCGCGACTATGACGCCGGCCACAAGAGCCGGGTCGATGCGGCGTCGTGCCTGCTGCATGCGTCGGAAGCGGCGGTGCAGGTCGCGCTGGAAGCGATCCAGAGCCTGGGCGGCAACGGCTATATCAACGAGTTCCCGACCGGGCGGATCCTGCGCGACGCGAAGTTGTATGCGATTGGTGCAGGGACCAACGAGATCCGCCGGATGCTGATCGGGCGGGAGCTGTTTGACGGGCGTAGCTGAGGCTGGCGGCCCGTGCATAGGCACCGGGGCATCGCGCGTATGTAGGAGCGACGTAAGTCGCGAACGCGCTGTACTCCGGAATCGCCGTGCAATCGCGACTTACGTCGCTCCTACGGCGGAACGGCGACGAGTCGGCGCACGGTGCAGGACGAGTCGGCACATGGTGCAGAGCAAGTCGGCACACGATGCAAAAAAAAACGCCGCGGATATCCGCGGCGTTTTTCTTTTTCATCGGTTGTCGCTGTTTCAGCCGCCAGGCTTAGAACCCCACAGACCAGTTCGCGAACGCCCTGGTATAACTGCGGCCGTTCTCATGGCGGCTGTCCAGCTCGAAGCCCAGCTTCCCACCGACCGGCAGCCACGCGTGCACGCCGAAGCCGAACACCGTGGCCTCCTCGCCCAGCCCAGCGCCGGTGATCGGTGACCACGCATCCAGCCCGGTGAAGCGCGCATCGATCGAAGCACCCGACTGCGACAGCGTGCGTTGCCACTCCAAACGCCCCTGCAAGGACAGCGGCACACTCCCGACGCTCCAGTCGTGCCTCAGGCGGGCACCGACCAGCGCTTGCGTTGCCTCCAGCACTGAACCATCTGTCGTCAATCCAAAGCCGGCCGCTCCTTGCTCGGCGAAGGCACCGCGCTCCAGACGCAGGGCTTGGGTGCCCAGGTACGGAGTCAGCGTGCCGCGGCCGACATCGAAGCGGTGGCCCGCCTGCACTCCCAGCGTGGTGTAGCGGTTTTCGTAGTCGGACTGCACGTCGAAGCGCTGATTGCCCAGCAGTACGTCACGCTGCATCCAGCGGTCCATCTGCCCCCGAGCCACCCGACCCATCACGTAGTGGGCGTCGCGCTTCCAAGCGCCATACAGCTGACCCTCGACCTGGCGGTTGCGCTCGCGGTCGCCACGCACTGCATGGCTGGCGTAACCGTTGGTCTGGCCGAACGCCGCGCCCAGGGTCACGTCCGGGCTGAGGCGGTAGTCCTGGCCGATCATCCAGCCTTGGGTGTCCAGGCGTGTGGTCGACCACATCGACTGCTGCCCGCCGAGACGATCGGCCCATGTGCCCTGTGGCCGGCCATGGTCGAGCGAATCCAGCCGCGCCTCCAGCGAATGCCGGCTGTCATCCAGCGCCATCATCGTGAACGCCGCGTCAGCCGCGTGCTGCTCGCCGGAGAGACTGGCCAAAGTTGCATCAAGCGCTTCATTCGAGCTGGTCCGCTGCAGCGTTCCGGCGGCGGACAGGAAGCCGTCCAGCGATTCCGTCGCTCTTGCTTTCGAAGGCCCAGCGAGCAGTTCGTCAAGGTAACGGAAAGTTTCTTCCACCCGGCGCGCAGCGCCCAAACTGCTGGACGTGTAGGACATTCCCTCGACAGACCCTGCGTCGACCGGTTCCAAGTCCACCCAAACACGATCTGGACCATAGCCAATTCTTGCTTCGAGCAAGGCTGAGGATGAGACAACAAATGATGAAAAGTTACCGAAGACACCTCCATCCGCGATTAACACTTCAGTGTGGAGTCGCGGCGTATAACCCTCAGCAGTACCGTACAAATACAATTGCCCATCCAGATGTGCTTCTCCACGGACATGAAGAGGCTCAGTTCCGAGAAGTGTCATGAAGCTTCCCTGACTACTTTGGCGATAACCCCCTTCAAAAGCAGTGTTTTCAGCCGCACGACTGTAAAGAATACCGTCGTTTATTACATTCCCCTTGAATATCGCAGGATACTCAGCATCATCCGCGGTGTTTATTGCCATCAAACCCTGTATTTCCACATCACCTAGAAAAGTCACTTCCCATGCATACAGATACGACGTACTGTCTATGTGGACGTCGGCAACAAAGCTGCCATTGAGTGTCATGGTCATTCCGCGGACTATGTTCAACCCTCCGGTAAAGGTGTTCTCCCCTCTTATCCAAAGGACCGGGTCATCTATCAAATCGATGACATTGCCGCTTCCATCTACGGTCAAACCGCCTTCGCCGCTGATTCCGTTGAGCCAGCTGCTGTTGTATTGCGGCAACGGATTGACGGTCACGTCCCCCCAGTCAAGGCGTGAAAGTCCGCGTAATGCGCGGTCGACATTCAACAGCCCGTGGCCAAATACGGGATCAACACCCGGGGCTCCAAGGTCGGTAGCACTTCCAAACAACGCCTGCCTAACGAGGTCGTTGTCAAAGTAAGGATAGCGCTCCCAGATTGCTGCCGCGGTACCCGATACGAGCGGAGCGGCATACCCCGTGCCGCTGACCGCATGGAAAGTGGGATTGAACGTTCCGTCATCCTGTCCAGTCACCACCACATCCCCCGGGGCGACGAGGCAATAGGCCATCGCAATACCGCACGCGTTGGAATAGTCAGCTAGTTCAGTAGGGTTGAACGTATCCAGAGCCGCGACGACCACCCAGCCATGCTCGAGCGCCGAACCCTCCGTGCTGATGCTCGGAAGCGAGGCAATACGAGAAGGCTGATTCGAAGCATCGTCTCCCGCTGCAAATACCACCAACCCACCGTGCGCTCCCACGAAAGGGTGGTATGCATTTAATAGAGAGATGGACTCGTCTTCACTCCACTCGAGACCGCCCCACGAATTGTTGAGTATCTTTGCACCTGCAGCCGCCAAATCATGATTCGCGGTCGCGATTGCATTGACGCTAACCCCGCTAGCTTGTCCTGCCACGCCGGCATCCGGAAGCAATCTGGCAGAAAGAATTTCTGCACCCCGGGCGATGCCGCCTAGCCATCGGCGAGGCCATTCACCAAGCGAACTACCGGCCGCCAACTGCGCGACTGACGTGCCGTGTCCAGCCCGATCGTCCACGCTGAGATCATTCGAAGCGCCGTCAACGTAACTCAGATTAGCGGTGACGCGGTCGGAGAACGCCGGGTGATCACTCCGCACTCCCGTGTCGACAATACCTATTTTTATACCGCTACCATTGTCAATCGATAATACGCCATCCCTTGCATTCGTGAGGACCAAATGACTTTCCATATTTGCCGGTAGTGGCTCCGGCTCCGGTTCCGGCTCCGGTTCCGGTTCCGGTTCCGGCTCCGGTTCCGGCTCCGGTTCCGGCTCCGGTTCGGGCTCCGGTTCGGGCTCCGGTTCGGGCTCCGGCTCCGGCTCCGGCTCCGGCTCGGGCTCGGGCTCCGGTTCGGGTTCGGGAGAGCCGGAGTCCGGCGGCACTTCGGCCGGTGGAGGATCCGCCTGAACACCGCCACCACTTCCACCACCACCACAAGCGACCAGCAGTTGCAAGAGCGCCGCACTCAGTAGTCCCGCATACGTCAGACGCATGCGCCTCCCGTTTTCCGCATTCATTCCCTTTCCCCCGAAAGTTCCTGCTGATCCCGCAGGCGATCAGTCCACACTAGAACCCGATCGACCAATTCGCGAACGCCCCGGTATAGCTGCGACCATTCTCATGGCGGCTGTCCAGCTCGAAGCCCAGCTGTCCGCCGACCGGCAGCCATGCGTGCACGCCAAACCCGAACACCGTGGCCTGCTCGCCCAGCCCGGCACCCGTGATCGGCGACCACGCATCCAGCCCGGTGAAGCGCGCATCGATCGAAGCACCCGACTGCGACAGCGTGCGTTGCCATTCCATCCGGCCCTGCAGGCTGATGCGGGTCGCGCCGACCGACCACTGCCGCTCCAGTCGTGCGCCGGCCAGGGCCTGGGTCGCGTCGAGGCGGGAGTCGTGGGTGCTCAGGCCGAAGCCGGCCGCGCCCTGTTCCGAGAACCCGTCGCGATCGAGCTGCAGCGACTGCGTGCCGACATACGGCGTCAACGTGGCATCAGCGATCTTGAAACGGTGCCCGGCCTGCAGGCCGACCGTGGCGTAACGGTTGTCGTATTGCGCGTCGACCCCGAAACGCTCGCTGCCGAGAAGGATGTCGCGCTGCATCCAGCGGTCCATCCGGCCCATCGCGACGCGGCCCATCAGGTAGTTGCCGCCATTGCTCCAGGCCGCGTAGCCCTGTGCCTCCAGCTGGCGGTTGCGCTCGCGGTCGCCACGCAGGTCATGCGCCGCGATGCCGTCGGTCTGGCCGAACGCCGCGCCGACCGTCAGTTGCGGGCCGAAACGATAGTCCTGCCCGAGCATCCAGCCGTTGGCGTCGAGTCGGGTGTTCGACCACATGGAGCGCTGACCATCCAGCCGGTCGGCCCACGCACCCGCGAGCGCGCCCGTGCCGAGATCGTCCAGTCGCGACTCCAGTGCGTGCCGGCTGCCCTCGATCGCCATCATCGCGAACGCGGTGTCGGCGCCGTGCAGTTCGCCCGACAGGCTGGCAAGCGAACGTTCGGCCGCTGCCGCGGTCGGCGTGCCTTGCAGCGCGCCGGCGCCACGGACGAAGGCATCGCCCGCGCCCGTGCCGGCGAACGCGGTGCCGGTGTCGATCCGGCGGAACGCGTTCTCCACCCGCACCGCACTGCCGACCGCCGCGCTGCTGAGCGCCATCGACTGCGCCGCGGCGCTGACGTCGAGCCGGGTGATATCGAGCCAGACCTGCGAAGGCTGGTAGTCGATCGATCCTTCAAGGAACACGCCATCGGCCGCCGCGAGTTCGTCGAACACACCGCTGACGCCGCCATCGGCATTGATGATCAGCTCGCGCGACTCGTACACGTAACCCGGCGCGACGCCGGTGATGGTCAACCAGCCGTCGAGACTGGCCTGGCCGTCCACCTGCAGGTGCGAGCCGAGTTCGACGTCGAAGAAGGACGTGGTACCGAGGGTGAGGTCGCCGCCGATCTGGTGCTCGACACCCGAGGCGTCGCCACCACCAATCGCGAAGATGCCCTCGTTCTGCAGGTTGCCTGCGACCGAGGTCGCGTCCAGGTACAAGCCGCCATTCACTCCGACAACCGCGTTTCCGGGCAGGCCGTGATTGGATACGAGCAGCGACCCGCCATCGACCTGGGTATGGCCGCGATAGCTGTTCTCGCCCGTCAGGTGCAGCAGGCCATCGTCGCCGCGCAGGGTGATGCCGCCGTCGCCGGAAATGTCGTTCGACCAGACCGAGACGCCACTGTCGAAATCGGCGAACACCTGGCCCCAGTCGAGCCGTCCCGGCCCCTGCACCGCCTTGCCGACATTGAGCAAGCCGTGGCCGAAGACGGCGTCGACACCCGCATCGCCGAGGTCGGTCGCGGTGCCCAGCAGTGTCTGCCGGACCAGATCGTTGTTGAAATACGGGAACGCCTCCCACACCAGCGCCGCGGCGCCAGAGACCTGTGGCGCGGCGAACGAGGTGCCGCCCCAACTCCAGTAGGTGGGATCGCTCGGCGCGTCATCGGTGCCGGTCACCACAACGTCGCCGGGCGCGACCAGGCAGTAATCCATCGCGATGCCGCAGGCGTTGGAGTACTCGGCCAGTTGCGACGGGTTGGCGGTGTCGAGCGCAGCCACTGACAGCCAGCCGACCGCGAGGTCGGAGGCGGGCGTCGCCCCCAGCGGACCGGGCTGGCTCGGCAGCGCCGCCATGTCGGTCGGGTCGGCCGACGACTCGTTGCCGGTGGCGAACACCACCAGCCCATCGTTGTCATGGATGAAAGCGCGGTATTCCTCGGCGATCGCGTCGGTCGCGTTGGCGTCGGTCCAGTACAGGCCGCCCCACGAGTTGTTCATGATGCGCGCGCCGCTGTCGATCAGGTCCTGGTGGATCGGCTCCAGCCCGAGTGCGCCATCGACCTCGTTGCCCTCGCCGGAACCGTCGTCTTCCGGGGGCTCGTCGGCGATGATCCGCGCCGAGACGATCTCCGCGCCCGGTGCTACGCCCCCCGGCCATGCGCCGAATGCGGTGCCCGCGGCAACCTGCGCGACGGCGGTGCCATGGCCGACCACGTCATCCACGTCGAGGTTGTTGGTATTGGGGTCCAGGTACACGAAGCTGGCCGTAACGCGCGGCGACAGCGCCGGATGGCTGCGATTGACGCCGCTATCGATCACGCCGATGCGCACGCCCTCGCCGGTGAATCCGGCGTCATGCGCGGCGCCGGTATTGGTCAGCTCGAAATGTTCGCTGAAGGCCGGATCCGGGTCGTACACCACCGGAGGCTCGGGCGCACTCGGCGGCGGGTCGACCGGCCGGATGTTCGAGCTGCTCCCACCGCCTCCGCCACAGGCCGCCAGCATTACCAGCCCCGCGCTTCCCATGGCGAGACGACACGCGCTTGCCAGCGCATTGCGATGCAATTTCATGAAGTGCCCCTGATGTCGTTGGCTGGCGCACCGCTCGCCTCTTGCGAACTCCATGCATCCCAGCCATCACAGTTTTAGCCGATCACACCGCTTGCCACAATCGACGGACTGCCCTGTCCGCACCCATGCGGGACCCATTTTTGTGAACGGGGGCGTGGCCTGCGCGGTTTGCGGCACTGCAACAAGCCGCCGCATAATCGGGGTATCCCGGCTGCGGCCGGTTCCCCACAAGGAGTCCGCCATGAGCGACGTCGTCATCGTCGGTGCCAAGCGCACCGCCATCGGTTCATTCCTCGGCCAGTTCACCGGCGTTCCCACGCCGGCGCTGGGCACCGCCGCGATCACCGGCGCGCTCGGGCACGCCGGGCTCGCCGCCGACCAGGTCGAGGAGGTCATCCTGGGCTGCGTGCTTCCCGCCGGCCTCGGCCAGGCGCCCGCGCGCCAAGCCGCGCTTGGCGCGGGACTGCCGGCCTCGGCCGGCTGCACCACCATCAACAAGGTCTGCGGTTCGGGCATGAAGGCGATCATGCTCGGCCACGACCTGATCAAGGCCGGTTCGGCCAGGGTCGTCGTCGCCGGTGGCATGGAATCGATGACCAACGCGCCGCACCTGCTCAACGGCTCGCGCACCGGCGTGCGTTTCGGCAGCGCCGAGTTCCTCGACCACATGGCCCACGACGGCCTGACCAATCCGTACGACGGCAAGGCGATGGGCGTGTTCGGCGACATGGCGTGCGACAAGTACGCGTTCGACCGCGCCGCGCTCGATGCGTTTTCCGAGGAGAGCGTCAAGCGCGCGCAGAAGGCGCAGGCCGACGGCTTGTTCAAGGACGAGATCGCGCCGGTCACGGTCAAGACCCGCAAGGGCGAGGTCGTGGTCGATACCGATGAAGAGCCGGGCAAGATCGATACCGCGAAGATCCCGAACCTGCGCCCCGCATTCGGCAAGGAAGGCGTGCTGACCGCCGCCTCTTCATCGAAGATTTCCGACGGCGCCGCCGCGGCCGTGTTGATGTCGGCCGACGACGCGAAGGCGCGCGGCCTGACGCCGCTGGCGCGCATCGTCGCCCACGCCAGCCACGCGCAGGCGCCGGAATGGTTCACCACCGCGCCGGTGCAGGCGGTTTCAAACGTGCTGGAGAAGGCGGGCTGGAAGGTCGAGGACGTCGATCTGTTCGAAATCAACGAGGCGTTCGCCTGCGTGGCGATGGCGCCGATCAAGGACCTCGGCATTCCGCATGAAAAAATCAACGTGCATGGCGGTGCCGTCGCGTTGGGCCATCCGATCGGCGCGAGTGGGGCACGCTTGCTGGTGACGTTGCTCCACGCCTTGCGTGCGCGGGGCGCAAAGCGTGGTGTCGCATCGCTTTGCATCGGCGGCGGCGAAGCCACCGCAATCGCCGTGGAATTGCTTTGACGGGCGCTTTTATCACAGCCCCCGGCAAAATGATGTGCATGCCGGATTTAGCCGCAGGGGTTAACGCGTCGTTAACCAAAAAAATACGCGCGGCCGCTTGACAGGCGTCACCGGCTTGTCATCATGTTATCGGCGCGCAATTGCGCGTTGTCCAACTAATCGACGAGGAATGAACCATGACTTTCAACAAGGCGCTGCTCGCCCTGGCTATGGGCTTTGCCCTGGTTGCCTGCTCGAACCAGCAGCAGGCTGAAGACGCCGCCGCCGAAGCCTCCGAGGCTGCTGGCGAGGCTTCCGAAGCCGCTGCCAACGCTGCCGCCACCGGCGACGCGATGGCCACCGACGCGGCCCAGGCTGCTGCCGACACCGCCGCTGCCGCTGCTGACGCCGCTGCGACCTCGGCTGACGCCGCTGCCGGTGCGACCGACATGACCGCCGCCGACGACGCTGCCGACGCTGCCGAGAATGCAGCCGACGCCGCCGAGCAGGCGCAGGACGCGGCTGAAGAAGCCGCTGCCGGTTCGGACGCGGAGACCAACAACGACGGCCAGTAATCCGGCCCGAGTTACTGGTATGAAAGCCGCCGGCATTTTGCCGGCGGCTTTTTTGTTGCGTCTTCACATTGCTTTACGGGCAAGGCGTTAATAGTTTCGCCGCCGGCAGCACCGGCGCCTTTAACGCAGTTCCACTGCCGACATCAGGAGTAAGCCATGAACAACAAGCTTTCGATCCTTCTCGCCGCCAGCGCCTTCGCCCTGGCCGCCTGCAACTCCCCGACCGCCGACCAGGAAGCCAGCGAAGCCGCCACCCAGGCCGAGATCGCCGGCGACCAGGCCGCCGCCGCCGCGGAATCCGCCGGTGACGCCGCCGCCGCCGGCACCGAAGCCGCTGCAGCTGCAACCGCCGCTGCTGCCGGATCGGCCGCCGCCGCCGTCGACGCCGCCGCCGATCCGGTCCAGGAAGCGTACGAGGAAGGCAAGGCGAACGCGGCCGGCGCGATCGGCGAGGCAGCCGACGACGTGTCGGCGTCGATGGCCGACGAGCAGGCCGAAGCCGAGGCCACTGCCGAAGCCGAGGTCCAGGACTGATCATTCGATCAATCCGGTAGTTCGACGGGGCCCGCGCAATGCGGGCCCCGTTTTTTTCCGGTCACCTCCGGTCGCGTAGCGGGCCACGTTACCGCTGCGGTTATCCTGTGTCGTCCCCACATGGCCGTGACCGCATGCCCGCACTGAGTTCAGCCCTCGATCCGCGCTCGCAGGATTTCCAGGACACCGTCGCCTACCACCGCGCACTGGTCGACGAGCTGGACGCGCGGCTGGCGCGTGCCGTTGCCGGCGGCGGTGACAAGGCGCGCGACAAGCACGTCGCGCGCGGCAAGCTGCTGGTGCGCGACCGCATCACCGCCCTGCTCGACGCCGGTTCGCCGTTCCTCGAAATCGCGCCGCTGGCCGCCGAAGGGATGTACGACGATGCGGCTCCGGCGGCCGGCATGGTCTGCGGCATCGGCCGGGTCCAGGGCCAGGAAGTCGTGGTGGTCGCCAACGATGCGACGGTCAAGGGCGGCACCTACTTCCCGATGACGGTCAAGAAGCATCTGCGCGCGCAGGAGATCGCCCGCGAGAACCACCTGCCCTGCGTCTACCTGGTCGACTCCGGCGGCGCGTTCCTGCCGCTGCAGGACGAGGTGTTCCCGGACAAGGAGCACTTCGGCCGGATCTTCTACAACCAGGCGCGGATGTCGGCCGAGAACATCCCGCAGATCGCCGTGGTCATGGGCAGCTGCACCGCCGGCGGCGCCTACGTGCCGGCAATGAGCGACGAGAGCATCATCGTCAAGGAACAGGGCACGATCTTTCTCGGTGGCCCGCCACTGGTGAAGGCCGCGACCGGCGAGGTGGTCGACGCCGAGACCCTCGGTGGCGCCGATGTGCACACCTCGATCTCCGGCGTCGCCGACCATTTCGCCGAGGACGACCGCCACGCATTGCAGATCGCCCGCGGCATCGTCGGCACGCTCAACCGCAAGAAGACCCTGCCGGTCGCGACACAGCCGGCGCGCGAGCCGCTGTTCGGCGCCGAGGAGCTGTACGGCATCGTGCCGAAGGACACCCGTCGCCCGTTCGACATCCGCGAAGTCATCGCCCGCATCGTCGACGGCAGCGAGTTCCAGGAGTTCAAGGCGCGCTACGGCAAGACCCTGGTCACCGGCTTCGCCCACCTGCACGGCTACCCGGTCGGGATCATCGCCAACAACGGCATCCTGTTCGCCGAGTCCGCGCTCAAGGGCGCGCATTTCATCGAGCTGTGCAACCAGCGCGGCATCCCGCTGGTGTTCCTGCAGAACATCACCGGCTTCATGGTCGGCAAGAAGTACGAGCAGGCCGGCATCGCCAAGGACGGGGCCAAGATGGTGACCGCGGTGGCGTGCTCGCACGTACCGAAGTTCACCGTGGTCATCGGCGGCAGCTTCGGCGCCGGCAACTACGCGATGTGCGGCCGCGCGTACGGCGCGCGCTTCCTGTGGATGTGGCCGAACGCGCGGATCAGCGTGATGGGCGGCGAGCAGGCGGCCAGCGTGCTGGCGACGGTCAAGCGCGACGGCATCGAGGCGCGTGGCGGCGTGTGGACGCCGGACGATGAGGACGCCTTCAAGGCGCCGATCCGCGAGCAGTACGAGAGCCAGGGCAACCCGTACTACGCCACCGCACGGCTGTGGGACGACGGCATCATCGACCCGGCCGACACACGCCGTGTGCTCGGATTGGGATTGTCGGCCAGCCTCAACGCTCCGATCGAAGACCGCACGCGCTTCGGAGTGTTCCGGATGTAGCCGGGCCCGGGGCAACGCACACGGGAGACCGCGCATGAGGAAACTGCTCGACCGGGTTACTCCGGTCACCTTCTTCGGTTCGGCGATCATCGCCATCTGCCTGATCCTGTATGCGAGCCTGTCGCCGGACAGGGCGGCCGCAACCTTCAGCGCAGCCAACGCCTGGATCATCACCGAGGCCGGCTGGTTCTACCTGCTCGCGGTCGGCATCTTCGTGGTGTTCCTGCTCGCGCTGGCGCTGAGTCCGTTGGGGCGGATCAGGCTCGGCCCCGACGAATCGACCCCCGACTACGGCTACGGCACCTGGATCGCGATGCTGTTCAGTGCCGGCATGGGCATCGGCATCGTGTTCTACGGCGTGGCCGAGCCGATCACCCACTTCTCGTTCCCGCCCGACGCCGCGCCCCTCTCGGCGCAGGCCGCGCGCGACGCGATGGAAGTGACCTTTTTCCACTGGGGCGTGCACGCCTGGGCGATCTACGCGGTGGTGGGGCTGGCGCTGGCCTACTTCGGCTACCGTCGCAACCAGCCGCTGCTGCTGCGCTCGGCGTTCCATCCGATCCTCGGCGAACGCATCCACGGCTGGATCGGCGACGTGATCGACATCTTCGCGGTGGTCGGCACGCTCGCCGGCCTTGCCACGTCGCTCGGCCTTGGCGTGTCGCAACTCAACGCCAGCATGAACTACCTGTTCGGCCTGCCGCAGAACCTGGCGACCGAGCTGTTGCTGATCGGCATCGTGACCATCCTCGCCACCATCACCGTCGCCACCGGCGTCGACAACGGCATCCGCCGGCTCAGCGAGATGATCATCCTGGTGTCGTGCCTGCTGATGCTGCTGATCCTCGCGCTGGGGCCGACCACCTTCCTGCTGCAGGCGCTGGTGGAGAACATCGGCCTCTACCTCGACGCGTTCGTATCGCGCACGTTCCATATCTACGCCTACGAGCCGACCGACTGGGTCGGCACCTGGACGCTGTTCTACTGGGGCTGGTGGATCTCGTGGTCGCCGTTCGTGGGCATGTTCATCGCGCGCATCTCGCGCGGCCGGAGCATCCGCGAGTTCCTGTTCGGCGTGCTGTTCGCGCCGGCCGGCTTCAGCTTCATCTGGTTCACGATCTTCGGCAACACCGCGATCTGGCTGGACCTCAACGTCGCCGACGGAGCAATCGCCACCACCGTGGCCGACAACATGCCGATCGCGCTGTTCACCGTGTTCGATTACCTGCCCTGGGCGACGGCGCTGTCGTGGATCACCGGGCTGCTGGTGGCGGTGTATTTCATCACCGCATCCGACGCCGGCGCACTGGTCATCGCCATGATCACCTCGCGTGGTGACGAGGAACCGGCCCTGTGGCTGCGGATAGGCTGGGCGCTGACCTGCGGTGCCGTCGCGGGGGGCCTGCTACTGGCCGGCGGGCTGGCAGCGGTACAGATGGCCGCGGTGATCGCGGCGCTGCCACTGGCGGTGATCATGCTGCTGATGTGCTACTGCATCACCAAGGCACTGCGTGAGGAACACGGCATGAGCCTCAGCCAGCAACTGCCGTCGGCGCCGCCGGTGCCGGGCGCGGGCGGTTCATGGCGCCGCCGGCTGGCCGCGATCGTCAGCCATCCCGGCAAGCAGCAGGTACAGGCATTCCTCCAGGGCACGGTCGCCCCTGCTTTCGCGACGGTGGTGAAGGAGCTGGGCGAGCGCGACATCTCCGCGGAATTCCAACAGGTCGACCAGGGCGTGGTGCTGACCGTCCACCATGGCGGCACCGCCGCGGACTTCGTCTATTCGGTGCAGCCGGTCGCCCACCCCATCCCGGCGTTCGCCCTGGCTGATGTAGCGCGACGCGAGGGCGAGCGAAACCGCTACTGTCGCGCCGAGGTCTTCCTCAACCAGGGTGGCCGGGGCTACGACATCTACGGGTACGAGGCGGAGCAGGTGATCGCCGACGTGATCACCCACTACAACCGGTTCCGCCATTACCTCTACGCTTCCGCGCCCACGTGATCGCGGCACCGCGCAGCTGTGACCGTCCTCACCGATGAATGCGGGTTTGCTGTCGGCAGGCTGAAGCGATCGCCGCAATGTGGGACGGCGCAATGAAGGGCGCGTGAAGCGGGTGTAAGTTCGGGGTTCCCCCGAACCCCGGACCCATCAATGGCCATCTGGAAAGAAACCACCCCGTCCAAGTCCTCCCCCGCCCCGTCTCCGGCGTCGACACCCGAGCCCGCCCAGTTCGACCCGTCGCCGGTCCGCGACATCAGCCCGGCCACGCCGGCCTCGACTCCAAGCCCCACCCCCGCGCCGGCATCGACTCCGCAGCGCGCGGGCGACACGCAGTTGAAGGAGTCGCTGATCGCGGCCGACCTGACCATCGAGGGCAAGATCGAGGGCACCGGCCACGTCCGCATCGCCGGCAAGTTCAATGGCGACGTCAACGTGCAGGGCAACCTGACCATCGAGACCGGCGCCAAGCTGACCGGCGGCGTGCGCGCGCAGACGGTCATCATCGCCGGCGAGCTGGAAGGCAACATCGAATCGGCCCAGAAGGTCGAGGTGCTGGCCTCGGGCGCGCTGATCGGCGACGTCAAGGCGGGTTCGCTGACGGTCGCCGCGGGTTCGCGGATGCGTGGCCAAGTCGAGTTCGGCTGGGGCGACAAGCATTCCGGCGGCAAGTCCGGCGGCGGCAAGACGGGCACCGACGACGCCGCATGAGCGCCGCCCCGCGTCCCGGCACGCCGGGTGCGACCCGGACCTGTCCGCACTGCAAGACGACGATCCTGGAAAGCTCCAGCGTCTGCCCGCAGTGTCGCGGCCATCTGCGCTTCGACAGCGACGCCAACGCGGTTGCGGCGGTGAAGTTCTCGCCGCTGCAGGTCGAGGGCACCATCCCGGCCCCGGCCGACGGTGCCTGCGAGTATTCGATGGTGTTGTCGATCCGCGACGGTCGCGGTCGCGAGATCAACCGCCAGGTGGTCGGCGTGGGTGCGATGCACCCCGGCGACGAACGCACCTTCAGCCTGGTGGTGGAGGCGACCGAGGTGCCGGGCCATAAGGCCCGGCGCAAACACTAGTCGGTCGGTCCGCAACCGTTGCAGGCACCGCAATCGCCGCCGGCACTCTGTGTCGGTGGCGCAATCGTGCGACCCAGCCGTTGCATCCAGCGCGGCTTGCCTTCACGCACCATCGGTATCGCAAACATCAGCCGCAGCTTCCGTACCGCCGCCGGGAACTGCCGACGCGCGACGTACGCCGCGCTGAGCACCACTGCCAGCGCGATCACCGTGTACTGGACGAGCAGGCTGGCGTCCATGCTCATCCCGCTCCCAGCAACACCGCGACCTGGTAGGTCACCAGCGACGCGAGGTAAGCCAGTCCGAACAGATAGCCGGTGGCGATGCCGACCTGCTTCCACGAGTTGGTCTCGCGCTTGATCGTGGCCAGGGTCGAGATGCACATCGGCGCGTAGATGAACCACACCAGCAGCGACAGCGCAGTCGCCAGCGACCAGGTGTCGGAGATGACCGGCGTCAGCGCCGCGGTCGCCGCATCGTCATTGGCCGCCGACAGCGCGTACACCGTCGCCAGCGACGACACCGCCACCTCGCGCGCGGCCAGGCCCGGGATCAGGGCGATGCAGATCTGCCAGTTGAAGCCCAGCGGCGCGAAGATCGCGGTCATCGCGTGGCCGATCCGGCCGGCGAAGCTGTAGTCGATCGCCGGCTGCACCGCATCGGCCGGCGCGGCCGGGAACGACAGCAGGAACCACAGCAGGATGGTCAGCGCGAGGATGATGCCACCGACCCGGCGCAGGAAGATCCAGGCGCGTTCCCACAGGCCGATCAGCACGTCGCGCGGGTGCGGGATGCGGTACGACGGCAGCTCCAGCATCAACGGGTGCTCGCTCTTGTCGCGGCGCCACTTCTTCATCACCCACGACACGCCGAGCGCGCTGAGGATGCCGGCGACGTACAGCCCGAACAGCACCAGCCCCTGCAGGTTGAAGATGCCGACCTGCTGCTGCGGGATGAACGCGCCGATCAGCAACGCATACACCGGCAGGCGCGCCGAGCAGGTCATCAGCGGCGCGACCAGGATCGTCGCGAGGCGGTCGCGCGGGTCCTGGATCGAGCGGGTCGCCATGATCCCGGGGATCGCGCAGGCGAAGCTCGACAGCAGCGGGATGAACGAGCGGCCCGACAGGCCGGCCTTCGACATCATCCGGTCGAGCAGGAACGCCGCGCGCGGCAGGTAGCCGGACTCCTCCAGCGCGATGATGAAGGCGAACAGGATCAGGATCTGCGGCAGGAAGATGATCACCCCGCCGAGGCCGGCGATGATGCCGTCGACCAGCAGGCTGTTGAGCGGGCCTTCGGGCAGGGTCGCGCCGACGAACTCGCCGAGCGCCACGGTGCCGGCGTCGATCGCGTCCATGATCGGCGTCGCCCAGGCGTAGACCGCCTGGAAGATCAGGAACATCACCACCGCCAGCGACAGCAGGCCGATCGCGGGGTTCAGCAGCCAGCGGTCGAGGGTGTCGTCGATCGCTGCGGTGCGGCGTGGCATCGTCACCGCCAGCGACAGCAGGCGGCGGGTCTCGGCGTGCAATGCGTCGGGGTCGACCATGGCCGCGGCGGACATGTGCTCGCGCGGCTCGTGGATGGCGCCGGCAACGCCGTCGAGCTTCGCCACCAGCGCCTCGGCGCCGTCGCGACGGATCGCCACCGTCGGCACCACCGGCACGCCCAGTTCGCGCTCCAGCGCGGCCAGGTCGACGTCGATGCCGCGGCGCTTGGCCGCGTCCATCATGTTGACCGCCAGCACCATCGGCTTGCCGAGCTCGCGCACTTCCAGCGCGAAGCGCAGGTGCAGGCGCAGGTTGGTGGCATCGACCACGCAGACGATCACGTCCGGCGCCGGCTCGCCCGGGTAGAAGCCGCGGCACAGGTCGCGGGTCACCGCCTCGTCGAGACTGGCGGCATCGAGGCTGTAGGCACCCGGCAGGTCCAGCACCGCGTAGTTGCGGCCGGACGGTGCGTTGAACCGCCCCTCCTTGCGCTCGACGGTGACACCGGCGTAGTTGGCGACCTTCTGGCGGCTGCCGGTCAGCAGGTTGAACAACGCGGTCTTGCCGCAGTTCGGGCTGCCGACGAGGGCCAGGCGAAGACTGTCGGCGGCGCTCATGCGGCCTGCTCCACTTCGCGACTTACGCGAACGCGCGCGGCCTCGGCCCGGCGCAGCGCGAACCGGGTGAATCCGATCTGCACCAGCAGCGGTTCGGCCGAGAACGGACCGGCCGCCATCACTTCGACCCGCTCGCCGGCGACGAAGCCCAGCTCGCGCAGGCGGCGTGCGATGGCGTCGTTCGGCGACAGGTCCTCGACCGTCTCGACCGTGGCCGCGGTGCGCCGCGGCAATTCCGTCAGCTTCAAGGCAACGTCCGTACAAATGGGAATTGTTCTCATTCTACCATCGCCAATGGCCGCGGGCGTATGCCGGAAATGGCCAATGCGCCAGCGTCTATCATTGGGGCAGCCAAGGAACCGGACGCCACCATGAGCCATCCATTGCTGAACCTGCGCGAGGGCCCGGTCGCCCGCCTGCGCATGAACCGACCCGAGGTGCACAACGCCTTCGACGCCGAACTGATCGCGGCCCTGACCGGCGCGCTGGAGGCGGTCGGTCGCGACCCCGAAGTCCGGGTGGTCGTGCTCGAGGGCGAAGGCGCCTCGTTCTCGGCCGGCGCCGACCTCAACTGGATGCGCGGCATGGCCGCCGCCACCGAGGACGAAAATCGCATCGACTCGCTCGCCCTCGCCCGCCTGATGCGTGCACTGAACGAATTGCCGAAGCCGACCATCGCCAAGGTCCACGGTGCCGCCTTCGGTGGTGGCGTCGGACTGGTGGCCTGCTGCGACATCGCGATCGGCTCGCAGGACGCCAGGTTCGGCCTGACCGAGAGCAAACTCGGCCTGCTGCCGGCGGTGATCTCGCCGTACGTGATCGAGGCGATCGGCGCCCGCCAGGCGCGCCGCTGGTTCGCCTCGGCGGAGATCTTCGATGCCGGACAGGCCTGCGCGATGGGCCTGCTGCACGACGCGGTCCACCCGACCACGCTCGACACCGCGGTGCAGCGCCAGGTCGACCTGCTGCTCAAGGCCGGTCCGCTGGCCTCGGCGCAGGCCAAGTCGCTGGTCCGCCAGGTCGCGTCGCACAGCGACGGCGCCCGCCACGATGCCGACAACGCCGCCCTGATCGCGCGCCTGCGGGTGTCGCCGGAGGGCCAGGAAGGCCTGTCGGCGTTCCTCGACAAGCGCAAGCCCGCCTGGTGCGGTTGAACAATAAGGAAGTGACCACGTGTTCGAAAAGATCCTGATTGCCAACCGCGGCGAAATCGCCTGCCGGGTCATCCGCACCTGCCGCGAGCTCGGCATCCGCACCGTCGCGGTCTACTCCGAGGCCGACGCCGACGCCCAGCACGTGCGCCAGGCCGACGAGGCGCACTGCATCGGCGGCCCGCAGCCGGCCGACAGCTACCTGCGCGGCGACGCGATCATCGAGGTCGCGCGCCAGACCGGCGCGCAGGCGATCCACCCGGGCTACGGCTTCCTGTCGGAAAACGCCGACTTCGCCGATGCAGTCGAAGCCGCGGGCATCGCCTTCATCGGCCCGAAAGCGGCGTCGATGCGCAAGATGGGCTCGAAGGCCGGCGCCAAGGAACTGATGCAGGCCGCCGGCGTGCCGGTGGTGCCGGGCTACACCGGCGCGGAGCAGGATCCCACGCACCTGCACGCCGAAGCCGACAAGGTCGGCTATCCGCTGATGATCAAGGCCGCGCACGGCGGCGGCGGCAAGGGCATGCGGATCGTGCGCGACAGCGGCGGGTTCCTCGCCAACCTGGAATCGTGCCAGCGCGAGGCGAAGAACGCGTTCGGCCGCGACCGGGTGTTGCTGGAGCGCTACGTCGAGAAGCCCCGCCACATCGAGATCCAGGTGTTCGGCGACAGCCACGGCAACGCGATCCACCTCAACGAGCGCGAGTGCTCGGCGCAGCGCCGTTACCAGAAGGTGCTGGAGGAATCGCCCTCGCAGTTCCTGACCCCGCAGATGCGCGAGGCGATGGGCGCCGCGGCGGTGCAGGCCGCGCGCGCGATCGACTACGTCAACGCCGGCACGGTCGAGTTCATCGTCGGCCAGGACGGCCAGTTCTACTTCATGGAGATCAACACCCGCCTGCAGGTCGAACACCCGGTGACCGAGTGCGTGACCGGGCTCGACCTGGTCGCGTGGCAGTTGCAGGTTGCCGCGGGCGATGCGTTGCCACTGGCGCAGGAGCAGGTCCGCAGCCACGGCCACGCGATCGAGGTGCGGCTGTACGCGGAAGACCCCGAGGCCGGCTTCCTGCCCGGCTCCGGCAAGCTCGAGCGCCTGCGCCTGCCGACCGCGGACGAGCATGTGCGGATCGATTCGGGCGTAGTCGAAGGCGACACCGTGACGATCTTCTACGACCCGATGATCGCCAAACTCATCGTCCACGACATCGACCGGCCGCGCGCCCTCGCCCGCCTGCGCGCGGCGCTGGCGCAGTGCGAGGTCAGCGGACCGAAGTCGAACATCGAATTCCTCGAACGGCTGGCCCGGCACCCGGCCGTGGTCGACGCCAGCATCGACACCGGCTACCTCGACCGCCACCTCGACGAATTCGTGCCGGCGGCCGAAGCCAACATCGACACCGACCTGCTGCTGGCCGCCACCGTGACCCGGTTGCTGGCGCAGGAACACGACACCCGCGCGCGCGCCGCCAACTCGGGCGACCCTACTTCGCCGTGGGCGATCGCCGACGGCTGGCGGCTCGGCCACGGCAGCCGCCGCAGCCTCGCCTTCGGCCATCGCGACCAGCGCATCGAAGTGCATGCGCGCGGCAGCAATGGCGACTATCAGGTGGAACTGGGCGACACCAGCCACGACGGCGGCACGTACCAGATCAGCGGCGCGCGCCTGCACGACGGCCACCTGAGCCTGCGGATCGGTGCCCGCGCCCGCGGCTTCACCGTGCTCGACCGCGACCGCAACCTGCTGGTCCACGACGGTGAACGCCGCCTGCGCCTGCAACCGCTGGCGATGTACCGTCACGAGGAAGGCGCGTCCGGCACCGGCGCCGACAACGTGGTCGCACCGATGCCGGGCCGGGTGGTGGTGGTCCGCGCCACCGCCGGCGACACCGTCGAGGCCGGCCAGGAGGTCATGGTGATCGAGGCGATGAAGATGGAGCTCAGCCTCAAGGCGCCGCGCGCCGGCACCGTCGCCGAGGTTCGCGCGGCCGCCGGCGACTTCGTCGAGGCCGATGCCGTGCTGGTGGCGCTGGAGGACCAGGCATGAAGCTGCTTGCACGATTCGTTTCCGCCCTGGCCACCGGACTGTTGCTGGCCGGATGCACGCCCGGCGTGGAGGCGGAAATCGACGACGCCTGCGGAGAAATCCCGTTCGCTGCCGCGCTGCCTTCGCTGGAAGCAATCGGAAGCCGGCCACTGCTGTGGAAACAGTGCGGAGTCGTCGAGGTGAGCGCGCGCTACGGCCAGGAAGACCCCGAAACCGGCGACGGCGACCATTGCACCATCAATATCAACGACACGCGATTCCAGACGCCCGACGGCGCCGCCTCCGTTGGCGCGGATGACGCTTTTGAACACGGAAAGTCATTGATGCTGGGTTTCTCGAAGATGAACGTCGAGATGCTGGTGGGAGCGCGGAAGGGCTATCTCGAAGAACCCGTGCTGCTCAACGCGCGTGGCGGCCCCTCCACGCTGCCCGTGGTCGGACAACTCTCCAACGGCGATACATACGCGATACCGGTGCCGGCCAAACAGGAAGAGCCGGGCAGCGAAAGCCTGCTGGCCGTCATCAACGACCGCTACGCACTGACCATCCAGTGCACCGAGCCGGTCCTCGACCATGACCAGGCCGATGCGATGTACCGTCCGTACATCAACGCGCTCCAGCTGGGCAACCTGCCATGAAATCCGGTGTCCGCATCGTCGAGGTCGGCCCCCGCGACGGCCTGCAGAACGAGAAGGCCCTCGTCGCCACCGCCGACAAGATCGAACTGATCGACCGGCTCTCGGCCACGGGCCTGCAGAGCATCGAGGCGACCAGCTTCGTCAGTCCGAAGTGGGTGCCGCAACTGGCCGATGCCGCCGAAGTGTTCGCCGGCATCACCCGGAAACCCGGCATCCACTACCCCGTCCTTGTGCCCAACGAGAAGGGCTACGAGCGCGCGCGCGAAGTCGGTGTCGAGGAGATCGCGGTGTTCACCGCCGCCTCCGAAGCATTCAACCAGAAGAACATCAACGCCTCGATCGACGAGTCGCTGGCCCGCTTCGCGCCGGTGCTGGCGCGTGCGCAGTCGGACGGCGTGCGGGTCCGTGGCTACGTCTCCACCGTGCTCGGTTGCCCGTACCAGGGCGAGGTGCCGCTGGCCGATGTGGTCCGGGTTGCACGTGAACTGCATGCAATGGGCTGTTACGAGATTTCACTGGGCGACACCATCGGCGTCGGCACGCCCGGCAAGGCGCGCGCGATGCTGAAGGCGGTCGCCGCCGAGGTGCCCATGCCGGCGCTGGCGGTGCACTTCCACGACACCTACGGCCAGGCGCTGTCGAACATCCTCGCCTGCCTGGAGGAAGGCGTGGCGGTGGTCGACTCGGCCGTCTCCGGCGTCGGCGGTTGCCCGTATGCAAAGGGCGCCAGCGGCAACGGCGCCAGCGAGGATGTTGTCTACATGCTGCACGGGCTCGGCATCGAGACCGGCATCGACCTCGATCGCCTCGCCGACACCGGCCGCTGGCTTGCGTCGCTGCTGGGACGCGAGACCGGCAGCAAGGTCGGCAAGGCGCTGGCCGTGTAGATGAACGCCGAGCCGCCCGACCAGCGCCCGCCCCCGCCCCTCGACGAGGTGGATGCGGCGGCGACGCTGGCGGCGCTCGACCGGGCGTGCGACGCCGCCGCCCTGCCACCACACCAGGCCACCCTGCTGCACCAGGCGCGCGACGCGCTGCGCCGGGCGCTGCGCGACGAAGCCTCCGCACGCCAGCGCTACCAGACACTGTTCGACGCCGTGCCCGACCCGGTCAGCATCATCGCTTGGGACGGCACCGTGCTCGACCTCAACAAGGCCGGCATCGCCGCCTACCACCGGCCACGCGGGGAGATCGTCGGCCGGCCGATCGAGGTGCTGAATCCCGACCTGCCCTCCGGCCACATGGGGCCGGTGCGCGACGCCCTGGCGCGCGGCGAGAGCTACGTGATCCAGGTCACCAACATGCGCGCCGACGGCAGTCGGTTCCCGGTCGAGGTGCATTCGGCCAATTTCGAGTACGGCGGCCAGCGCAGCCTGGTCGCGGTCGCGCGCGACCTCAGCGCGCGTACCGATGCCGAAGCCCGGTTCCGGGTGCTGACCGAAATGGTCGACAAGGGCGTCGTGGTCCGTGATGCCGATGGCCGCACCACCTACGCCAACGCCGCCGCGATGCGGCTGATGGATTCGCCACGGCGCCAGGGCTTCGAAGACCTGATCCGGGATGGCCACTGGCTGCTGGTCGGCGAGGACGGCCGCATCCTCACCGAAGAGGCGCTGCCGTCAAGCGAGGCGCTGCGCACCGGCAAGCCGGTCGGCCCACGGGTGATCGGCTTCTTCAACCAGCGCCTGCGGCAGTTGAGCTGGCTGTCGGTGAGTTCGGTGCCGCAGTTCGCCGCCGGCGCCGACCGCGCGCACCAGGTACTGTCGATGTTCAGCGACATCACCGACCTCAAGCGCGACAGCGCGATGTTCGAGCGGGCCCAGGCCCTGGCCCATATCGGCGGATGGCAGTGGGATACCGGCCAGGACCAGGTCTACCTGACCGCCGAGGCCCGCCGCATCATCGGCCGCACGCGACCGCCCGATACCATCGACGGGCTGCTGGACTGCTTCGTCGACAACGACCGCGACCGCTTCCGGCTTGCCCTCGACCACGCGATGGCGACCGGGAAGGCGATCGAGCTGGAGTTGCGCGGCGTCCGCGGCGACGGCCGGCCGTTCTGGGCTCGGGTGATCGGCGAGGCCGAGGCCGGCGGTCCGCTCAATGCGCGCCTGACCGGCACCCTGCAGGACGTCACCGAGCGCATGCAGGCCGAGGAAACCCTGCGCACCCAGGCGCGTACCGATCCGCTGACCGGCCTGCTGAACCGCGACGCGTTGCGCTTCGAGATCGAGCGCCGCCTCGCCGACCCGGCGCAGGCCCGGCTGGCGGTGCTGTACATCGACCTGGACCGGTTCAAGATCGTCAACGACGTGCTTGGTCACGCGGCCGGCGACCGCCTGCTGGCCTCGGCGTCGCGGCGGATCCAGCACGCGGTCGGCATCGAGGGCGCGATCGGCCGGTTCGGTGGCGACGAGTTCCTGGTGGTGTGCGCGACGGCGGATGATCCCGCCCGCCCGGCGCGGCTGGCCGAAGCCATCCTCGCCATCTTCGGCGACAGCTTCCGGCTCGACGGCGAGGAGTTCTCGATCACCGCCAGCATCGGCATCGCCCGGGCGCCCGACGACAGCACGCGCTCGCAGCAGCTGATCCAGAGCGCCGATGTCGCGATGTACGACAGCAAGCGCCGCGGCCGCAACAGCTGGCAGGGATTCACCGCGGAACTGGCGGCCCAGCAGAACGAGCGGCTGCAGTTGGAGACACAACTGCGCCGCGCCGTCAGCAACGAGGAACTGCACCTGGTCTACCAGCCGCAGGTCGACCTCGCCAGCGGCCGGCTGGTCGCCGCCGAGGCGCTGGTGCGCTGGCACAACCGTACGCTCGGCGACATGGCGCCGGGGCAGTTCATCGGCCATGCCGAAACCACCGGCGACATCGTCGGGATCGGCGACTGGGTGCTCACCGAGGCCTGCCACCAGCTGCGCGACTGGCGCGAATCCGGGCTGCCGCTGGAACGCGTCGCGGTCAACGTCTCCTATCGCCAGTTCCTTGGCGAGAACCTGGCCGGGCACGTACGCGCCGCGCTCGCCGAGTCCGGCCTGCCCGGCAGCGCGCTGGAACTGGAGTTCACCGAGCGGGTGCTGATCGAGGACGAACCCGACACGCTGCGCACGTTCGCCGAGCTGCGCGAACTCGGCGTGGTGCTGTCGATCGACGATTTCGGCGAAGGCTACAGCGCGCTCAACTACCTGCGCCGGCTGCCGATCCACGGGCTCAAGCTGAGCCAGCTGTTCGTGCAGGGCGTGCCGGGCAACGCGTCGGATGTCGCGGTCTGCCAGGCCGTCACCGGGATCGCCCGCAGCCTGGGCCTGGGGCTGGTCGCGGAAGGCATTGAAACCGTCGCCCAGCGGGATTTCCTGATGGGGCTCGGGGTCGGCATCGGCCAGGGGTTCCTGTTCGCGCCCGGGCTGACGCCGGTCGAGATGCAGCACAGGTACCTGCCGTCCGCGGTGATCCGTGGCCGCGCGACATAGCCTGCGGCGACCGCAAGCCCACGCCGATCCGGCCGGTCGCTTAGAATCGCGGGTTTCCGCCCGCAGGACTCCCTCATGCAGCTTTCCGATACCCGCGCCATCATCACCGGCGGCGTTTCCGGCCTCGGCCTCGCGGTCGCGCGGCACCTGGTCAAGCACGGCGGCAAGGTCGCGCTGTTCGATGTCAACGACGACAAGGGCGCTGCCGCGGTCGCCGAGCTGGGCGATGGCAACGCGCGTTTCTACAAGACCGATGTGTCCGACGAGGCAGCAGTCGCGGCCAACGTCGCCGCTGCGCGCGAGTTCCTCGGCGGGCTCAACGTCGCGGTCAACTGCGCCGGCATCCTCGGCGCCGGTCGCGTGCTCGGCCGCGAAGGCTCGATGCCGTTGTCGCAGTTCCAGACCACGGTGATGGTCAACCTGGTCGGCAGCTTCAACGTCGCCAAGGCCGCCGCCGAGGTGATGCAGCACAACGAGGCCGGCGTCGACGGCGAGCGCGGCGTGATCGTCAGCACCGCGTCGGTCGCCGCCTACGAAGGCCAGATCGGCCAGGCCGCGTACTCGGCATCGAAGGGCGGCGTGGTTGGCATGACCCTGCCGATGGCGCGCGAACTGGCGCGCTTCGGCATCCGCGTGATGACGATCGCGCCGGGCGTGTTCTGGACCCCGATGGTCGACGGCATGCCCGAGAACGTGCAGCAGTCGCTGGCGGCGACCATCCCGTTCCCGTCGCGGCTCGGCCAGCCGGAGGAGTTCGCCGACCTGGTCGCCTACATCCTTGGCAATACCTATCTCAATGGCGAGACGATCCGCCTGGATGGTGCGACGCGGCTGGCACCCAAGTAACCCGTCGCCCCGTGTAGGAGCGACGTAAGTCGCGATCTCGAGGACAACCGGTTTCGCCGTGCGGTCGCGACTTACGTCGCTCCTACAGGGAACCGGGGTGTCCACCAGCTTCCCCAACGCATCCGGAAATCGCATGAAAGCTTTCGACGTCAAGAAAGGCAACGTGGTCGAGCACAACAACACCGTCTACCAGGTGCGTGGCATCGAGCGCAGCTCGCCGCAGGGCCGCGGTGGCAACGTCAAGTTCCGCTTCACCCTGTACTCGGTGCCGGGCGGCAACAAGTTCGACCTCAGCCTCGGTGGCGATGACGAACTGAAGGAAGTCGAGTTGAGCCGCCGCCAGGCGACCTACTCCTACAAGGACGGCGATTCCTTCGTGTTCCTCGACGACGAGGACTACACCCCGTACACGCTCGATGCCGACGTGGTTGGCGACGACGCTGGCTACATCGTCGACGAGCTGACCGGCTGCTACGTGCAGATCATCGACGACCAGCCGGTGGCGCTGCAGCTGCCGGCAAGCGTCGCGATCGAGGTGGTCGAGACCCCGCCGGAGCTCAAGGGCGGCACCGCGACCAAGCGGCCGAAGCCGGCACGCTTGTCGACCGGGCTGGAGATCATGGTCCCGGAGTACATCGGCAATGGCGAGCGGGTGCTGGTGAGCACGCTCACCGGCGAGTTCGCCGGCCGCGCCGACTGACGGTCACGGCAGGCGCAATCCGTCGCCTGCTTCGTGCAGGTTGCGCAGGCGGTCGCCCAGCAACGTGACGTTGGCCTGGGCACCGTCGAGCCGTGCGCGCATGGCCGGATCCAGCAGTTCGCGCACCTCGGCGGTGAGTTGTTCACCGAGGCGCTGCAGGCCCGCGCGCCGGCGCGCGCCTTCGGCGGCCAGCCACCGCAGCTCTTCGTCCTGCGGCAGGCCGTAACCGGCCTGCCCGTCCAGCAATTCGGCCGGGCGACTCAGGAAGCCGCTCTGTTCCAGCACCTGCTGCAATTGTTCGTCGGCATCGGCGAATCGCGGGTCGCGCGCATCCCTGTCGAGGTAGCGTCGCTTCAGGTCCTCGCGTGCCAGCAGGACTTCGCGCCGGTAGGCGGCCTGTTCCAGCAGCAAAAGCGCGGCGCTGGTCCGCAGGCCGGCCTTGCCCAGCCAGGGTCCCCGGGCATCGGGAGACGCGTCCAACCAGCCCTCGACGGTGGTCGGTGGCAACGCCAGCTCGCCGCGGGCCACGTCGTACATCGCCTGGAACCGCTCGCGCAGCGAATCGAATCGGTAGCCCAGCCGCAGCGCCTCGCGCCGGTCGTCGAGCACCGAGGTGTCGGCGATGCCCTGCTCGCGCAACCGCCGCATCAAACCGGTCGGGGTGATGCTGTCGAGCCGCGCACCGGCCAGCCGCGGCACGCCGTCATGCAGCAGCTTGAAGGTCTCCACCGCGCAATTGTTGGTCAGGAAGTAGTAGCGGCCGTCGTAGCTCCAGTGCAGTTTCGCGGCGCGCTCCAGCAGGCCGGCGACCTCGTCGCGCTCCAGCCGCAGCGGCACCGAGCGCAGGCCGCGCAACTGGTCCTTGGTGTACTCCTCGACCACCTGCGACAGCGGCAGCACGAACAGGCGCGACGGGTACGAACCGGTCAGTCCACGCCAACTGGACAGCTGCACATCGTCGACGAACGCGCGGAACGACAGCACCAGGTGGTGTTGCAGGTCGAGCCGGCAGTCCGGCCCGCGCGGGCGCCCGGGTGCACACACGACCAGTCGCAGCATCCCGTGGCCCCAGCGGCTCATCAGCTGGTCGTTGCCTTCGGCCAGCAGGTAGTCGACCTGGTAGACCCGCCCGGGATCGAGGATGCCGACGACATCAGCGCCGGGATCGTCCGAGGTATCGAGGAAGGGGTAGCCGGCGACGCACTCATCCTGCGGCGGCGACCAGTCGAAGTACGCGCTGAACCAGCGATGCAACGCGGGCCGGCGGCAGGCGTAGGCCGGGTCGAGCAGGAAGTACTCCATGTTGACCGCGACGAACTCCTCCGGGTCGGTGAGCTCATAGGGGTCGGGGCTGCGGTCGACGAAGCGGTTGTCCATGAGCCGCGAGCGGCGATGCACCTTGACCTGCCAGCCGGCGAGGTCAAGCAGCCGCGGGTCGTCCGACAGCCGCCGGTCGCGATCAAGATAATGGGTCAGCTCGTGCAGCACCGTCGCCAGCAGTTCGCGGCGCTGGCTGCGGTGCGGGCGGTCGCTGCGCAACGTGGCGGCGCTGCCGTCGGCCAGCGCCGGCAGCAGCCGGCGGTTGAGCAACAGGTCGGTGCGCTCGGCGCGCCCGTAGGATTCATGCGGAAGCGCGTCGCTCCAGCGGACCGGCACCGCGCGGCCCAGGCGGGTCATGAATTGCGGCGGAAGCCGCGTCAGCGCGTCGTCGAGCAGGCGCTGGCTGGCGTCGACCTGGGCGGTATCCAATCCCCGCGTGTCGAGCCGGAGCCGCAGCCCCGGCGGAGGCTCAGACGGCGGGCTGCTGGCACCTGACGGCGTGTCCCGCTGGGGCGAGGCGTGGGCCGGCAACCCGGCAACCACCAGCGCACCGGACAACGCCAGTACGACTCCCGGCCAGCCAGGGCCCACGTACCGGCGGCCGGGTTTCACGACGCCACGGGATCAGATGGCGAGGATCGCCTGCGCCAGTTCGTCATCGCTGGCCTGGCGGGCGGCGGGCAGCAACTCGCGGATATGCATGAAGGCGGCCTCCAGGTGCACCCCGCGGATCGCGCCGGCGCTTGCGACGTAGCTGGCGGCGTCGTCGCGCGCGGCCAGCACGATCTTGTCGCTGCTGAACGAGCCGCTGGTGCCGGAGGTGCCATCGGAAATGGCCTTGACCGAGCCGCTCAGCGAATCGGAGATCGTGTAGAAGGTCGACGCCGAAGCGGTCATCGAGAGGCCGAGCAGCAGCGTGGCGGTGAGCAGGCGGATCGCGGGCTGGCGGGGGTGTTTCATCGGAAGGGTCCTGTCACGGGTGGAAGCACGGGTCGCGCGCCGGGATGGAACGGCCGGCACAGCCTACCGTCGCCGGGCGTCAATCGCATGTCCGGACCGTGCAAATGCGACGCGCTGACGGAAACGGTTCAGTCGCGCCGGCTCAGCGATCCAGCAATTTGCCCGGATTCATGATGCCGTTGGGATCGAGTACGCGGGCGATCCCGCGCATGATCGCGATCTCCGCCGCGCTGCGGGTGCCCTCGAGGCAGGCCTTCTTGACCAGCCCGATGCCATGCTCGGCGGAAATGCTGCCGCCGTGGCGCGCCAGCGTGTCCGACAGCAGCCGGGTGACCGATTCGCACTGGTCGACGAAGTCGGCAGCGTCGTACCCCTCCGGCTTGAGCACGTTGATGTGCAGGTTGCCGTCGCCGACGTGGCCGAACCACACCACCTCGAACTGCGGGTACTCGCGGGCAAGCAGCGCCTGGGCCTCGGCCAGGAACGCCGGCATCGCCGACACTCGCACCGAGACATCGTTCTTGTAGGGCGTATGCCGCGCCAGGCTCTCGGTGATGCCTTCGCGCAGGCGCCACAGTTGCGCGGCCTGCGCGTCGCTCTGGCTGATCACGCCGTCGCTGACCAGCCCGGCGTCCAGGCAGTGTTCGAACGCCTCCAATGCGGCCGCATCCCCGCCCGGGTCGCCCGCGGCGAACTCGGCCACCACGTAATACGGATGGACCTCGTCGAACGGCGCCTGCGCCCCGTGCGCGAGCACGTGCCGCAGCGCACAGTCGGTGAAGAACTCGAACGCCTGCAGCTGCAGCCGCTCGCGGAAGGCTGCGAACACCTGCATCAACACCTCGAACGACGGCAGCGCGAGCAGCATCACGTTGGTCGGCGGCGCGGGGTCGGTCAGCCGCAGGATCGCCTCGACCACGATGCCGAGGGTGCCCTCCGAACCGATCATCAGGTGGCGCAGGTCGTAGCCGCTGGAGTTCTTCAGCAGGCCGCGGTTGAGCTCCAGCAGGTCGCCGGCACCGGTGACGACGGTCAGTCCGGCGATCCACTCGCGGGTGTTGCCATGGCGGATCACCCGGATGCCGCCGGCGTTGGTCGCGATGTTGCCGCCGATCGTGCAGGAGCCGCGCGCGGCGAAGTCGACCGGGTACTGCAACCCATGCTCGCGCGCCGCGTCCTGCACCGCCTGCAGCGCGATGCCGGCCTGCACCGTGAGGCTGCGGTCGACCGGGTCGAAATCGAGCACGCGATTCATGCGTTCCAGGCTCACCACCAGTTCGCCGTTGGCCGCGACCGCACCACCGGACAGGCCGGTGCGCCCACCGGACGGCACGATCGCGATTCCATGCTCGTTGGCCCAGCGCACCAGCGCCTGCACCTCGCCGATGCTGGCCGGCAAGGCGATCGCCAGCGGCGCCGGGGTCCAGCGCCGGGTCCAGTCGCGGCCGTAGTGCTCCAGCTCGGCGGGCTCGGTGGTGAGCCGCAGTCCCGGGGCGGTAGCAAGCAGGGCATCGAAGCGCGGGTCGGTCATCGGCGGAGTGTCGCGAGGGGAAGCGCGAGCGTGCCAGCCGCGCAGGCCGCGCGTCCAGTGGTGCGGCGCAGCAAACCGCTCGGATTTCTGCGATATTCGTCGTTCCCGATTGCCTCGCCGACCACCACCTGCCGTGACCAAGAAGACGTCCTACCCCAAGAGCGACATCCGCGTGCTGCTGCTGGAAGGCGTCAGCCAGAACGCGGTCGACACCTTCCGCGAGGCCGGCTATTCGCAGATCGAGATCCACGACAAGTCGCTGCCGGAGGACGAACTCCGCGAGAGGATCGCCGCCGCCCACATCGTCGGCATCCGCTCGCGCACGCAACTCACCGCGGACGTGCTCGCCGACGCGCGGCGGCTGATCGCGATCGGCTGCTTCTGCATCGGCACCAGCCAGGTCGACCTCGACGCCGCCGAACGGCTCGGCATCCCGGTGTTCAACGCGCCCTATTCCAACACCCGCAGCGTCGCCGAGCTGGTGGTCGCCGAGGCGATCATGCTGATGCGCGGCATCCCGCAGAAGAGCGCGCAATGCCATCGCGGCGGCTGGTCCAAGTCCGCCGCGGGCAGCCACGAGGTCCGTGGCAAGACCATCGGCATCGTCGGCTACGGCCACATCGGCACCCAGGTCGGGCTGATCGCCGAGGCCCTCGGCATGCAGGTGCTGTTCCACGACATCGAGGCCAAGCTGTCGCTCGGCAACGCGCGCGCCGCCGCGGGGCTGGACGACCTGCTGGCGCGCAGCGACGTGGTGACCCTGCACGTGCCGGAAACCCCGGCCACGCGCGACATGATCGGCACCGCGCAGATCACGGCGATGCGTCGCGGCGCGCACCTGATCAACGCCTCGCGCGGCAAGGTGGTCGACATCGACGCGCTCGCCGGGGCATTGCGGTCAGGGCAGCTCGGCGGCTCGGCGGTGGACGTGTTCCCGGTCGAACCGAAGGCCAACGGCGACCGGTTCGAGTCGCCGCTGGTCGGCCTCGACAACGTGATCCTGACCCCGCACATCGGCGGCAGCACGCTGGAGGCGCAGGACAACATCGGGCTGGAAGTCGCGGCCAAGCTGGTGCGATACAGCGACAACGGCTCGACCCTGTCGGCGGTCAACTTCCCCGAAGTCACCCTGCCCGGGCACGAGGGCAGCCTGCGGTTACTGCACATCCATCGCAACGTGCCGGGTGTGCTGTCGCGGGTCAACGAGATCTTCTCGCAGGCCGGGGTCAACATCGACGGCCAGTTCCTGCGCACCCACCCCGAGGTGGGTTACGTGGTGATCGACGTCGCCGCGACCGACGCACAGGCGGCGCAGTTGAAGGAGCAGCTCGCGGCGATCCCTGGCACGCTGCGGACGCGAACCCTGGTCTGAGCCGCTACGCCCGCTGCAGCCACTTGCGCGCCATCCGGCGCAATGACGGGTCGGCATCGGCGTCCGCGGCGATCGCATCGATGTCGCGCCAGGCCAGGTCGAGGGACTCGGCGCTGACCACGAAATCCTCGTTGGCGCCGGTCCGCACCACGTAGCGCGCGTCGTAGTGCCAGTGGCCGGGCACGTCGCCACGCTCGGGGATCCAGTGGCGGTCGAGGTCGAACAGGCCGCCTTCCAGCGTGAGTCCATCGAGCCCCGACTCCTCTTCCGCTTCGCGCAGTGCGACCCGCGCGAGGTCGACGTCGCCATCGGCATGGCCACCCAGTTGCAGCCAGCGGTCGAGCTTGCGGTGGTGGGTCAGCAGCACCCGACGTCCCGAGCGATCGACCAGCCAGCTCGAACCGGTCAGGTGCCCAGCGAGACGCTCGCGCATGAACGGGTTGCCGGCCGGAGTCCCGTCCCGCGCGGCGAGCAACTGCTCGAACACGGCGACGACCCCGGCCTCATCGGGCCAGCGGTGTCGATAGTCGACCAAGGCGGCTTCCACGGCTTGGCCGGCGGAATTCGGATCTGCGTACATACGTAAAGGTACGTTCGATTTCTGGCGGAAGGGCACGATTATCCGCGTGTCATCGCGCGATTGTGATCCCCGTTGTGGCGCTTGCCGCTCGTTTCTCCGCTGGGGTATTGTCGGGCGTTGCTTCACGCACCGTACACGGCCAGCTGCCGCTCGCCGCCAACTCAATTGGGGATCCGGATGCTCAAGAACCTGTTAGCCACCAAGCCGATCGCACCGGCGGGACACGTCGATGCGGGCGAGCCGTTCGAGGGCAGCCTGGAGGGCGAACCCACACTCCAGCGCACCCTCACCGGAACCCAGCTGATCATGCTCGGCATCGGCGCGGTGATCGGCGCCGGCATCTTCGTGCTGACCGGCCAGGCCGCGGCGGAATACGCCGGCCCGGCGGTGATGCTCAGCTTCATCCTCGCCGGAATCGCCTGCGCCTTCGCCGGCCTGTGCTACGCCGAGTTCGCGGCGATGCTGCCGGTCTCGGGCAGCGCCTATTCGTACTCCTACGCAACCCTCGGCGAGGGCGTCGCCTGGTTCATCGGCTGGTGCCTGGTGCTCGAGTACCTGTTCGCATCCTCGACGGTCGCGGTCGGCTGGTCGGGCTACCTCAACGCGTTCCTGAGCAATTTCGACCTGGCCCTGCCTACGGCATTGGCCAGCGCGCCGTTCGCCTACGACAACGGCACGTTCACCCACACCGGCGGCATCGTGAACCTGCCGGCGGTGCTGATCATCGCCGCGGTCAGCGCGGTCGGCTACGTCGGCATCACCCAGTCGGCGTTCGTCAACTCGATCATCGTCGCGATCAAGGTCTCGGTGATCGTGCTGTTCATCGCCTTCGGCATCCAGTACATCGATCCGGGCAACTGGCAGCCGTTCATCCCGGAGAACGAGGGTGGCAACACCTACGGCGTGGCCGGCGTGCTGCGCGCGGCATCGGTGGTGTTCTTCGCCTACATCGGCTTCGACGCGGTCTCCACCGCGGCCGGCGAGGCGAAGAATCCGCAGAAGGACATGCCGGTCGGCATCCTCGGTTCGCTGGCGGTCTGCACCGTGCTGTACATCGTCATGTGCGCGGTGCTGACCGGCATGATGGACTTCCGCCTGCTCGGCACGCCCGAGCCGGTATCGACCGCGCTCAACAACTACCCGGCACTGGGCTGGCTGCAGACGCTGGTCGAGCTGGCCGCGATCGCCGGCCTGTCGTCGGTGATCCTGGTGATGCTGATGGCGCAGCCGCGCATCTTCTACAGCATGTCGCGCGACGGCCTGATGCCGAAGCTGTTCGGCAAGGTGCACCGCAAGTACCACACCCCGTACATCGGTACCGTCATCGTCGGCATCATCGCCGCGGCGCTGGCCGGCCTGATGCCGCTGGGGCTGCTGGGCGACATCGTGTCGATGGGCACCCTGCTCGCCTTCGCCACGGTCTGCGCCGGCGTGCTGGTCCTGCGCTTCACCAAGCCCGACCTGCCGCGCCCGTTCCGGGTGCCGCTGGCGATCGTGATCTGCCCGCTCGGATTCGTCGCCTGCCTGTACCTGTTCTCGCTGCCGTTCGCCGAGCACTGGCACCTGCTGGTGGGCTGGATCGTCATCGGCGCGCTGATCTACGGGCTCTACGGCTACCGCCACAGCAAGCTGCGCAACGGGTAACCCGCCCCGATGAGTTCACGCAAGATCGGCCCGGTGCTGGCCACCTTCGTGGTGGCCAACAACATGATCGGCTCGGGGTTCTTCCTGCTGCCGGCCAGCCTCGCCACTTCCGGCGCGGTCACGGTCTTCAGCTGGGTGATCGGTACCGCGCTGGCGCTGATGCTGGGCGGGGCGTTCGCGCGGCTGGCGCGCGACTATCCCAACCTGCAGTCGGCCGATGACTACGTGCGGCCGTCGCTGGGTCGCGATGCGAGCTTCCTGGCCTCGTCGCTGTACTGGTTCTCGTCCTGGATCGGCAACAACGCGATCGCGGTGGCGGCCTTCGGCTACCTGGTCATGCTGCTGCCGCTGGATGGCGGCAACCCGATGGTGCAGGTCGGCGGCCAGATCGCACTGATCTGGCTGATGTTCGCGATCAACCTGCTGGGCCCGAAACCGGTCGCGAAGTTCCAGTCGTTCTGCGTGGTATTCGGGTTGTTGCCGGTGGCGGTGGTGTTGCTGTTCGGCTGGGGGCACTTCGACCCCGATATCTACGACGCGGCCTGGAACGTCTCGGGCGAGTCCGACGGCTCGGTGGTCTTCGGCTCGCTCGGCGCGATTTTCTGGGCGTTCGTCGGGCTGGAAACCGGCGCGATGATTGCCGGGCTGGTGCGCGACCCGGATCGTGACGTGCCGATCGCAACCCTCGGCGGCGTGCTCATCGCGGGCATCGTCTACGTCGTCTCCTCGGTGCTGGTGATGGGCATCGTGCCCGCGCGCGAGCTGGCCGAATCCAGCGCGCCGTTCGCGCTGGTCGCGGCCGAGATCTTCGGCCCGTGGGCCGCCATCGCGATTGCCGCCGCCGCGGCGCTCAAGGCCACCGGCACCCTCGGCGGCTGGATGCTGGTGACCGGCGAAACCGGCGCACAGGCGGCGCAGCGCGGCTTCCTGCCGGCGGTGTTCGGTCGCCTCAACCGGCGCGGTGCGGCCGGCTGGGGCCTGCTGATCGTGGCGTCGGCGATGAGCGTCATCGCGGTCCTGACCCTGTCGCCCAACGTGTCCGGACAGTTCGGGACGATCATCGGCATCGTGGTCAACCTGGTCGTTCTCGCCTATGCCGCCGCCGGCCTGAGCCTGGTGGTCGGTACCCGCGAACGCCGTGCGAGCACCAGCGACCGCCTGCTCGGGATCGGCGCCCTGGTCGCCTGCGCCCTGCTGCTGGGGTCGACCTCCGTCGACATGCTGCTCGGCCTGGTCGCGGCGATGCTGGTGGCGTGGGTGCTGTTCCGCCTGCTCGGCCGCAGGGACACTGCCCGGGCAGCCTGAACGGGCTCGCCCCGCATTGGCGGGGCGCGATCCCGTTCCAGAGACCCGCCGCGTTGCTAAACTCGCGGCATGAGCCCGTCCCTGCCCTACGACCCGCAACAGCTGAAGCAACGCGCCGGCGAGATCATCGTCAACGTGCGCGAACTGGCCGCCGCCGGCTGGACCCCCGCGACCAGCAGCAATTTCTCGCTGCGGCTGGATGACCGCCATGTCGCGATCACCGTGTCCGGCGGCGACAAGGGCCGCCTGACCGAAGCCGACATCATGGTGGTCGACCTCGACGGCCAGCCGGTCGCCACCGAACAACGTCCTTCAGCCGAGACACTGCTGCACACCCAGCTCTACAAGCGCTTCGCCGAGACCGGTTGCGTGCTGCACACGCACTCGATGAACCAGACCGTGGCCTCGCGGCTGTATTCCGGCACCGGCCACGTGCACCTGGAAGGGTACGAACTGCTCAAGGCCTTCGCCGGCAACACCACCCACGAGACCATGATCGAGCTGCCGGTGCTGCCCAACAGCCAGGACATGCACACGCTCGCCGCCCAGGTCGATGCGCTGCTCGACCGGCAATGCATGTGGGGCTACCTGATCGACGGCCACGGCCTCTACGCCTGGGGCCGCGACATGGCCGAGGCGCGACGCCACCTGGAAGCATTCGAGTTCCTGCTCGGTTGCGAACTGGAACTGAGGAGGTTGCACCAGTGAGTCGCCTGCGGATCTTTGCCGACAACGAGCCGGGGGCCGCGCTGCTGTCGACCCGCGACCATGCCGCGATGGCGGCGGAACTGGCGACGATCGGCGTCGGTTTCGAGCAGTGGCAAGCCAGCGCGCCCGTTGCGCCGGGCGACAGTCCCGAAACGATCCTCGCCGCGTACCGCGACGACATCGACCGGCTGGTGACCGAACGCGGCTTCAAGAGCGTCGACGTGGTCAGCATCGCACCGGACAACCCCGACCGCGAGGCGATGCGCGCGAAGTTCCTCGACGAGCATTTCCACAAGGAAGACGAGGTCCGCTTCTTCGTCGCCGGCTCGGGGCTGTTCACCCTGCACGTGGGCGACCGGGTCTACGAGATCCTGTGCGAACAGGGCGACCTGGTCGCGGTGCCCGACGGCACCACCCACTGGTTCGACATGGGTCCGGAACCGAGCTTCGTCGCGATCCGCTTCTTCACCGAGCCCGACGGCTGGGTCGGCCATTTCACCGGTACCGATATCGCCGGGCGGTTCCCGCGCTACGAAAAGACGCCAGCGCATTGATTTTGCCTGTGCAGGAGCGACGTAAGTCCGATTGCACGGCGACTCCGCATATCGACGCGACCCGCACATCGGTGCAATCGCGACTTACGTCGCTCCTACAGAAGCTTCCAGCAATGCCCCAGGCCATCCTCACCGACATCGAAGGCACCACCAGCAGCATCTCGTTCGTCAAGGACGTGCTGTTCCCGTATGCGCGCCGCGCCCTGCCCGGCTTTGTCCGCGCGCACGCCAACGACCCGGCGGTACGCAAGTGGCTGGATGCGGTCGCGGCCGAGAACGGCGCCATGTGCCGCGACGAGATGGTCGTCGAGGTGCTGCAGGGCTGGATCGACCAGGACCGCAAGCACACCGCGCTGAAGGCGCTGCAGGGGATGATCTGGGCGGCCGGCTACGACAGCGCGGACTTCACCGCCCACATCTACCCGGACGCCGCGCCCGCGTTGCAGGGTTGGCACGACGCCGGGTTGCCGCTGTACGTGTACTCCTCCGGCAGCGTGCCGGCGCAACGGCTGTTCTTCGGGCACAGCGATGCCGGCGACCTGACGGCGCTGTTCAGTGGCTGGTTCGATACCGAGGTGGGCGGCAAGCGCGAGGCCGAAAGCTACCGCCGGATCGCGGCGTCGGTCGACGTGCCGCCGGGAGAAATCCTGTTCCTGTCCGACGTGGTCGAGGAACTCGACGCCGCGCGCGAGGCCGGGCTCGATACCGTGCTGGTCGACCGTTTGGACGACTATCCGCAGCCACGCAGCGGTGACGACGCCAACGGCCACCGCCGGGTCGAATCGTTCGCGGATATCCCGGTCACGGCCTGAGCCTGCCGGAACCGCGTAGCCGCGCCTACTCTGGAGCTTCGGCGAGCCGATAGGCCGTCGAAGCGCGCTGCTCGCCCTGCCAGCGATCGAACGCGCGCACCTCGATCCGGTGCTCGCCCACCTCGAGGTCGGTCGGCAGGGCGCCGCGCCACAGGTGTGTCGAAGGCTCCGCTTCAGGGGCGCGGTCGTAACCGCGCAGGGTCGTGGCCGCATCATCGCGGACGTTTTCGGTGAGCAGCCGCGGATCGGGACGCGACGTGCGACGCATTGGTTGCCATTCGCCGTCGTCGATGCGGTATTCGACGCGGGTGTCGTCCATGCCCATGAACACGTTGGCGTACACGCCGGCCGCCGGATACGCGCCGCGGCGCAACACGTTGGGCGCATGCAGGGCCATCGCCTGGGTGACCGAAGGATCATCGCCCTGTCGCGATGGCGCTGGCCGGGTCCCGTCGTCGTCGGGCAGTCCCGCCGGATGCCAGGCGAGCTGGTACTCACCCTGGCCGGCCACCGTCAGCGTGGCGTAGCCATTCGGGGTGCCGTCGGCCATGGTCGTGTCGGGAATGCCGTCGGCGCCCTTCACACCCGACCAGAATGCACCGCACGCCGCACCGACGTTGTATTCGTGCAACGGTTGCGCGCCGTGCCAGCCGGTCGCGGTGTCGTGGAATACATGCTGCTGGGTGTGATTGTGGGCGCTGAGCAGCAGGACGTGGGGGAAGTCGTCGAGCAACGCGAACAGGCGCTCGCGGTCGGCATCCCGGAAGGTGTCGCGGCCGTCCGGCTCGAACAGCGGGATATGCACCGCGACCACCAGCAGCCGGTCTTTCGGCAGCGTCGGCAGGTAGGCTTCGAGGAAGCCGAACTGGTCGTCGCGCAGGCCGCCGGTGTAGGCCGGTTTCTGGCCCGGCCGGTAGACCACGTCGTCGAGCACGATGAACGTGGCCTGCCGCTCTTCCCAGGCGAACGTGTCGGGACCGAAGGTGTTGCGGAAGGTCAGCAGCGAATCGGCATCGCTGCCGGCATCGAAGTCCAGGTCATGGTTGCCCGGCGCATGCAACCACGACGTCCCCAGACTCGCGGTGATCTCGTTCAGCGCTGGATACAGCGAGAGATCGTCGTTGACGACGTCGCCCAGGGTCAGCCCGAGGTCCGCCGGTGCGCCTTCCGAGATGTAGCGGTCCACCGTACCGTCGGCCGACACGACGCCTTCCCGCGACAGCTGGTCGGCCAACACCGAGTCGACGATGTCGCGCTTGTAATAGCCCACGTCGACCATCGACTTGACCTGCGGATCGGCGAACACCGCGACCCGCAGCCGGCTCCCGTCACGGAGGATATTCGCCCGGTCGATCCGGGCCAGCGGGAAGTCCTTGCACACTGCCGGCTGCACCGGAATGCCGCCGTACTCCAGGTCCGGCCCTGGCATCGTGCGGATGTTGCGCCAGTAGTCCGGAAGCCCGTTGCTCCTGCGTCCGGCCTCGTAGCCGGGCGGCTTGATCATGAAGATGCTGCGGCCATCGACGACCGGCAACTCGTAGCGTCCTTCGGCATCGGTGGCGACGATGCGGACGCCATCGGAAACCTTGACGTCCGCGATGCCGTGCTCGCCGGGATCGCGCACGCCGTCGTAATCATGGTCCTCGAACACGATACCGCCGTTGCAGGGCGACGCGGCGACTGCCGGCCCCACGGCCAGGAAAACGAGCAGCACGGCTGCGGGCAACAGGCGCGAACACCGCATGGAAACGACTCCGTTGACTGGAGCATCAAGCGTAACAGCGCAGGTCAGGTACCGGCCTGGCGATCGCGCTGCCGCAGCACCTCCGTCGCATCGCTCAGCGACAGCCCGCGGGCACGCAGCAATACCAGCAGGTGGTACAGCAGGTCGGCTGCCTCTCCGGCCAGCGCGTCGTCGTCCTGCGCCACCGCCGCGAGTGCCGTCTCGACACCCTCTTCGCCGACCTTCTGCGCGATGGCGCGTATGCCCGCGTCGAACAGCCGGGTGGTGTAGCTGTCTGGCGGCCGGCAGCGCTCACGATTGGCAACCAGTCCATCCAGTTCGACGAGCACGTCCGCTGGCGACAGCGCGAAGCAACTGGTCCGGCCCAGGTGGCAGGTCGGGCCGCGGGGGCGCGCGGTGACCAGCAGGCTGTCGGCATCGCAGTCGGGCTCGACTGCGACCAAAGCCAGCGTGTTGCCGGAGGTCTCGCCCTTGACCCAGAGCCGCTGGCGGCTGCGGCTGTGGAAGGTCACCAGGCCGGTCGCCAGTGTGGCATCCAGCGCCGCGCGGTCCATGTAGCCGAGCATCAGCACACGCAGGGTGTCGGCATCCTGCACGATCGCCGGCAACAGCCCGGCCTGCTTGTCCCAGGCCAGCGACTCGACCCATGCCGGCGCCGTGCGGATTTCATGCGGCATCACGCACCTCGATGTCTCGCGCTCGCAGGTGGCGCTTCAATGCCGGGATCGCGATGCGTCCCGAGTGGAACACGCTGGCCGCCAATGCGCCATCGACGCCGGCCTCGCGAAACACGCAGGCGAAATGATCGACCGTGCCAGCGCCGCCGGAAGCGACCAGCGGCACATCGCAGACTTCGCGGACCGCGCGCAGCTGTTCGATGTCGTAGCCCTCGCGCACGCCGTCACTGCCCATGCAGTTGAGGACGACCTCCCCCGTGCCGAGCCGTTGCACCTCGGCCACCCAGTCGAGCGTGCGGCGGGGCAAGGCGCGGGAGCGATCCGGATCGCCGGTGAACTGGTGCACGCGCCATTCGCCATCGGCACCGCGCAGGCTGTCGATGCCCACCACCACGCACTGGCTGCCGAATGCTTCCGCCAGCTCGGAGACCAGTGCCGGCCGCTGCAATGCCGGGGTGTTGACCGATATCTTGTCGGCGCCCGCATGCAGCACCGTGCGCGCCTGGTCGACCGTGCGGATGCCGCCGGCGACACAGAATGGAATGTCGATGACACGCGCGACCTGCTCGACCCAGCCGCGGTCGACGCTGCGGTCCTGCGGACTGGCGGTGATGTCGTAGAACACCAGTTCGTCCGCCCCTTCGTCGCGGTAGCGCAGCGCCAGCGCGACGATGTCGCCCATGTCGACGTGGTCGCGGAAGCGCACGCCCTTGACCACGCGGCCGTCGCGCACGTCGAGGCAGGGAATGATCCGGCGGCTCAGCATCGGCGTTCCTCCGCCAGCGCCGCCGCCAGCGGGAATCGGCCATCCAGCAGGCCCTTGCCGAGGACCGCGCCTGCACAACCCATCGCGCGGGCCGCCGTGATATCCGCAACGTCGCGGATTCCGCCGGATGCCTGCAATTGCACGCCGGGCGCAACGGCACGGACTTGCCTGTAGAGATCGAGGTTCGGCCCCGACAGCATGCCGTCGCGCCCGATGTCGGTGCACAGCAGGTGCGCCAGTCCGGCTTCGGCATAGCGCGCAAGCAGCGACGCGAGATCGACATCGTTGTCCTTCGTCCACCCCACCGTCGGCAGGCACCAGCGGCCGCCATCGGCCTGGCGCGCGTCCAGCGCCACGGTGATCGACTCGACGCCGAAGCGCTCCAGCCAGCCGGTCACGATGTCCGGATCACGGACCGCCAGCGAGCCGACGACGACCCGGTCGGCGCCGCTTTCGAGCAACGCGGCCACGTCCGCCGCGCTGCGCACGCCACCACCGGTCTGGACCCGCAGTCCGGTTTCGGCCCTGATCGCGGCAAGCAGCGGCCCGAGCGTGTAGCCACCCGACCGCGCCGCATCCAGATCGACGAGGTGCAGCCAGCGTGCACCCGCGGCAGCGTATCGGCGCGCGATCGCCAGCGGCGTATCCGGATAGCGGGTCTCCTGCGCGTAGTCGCCCTGCCGCAACCGCACCACCCGGCCGTCGCGCACGTCGATCGCCGGATACACCCGGAACGCCGCCGGGCCGATTGAAGATGCGAACACGGTATTCATGCGATCGATTCCGACAGGAAGTTTTCGAGCAGGCGTGCCCCGACCGCCGCGGAGCGTTCCGGATGGAACTGGGCGCCGGCGTAGTTGCCGCGGCGCACCACGGCCGAGAACACGCCACCGTGGTCGCAACTGGCACGCGTCGCGTCGTTCACGGGTGCCGCATAGCTGTGGACGAAGTACGCCGGCGAGCCCTCCGCGATGCCGCGCAACAACGGCTCGGGCGGTTCCGTTCCGGGCGGTTCCAGCCGCAAGCGGTTCCACCCCATGTGTGGCACCCGCACCGGCGGCGCAGCGGCAACCAGCCTGGATATCCGCCCCGGCAACACCCCCAGGCACTCGACATCGCCCTCGTCGGAGGCGTCATACAACAGCTGCATGCCAAGGCAGATGCCGAGCATCGGCTGGCGCAAATCGCGCAGCAACGCCACCAGGCCCAGCTCGCGGAGCCGCGCCATGGCCGGACCGGCCGCGCCGACGCCGGGCAGGATGACGCGATCGGCCGCTGCGATCTCCGCGGTGTCGCCACTGACCCGCACCCGCGCACCAAGCCGTTCCAGCGCGTAGCGGACCGAGCCCAGGTTCGCACCGCCCGCGTCGACCAGCACCACGGCGGTCATGCCACCACCCCGCTCACAGCCGGCCCTTGGTGCTTGGCAGCTCGCGGCCCTCGCGACGCAGCGCCTGCCGCAGCGCACGCGCGACGACCTTGAAGCAGGCTTCGACCTTGTGGTGGTCGTTGTCGCCGTGCACCCGCAGGTTGAGATTGAGGCCGGCGCCGTCGCAGAGCGACTGGAAGAAATGCCGCACCAGTTCGGTCGGCAGGTCGCCGACACGCTCGCGCCGGAACTCCCCTTCGAACACCAGGCACGGCCGCCCGGAGAAATCCAGCGCGGCGCTTGCGAGTGCCTCGTCCATCGGCAGGGTGAAGCCGTAGCGACCGATGCCGCGCTTGTCACCGAGCGCCTCGCGCAGGGCCTGGCCCAGCGCCAGTGCGCTGTCCTCGACGGTGTGGTGCTCGTCGACGTGCAGGTCGCCGTCGCAGCGCAGCACCAGCGCGAAACCACCGTGCTTGCCGAGCTGCTCGAGCATGTGGTCGAAGAAACCAAGCCCGGTCGACACCACCGGTTCGGCGACACGGTCCAGGTCGACCTCGGCCACGATCCGGGTCTCGCGCGTGTCCCGCACGACCCGGGCAATGCGCGGTGCATCGACCAGCGCATGGGCGATCCCGCTCCAGTCCCATTCCCCACCGAACTCCGCCGTCCGCAACTGGAATGCGCGGATGCCGAGGTTGGCGGCAAAACCGGTGTCGGTCTCGCGGTCGCCGACCATCGCCGAGCGCGACCAGTCGATGTCGCGGTCCTTCAGGTAATCGAGCGCCATCCCGATGCCGGGCTTGCGCGTGGGCGCGTTGTCGGCCGGCAGGCTGGTGTCGATCAGCACGTCCCGGAACGCGATGCCCTGGCTTTCCAGCACCTGCATCATCAACCGGTGCGGGCCATCGAAAGCGGCCTGCGGAAACGCGTCGCTGCCCAGTCCGTCCTGGTTGGTCACCATCACGAACTGGTAGCCGGCGTCGCGCAATCGCAGCATCGCCGGTATCACCCCGGCCACGAAGCGCAGTTTTTCGTAACGGTCGAGCTGGAAGTCTTCGGGCTCTTCGACCAGCGTCCCGTCACGGTCGACGAACAGGATCGGCGTGCTCATGCCGCACCCGCGCCGACAGTGGCAGGCAGCCTCGCGAGCGCCCGGATCACGTCCGCGTTCTGCACCGGACTGCCCACGGTGATGCGCAACGCATCCTCCAGGCCCGGCACGGCGGCCAGTGCGCGAACGACGATGCCGGCCGCGAGCAGGCGGGCAAACGCTGCATCCGGATCGAAGAAACGCACCAGCAGGAAATTCCCGTGCGACGGGTAGACCTGCCGCACCCAGGGCGATGCCGCGAGCGCCGCGGCGAGGCGTCCGCGCTCGGCGACCACCGTGGCAATGCGGCTGCTGGTGGCTTCGCGGGCGTGCGGTTCCACTGCCTGTCCGGCCAGCGCCACGCACGGTTCCGGCAACGGATACGGCGCCTGGCAACGCCGCAGTTGCAGGATCAGGTCCGGGTCGGCAACCACGCAGCCAATCCGCGCCGCCGCCAGCGCATGCGCCTTGGACAAGGTGCGCAGCACGGCGATGTTGCGCTGGCGCGGGATCAACGTGACCGCGGATGGCTGGCGCGCGTATTCCAGATAGGCCTCGTCGACCACGACCACCGCCTGTTCCTGCAAACGCTGCGCGAGCGCCTCGATGGACGCCAACCGCAGGAGGTTGCCGCAGGGGTTGCCGGGTGAACACAGGAACACCAGTTTCGCGGCCGTGTCTTGGGCAGCGCGCGCGACCGCGTCCAGATCACAGGTAAAACCGTCCACCCCGTCCGTCAGCGGTACTTCAACCACCGCCGTGCCATGCAGCCGCGCACTTACCGCGTACATGCCAAAGGTCGGCGGCGTCGTCACTACCGCATCGGCGCCGGGCCGGCAGAGCGCGCGCACGAGCAGGTCGATGCCCTCGTCACTGCCGCGTCCGACCAGCAGTTGCGCGGGCGTGCACCCGTAGAGTTCCGCCAGCGCTTCCAGAAGTACCGTCGGCTGCGGGTCGGGATACCGGCGCAGCCGTGCGGCGCCGTCGGCCCGGTTCGGCCATGGCGACTCGTTGGCGTTCAACCAGGTGGCGCTCGAAAGATCCTGTCCGCCAAGGCGCACGCTGCGTGCCGAAGCGTAGCCGGTGAAGTCGTGCAGATCGGGGCGAACTAGGTCCAGCGGCGACGTACTCATGCGATCGCCTCCAGCCGCAGGGACACCGCACGTCGATGCGCTTCCAGGCCTTCGGTCACGGCCAGCTCGATCGCGCAGGGGCCGATGGCCCGCAGTCCATCCGGATCCACTTCCTGCACGGTGATCGCAGTCTGGAAGCTGGAAACCGCAAGGCCACTGCACCAGCGCGCCGCACCGCCGGTGGGCAACACGTGGTTGGTGCCGCTGCAGTAATCCCCCAGTGCTTCGGGAGCCCAGTCGCCCAGGAATACCGAGCCGGCGGCCTGCACGCGCGGCAGCCAGGATCGCGGATCCCGCAGGGCCAGGATGAGGTGCTCGGGCGCGTAGTCGTTGCTGATCTCGAATGCCTGCGCCAGCGTGTCGACCCGCAGCAAGCGGGAGGCCGCGAGCGCGCGACGGGCGATGTCCGCACGTGGCAGGCCTGCGACCTGGCTGTCGAGTTCCAGCCGGACCCGCGCGAGCAGGCCCGCGTCGTCGCTCAGCAGCAGCACCTGCGAGTCCGGCCCATGCTCGGCCTGCGACAGCAGGTCGGCAGTGACGAACGCGGGGTTGGCGCCGCCATCGGCGATCACCAGCACCTCCGACGGCCCGGCCGGCATGTCGATGGCCGCGCCACCATCGGCCATCGCGACCTGTCGCTTGGCCTCGGTGACGTACCCGTTGCCCGGGCCGAACAGCTTGTCGCATTTGGGTACGCTTGCCGTACCGAAGGCCATCGCCGCGATCGCCTGCACGCCACCGAGCTTGAAAACACGTTGCACACCGCAACGCGCGGCGGCCGCCAGCACTGCCGGATCCGCGCTGCCGTCGGCACGCGGCGGGGTGCAGAGGACGACATCGCGGCAGCCGGCGAGCCGGGCCGGAATTCCCAGCATCAGCGCGGTCGAGGGCAGCGGCGCCGAGCCGGCCGGCACGTACAGCCCCACCCGGCGGATGGGGCGCAGCATGCGTTCGCAGCGCACTCCCGGTGCCGTGTCGATCGCGAAACCGGACGCCATGCCGGCACGGTGGAATTGCTCGATGCGGGTTGCGGCATCGTCGATCGCAGCAAGCAGTTCCTGCGACACGCTGGCCTTCGCCGCCTCCAGCGCCGATTGCCGCACCTCGAAATCATCCAGCTCCACGCCGTCGAAGCGCCGGCCCAGCGCACGCAGCGCGTCATCGCCGGTTGCACGGACCTGTTCGATCAACGACGCGACCGCGGTGGTGGTTCCGGTCGCCGCGACCTGCGCGGGTCGACGCAGCGCGAGGTGGCGTTGCGACGCATCGAGTTCGCTCCAGGCCAGCACTTCCATGCGGGCGCCCGTCCCCTGCCCTGCCGGGGTCATGCCAGCATGCCCTCGACCGGCAACACCATGAGCCCGCGCGCACCGGCGCTCTTGAGGTCTTCAAGCCGCTGCCAGGTCACCGCGCCGTGGCAGAGCGCCTGCAGCGCGAGCTGGTCCACGCCGTCGATCCGCATCACCGTCGGCGCTTCCGCGTCGGGCAGCAACGGCAGCAGCGACGGCAACCTGTCGCGGCTGGCCTGGAACAGCAGCAGCTTGCTGTGGCGGACCCGCAATGCGCCATCGAGCCGGCGGCACAACAACTCGGCCAGCTCCGCGCGGACGCCGTCGAAACCCTCGACCGGCCCGGCCAGCACCGCCTCGCTCTCGAACAGGGTCGCCACCGGCACCAGCTGGTTGGCGGCGAGGGTCGCGCCGCTGGACACCAGGTCGCAGACCGCATCGGCCTGGCCCAGCCGCGGTGCGATCTCGACCGATCCGGACAGGAGTACCACCTCGGCGTCGACCCCCTGCGCGGCCAGCCACTGCGACAGCAGCGCGGGATAGCTGGTGGCGATGCGCTTGCCGGCGAGTTGCTGCGGCCCCTTCCAGTCCCAGCCTTCGGGCACCGCCAGTGCCAGCCGGCAACCGCCGAAGCCGAGCGCACGCCACTCGCGGAACACGGGCCGACGACCGCTGGCAACACGTACGCCATCCGCTTCGGACAGCACGTTCCGGCCGACCACGCCAAGGTCGCAGACGCCGTCCGCGATCAACGCGGGGATGTCGTCGTCGCGTACCAGCAGCAGGTCGACGGGCAGGGTCTCGCCATAACAGAACAGGCGGTCGCGGCTTTCGCGCCAGCCCAGGCCACAGGAGGCGAGCAGGCTCCGGGCGGGCTCGGCCAGGCGGCCGGACTTCTGGATCGCGATGCGCAGGCGATCGCGCGCGGCGGGTTTCGTGGGGTTCATCGCGGTCGTCCCTGGCATCCCGTCCACACCGCTCATCCCGCACGCCCACGGCTGCGCCGTACCGCGAGGTCGTAGCCGCCGGCGCCACGGTCGAGTGTCCGGGCGACACGGCCGATGGTGGTCACGCTGACCTGGGTGCGCTCGTGGATCTCCCGGTAGGGGATGCCTTCCTGCAACAGCGGCACCACGCGCCAACGGTCCGTCATCGATTCCAGCTCCGCCGGAGTGCAGAGATCCTCCAGGAACGCGCGCACCTCGTCGCTGCCACGGAGGCCATTGATGGCCGCCGCGAGCGCGTCGATCTCGTCCCCCTGCGTTTCGATGTCGCCCGGTCGTCGCTTCACTGGTTTGCCTTAATGTATTAACGCGTTAATACATTAGATCGCACGGAAGTACGGCCCGTCAACACGGCGCCGCCGCGCGAAGTACACTTCCCCCGCAGGCTGAACAAGATTCACAGGCCGTCGGAAGGGTCGGGGAATGCGCTGCAAACCGGGGACCACCTGCCAGGCGATGTTGCTGGTGCTGCTGCTGGCGCTGGTTTGCGGCTGGACGCACGCGCGCCCTGCCCTGCCCGCAGCCGCAGCCGCAGCCGCCGCGGACGCCATGCCTCCCGCGCTGGAACTCACCGCGGAAAACTCGCGCCTGGCGCTGAATCCCTACGTCGCCTACTACCACGACATCGCGGGAAACGACGGTTTGGCCGAAGCCCGCGCACACCTGCGGCAAGGCGATTTCCGCGCCCTGCCGGCGGGCAACGCCGCCTTCGGGTTCCAGCCCGGTGCGTACTGGTTCCATGTGCGGCTGGTCAACCGCAACCCGGTCGAACCGCGCTGGCTGCTGGTGCAGGACTACCCTTTGAGCGACCGGCTGGAGACCTACAGCCTGTACCCCGACGGCCGCGTGGCCCGCCACGCCGGCGGCGACGCGCTGCCGTTCGATGCCCGCAGCATCCGCTACCGGATGCCGAACTTCTGGCTGCACCTGCCACCGGGCCAGCCCGTCGACGTGCTGTTGCGCGTGGAGAGCCAGAGCTCGATGCAGGTGCCGCTGTCGCTCTACACCCCCGCCGCGTTCGCCGAAGTATCGCGTGACGCGCAGTTCGGCATCGGCCTCTACTACGGCCTGCTGCTGGCGCTGTTCTTCTACAACCTGGTGCTGTGGCTGCAGCTTCGCGACGCCAGCTACTTCTGGTACCTGCTGCACATCTTCGCGTTCGGGCTGGTGCTGTTCACCCTCAACGGGCTGGGCTTCGAGTACCTGTGGCCCAACTCGACCTGGCTGGCGGACAAGTCGGTGCCGCTGTCGATCTGCCTGGCGCAGGTCGGGATGCAGCAGTTCGCGCGGACCTTCCTGGAGTTGCGGCAACGCTGGCGCTTCGGCGACTACGTCGGACTGGGGATGATCGCGTTCTTCGTCCTGCTCGGGATCGCATCGACCCGCTTGCCGTATCGGATATCCACCCCGATCGCGTCCGCTTCGGTGTTCACCAGCATCGCCTGGATCGCGATCGAGGCGGTGGTGGTGATGCGCCGCGGCTACAAGCCGGCACGGTTGTTCCTGCTGGCCTGGGGCGCATTTTTGCTGGGCACCGCGATGATCGCGGCAGTCGCGTTCGGCCTGCTGCCCAAGAACTTCATCACCGCCTATGGCGTGCAGTTCGGCTCCGCGCTGGAGATGCTGCTGCTGTCGATCGCGCTGGGTTACCGCTACGCGGGGCTGCGCAACGAGAACGAGCGCATCGTTCGCGAGGCCAAGAACCAGCTGGAACACAAGGTCGAGCAGCGCACGGCCGAACTGCGCAACGCACTGGGCCAGCTCGGCGACGCCCACGCACGGCTGCGCGAATCCAGCCAGCGCGACGGCCTGACCGGGCTGCACACGCGGGTGCATTTCCGCGAGCGTTTCGAGCAGTTGATGGCGCAGGCGCGCAGCCAGGCCCGGCCTCTGTCGCTGCTGATGATCGACCTCGACCACTTCAAGCTGATCAATGACCGCCATGGCCACCTGACCGGCGACGAGTGCCTGCGCTGGGCCGCACGGACCATCGGCCAGGCGTTGCGGCCGCATGGCGCCCTGCTGGCACGGTTCGGCGGCGAGGAGTTCGTGGTCGGCCTGCCCGGGCTGGACCTGCAGGCCGCGTTGCTGGTCGCCGAGGACCTGCGCCAGCACCTGGGCGACGAACCCTGCAGCAGCAACGGCCGCGAGATAACCGTCACCGCCAGCATCGGCGTGCACGAACTCGACAACTACGAATCCGGCGGAATCGACGCCGCACTGCAGCGCGCGGACGAGGCGCTGTACCGGGCCAAGGCGGATGGCCGCGACTGCGTGCGGCCGGCGCCCGGGATCGAGCCGCTGACGGTTGGCTGATTCGTGGGCGCGACGGCCTCAGGCCAGTCGCGCCGCCGCCAGCACCTCGCCATCCACCACCAGTTGCACCGCGGCGGCGACTTCGCCGTCGAGCGCGCGGTCGCGATGCAGGAACGGGATCCGTGCACGGATCGCCGCATGCGCGGCCGCGACCGCGTGCCCCGGCCGGAACTCGTCGGCCGCCGCCAGCTCGACCCGCAGCGCCTCCACCTCGGCAATGAAGCCGGCGTGGCCGCCACTGTCGGCACGCGGTGCGCCCTGCACTTTCGCCGCCAGCGCCGTGGCATCGGCGCGGTCGGCCAGGTCGCGGGCGGCGTTGATCATGTCGCGCCGCAGGTCGAGCGCCTGCGCCGCGGTGTACAGCTCCAGCGCCAGCACCTTGCCGAGGTCGTCGGCCATCGCCAGCACGTGGCGTGCCTCGTTGGCGCCCATCGAGACGTGGTCCTCGGCGTTGGCGCTGGTCGGGATCGAGTACACCGATGCCGGGTGCGCGCGGCTGGCCAGGTCGTTGACGATCGCCGCCGCGGTGTACTGCACGATCATGAAGCCCGACTCGGTCGAGTCCTCGTTGCCGATCAGGAACCCCGGCAGGCCGTCGTTGGTGGCCGGGTCGACCAGCTTGTTGAGGCGACGCTCGGAGATCGACGCCAGCACCGGGATCGCGGCCTTGACGTAGCTCATCACCAGCGCCAGCGGCATGCCGTGGAAGTGGCCGGCGGAGATCACCTGCTCCTCGACGTGCTCCTTGTCGGCATCCGGGAACACGATCGGGTTGTCGGTCAGCGCATTGAGCTCGACCTCGAGCACCCGCGCGGCCTGCGCCACCGCGTCGCGCACCGCGCCATGCACCTGCGGGATGCAACGCAACGAGTAGCTGTCCTGCGGCTGGTGCTTCTTGCCGCCGCGGAACGGGCGGAAGCGGGTGTAGAACTTCTCGCGGCCGTGGCGCTGGTCGAACGACACCCAGTTCCAGCCGATGTCGAAACGCAGCGCCTGCGCTTCCGGAGTGTCCCAGCTCTGCGGCGCCCATGGCCTGAATGCCGGCACCAGGTGGTACGGGATATCGGCGAGGGTCGAGCCATCGAGCAGCCGGCGCAGGTGCGCGGCGACCTCGACCTGCCCCGGGTGCGGCCGCAGCGCGTGGACCTCTTCCGCAAACGCACCCAGGCGGCCCGCGAACGCGTCGATCGTCATCGCCGCTGCGAGGTCGGCAGTGTCCAGCAGGTCCTCCAGCTTCGACAACGCCAGCACGCCGCAGGCCAGCATCTGCGCGGTGCCGTTGTTGAGCGCCAGGCCCTCCTTGTACGACAGCGTGACCGGCTGCAGCCCGGCGCGGTCCAGCGCGTCGGCGCCACTGATCCGCTCACCCTGGTAGAACGCCTCGCCACCTCCGAGCAGCACGATCGCCAGGTGCGACAGCGGCGCGAGGTCGCCCGACGCGCCCACAGAGCCCAGTTGCGGCACCACCGGCACGATGCCGGCGTTGAGCATCGCCACGAGGCCCTGCAGCGTCTGCACACGGATGCCGGAATGGCCGCGCATCAGCGTGTTGATGCGGATGCAGAGCATTGCCCGCACCACGTCCGGCGCGAACGGCTCGCCCACGCATACGGCATGGGTGACGATGAGGTTGCGCTGCAGCTCCTCGTGCAGGGTGCCGGCCGGTTGCGGCTCGCCGGACAGCTCCCCGCGCAGGCGGTGGGCACCGAGCAGGCGGTCGGCATTGCTGCCGAAGCCGGTCGAGACGCCGTAGATGGGCTCCTCGCGGCGCACCTGTTCGGCCAGGAATTCGGCGGCGCGCGCGACCGCCGGCAGTTGTTCTTCGGCCAGTTCGACCTGCGCGCCATGCGCGACCGCGACCAGTTGCGCGCGCGTCAGCGAGCGGCCATCCAGACGTACCGGCTTCATCGCTGCGCCTCCACCTGCGGCTGGGCCAGCTCGACCCGCAACGCCTTGGCCAGCTCGGCCCGCGCCACCTCGAACTGGTCGGCCCGGCGCAGGTCCTTGACCGTCACCGTGCCCTTTCCGATCTCGTCCTCGCCCATCACCACCACGAAGCGGATCCCGGCGCGGTCGGCGTACTTGAACTGCTTCGCCAGCTTCGACGATTCCATCACCACCTCGGTGTTGAGCCCGGCCTGGCGCAACTCATGGGCGATTGCCAGCCCATGCGGCAGGTACGCCGGGTCCATCTGGGTCACCAGCACCTGCACCGTGCTCGCGCCGCTGTCGACCAGGCCTGCCTCGCGCAGCTGCCAGAACAGCCGGGTCAGGCCGATCGAGATGCCGACACCGGGCAGTTTCGACTTGCTGTAGTGGCCGGCCAGGTTGTCGTAGCGACCGCCCGAGCAGATCGAACCGATCTGCGGGTAGTCGTCGAGCGTGGTCTCGTAGACGGTGCCGGTGTAGTAGTCCAGGCCACGGGCGATCGAGAAGTTGAGCGCGTAATCGGCCTCGGGGACGCCGAGCGCGCGGACCAGCTCGAGCACTTCGCGCAACTCGGCCACGCCCTCGCGCAGCGACTCGTTGCCGTCGCCGAGGGCGTCCAGCCGCGCCAGCGCATCGGCGTGCGAGGTCGAGCGCACCTCGACGAACGCCATGATCGCCGCGACAGCCGTGGCATCGAGCCCGAAGCCCTCGCCGGTCAAGGTCTCGCGCACGTAGGCGGCGCCGCGCTTGTCGAGCTTGTCGACCTCGCGCAGCACCCGCGCCTGCAACTCGCCATCGGCCACGCCCTGGGCCTCGAAGAAGCCGCGTAGCAGCTTGCGATTGTTGAGCTGGATGGTGAACTTGCCGATCGCCAGCTCGGAGAAAACCGCGTGGATCACCGCAGGGATCTCGGCATCGAAACGCACGCTCAGCGCGTCCTTGCCGACCACGTCGATGTCGCACTGGTAGAACTCGCGGAAACGGCCGCGCTGGGCGCGCTCGCCGCGGTAGACGCGCTGCATCTGGTAGCGCCGGAACGGGAACGCGAGATCGTGCTCGTGCTCGGCGACGTAGCGCGCCAGCGGCACGGTGAGGTCGAATCGCAGGGCCAGTTCCGGCAGGCCTTCGCCGCCCTTCTCCAGCGCCCCGGTCGACTGCACGAAGTACACCTGCCGCTCGGTCTCGCCGCCGGACTTGGTCAGCAGCACGTCCGACAATTCCATCACCGGCGTTTCCACCGGCAGGAAGCCGAAGCGTTCATAGTTGCGGCGGATCGTGTCCAGCATGCGCTGGAAGGCGATCTGGTCGGGAGGCAGCAGCTCCATGACCCCCGGCGGGGTACGCGGCTTGATCAAGCAAGGCTCCAGTGACGGCGGTTGTCGCGGATGGATCGCCACAGTTTAGCGGGGCGGCCGGATTCCCGTCGCCCGATGGTCAGGACCCCTTGCCTAACCCCGCGGCACTGTCTAAAATGCGCGGCTCTGCTGTCGGGGTGTAGCTCAGCCTGGTAGAGCGCTACGTTCGGGACGTAGAAGTCGCAGGTTCGAATCCTGTCTCCCCGACCAATCAAATCAAGCAGATAGCAAAAAACCGGCCGAGGCCGGTTTTTTTGTGTCCGGTTTCCGGCCCCGTCCGGGCCGCGCATTACCCCGCTGCGGCGACCCTGGCCACGTCCGGATGCCGCGCCTGCCCCTCGCCGCGCACCACGTAGCGCTCGATCGTCAACGACTCCAGCCCCATCGGCCCGTAGGCGTGCAGCCGCGTGGTCGAGATGCCGATCTCGGCGCCCAGGCCGAGCGCACCGCCGTCGTTGAAGCGCGACGAGGCGTTGACGACCACGGCGGAGCTGCGGATTTCGCGGATGAAGCGGTCGATCGCGGCGCGGTCCGTGCTGACGATCACCTCGGTGTGGTCGGAGGTGTAGCGATGGATATGGGCGATCGCGTCATCGATGCCGTCGACCACGCGCACCGCGAGGATCGGCGCAAGGAACTCGGCGTCGTAGTCGTCGTCGGTGGCGGGGATCGCGTCGGGGAACAGTGCCCGGGTGCGCTCGCAACCGCGGATCTCGGCGCCGCGCGCGACGAGCTCCGCCAGCGCGCCCGGCAGCCACTGGTCAGCGATGTCGGCATGCACCAGCATCGTCTCCAGCGCATTGCACACGCCGGGACGCGACAGCTTGCCGTCGATCGCCAGCTTCAACGCCAGGTCGAGGTCGGCGGCGCGGTCGACATACAGGTGGCAGACGCCCTTGTAGTGCTTGATCACCGGCACCCGCGCGTGTTCGGCGACGAAGCGGATGAGCTTTTCGCCGCCGCGCGGGATCGCCAGGTCGATCAGGTCCGACAGCTGCAGCAGTTCCAGCACGTGTTCGCGCGCGGTGTCCTCGATCAGCGATACCGCCTCGGCCGGCAGGCCCTGACCGCGCAACGCACGGTGCAGGCAGGCGGCGATCGCGATGTTGCTGTCGCGCGCCTCCGAGCCGCCACGCAGCAGCACCGCGTTGCCGGCGCGCAGGCACAACGCGGCGGCATCGGCGGTCACGTTGGGACGGGCCTCGTAGATCATCGCGATCAGGCCGAGCGGGATGCGGACCTTCTCGACCTGCAGGCCGTTGGGGCGCACGTCGCTGCGGGTGACCTGGCCGACCGGATCGGGCAGCTCGGCGACCTCGCGGATCGCGATGACGATGCCGGCGACGCGGTCGGCATCGAGCTTGAGCCGGTCGAGCATCGCGCCAGTGGTGCCGGCATCGGTGGCACGCTGCATGTCGGCGGCATTGGCCGCGAGGATGTCGTCGCGACCGGCCGCCACGGCATCGGCCATGGCCTGCATCAGCGCCGCACGCTGCGCGCTGTCGAGCGCGGCGATGACCTGCGAGGCCTCGCGGGCGCGTTCGGCCAGGCCGCGGACGTAGCCGCCCGCGTTCGAGCCGGTGTTCGTCGAGCCGGCCTTCGTCGAGGCGGTCGTGGTCGATGCGGTGGTGGTGGCGTCATTCATCAGCAGGTCTCCATGAACAGTTCGGGGGTCGGCGCGGCCGCGGCGGCGCTCAGCAGCACCATGTCCTCGCGGCGGATCACCGAATGGCAGTTGTTGAAGCCGAGTACGCCCTCGATCTCGCTGCTGTGGCGTCCCGCGATGCGCTGCAGGTCGGTCGACTGGTACTGGACGAGGCCGCGGGCGAGTCGGCGATAGCCTTCGGCCGGCAACACGTCGACCATCGCATCGCGGTTGAAGTCGCCTTCGACCGAGACCACGCCGCCGGGCAACAGCGAGGCGCCCTGCTCGGACAGCGCCGCGGCCGCGCCGGCATCGATCCGGATCGCTCCGCCGCTTGGCGGGGTATGCCGCAGCCACATCTTGCGCGCGACCAGGCGGTCGCCGTGGGCGGGGATGAAGGTGCCGTGCAGGCGGTCGTCGGCGAGCGCCGCGATGGTGTCGGCGTCGTGGCCGCAGAACAGCGCGGTGTCGATGCCGGCCGCGGCGGTCTTGGTGGCCGCTTCCAGCTTGGTGTACATGCCACCCGTGCCGAGCGAGCCGGCCCCGCCCTGCGCCATCAGCATGGTTTCGGGCGTGATCTCCTCGACCCGCGGTACAGGCCGCGCGTCGGGGTCGTTGGCGGGATGGCCGGTGTACAGGCCTTCGGTGTCGGTGGCGATCAGCAGCACGTCGGCATCGACCAGGCTGGCGACCACGGCGGCCAGGTTGTCGTTGTCGCCCAGCTTCAGTTCATCGATGGCGACGGTGTCGTTCTCGTTGACGATCGGCAGCGCGCCGATCCGCAACAGCTCGCGCAGGGTCGCGCGGGCATTGAGGTAGCGCCTGCGATTGCGCAGGTCATCGTGGCTCAGCAGTACCTGCGCGACCGGCTGCTCGACCAGCCCCTGCCACAGCGCGAGCATCGGGGTCTGGCCGACCGCCGCCAGCGCCTGGCGCTGGGTGAAGCCCCGGCCGCTGCGGGCGAGCAGGCCGCGCCCGGCCGCCACCGCGCCGGACGACACCAGCAACACCTCGCGGCCCTGGTCGTGGAAGCGCGCGATCATGTTGGCCAGCGCGGCGGCGTTGCGTTTGCCCAGGCCGCCCTTGCCATCGGTCAGCAGGCTGCTGCCGACCTTGAGCACGGCGCGCTGCCAGGACGGCATCGGTTGTGAAGGAAAAACAGGTGTCATTGGCTGCGTCGGCCCCCATGGTTGGTGTGCGTGGACCACGCCGCAGGCGTGGCTGGCACAGCCATTCCCGGGCGCGTGCAAGCAGCGGTCGTGCCCGTGGATGACAGGCTGGACAACAAGCCGGGAATGTCTGCCTGCGATGCGCCGTTGGCGCTTGCGCGGGATATTTCGCGATGGCGGAAATATGCGCTGCAGGACGGCGGCGTTACCTGGAACCAACGCCGAAAGCTGTACTCGACAGCGCACCACCCTAACATTTGCGGGCTTGCGGCTCCACCGCGGCATTCATGCTGGAGTTGGAAGACGACACCTGCGAGCGGACGGCGGCGGCACTGGCCAGCAGCACCATGTCGTCGCGATGGATCACCGATTCGCCATGGTAGAAACCGAGCACGGCCTCGATCGCCCGGCTGTGGCAACCGGTGATGCGACGCAGGTCGGCGGACTGGTACTGGACGAGGCCGCGGGCGACTCGCCGGGACCCACGATCGGCCAGCACGTCGACCATCGCCGCGCGGCTGAAATCGCCTTCGACCGACACCATGCCACCCGGCAGCAACGAGGCGCCGTGTTCGAGCAGCGCCCGCGCCGCGCCATCGTCGATGCGGATCACGCCGCCGCTGGGCGGGGTGTGGCGCAACCACATCTTGCGCGCGACCAGCCGCTCGCCGTGCGCGGGGATGAAGGTGCCGTGCAGGCGACCGTCGGCCAGTGCCGAGATGGTCGCGCCGTCATGGCCGCAGAACAGGACGGTGTCGATCCCGGCCGCCGCGGCCTTGGTCGCCGCTTCGAGCTTGGTGTGCATGCCGCCGGTGCCGAGCGCGCCCGCCCCGCCCCGCGCCATCCGCATGGTCTCGGGCGTGATGTGCTCGATACGCGGAACCGGCACCGCATCGGGGTCGTGGCTGGGGTTGCCGGTGTAGAGCCCGGCGATATCGGTGGCGATCAGCAGGATGTCGGCATCGATCAGGCTGGCGACCGCAGCGGCCAGGTTGTCGTTGTCGCCGAGCTTCAGTTCATCGATGGCGACCGTGTCGTTCTCGTTGACCACCGGCAGTGCGCCGATCCGCAGCAGCTCGCGCAGGGTCGCGCGGGTGTTGAGGTAGCGACGGCGGTTGCACAGGTCGTCATGGCTCAACAGCACCTGCGCCACCGGTTGCTCGACCAGCCCCTGCCACAACGCCAGCATCGGGGTCTGGCCGATGGCGGCCAATGCCTGTCGCTGGGCAAGCCCCGGTCCGCGGCTGGCCAGCAGGCCGCGGCCGGCGGCGACCGCACCGGACGACACCAGCAATACTTCGCGGCCCTGGTCGCGGAAGCGCGAGATCATGTTGGCGAGCGCGACGGCGTTGCGCTTGGCCAGGCCGCCCTTGCCGTCGGACAGCAAGCTGCTGCCCACCTTGACCACGGCGCGTTTCCAGGGCGGCATCGACTGTGCGGGGAATGGCGATGTCATGGGCTCGGTATCCTTGCTCTTGTGGCTCTTCCTGGGCCGCCCGGAGTTTCAGGTGCGGCTTGATGTTTCCGTCGACCGGTCGCCGGCGAGCGCCGCAAGACGCCCTCGCAGCACCCCGAGTCGCAGGTCGCCTGCCGCGCCCGGCGAGACGCGTGCGGCGAGGCTGTCCATGGGGTCGCCTTCGGCCCAACGCGCGGGGTCGGCGGCCTGCCGGTAGGCATCGCGGAACGGCATGCCATCGCGCGCGAGATCGATCGCGAGATCGGTCGCGTACATGGACGGCTCCAGCGCGGCGCGCATCGCCTCGGGCTTCCACTCCAGGTTGCGCAGCAGCTCCGGCAGCAGTTCCAGTGCGCCGAGCCCGCGGCCGAACGCATGGAAAATCGCGCCCTTGGAGAACTGCAGGTCGCGGTGGTAGCCCGACGGCAGCGACAGCAACTGCTCGATCTCGGCGCGGCCGGCCGCGACGCTGGCGTAGCTGGCGCGCATCAGTTCGATGACGTCGGGGTTGCGCTTGTTCGGCATGATCGAGCTGCCGGTGGTGTATTGCGCAGGCAGCGCGACGTAGCCGAATTCGGCGCTGGTGAACAGGCTCAGGTCCCAGGCGAGCCGGCGCAGGTCCAGCATCGCGCTCGACAGCGCCTCGATCGCGGCCAGCTCGAACTTGCCGCGCGACAGCTGCGCGTAGGTGGCCGAGACCTGCATCCGGCCGAACCCGAGCGCCTGGGTGGTGTGGTCGCGGTCGAGCGGCAGGTTGACGCCGTAGCCCGCCGCGCTACCGAGCGGGTTGGCATCGACCCAGGCGAGGGTGTCACGGGCGCGCGCCGCGTCATCGATGAACGCCTCGGCCCATGCCGACCACCACATGCCGGCCGAGGACACCACGGCGCGCTGCAGGTGGGTGTACCCCGGCAATGGCAACGACGCCTCCGCCTCCGTGCGGTCGAGCGCGACGGCGGCCGCCTGGCGACACGATGCCAGCAACCGTGTGAGCCGGTCCTTCAGCCAAAGCCGGGTCGCGACCAGCACCTGGTCGTTGCGGCTGCGACCGGTGTGGATCCTGCGCCCGGCGTCGCCGAGGCGTTCGACCAGCCGCGCCTCGATCGCCGAGTGGCCGTCCTCGTAGCGGTCGTCGAGGACGAACTCGCCGGCCGTGAAGTCCCGGGCCAGGGCGTCGAGTTCGCGGACGATGCCGGCCAGCTCGTCGGCGTCGAGGATGCCGATGCGCTGCAGGCCCTCGGCATGCGCGGCGCTGGCCTGGATGTCGAACAGGAAGAACTCGCGGTCGAGGATCACGTCGTCGCCGGCGCAGAACTGCTGGATGCGCGCGTCGAGCTTGACGCCGGGTTTCTGCCAGAGAAGGTCGGTCATCTGTGTGTTTCCTGTTGGAGCATTGGAATGCGTGGAACCCTGTAGGAGCGACGTGAGTCGCGAATGCGCGGAGTCCCGGGATCGCCGTGCGGTCGCGACTTACGTCGCTCCTACATCGGAGGGTGTCGGCAGCGGGATTCCGGTCAGCTCGTGCAGACCGAACGCGCGATTGAGGTTCTGCAGCGCCTGTGTCGCGGCGCCCTTGAGCAGGTTGTCCTCGGTGGCGACCACGACCAGGCGCCGGCCGTCCTCCGACAGGGTGAAGCCGCCAAGTTCCACATGGTGCCGGCCGGCGATCGCACTCACCCACGGCGCCGCGTCGAGCACGCGGACCAGCGGCTCGTCGGCATAGCGGTCGCGGTAGCGCGCCTGCACTTCGCCGATGGTGAACGGCCGCGCGAGGTGCAGGTTCGCGGTGACGGTGATCCCGCGGAAATGCGGCGCCACGTGCGGCATGAACTCGATCGCATGGCCAAGCCGCGACGACACCTCGCGCTCATGCACGTGCCCGGTCAGCGCGTACGGCATCAGGTTGTCGCGCAGCTTGTCCGGATCGTTCCGGTCCGATGGCGTGGTGCCGGCGCCCGAATATCCAGATACACCGAAGCACTGCACCGCGCCTTCAAGCACGTCGAGCATCGGCGCGATCGCCAGTTGCATCGCGGTGGCGTAGCAACCGGGGTTGCTGATGCGGCGCTGGCCGGCGTAGGTGCCACGCGTCAGTTCCGGCAGGCCGTAGTACCAGTCGCCATCGAAGCGGTAGTCGGCGGACAGGTCGATGATCACCGGGCCGTCGTCTGCGCCCGCCCCGGCGGCATCGTACGCATCCACGCACAGCGCGGCCTTGCCGTTCGGCATCGCCAGCACGACCGCATCGGCGCCCAGGCCCGGCAACTGCTCATGGCCCGGCGCGCTGAAGCGCAGGGAACCGGTGTAGGCGTCGCTGTGGTCGGCGAGGCGCTGTCCGTCGAGTTCGCGCGATGACACGAACGCCAGTTCGAAGCGCGGATGTCCGGCAATCAGCCGGATCAGCTCGGCACCGGTATGTCCGCGCGCTCCGACGATGCCGATTGAAATCGGTGGTTCAATCATGCTCTCGCTCCAGTTTTGCCTGCAGGTGCCGCTTCACCGCCGGCCACTCGCTCTCGACAATGGAGTACGTCACGGTGTCGCGAATGCTGCCGTCGGCATGGCGCAGATGGTTGCGGATCACCCCGTCGCACTTGGCGCCCAGCCGCTCGATCGCGTTGCGCGAGCGGTGGTTGAACCAACTGGTCTGGAACCCGACCGCTATGCAGCCCATGGCTTCGAACGCATGCGCGAGCAGCAATCGCTTGGCCTCGGTATTGAGGCCGGTGCGCTGCACCCGGCGCGCATACCAGGTGTAGCCGATCTGCAGCCGCGGGGTGGACGGGTCGAGATCGTAATAGCGCGTGGTGCCGACGACCTCGCCGTCCGGGGCACTGACGACGAAGGACAACGCCTCGCCCGGGGCCTGCATCTCCAGCGCCGATTCGACGTACGCGGCAACCGCGTCCGGCGCGGGCACGCTGGTGTACCAATGCTGCGCGAGCACCTCGTCGGTAGCCGCCTGCAAGCCGGCGACATGCCTTCGGTCCAGCGGCTCAAGCCGAACGTGCCGGCCGGCCAGCACCGGTGGAACAGTCCACATGCTCATGCGGCCTCCAGTGGTTCGAGCAGGGTCGGCGCGCGGTCACGGCAGTGGACGACGCAGCGCGCGACCTCGTCGAAATCCTCCAGCCCGTACCAGAACACCTTCCATTGCTGCTGTTTGCAGTGACCGTCGGATTCGGCGTAGTAGAACGCGTTGACCGGATTGCCATGGCGCGAGCGCCAGAACAGCCGCGGGTTCTGTTCGCGCATCACCTGCCAGACCGCGCGGCCAAGGCCTTCGCCCTGCGCCTCGTCGAGCACGGCGAACTTGTCCAGGTAGGCGTGGCCATCGACCTCGATGAGGATCACCGCGGCGCGGTAGTTCTCACTCACGTACGCGCGATGCAGCGCGGTGCGTTCGAAGTAGTCCGGCGCCAGTCGCCGCCCGAACGCGGACTCGATCAGCGCGCGCAGGCGCGACAGGTCCAGCGCGTCCCAGTCATCGGCCTGCAGCACCCGCTCGCCCCGCCGCACCAGCGTGCCGGAGCCCTTGTGGGTGAACAGTTCCTTGGCCAGCTCGGCCGGCTTGGTGATCGATACCGACGACGACAGGGGCAACCGGTCGAGCAGCTGCTTGATCTGCTCGATCTTGACCCGCATGCCGCCGTTGACCCACGGCTGCGTGAGCAGATGGTCGTACTCGGTCGACAGGTTGATCGAGTCGATCACCCTTCCCTGCTCGTCGAGCAGGCCACCGGTGCCGGTCAGGAACACGATCTTGTAGGGCTGCAGCACTTGCACCAGTTCATTGGCGGCGAAGTCGGCGTTGATGTTGACGATCTGCCCGCCGACGGTTTCCCCGAGGCTGGCGATCACCGGGATCGAGCCGGCCTGCAGGCTGGCCTGGATCGGCGCCAGGTCGACCCGCTTGACCTCGCCCACCAGGCCATAGGTGCCGCGATCTAGATAGTCGGCCTCGAACACGCCCGACACGATCGAGGTCGCGCGCGCATCGCCATGCTGCAGCGCCTCGACCAGTTTCAGGTTCTGGCTGTGGAACACCCGGCGCACCACCGCCAGCGCCTCCGGCGAAGTGATGCGCAGGCCGTTGATGGTCTGCTTCTCGATGCCGGCGGCGGCCATCGCCTCGTCCAGTTGCGGGCCGGCGCCGTGGACGACGATCGGGGTCAGGCCGACGTCCTGCAGGAACGCCAGCGACGAGGTCAGCGCATCGAGGTCGTCGCGCAGCACCGCGCCGCCGACCTTGACCACCGCGAAGCGCGCCGCGTCCAGCTGCGAGAAGCGCTTGAGGTACTGGCTGATCTCCTTGGCGCTGGCCATGCTGGAAAGCAGCCGCACGATGGTCTGGCGCGTCTGGATGTCGTGGCTGTTGGGAAGAATGGTCATCGGCCAGGGCGTTGTAGTTGCACTTGTAGGAGCGACGTAAGTCGCGAACGCGAAAGAAATCGTGGTGTCAGCGGATCGCGACGTTCGCCGCGCCCCCAACGGAGCCACCGAGAATGCGCGCCACCGACTCCCCATAGCGCTGCAACTGCTCCAGCGCCACCCACTCGTCAGCCGTATGCGCCTGCGCGATGTCGCCCGGCCCGTAGACGATCGCGGTCAGGCCGGCGGCGGAAAACAGCGAGGCCTCGGTCCAGAAATCGACCGCGTTGCCGATCGGCAGGTCCAGCGCCTCGGCGAGGTCGCGCGCTTCCAGCCGGCGTTCCTCGGCCGTCGCGATATCCCCGGAGGGCAGCGGCGGTCCACGGAAGGTTTCCTCGTAGCGCTCGACCGCGCCGGCCTCGACCAGGGTGCCGAAACGCGCATGCAACTCGTCGATCGACATCGACGGCAGCGGCCGGAAACCGAACCGGACCTCGGCGCTCGGCGCGATCATGTTGGCCTTGATCCCACCCTCGACCTTGCCGATGTTGAAACGCAGGCCGGTCAGGCCGCCGAAGCGCTGGTGCGACTCGTCCTCGACCAGGTCCAGCGCGCGATCGCCCCAGCGCATCGCCTGGTGCAACGCGCTGGCCTCCATCGCGTTGGCGCCGGAAGCATGGCCGGCGCTGCCGCGGAACCGCATCAGCACCGAGCTGATGCCGCGGTGGGCGAGCACCGCCTCGCATCGGGTGGGCTCGGCCACGATCGCCTCGGTGAAACCGTGCGCACGCGCCAGGAACACCGGGATGCAACGGGCGTCGTTGGCCTCCTCGTCGGTACTGAACAGGAATGCGGCGTCGCCCGTGGTGGTCGCCGCGGCAGCCAGCAGGCCGGCCGCCGCACCCTTGATGTCGCAGGCACCGAGGCCGATCGCGCGATCTTCCTCGACACGCAGCACGTGCGGGTCGGCCGTCCATGCCTTCGAGTCCGGCACCGTATCCAGGTGCACGTTGAACACCCGGCGCGGGTTGCCGCGAACGGCCAGCATCGACACCGCGCCGGCGCCGTGGTCGGTGACCTCGACCCGGAAGCCGGGCAGCTGCGCGCGCAGGTAGTCGAACATTCCGCCGGTGCCGATCCGGCGCGGCGGGTTGCGGGTATCGAAGGACACCAGCGCTTCGAGGTGGCGGAGGATGACGGGCAGCATGGTCATGTCCGGTTGACCTCCGCCCACAGCGTGCTGCTCATGCCGAACAGCTTGATGAACCCTTCCGCCTCGGCGACGCCCCAGTCGGCGGCCTGCGCGTAGGTCGCGCCCTTGGCGTTGAGGATGTGCGGCGACTCGATCGCGACCGCGTTGACGATGCCGCCGTGGGTTTCCAGCAGCACCTCGCCGTTGACGGTCGCCTGGCTGGAGGCAAGGAACGCTTCCAGGTCGGTCTTCAGCGGGTCATGGAAGAAGCCCTCGTAAACCAGTTCCACCCACTTGCGCGCGACGTCGGGCTTGAAGCGGTTTTGCTGCTTGCTCAGCACCGCCTCCTCCAGTGCGCGGTGGGCGACCAGCAGCGCCGCCAGCCCGGGTGCCTCGAAGATGATCCGGCCCTTCAGGCCGATCGTGGTGTCGCCGGTGTAGAGTCCGCGGCCGACGCCGTATTCCGCGAACAGGCCGTTGAGCTTCGCCAGCAACGCGTGCCCGGCGATCCGCTCGCCATCGAGCGAGACCGCCTCGCCATTCTCGAATCCGAGTTTCACCCGCAGCGGTTGCGCCGGCCATTCGGCGCGAGGCTTGCACCAGCCGGTCGCGCCTTCGCCGGGCGCCTGCCAGCGATCGATCTCGCCGCCCGACATGGTCAGGCCCAACAGGTTTTCGTTGATGGTGTAGGCCTGCTGCTTGGCCCGTACGCCAAAACCGCGCTGTTCCAGATACGCCTGCTCGTAGGCGCGCACTTCGGTGTGCTCTTTCTGGATCTCGCGGATCGGCGCGACGATCTCGTAGTCGCCGAGTGCCTTGACCGCCAGGTCGAAGCGGACCTGGTCATTGCCCATGCCGGTGCAGCCGTGCGCGATCGCGCGGGTGCCGAGTTCGGCGGCACGCTTGAGCGCGGCCTCCACGATCAGGTAGCGGTCCGACACCAGCAGCGGGTACTGGCCCTGGTAGCCCTCGCCCGCCCATACGAACGGCTTGACGAAGCCCGACCAGATCGCCGGGCCGCCGTCGATGGTCACGTGGCTGGCGACGCCCAATTCGGCGGCGCGCTGCTCGATGAAGGCGCGCTCCTCGTCGTCGACCCCGCCGGTATCGGCGAACACGGTGTGCACGGCCCAGCCGCGCTCCTGCAGGTAGGGCACGCAGAAGCTGGTGTCGAGGCCGCCGGAAAAGGCGAGGACGATGTTCTTGTCGGTCATGTCGGGTCTCGTGGGTTTTTTGGCTCCCTCTCCCGCTTGCGGGAGAGGGCTGGGGTGAGGGCAGGCGAAACGGGCTTGCGTGGAATCGGCGGTGTGTCGCGTGCCCTCATCCGCCCTTCGGGCACCTTCTCCCGCTAGCGGGAGAAGGAAAACAAAACACGCCTCCCGCTGGCGGGAGAAGGAAAAACAAAACACGCCTCCCGCTAGCGGGAGAAGGAAAAAGCAGTTACCGGGCGGTCAACGCGGCCATGATCGCCTTCTGCACGTGCAGGCGGTTCCCGGCCTCCTCGATCGCGATGCAGCGCGGGGAATCCATCACCGCGTCCGTTGCCTTGACGTTGCGGCGCAGCGGCAGGCAGTGGCTGAAGACGGCGTCGTTGGTCAACGCCATCTTCCGCTCGTCGACGATGAAGTGCCTGTACTGGTCGCGGATCGGCTTTTCCGGTGCCCAGTTGCCGAAGTACGGCAACGCGCCCCAGCTCTTGGCATAGACCACGTCGGCGCCGGCGTAGGCGCTGTCGATGTCGTGGCTGACCGCGAGCGAGCCGCCGCTTTCGCCGACGTTCGCCTCGGCCCAGCCCATGTAACGCTCGTCCAGCACGTACTCCGGGGTCGGGCACAGCAGGGTCACGTCCATGCCCATGCGGGTGGCGATCGTCAGCGCGGAATTGGCGACTGCGGTGTTGAGCGGCTTCGGGTGGTAGGTCCAGGTCAGCACGAACTTCTTCCCCCGCAGGTCGGTGGTGCCGAAGTGCTCCTGCAACGCCATCGCGTGGGCCAGTTCCTGGCACGGGTGGGTGATCGTCTCCATGTTGATCACCGGCACCGGCGAGTACTTCGCGAATGCCTTGAGCACGCGGTCCTCGCGATCGACCGCCCAGTCGACGAACTTCGGGAACGCGCGCACCCCGATCAGGTCGACATAACGGCCCAGCACCCGCGCGACCTCGGCCACGTGCTCCTCGGCCTCCCCGTCCATGACCGTGCCCAGCTCGAATTCGATCGGCCAAGCGTCCTTGCCCGGCTGCAGCACCACGGCGTGGCCGCCGAGCTGGAACGCACCCAGCTCGAAACTGGTACGGGTGCGCATCGACGGGTTGAAGAACACCAGCGCGATCGACTTTCCACGCAACTGGTCGCCAAGCTTGTCGCGCTTGAACGCCGCGGCCTGCGCCAGCAGCGCGTCGAGGTCGGGGCGGGACCAGTCCTGGGTATTGAGGAAGTGCTTGATGGACATCGTCGGGGTTCCGGGAGGGTGGATTTGCCGGGCCAGAACGCAAAAAAGCCCAGCTCGGAGGCTGGGCTTTTCGTGTGTCACGCACCTGTCGCGTGCGTGCGAGCGCTACCCAGCCGGATTGGGGGGTTGCGGTCGACGCGCGCGCGAGGTCATCCCCGCCGCCATGTAGGCGGAGGTCAGGATGTCGGCGTCGGCGCGGAACTGGGTCATCAGGGAACGGATGCTCGCACGTGGCGGGCGCCACGGCAAATGATTATCGGCAATGTCGCTCAATGGCTGCGCGACCCGGTGACCACCGGGGTCACCCCGATCCGGATGCGCAGGCGGTTGCCGGGGTCGTCGGGCAGGCGCGAACGGTACTTCGAGCCCTTGTAGACGTAGTCGACGTCGTAGGCGATCGGCCGGTGGAACTCGCGCTCCACGGGCACGGCCACGCAGTTTTCCGGCACTTCCTCGGGTTTGCGGCTCAAAGCGTCCTTGACCGCGCCGACCACCCGCGACAGCCCCGACGCCTCCTCTTCCGGACGCGGCGACTGGTCGCAGCGCTGCTCGACGCTGGTCGCGGTCAGGGTCTGGTAGACCGGGGTCACGCGGAGCACCTGGGCGTAGGCGAAGCGGACGTTCTCGGCCTGGATCACCGTGGTTTCCTGCGCCATCGCCGGGAATGCCCACAGGGCAGACAGCATCAACGGCAGCGACAGGGCGAGGCGGGTCATCAAATCGGAGGCTCGGCAGGCGTATCGACGAAGTGTATGCGGGCGGCGGGTGGATGGGCTGAATCCTCGCTGTCGTGCCCCCGCAGGCCGCGGCGCCCGCCGCGGTGTGCGGCGGGCCGCTAGAATGTCGCAAACCCTCGCAACGCCCCCATGAGCCTGCATCTATACAACAGCCTGACCCGCCGGGTCGAAACCTTCGTCCCCGCCGATCCGGCCCGCGTGACCATGTATGTCTGCGGCCCGACCGTCTACAACTACGTGCACATCGGCAACGCCCGCGGGCCGGTGGTTTTCGGGGTACTGGCCGAGCTGCTGCGCCGGCGCTTCGGCGCCCTCGCCTACGCCCGCAACATCACCGACGTCGACGACAAGATCAATGCCGCCGCCCGCGAACAGGGGGTGCCGATCACGGCGATCACCGACCGCTTCGCCGCCGCCTACCGCGAGGACATGGCGGCGCTGGGCATCACGCCGCCGGACATCGAGCCGGAGGCGACCGGCCATATCGGCGAGATCATCGCGATGATCGAGCGCCTCATCGACTCCGGCCACGCCTACGCGGCCGAGGGCCACGTGCTGTTCTCGGTCGCCAGTTTCGATGGCTACGGCAAGCTGTCGCGGCGCGATACCGAGGACATGCTGGCCGGCGCCCGGGTCGACGTGGCGCCGTACAAGCGCGACCCCGGCGATTTCGTGCTGTGGAAGCCGTCGACCGACGACCTGCCCGGCTGGGATTCGCCGTGGGGTCGCGGTCGCCCGGGCTGGCACATCGAGTGCTCGGCAATGGCCGCCGCGCACCTGGGCGAGACCATCGACATCCATGCCGGCGGCGTCGACCTGCAGTTCCCGCACCACGAGAACGAGATCGCCCAGAGTGAATGCGCCCACGGCGGCAAGCCGTTCGCGCGCTGGTGGCTGCACAACGGCATGCTCAATTTCGGCGGCGCCAAGATGTCCAAGTCGCTGGGCAACATCGAGAAGGTGCACGACCTGGTGCGCAAGCATCCGCCGGAAGCCCTGCGCTACGCGCTGCTGTCGGCGCACTACCGGCAGCCGCTGGACTGGTCGGACGCGTTGATCGAGCAGAGCGTGCGAACCCTGGACCGGCTGTACGGAACCCTGCGCGACCTGGCCGATGTCGACGCCAGCGCCGTCATCCCGGGCGCCATCGAAACGATTCTCGACGACGACCTCAACACGCCGCAGGCGCTGGCCGAGATCGCCCGGATCGGTGGCGAGGCGCGCAAGGCCGACTCGGTTGCGGACAAGGCCCGGCTCAAGGCCGAACTGCTCGGCGCCGGCCTGGCGCTGGGACTGTTGCAGCAGGACCCGGCGACCTGGTTCGCCCGCGGCGCCGGCAGCGGCGACGACGCGCGGATCCAGGCACTGGTCGACGAGCGCCACGCCGCCAAGCAAGCCCGCGATTTCACCCGCGCCGATGCGATCCGCGAGCAACTCGCCGCTGACGGCATCCTGCTGGAAGACACGCCGGCGGGTGTACGTTGGAAACGCGCGTAGGAGCGCCCTCATCCCGGCCTTCTCCCGCAAGCGGGAGAAGGGGCCAGAAGCAACGAAGAGTGATGCAGTGACTGATACCCCGTTCCCGCTTGAACCCACCGCCGCCGAGGCGCAGGCCGCGATCCGCGAGGAGTTCGCGTTCTTCAGCGACTGGTCGGAGCGCTACCAGTACCTGATCGACCTCGGCCGCAAGCTGCCCGACCTGCCGGCGGAGTGGAAGACCGAAGAGCACCGCCTGCACGGGTGCCAGTCGATGGTCTGGATCGTCGCCGAAGGTGACGCCGGCAAACTCGACTTCCACGCGATCAGCGACTCGGCGATCGTCTCCGGCCTGGTCTACCTCGCACTGCGCGTCTATTCCGGCCGCAGCGCTGCCGAGATCGCCGATACCGACGCCGACTACATCGCCGACATCGGCTTGGCCAAACACCTCTCGCCGACCCGCAGCAACGGCTTGGCGGCGCTGCTGGCATTCATCCGCGACCAGGCCCGAAACCGCCTGTGAGCGCGCCGATGCCGGGCGTCCGGGTGCTGTTGCGCAACCCGGGGTTCATCGCCCTGCTGACTTACCGGCTGCTGTCGATGTTCTCCGCGCAGATCGTCGCGGTGACGGTCGGCTGGCACATCTACCAGCTCACCGCCGACCCGTTCGCGCTCGGCCTGGTCGGCCTGGCCGAGGTGGGGCCCTACATCGCATGCGCCCTGTTCGCGGGATATGCGGTGGACCACCTGCCGCGGCGCAAGGTCGGGATGGTGGCGTGCCTCGGGCTGGGCGGGACGACGTTGATCCTCGCCGCGGTTGCCGCCGGACTGCTGCCGGCGGGCGTCGGCGGCATGCAGGCCTTCACCATCTATGCCGCGATCGCGTTGAACGGCGTGGTCCGGGCATTCCTCAGCCCGGTCTACATGTCGCTGTTCGCGCGCGTGCTCAAGCGCGACGAGTATGTCCGCGGCTCCAGCATCGGTGCGGCCGTGATGCAGACCGGGATGGTGCTGGGGCCTGCGTTGGGCGGATTGCTGATCGCCGCCATCGGCACCACCGCGACCTATCTGGTCGCGGCGGCATTCGCGGGGATCGCGGCGGCGGTCGTCGTCGCCCTGCAGGTCACCGAACCACCCCTGCCGCTGCAGCGCGAGCCCGTGTTCAAGAGCATCGGCGAGGGGCTGCGCTTCGTCCGCAATACCCAGGTCGTGTTCGGCGCACTGGCGCTGGACATGTTTGCGGTGCTGTTCGGTGGCGCGGTGGCGATGCTGCCCGCATTCGTCAGCGACATATTCGAGGCCGGGCCGGATGCACTCGGCCTGCTGCGCGCGGCGCCCGCTGCCGGTGCGGTGCTGATGAGCCTGTGGCTTGCGCGCCACCCACCGCAACGCCACGCCGGGCCGCTGCTGTTCGGCGCCGTCGGCGCGTTCGGCCTGTGCATCGTCGGCTTCGGCCTGTCGCAATGGATGTGGCTGTCGGCGGCGATGCTGCTGCTGTCGGGTGCGTTCGACAGCATCTCGGTGGTGATCCGCTCGACCATCGTGCAACTGGCCACGCCGGACCACATGCGCGGACGGGTCGCGTCGATCAACGGCATATTCATCGGTTCTTCCAACGAGCTGGGCGCGTTCGAATCGGGCGTCGCCGCGCGCCTGCTGGGGCTGGTGCCGTCGGTTGTGTTCGGCGGGTTCATGACGCTGGCGACGGTGGGCATCACCGCGAAGCTGACGCCGAAGTTGCGGCGGCTCGACCTGCGCGACCTCGATTGACACTCCGGTTTCTGTAGGAGCGACGTGAGTCGCGACCTGTACATCCTCTCAAGCGCTCGGCGGGTCGCGACTTACGTCGCTCCTACAAGGGCCGTAACCTGGCCATGAAAAACCCCGCGAGTGACCGCGGGGTTTTCAGGGGTGCGACCGCAGCGACGATCAGTCGCCCATCTGGCGCTGCAGGTGCTCCCAGCGCTCCTGCGCGTCGATCGTACGCTCGGCGGTGAGGCGCGCCTCGAGGCGCTCCAGGCCGATGTCCTCGCCGGTGTCCACGCAGAAACCGTAGTCACCGCTGTCGACCCGCTTCAGCGTGCTGTCGATCTTGCTGATCAGCTTGCGGTAGCGGTCACGGGTACGCAGCTCAAGCGAGTTCTCGGTCTCGCGGGTCGCGCGCTCGGCCTCGTCGCCGACGTCACGCACTTCTTCCTTGAGGTTCTCGATCGTCTGCTTGGACTCCTCGACCAGGTCCTCGCGCCACTTCAGCAGGCGCTGGCGGAAATATTCCAGTTGCAACGGGCTCATGTATTCCTCGTCCGGGCCCGGCTTGTAACCAGCGGGAACGATCGGACGACCACCTTTTTCTGTCTTGTACGGCACGACTTTTACTTTTCCTCGCGGTGCGGGTGCTTGCGGCTTGGCCGCGACTGCGACGGCAACCTTGCCGATCGGTCGCTTGGCCGGAGCCGAAGCGGGCTTGCCGACGGCGGGCTTCTGCGAAGCCGGTGCCTTGGCAGCCTTGGTTAGGGATGAAGTTGCGGGGGAAGAAGCCGGCGCCTTGGCAGCCGTCTTCCTGACCGGGGATTTCTTGGACGCGGCCTTGGCCACGGTCGACTTTGAAGCCGCCTTGGCTGGCGCAGCCGCTTTCCGGACCGGCGCGGTCTTTTTGGGAGCCGCCTTCTGGACGGTCTTCGCGGCCGGCTTCGCGGTGGCGACCTTCTTCGCGGGAGCCTTCTTTGCCGGAGCCTTCTTGACCGGGGCCTTCTTCGCGGCTGCCTTGCCCGCGGCAACCTTCTTGGCCGCCGGCTTCTTCGCAACCGACTTGGCGGCCACGGCCGGCTTTTTCGCGACCGGCTTTTTGGCAACCGCCTTGCGCGCCGCCGGCTTGCCGGCAACGGGCTTCTTCGCAGCGGCCCCCTTGGCGGCCGGCTTGACGGTCTTCTTGATGGCCTTGCTGGCCTTCTTGGCGGTTTTCTTGGCTGCCACGGTCGGCGTATCCTTTTTTCATTCCCTTGTGACGGGAAAGCGCGCTGTTATACCCTGCCCGGACACTTGCAGCAACCGCGACGGCAAACGTCCGCTAGGTTTCACGCGGGTCTGCCGGGCCGCCTGCCCCGACCCAGGCCGGAATGTGCACGAGCGCGCCACATCCAACGTCCCATCATGGCGCATCTTCCCTTCAAGGAACCGTGATCGACCGTCTGCTCATCGCCCTGCTGCGCGGCTACAAGCGCTGGATCAGCCCGCTGCTTGGGCCGCGCTGCCGTTTCCATCCGACCTGTTCCGAGTATGCCATGCAGGCGGTGGCGCGTTTTGGCGCGATCAAGGGCAGCTGGCTGGCGCTCCGGCGGATCCTGCGCTGCCACCCCCTCCACCCCGGCGGCCACGACCCGGTCCCGCCGGCCTCGTGATCCGTGCCAACCTGACGCCCGGAATCTTCGAAAAGGACCCCTGATGACCTCTGCCCCCACCCTTATCGTCAACGCCCGCCTGGTCAACGAGGGGCGCGAGTTCGACGGCGACCTGCGCTTCGAGGACGGCCGTATCACCGCCATCGGCAGCGGCCTGTCCGCGCGCGCCAACGAGACCGTGGTCGACGCCGCCGGCCGCCGGCTGCTGCCGGGCATGATCGACGACCAGGTCCACTTCCGCGAGCCGGGGATGGAATACAAGGCCGACATGGCGATCGAGTCCGGCGCCGCGGTCGCCGGCGGCCTGACCAGCTTCATGGACATGCCCAACACCAGCCCGCCGACACTGGATGCCGAAGCGCTGGAGAACAAGTACCAGCGCGCCGCCGGCCGGGTGCGCGGCAACTACGGCTTCTACATGGGGACCAGCACGTCCAACCTGGAGCACATCCAGCGACTCGATCCGCTGACCGCACCGGGCGTGAAGGTGTTCATGGGCGCCTCCACCGGCAACATGCTGGTCGACGACCCGGTGGTGCTCGACGCGGTGTTCCGAGACGTGCCGACGCCGATCATCACCCACTGCGAAGACACCCCGATGATCGAGGCCAACACCGCGCGCTACAAGGCGCAGTACGGCGACGACATCCCGGCCGAGTGCCACCCCGACATCCGCTCGCGCGAGGCCTGCCAGAAGTCGACCGAACTGGCGATCTCGCTGGCGCGCAAACACGGCACCCGCCTGCACGTGCTGCACATCTCCACCGCCGACGAGCTGGCGCTGTTCGAAGCCGGCCCGCTGATCCGTGCCGACGGCAGCCGCAAGCAGATCACCGCCGAGACCTGCATCCATTTCCTGCGTTTCGACCGCAGCGACTACGCCGCGCTTGGCCACCTGATCAAGTGCAATCCGGCGATCAAGGACGCCAGCGACCGCGAGGCACTGGTCCGCGCCGTCGCCGGCGACGTGATCGACGTGCTCGCCACCGACCACGCCCCGCACCTGCTGGAAGAGAAGCAGAACCCGTATACGAAGGCGCCGAGCGGCCTGCCGCTGGTGCAGTACGCGCTCAACGCCGCGCTGGAGCTGGTCCACGAAGGCCACCTGACCACCGCCCAGGTGGTGCAGAAGTTCGCCCACGCACCGGCGCAATTGTTCGACGTCAAAAACCGCGGTTTCCTGCGCGAAGGCTACGCCGCCGACCTGGTGCTGATCGACGACACCCCGTTGACCGTGCGCCGCGAAGACGTGCTGTCGAAATGCGGCTGGTCGCCGTTCGAAGGCCGCACCTTCCACTCGCGCATCGCCTCGACCTGGGTCAACGGCCAGCTGGCGTGGGACGGCACCCGGCTGGTCGGCGCGCCCAACGGCCAGCGGCTGGAGTTCGATCGTTGAGAACCGTGCTGGTCGCTGCCGGCATCGGCTTGCTGACAGCCTGCGCCGGCACCGCATCCCTTCCTGCCCGGGCCGCTCCCGCGCCGCAGGTGGGTGGAGCCGGACCGGCCACTCCGGCGCCCGCGGTGGATCGACGCATCATCTTTCCCGCCTCGGTCCAGCAGGGTGCGCTGGTGATCGGCAAGGTCCCTGCCGGAAGCCGCGTTTCCTACGCCGGGCGCGATCTCAAGGTCACGCCCTACGGAACGGTCGCCTTCGGCGTGGCCCGCACCGAGGCCGGCCCGGTCAGTGTCGAGGTCACCCGGCCGGACGGCAGCCGGGAAACCGCGAGCATCGCGGTCACCGCGCGTGACTGGCCGGTCGAACGGGTCAATGGCGTGCCCGGCAAGACCGTCGATCCGCCGCCGGCGATCGCCCGGCGCATCGCCCGCGAGCAGGCCGCGGTAACCGCCGCGCGGACCCGTGACGACGCGCGCACCGGGTTCGCGCAGGATTTCATCTGGCCGGTCCGGGGCCGGATCAGCGGCCGCTTCGGCAACCAGCGCGTCTACAACGGCACGCCGGGCTCGGCGCATTCGGGCATGGACATCGCGGCCGCCAGTGGCACCCCGGTCAAGGCGCCCGCCGATGGTGTGGTGACCTTCGCCGACGATCTGTACCTGACCGGCGGCACGATCCTGCTCGACCACGGGCATGGGGTGAGCTCCAACTTCCTGCACCTGTCCCGCATGGACGTGGCGGTCGGCGACAGCGTCGAACAGGGCGAAGTCATCGGCCGGGTGGGCGCGACCGGGCGCGCGACCGGCCCGCACCTGCACTGGGGCATGAACTGGCTGACGGTGCGGATCGATCCGCTGCTGATGATCGAGGCGTCGGACGCGGCGCAGCCCTGATCCGGACCGGGCGGGCCGGTGTCAGGCCATCGCCAGACCACCGCGGCTGTGCGCGGTGACGCGGTCGCGGCCGGCCGACTTGCTCGAATACAGCGCGGCATCGGCGCGTTCGAGCAGTTGTTCGGCGGTCTCGCCCTCGCCCAGTTGCGCGACCCCGAGGCTCAGGCTCGCGTCGAACAGGTGGCCATCGATCGAGAGCGGCCGGCAATTGACGGCCGAGCGCAGGTTTTCCGCGACGCCCAAGGCCTCGCCCAGGCGGGTATCGGGGAGCAGCACGAGGATCTCGTCGCCACCCCAGCGGCCAAACAGGTCGTAGGTGCGCAGGCGGTTGCGCGTGCGCAGCGCGATGATCTTCAGGCAACTGTCGCCGACCCGATGGCCAAAGTCGTCGTTGATCCGCTTGAACCGGTCGATGTCGAAGAACACCACCGACAACGGCATGCCGGTGCGATGCGAGTCGGCGACGCCGGCCTTCAGGCGCTCCTCGATCGCCGGTCGCGACATCGCCCCGGTCAACGCATCGAATGTCGCCAGCCGGCTGGCGCGGTCGCGGTCGCGGCGCAGCTGCTGCAGGGTGTCGCCGAGGCCGATCATGATCACCAGCCCGGACAGCACGAACGCCGCCGGGAACGCATAACCCACCCAGGTCGACGCCGGCCACAGGCCGGACAGCTCGCCCACCCGCAGGAACAGCAGGCCGATCATCGGCAACCACGACAGCAGCACGAAGTACGCGGCGCGCTGCCGTTGCAGGCACCCGATGAGGCTCGCCACCAGGACCACCACGGCGGCGACCAGCAGGATCGAGTTGGCGACCACCGCCACCCAGCCCATCGTTCCCACCAGCGATACCAGCACGAGCAGCAGCAACGCCGCCCCGCAGCCCACCAGCACCCGCAGCGTGCGCGGCTGCCGGGCCCGCAGGTCGAGGTAGTGGATCAGGAATACCAGGCTGCACAGCGCACCCAACAGCCCCAGCAGCAGCGGGATCCTCGGGTCGTTCTGGATAAGCGTCGCGACGCCGGGCAGCATCCGCACCTCGCCGCCGGTGGTCGCAAAGAACGCGGCCTGCGCCAGCAGGGTCAGCAGAAGGTAGGCGTAACTGCGTTCACCGATACCCAGCCAGAACCCGAGCGCCAGCAACGCCAGCAGCAGCAGGCTGACCAGGATCATGGTGCGCCATGCGACGTGGAGCAGGTCGGCGCGATGCACTTGCGCCAGCGACTCGATCGAGACCGGCATCGGCGCTGTCGAGGGGGAATGCACGCGCAGCCACAACGAGGCGCCGGCTTCGAGTCCGTCGTCCAGCGGGATCACCAGCGCGCGGGTGGAATACCCCGGGTCGGCATCCGGCCCCATGATCGATCGCCGGATCGGCATCGGGTGACCCGGCGTCCAGGCTTCCACCCGGGCCAAGTGCGGTGACTGCAGGACCAGTTGCGGCCGCGATTCCGCCGGCACCGCGCGATCGACCGTGATGCGCCACCAGCGGGGCGCGCGGTCGCGCTCGCGGATCACGGCGCCCGGCTGGGTGATGAAGTCGCTGGCGAAGTCACCGGCAACGACGCGTGCCGGCACCGGATCGGAGGCCAGCCGCGCCACGGCGACCTCGGCAAGCGTCGCGGGCGGCGGAGCGGCCCACGAAATCGATGGCAGCGCCGCGATCGAGGCGAGCGCAAGCAGCACGGCATGCGCGCTCGCAGTAATCCATCGACGCAGGGGTGTCCCCATACCCATCCCGGTCTTGCAGCCGCTGAAGCATAGCGCGAAGCCGGCGAGCGGGGGCAATGCCGCCCCCCTCGGGCGAGGGATGCCGAAATCGTCAGCCGTTGGCGCCGGTACCGCTCACCCGCGCCACCGCATCGTGCGCGTGCAGGCTTTCGAAGTGCGCGACCTCGGCATCGAAACGCTCGATCCGCGGATCGGCCGAGAGCGCGGCCGCAACCCGCCGCGAGGCGTCCTCGCAGAACATCAGGTTGGCCGCGTTGAGGCGCGCGAAGGCCTGCTCGTCCTCGCGCTTGACCGCGGTCTGCACCGGGGTCGCGAGCACCGTCTCCAGGGCGTCGATCAATGCGGTGAGCGGCAGTTCATCGAATGCGGGGCGCAACTGGACGCGGACATCGGCGCGGCTGCGCTGGGCGTGCGGGGTCGCAGCCAGGCCACGCTCGGACGCCAGCCATTCGTGGACCGCACTGGACAGCGGCCGCGCATCGGCGAAATCCTCGGCGAAACGGTCGGCATTGAGCTGTCGCGACAGCGCCGCCGAGGCCGGGCAGGTGCTGGAATATTCGACCGAGAAGCGCAGCGCGACCTGCAGGTGGCCATCGACCAGACTGGCGTCGATCTCGACCGGGTAACGCTTCCAGCCGGCATTGGCGCTGGCCAGCGCCGGGCGCAGCAACATCTGCTCGTAGCGCAGGACCAGCCGTGCGGCGGTCGACAGCCCGGCCTGGGTCTCGACCAGGGTCTGCAGCACCCGGCGCAGGCCGGCGGGGGTCACCGTCTCGCTGGCGAACGCGGTCTGCAGCTCGAGGTACAGCCGCGACATGTGGATGCCGCGGGCGTCGGCGTCGACCAGGTTGACCGAGACATCGACCGAGGCGGCGACCTGGATGGGCTCACCGCCGGCCGTCGCGACCCGCAACGGCAGGGCGATGTTGGACATGCCGACCCAGTCCAGCGGCCGCGCCATGGCGGCGGCATCGGAGGCTACATCGGGCAGGCGGCGGGGGGCGTTGGGATTCGTGGTCACGTGGGAAGAAATGGGGGCGTCGCGGGGAGTTGCAACGCCGCCATTCTACCGGCCAGGGCCGGTGCAGCCGGCTGTACGGCTGGAACGCTGCATCGCGGGAACCCGTGCCGCCGTTGCGCGTCAGCGGCGGGCGGCGCGCCAGGCCGTCAGCAACGCCTTCCAGGCGGCCTGCGGGCGGGCCGGATCGGCCTGGCCCAGCCGGGCACGCGCCAATGCCAGCCAGATCCGGCGCGGTCGCGTCCCCGGGCGACCGGGCGGCCATTGCCGATGCAGTTGCGCGGCCCAGACCGGTCGCGGATCGGCGTCGCCGGCACGCGCGAGCACGGCCAACGGCACCCCTGCGGCGGAATCCGCCTCCGCCTGGCCGTCCGCCTTGAGCATCCTCGACTGCAGCAGGCCCGCCGCGACCCGCCGCACCTCGGCCGGATCGACCGGTGTATCGGTGGATTCGCCGAAAAGTCCCGCATCGATCCGCGCCACCGCCTCGGCGAACGGGGCCACCGCGGCGAACGCCTCGTCGACGCTGGCCGGCCGCTCGCGGCTTGCGCGCAGCGATGGCAGGGACGCGGCCAACATCGCCCAAGCGGCCGGACGGCGCTGCAACACGGTGCCGAGCGGATGGCGACGTGCGCCCCTGCCCCACCCCGCCAGCTCCTCCTGCCACCAGCCCAGCTTGGCCTCGCCCGGACGCGGGTCGTTGCCGCCCCACGCAGCATCGGTCAGCTCCTGCTGCAGCGTCGCCCAGGCGAGCGCGGCCTCGCGCTGCGCGGCGGGAACGAACACCTCGGCCACCGTCCATTCCGCCCAGCGCACGCGCCACTTGTCGATGAAGTCGGCCAGCGCATCGCCACCGGCATCCGGCCGCGCCGTCGCGGCCCGATCGTCGGGAGCCAGCGGGTCAAGCATTGCACGCGGGCCATGCGGCCGCTTCGCACAACTGCGCGGGCTGCTCGATCATCACGTCGCCCTGCCATGCCGCCGGGTCGTCGCTGGACAGCCGGTAGCCCCACAGCGCCACCACCGACGGCATGCCGGCGGCGCGCGCGGCGACGATGTCGCGCTCGTCATCGCCGACATAGATGCAATCGCCCGGGGCGACGCCGATGCGCTCGGCGGCCACCAGTAACGGTAGCGGATCGGGCTTGCGCGCCGCGAGGGTGTCGCCACCGATCAGCACGGCGCAGCGGTCCTGCCAGCCCAGCATCGGCACCAGCGCCGCGGCCAGGTATTCGGGCTTGTTGGTGACGATGCCCCAGATGCAGCCGGACGCCTCCAGCGCGGCCAGCATCGCCTCGACACCTTCGAACGGCGCGCAATGGCGACCCAGCTCGGCCTGGTAGTGGTCGAGGAACGACGGGATCCAGCTGTCGCGCTCGGCGGCATCGACCTCCGGGAACGCCGCCGCGACCATCGCCCGCGCGCCCTTGGAGACATGTGGTCGCAGCTCGGCCAGCAACATCGGCGGCATGCCGCGGGCGGCACGCGCGTTGTTTATCGCGGCAAGCAGGTCGGGCGCGCTGTCGAGCAGGGTGCCGTCGAGATCGAACAGCACGGCCCTGGGGAACGGACGGCTCATCCCGCCTGCCCCGGTTTGCGCGCACACGCGAGATAGTTGACGTCGGTCCGGCCGATGATCCGGGCCGTGTTGCGCCACGGCTCGTACATCAGCCCGCTGACGTCGTCCAGTTGCAGGCCGGCGGCACGCAACCAGGCCGCCAGTTCCGACGGCTTGATGAAGTCGCGGTACTGGTGGGTGCCCTTGGGCAGCAGGCGGGCGACGTACTCGGCACCGACCACCGCCAGCGCGAACGCGGCCGGAGTGCGGTTGAGGGTCGACACGAACAGCTGGCCGCCCGGTTTCAGCAGCGCCGCGCAGGCGTCGATGATCGACCCCGGGTCGGGCACGTGCTCCAGCATTTCCATGCAGGTGACGACGTCGAAACTCCCCGGGCGCTCCAGCGCCAGCGACTCGACCGACTGCAGCCGGTAATCGACCTCGACGCCGCTTTCCAGCCGATGCAGCCTGGCGACCTTGACCAACTCGGGCGCCAGGTCCAGCGCGGTAACCCGGGCGCCCGCGGTCGCCAGCGCCTCGCTCAGCAACCCGCCACCGCAGCCGACATCGAGCGCCTCGGCGCCCGCCAGCGACGCCCGGCTGGCGACGTAGCCCAGCCGCGCGGGATTCAGCGCGTGCAATGCCTTCTGCGGACCCGCCGGGTCCCACCAGCGCTGCGCGAGCGCGCCGAACTTGTCGAGTTCGGACTGGCTGAAATTGTCGTCGGGCGCGTTGGCGGCTTGGTTCATGTCGTGGTTCCTTCAGGCCCGGATCGCGGCGATCCGCTGCCGCCATTGCCGGGCATTGGCGACCAGCGCCGCCGCGTCGATGTCGACCAGCACGCGCTCGCGCAGCCTGGCCAAGCCGCCGATCCAGACGTCGCTGACCTGGTGCCGGCCGGTGGCGTAGACCAGCTGCGACACCACGCTGTGCAGCGGCTGGGTTTCGAGCTGGGCCAGGTCGACGCAGGCCAGGTCGGCCTGCTTGCCGATCTCGATCGAGCCGATCGCGTGGTCCAGGCCCATCGCCTTCGCGCCTCCGAGGGTCGCCGCGCGCAGCGCACTGGCAGCACTGAAGGCCGCAGCGTCCCCGGCGACGGCCTTGGCGAGCTGGGCCGCGGTGCGGGTCTCGCCGAACATGTCGAGGTCGTTGTTGCTGGCCGCGCCATCGGTACCGATCGCGATGTTGACGCCGGCCTGCTCGAACCGGCCGACCGGGCAGAAACCCGACGCCAGCTTGAGGTTGGATTCCGGGCAATGCACCACGCTGACGCCACGCTGCGCGCACAGTTCGATCTCGGCGTCGGTCACGTCGGTCATGTGCACCGCGATCAGGCGGTCGTTGACCAGTCCGAGCCGGTCGAGCCGCGCCAGCGGACGCTGGCCGTATTTCTGCAGCGACTCCTCGACCTCGTGCCGGGTCTCGTGCGTGTGCAGGTGGACCGGCACGTCGAGCTGGTCGGCCAGCATCCGGATCCGTTCGAAGCTCGTATCCGACACCGTGTACGGCGCGTGCGGGACGAACGCCGTCGACACCAGCGGGTCGTCGCGCCACTGATCGAAGACTTCCGAGGCGCGGTCGAAGTATTCGTCGTCGCTGGCCGCCCACGCGGTCGGGAAGTCGATCACCGGCAACCCCACGCGCGCGCGGAAACCGTGGCGCTTGTAGGTCGCGGCCTGCACGTCGGGGAAGAAGTAGTTCTCGTTGGCACAGGTGGTGCCGCCACGCAGCATTTCGGCGATCGCCAGGGTCACGCCGTCGGCGACGAACTCCGGCCCGATCACCGCCGCCTCGATCGGCCAGATGTGGCCGTTCAGCCATTCCATCAGCGGCAGGTCGTCGGCCACCCCGCGCAGCAGGGTCATCGGGTTGTGGGTGTGCGCGTTGACCAGGCCGGGCATCAGCGCCGCGTCGGGGCGCGAGACGGTTTCCTTCGCGTCGAAACGCGCGCGCGCCTCGGCGATCGGCAGCAACGCCACGATGACGCCGCCGCTGACCGCCACGGCATGGTCCTGCAGGACCACGCCGCGCGGCTCGACCGGCACCACCCAGCCGGCTTCGATCAGCAGGTCGCAGGGCTGGGGGGCTTGGCCGGTCATTTACTTGACCCGGCTGACGTACTCGCCCGAGCGGGTATCGACCTTGATCACCTCGTCCTGGCCGACGAACAGCGGCACGCGCACCACCGCGCCGGTTTCCAGCGTGGCCGGCTTGCCGCCGCCACCGGAAGTGTCGCCGCGGACGCCCGGGTCGGTCTCGGTGATCTTGAGTTCGACGAAGTTCGGCGGGTTGACGAAAATCGGCACGCCGTTCCACAGCGTCACCACGCAATCCTCCTCGCCCTTGAGCCACTTGGATGCGTCGCCCACGCCGTTCTTGTCGGCCTGGACCTGCTCGAAGCTGGTCGGATCCATGAAGTGCCAGTGCTCGCCGTCGGCGTACAGGAACTGCATGTCGGTGTCGATCACGTCGGCGGCCTCGACCGAGTCGGTCGCCTTCATGGTGATTTCCTGCACCCGGCCGGTCTTGATGCTGCGGTACTTCATGCGGGTGAACGCCTGGCCCTTGCCCGGCTTGACGTACTCGGTGTCGGTGATGATGCACGGGTCGTTGTTGACCAGGATCTTCATCCCGTTCTTTACGTCGTTCATGCCGTAACTGGCCATGCTGGAACTCCTGCGATGTAGATGATTGGAGTGGCGCGGTCCGGCGCGGACGCCGGGCGGCTAGAATGTCGGGCTGCGCCCGGCCGAGGCCGGATGCAGGCAAAACCGGACCCGAATGATAACCGCAGTGACCCCCACCGCCCCAGCCTTGCAGACGCCTCCAACCCCGCAGTCGCCGCGCTGGCAGCAACTGTGGCGCGAGGCAGTGCGGGATCCGCGCGAACTGCTGGCGCTGCTCGGCCTCGATCCGGATGCAATGGGCGTTTCCGCCGACGCCGCCACGCAGTTCCCGCTGCGAGTACCGCGTGGCTTCGTCGCCCGCATGCGCCACGGCGATCCGGCCGACCCGTTGCTGCGCCAGGTATTGCCGCTGGACGCGGAAATGCAGCCGATGCCCGGCTTCAGCCTCGATGCGGTCGGCGATGGCGCTGCCAGGACCGGCCACGGCGTGATCCAGAAGTACCGGGGGCGCGCCCTGCTGGTGACCACCGGCAGCTGCGCGATCAACTGTCGCTACTGCTTCCGCCGGCACTTCCCGTATGCGGAGGAAACCGCCGCCGCGGCCGGCTGGCGCGAGGCGGTGGCGCTGATCGGTGCCGACGCCAGCATCGACGAGGTGATCCTGTCCGGCGGCGACCCGCTGTCGCTCGCCACGCCCAAGCTGGCCGAGCTGACCGGTGCGTTGGCCGGATTCAGCCACATCAGGCGGCTGCGCATCCACACCCGCCTGCCGGTGGTCCTGCCTGAACGCGTCGACGACGCCCTGCTCGACTGGCTCGCGGGCCTGCCCTGGCCGCTGACCGTGGTGCTGCATGCCAACCACGCCAACGAGTTCGATCCATCGGTCGACGCCGCGATGGCCCGCCTGCGCCAGGCCGGGGCCACCCTGCTGAACCAGGCGGTGCTGCTGCGCGGGGTCAACGATTCGGTCGACGCGCTGGTAGCACTGAGCGAACGCGGTTTCGAGGCCGGCGTGCTGCCGTATTACCTGCACCAGCTGGACCGGGTCCAGGGCGCGGCCCATTTCGAGATCGACGACGACAGTGCCCGCGCCCTCCATGCCGGCCTTGCAGCCCGGCTGTCGGGCTACCTGGTGCCCCGGCTGGTGCGGGAGGTTCCCGGCGACAGCGGCAAACGGCCGCTCTGAGGCCCCACTCGCGTCCCAACTCTAGAGAGGCGCCATGGACGGTGGCTCCGGCATCTGTCATAACACGGCGGAATGCGTCGGAACGGGTCGCGCAACGTCGCCGAGCGACGGGCCTTAGGGCCGGACCCGACGACCCGGGCGGTGACGTCCGGGGCAACGCAGGGGGACAACATGCTTATATATGCGAACGGCGAAGCCGCGATGGCGGGCGGGTCCCACCCGGCCGTCATGCTGGGCGATTGCAGCGTGACCACGCTGCAATCGTTGCAAGCGATGCCAACAGACCCGGATGGAGGGGCTATGCAAGTGGGTAAGGACATGGTGTTGCGGCTGCTGATCGTCGACGACAGCGTCGAGGCGGCCGAAGCCATTGCCAGCGGGCTGCGCAACAGCGGCATCGCGGTGCGGCCCAACCGGCCCGAAACCGAGTCCGACTTCCTCGCGATGCTGGCCAACCACCCACCGGATTTCGTGCTGATCGCGCGCGACGCGACCAGCGTGCCGCTTGCCACCGTGATGCAGCATGTCGCCGCCAGCGGCAAGGACCTGCCGGTGCTGCTGCTGCTCGACAGCATCGATGACGCCGGCCTGCTGCAGGCCAGCTCGCTCGGCGTCCGAAACGTGGTCCTGCGCGACCGCATCGCGCAGATCGAGAGCACCGTGCGCAGCGAGTGGGCCGACCTGGAGGCACGCCGCGCGTTGCGCAAGCTCGAGTCGCAGGTCCGCGAGACCGAGCGCCGTTGCGATGCATTGATCGACTCCTCGCGCGACCCGATCGCCTATGTGCACGAGGGCATGCACATCCGCGCCAACAGCGCCTACCTGGAGATGTTCGGCTTCGAATCGTTCGAGGACATCGAGGGCATGTCGCTGCTGGACCTGGTCGCGCCGCAGCATGTCGACGAGTTCAAGCAGCTGCTCAAGCGGCTCGGCAAGGGCGAGGCACCGCCGCCGCGGCACGAGATCGAGGCGCGCACGCTCGAGGGCAACAGCTTCCCGGCGGTGATGGAATTCACCGCGGCCAGTTACGAGGGCGAAAACTGCCAGCAGGTGATCCTGCGCCGACAGGAACTGGATCCGGAACTGGCCCGCGAGGTCGAGGAACTGCGCCAGCGCGACCAGGCCACCGGCCTGCTCAACCGCGCGACCTTCCTGCGCGCGCTCGAGGACGCGGTTGCCGACGCCGGCCAGAACGCCAGCCACCATGCGCTGCTGCTGGTCGAGCCGGACCACTATTCGCGCCTGCTGCAGGAACTCGGGCTGGATGCCGCCGACGAGCTGATATCCGCCTGCGCACAACGCCTGCGCAGTGCGCTTGGCGCCGACGACGTCGTCGCGCGTTTTGGCGAGCACCAGTTCGCGGTGCTCCGTCGCGGCAGTGATTACACCGCCACCTCGGCCCTGGCGGAAACCGTGCGCGCGGCATTCGCCAACAGCGTGCTCGACATCGACAGCCGCTCGCTCAACGCCACCGCGAGCATCGGCGGCGTGCAGATCGGGCAGAAGATCGCCAGCGTCGCCGCGGTGCTCGGCAAGGCGAACCAGGGCGTCCAGTCCGCCATCGGCGTGGGCGGCAACCGTACCGACATCTTCGACCCCGGCGCGGTCGACCGCGCCGAGGAAGAACGCGTCGAAGCCTGGGTCAACCGGATCCGCGACGCGATCGACAGCGACCGGTTCGTCCCCTACTACCAGCCGCTGATGAGCCTGCACGGCGAGCCCATGGAGATCTACGACGTCTACCTGCGCATGCAGGGCGAACATGGCGAACTGGTGCAGCCGCTGACCTTCCTGCAGATCGCCGAGGAACACGGCCTGCTGTGGGAGATCGACCGCTGGATGGTCGGCCGCGCGATCGCCGACATCGGCGCGCAGCTCAAGGCCGGCCACCGGACCACCCTGATGGTCCGGATCACCGAAGCGTCGTTGCAGGACGACAGCCTGCTGCAGCACATCGAGGAAAACCTGGCCAAGCACGGTGCCGACGGCAGCCTGCTGGTGCTGCAGCTGACCGAATCGAAGGTGTCCACACACCTCAAGGCCGCGCAGGCGTTCCAGCAGCGCGCCTCGAAGGCGGGGGTGCGGATCGGCCTGGAGCAGTTCGGCAGCGGACTCAACTCGTTCCAGTTGCTGAGCCATTTCGACGCCGACCTGGTCAAGCTCGACCGCGCCTTCATGGAAGACCTGGCGGCCAACCCCGAGTACCAGCAGAAGATCCGCGAGATCGCGACCCGGGCCCACGAACTCGGCAAGCAGGCGATCGCCGAGTTCGTGCAGGACGCGGCCAGCATGACGATCCTGTTCAGCGCCGGGATCGACTACGCCCAGGGCCACTTCCTCGCCCAGGCCGGTCCGTCGATGGACTACGACTTCTCCTGACCGGACGAACCCGCCGCGGTCATGCGGCGGGTGCGGCGGTCATGCAGCGGTACGGATCGTGTCCGGCATCCGCCGCAGCGCGGCGATGCGTTCTTCCAGCGGCGGGTGGCTCATCAGCAGGCGCTTGAGGCCGTGGCCGATCGCGCCGCTGATGCCGAAGGCCGCGACCTGCTTCGGCAGGGTGTTGGCCCCGTGGTTCAACGACAGCCGCTGCAGCGCGGCGACCATCTTGTCGCGCCCGGCGAGGTTCGCCCCACCGGCATCGGCGCGGAACTCGCGATGCCGCGAGAACCACATCGCGATCATGCTCGCGAGCAATCCGAACACCATGTCCAGCACGAACACGATGATGTAGTAGCCGAAGCCCGGACCGCCCTCGCGGTTGCCACTGAGGTAGCTGTCGATCACGCGGCCGACCAGCCGCGCGAGCACGATCACGAACGTGTTGAGCACGCCCTGGATCAGCGCCATCGTCACCATGTCGCCATTGGCCACGTGGCTGACCTCGTGCGCCAGGACGGCCTCGGCTTCGTTGCGGCCCATCTGCTGCAGCAGGCCGGTCGACACCGCGACCAGCGAGTTGTTGCGGCTAGGCCCGGTGGCGAAGGCGTTGATCTCCGGCGCGTCGTAGATCGCCACCTCCGGCATCTTGATTCCGGCGGCCTCCGCCTGCCGGCCCACGGTGGCCAGCAGCCATTGCTCGGCCTCGTTGCGCGGCTGCCCGATGACATGCGCGCCGGTGCTGCGCTTGGCCATCCACTTCGACATCAGCAGCGACACCAGCGAGCCGCCGAAGCCGAACAGCGCCGCCATCACCAGCAGCACGCCGTTGTTGCCGAGGGTGACCCCGAACACGCCCTGCAGCACACTCAGCACGATGCCGAGCAGCACCATCACGGCGAGGTTGGTGGCGAGGAACAATCCGATCCGCTTGAACATGTCGTTGACCCGGTCGCGCCCGATGCGCGGCTATGCGCAAAAAATGTGGCAGGCTCACGGCGAATTCAAGGTGACGGATTTGCCGAGTGGGTCCAGCCGTACTCCCGACCGCATCAGTACCCGCGACATTGCCCGCCAGCTACCGCGGCCGCTTCGCACCCTCGCCCACCGGCGACCTGCACGCCGGCTCGCTGCTGGCCGCATTCGGCAGCTGGCTGCTGGCGCGCGCGGCCGACGGCGAATGGTGGGTACGCATCGAGGACGTGGACGGCCCGCGGGAAGTCGCCGGCGCCGCCGACCGCCAACTCGCCGCGCTGGCCGCGCTCGGCCTCGTCCCCGATGCGCCGGTGGTGCGCCAGAGTGGACGCGACGCGATCTACCAGCGCGCGCTGGACCGGTTGCTGGCGGAGGGCCGCGCGTTCACCTGCCATTGCAGTCGCAGCGACCTGGTCCCGACCGGCGGCGTCCATCGCCAGTGCCTCGCAACGGCGCCGCGACCGGACCCGGCGATCCGCCTGCGGGTCGATGACGGCACCCTGGTCGATTTCGTCGACGGCATCCAGGGCTCGCAATCGCAGGACGTCGCCCGCGAGGTCGGCGACTTCGTGCTCAGGCGCGCCGACGGCTGCTGGGCCTACCAGTTGGCAGTCGTGGTGGACGATGCCGACCAGGGCATCACCGATGTCGTGCGCGGCGCCGACCTGCTCGATTCCACCCCGCGCCAGATCCTGTTGCAACGCGCGTTGGGGCTGCCGACACCGCGGTACGCCCACCTGCCGCTGGTCATCGATGCCGGCGGACGCAAGCTTTCCAAGTCCGACGACTCGCAACCGTTCGACCCGGGCGATCCGCTGCCCGCACTGCGTCGCGCCTGGACGGCGCTGGGCCAGCCGGCCGATGCACTGGCCGGGACCAGCAGCGTGGCGGAACTGCTCGCCGTCGCGAGCGCGTCATTCCAGCCCGGCCGCATCCCGCGCGGGGTCGCTCCGTTTCCCGCGTCGCACAACAGGGATTTCACAATCCGGGACTAGTATTTCCCGGGGGAGTTTCCCGGGCAGATTGGAGAGCAGCATGCAGGCACGCGTCGCGTTGGTCACCGGCGGCACCGGTGGCATCGGCACCTCGATCGTCAAGCGACTGGCCGACATGGGCCACAAGGTGGCGACCAACTTCCGCGACGAGTCCCGCGGGCGTGCCTGGCAGGAAAAGATGAAGGCGTCCGGCATTGACGTGGCGCTGGCGCAGGGCGACGTGTCCTCGCCCGAGCAGGCCGAGGCGCTGGTGCGCGAGGTCGAGAACCAGCTCGGCCCCATCGACATCCTGGTCAACAACGCCGGCATCACCCGCGACTCGACGTTCCACAAGATGAGCGCGCAGCAGTGGAACGACGTCATCTGCACCAACCTCAATTCCTGCTTCAACGTCACCCGCCCGGTGATCGAAGGCATGCGCGCGCGCAAGTGGGGACGGATCGTGCAGATCAGTTCGATCAACGGCCAGAAGGGCCAGTACGGCCAGGCCAACTACGCCGCGGCCAAGGCCGGCATGCACGGCTTCACGATCTCGCTGGCGCAGGAGAACGCGAAGTTCGGCATCACCGTCAACACCGTCTCGCCGGGCTACATCGGCACCGACATGGTGATGGCCGTACCCGAGGAGGTGCGCAACAAGATCGTCGCGCAGATCCCCACCGGCCGCCTCGGCACGCCGGAGGAGATCGCGTACGCGGTGGGCTTCTTCATGCCCGACGAGGCCGGCTGGATCACCGGGGCCAACCTGTCGGCGAACGGCGGGCAGTACATGGGCTGGTAAGGCGCTCTCGCCACAAGTTGCAAACCGGCCGCGGCCTGCGCCATGCTGCAAAGCATCATGACTCAGAGCGTTTGCTCCATGGCCTCGATCCGCGTCATCAAGAAGTACCCCAACCGTCGTCTGTACGACACCGAGATCTCCAGCTACATCACGATCGAGGACGTCCGCCAGCTGATCATCGACAACGAGGAGTTCGAGGTCCGCGACGCGCGCTCGGGCGAGGACCTGACCCGGCAGGTGCTGCTGCAGATCATCACCGAGCACGAGCAGGACGGCGAGCCGATGCTGTCGACCCAGTTGCTCAGCCAGATCATCCGTTTCTACGGCGACTCGCTGCAGGGCTTCATGGGCAGCTACCTGGAGCGCTCGATGCAGGGCTTCCTCGACCAGCAGCAGCAGTTCCGCAAGCAGATGGGCGGCATGCTCGGGCAGACCCCCTGGGCGATGATGAACCAGCTGACCGAACGCAACCTGGCGATGTGGAAGGAGTTGCAGAACCTGTCCGGCAGCGTCGGCCAGACCCCGGCGTCGGGCAAGAAGCCCGAAGGCAAGCGCTGAGGCCAGACCCCGCGACAGCGCGCCATTGCAGGAGCGACGTGAGTCGCGATCGCACGGCGAAACCGGGCATCAGGGAATTCGCGACTCACGTCGCTCCTACAACGGGTCTCTATTGCAGCGGCTGGCCGGCGCAGTATTTTTCGTGGAACGCGACCGCCTGCGGCATCAACGCCTGCAGGTTCTGGATGCGGTTGGCCGGATCCGGATGGGTCGAGGCGAATTCCGGCGGACGCTCGCCGCCGCCCAGTTGCGACATCCGCTCCCACAGCGGAACCGCCGTGCGCGGGTCGTAGCACGCCGCCGCCGCCAGCATCAGGCCCACCTGGTCGGCCTGGGTTTCGTGGTCGCGGCCGTACGGCAGGATGAAGCCGTACTGCGCGCCGGCGCCAAGCGCGGCCATCACCGCCTGCTGTTGCTGCGGGTCCATCCCGCCGATCGCCATGCCGGCGGCCATCTGTCCCATCTGCACCAGCTTCTGCTGGGCCATGCGCTGGGAACCGTGGCGCAGCAGCGCATGGGCGATCTCGTGGCCCATCACCACCGCCATCGCATCCTCGCTCTGCGCGATCGGCAGCAGCCCGGTATAGACCGCCATCTTGCCGCCCGGAAGGCAGAACGCGTTGGCCTGGTCGGACTGGATCACGCTGACGTCCCACTGGAACTGCTGATGGGCGGTCGGCGTCTGCTGCTGGTGCATCGCGGCCAGGTCACTGGTGACCTGCGGTACCCGGGCGACCAGCCGCTGCGCGATCGTACTGATCTGGCGGCTGACTTCGGAATCGGCCGGCATCAGCGCACCCTGCGCCTGGGCATCGCCCAGTACCTGCTGGTAGGCCTGCGCGCCGAGCTGCACTTCTTCCTCGGCACTGGCGCCGTAATGCGCGGTCTCGCCGGTGTACGGATCGGTCTCGGCGCTGCCGAACCACTGCCACGCCGCATAGCCTGCGAACAGCAACAGGATCCACCAGCGGATGCCGCCGCCGCGACGCCGGCCGCCCGCAGAGCTGCCGCGCGCGCGTCCCAGGGAGATGTTCATTCAGCGCTCCTTGCCCGGCGACACCGGGACGTTGGTGGTTGTCATATTTCCCGCACCACGCGGAAACCGACCCGCGCGTTGGTGGTGCCGATGTCGCTGCCCAGGCGCCAGGCCGAGCGGGTCTGGACCGGGGAACTGGCCCACGAACCTCCCCGTACGACCTGCTCGCGGCAGCCCGGGTTGATCCAGGCCTGGCCGTCCGCCGGCGCGCGCCGGTAGCCGTCGTGCCAGCAATCGGCGACCCACTCGCTGACATTGCCGGCCAGGTCGTGAAGGCCGAATGCATTGGCCGCGTACGACCCCACCCGCGCCGGGCCCCATGCGCCGTCGCCGTAGCCGTCGAAGGCATTGCGCCAGTGGCGCCCTCCCGGTGACTCGTCCTCGCCGCCGGTGAAGTTGCCGGCGCCGTCGGGCGGGGCGTCGTCGCCCCAAGGGAACCGCGACTGGCTGCCCGCGCGCAGCATGTGCTCGAACTCGGCCTCGCTCGGCAACCGGTACACGTGGCCGGTCTGGACCGACAGCCATTCGGCGTACGCCTTGGCATCCTGCGCGCTGACGTGCACCACCGGCAGGCTGTCCCCGGCCGGGTTGCCGGCGTAGTCCGAGCGCCAGTCGATGCCGCTGCGCCGCACCAGGTTGCCGCTGCGCTCGTCGTACACCGTCGAATAACCGCGCCGCGTGGCCCGTGCCTCGTAGCCCGTGGCGGTGACGAAGCGGCGGAACTCGCCCACGGTGATCTCGTTGCGCGACACCGCCAGGCCACGATCGAAACGGATGTTGCGCGCCGGACGCTCGACATCGTTGGCGCCTTTCTCATCCGGTCCCGCACCCATCCGGAACGCGCCGTGCGGGACGACCACCATCTCCGGGCCACGGCCACCGCGTTCCAGCGCCTCGGTGAACGCCTGGCCGGGCCGGAACAATCCGTAATGGCTGGCCAGCTCGATCTGCTCGCGCAGCTCGACCGCGGCCGGGTCGCCTTCCGGGGCGATCCGCAGCAGGTCGGCGAGATGACGGCGCGCCTCGTCGAGTCCACCCTCGCGGGTCAGTGCCGCCAGCCCGAGGTCACGCAGGTTGCCGACCCGCGACGCGCGGTGGCGCGCGATGCGCTGCCGGGCCTCGGGCACCGTCTTCATGTCCGGCCGGACCGTGGCCGCCTTGTCGAGCCACTGTGCCGCCGCATCGTAGTCGTCCTTGTCGGCTGCCAGCTCGGCCTGCCGGATCAGCGCGCTTTCGGCGGCCGCGAGGCCCTGCAGCGCGCGCGCATCGCCGGGCCGCAGTTGCAGCGCCTTGCGGAAATGATCGACCGCGGCGTTGCCATCGTCGCCCAGGATCCGCCGCGCGTTGAGCGCCTGCTCGCCCCCGAGGTTGGCCTGTGCGGCCTGGTCGGCGCGATCGAGCCGCCCCAGGAATTCGATTACCGGTTGCGCATCCGGCGCCGCTTCGCGGGCCACCGCGGCGAACTGGTGGGCGCGCCGCAGCGCGGCGGGGTCGTCGTCGATCGCCGCGAGCGCGTCGTCGCCCCGCTCGATCACCGCACCCAGCGCCTGCTGGAAGCCTGTCGCCACATCGGCATCCGCGGGCGCGTGCCCGCGCAGCGCCAGGTACAGCGGGATCGCATCATCGTCCTCGCCGAACAGCTCGCCCGCTTCCAGCGCCGCCGACGCATCCTCCTTGAGCTGGGCGATGTTTTCGTCGTCGACCTCGACCTCGGGCGCGCTCCATGGCGGGACCGGCGAGACTTCCTGCCCGGCGCCGATGGTCACGATCGGCGCGGTCGCGCGGCTGGATGCATCCGGGGTGGCGGGCGATGCGGCATCGTCGTCGGCGGAGCAGCCAGCCAGCGAGGCGGCCAACGCGGCAACCACCAGCCCGCCGCACACCCACATGCGAAGCCAGCGGACAACCGCCCGCGACACCGGCCCTGGTGGCGTTGATGCTGGCAATCGTGCTGACAACCTTGCTCGCAATCGTCCTCCCGGCCTGACGGCCCACCGGCGCCCCCGCGAGGGCGTCCTGAAAGTAGGCTATTGTCGCCCACCCCGGCAACCCGAATCGCGATCCGCCCAAAGTGCCCATCGAACCGACACATCCCGCCCCGAACGCCGCCGATTCGACCACGCCGGTGTGGGTCACCGATCCGGCCGCACTGACCGCCCGCTTCACCGGCCGCCCCGCACGCATCGGGCTGGATACCGAGTTCATCCGCGAGCGCACCTACTGGCCGCAGCTGGCGCTGGTGCAGATCGCGATCGAGCGCGACGCCGGCGGCATCGAGATCCTACTGGTCGATCCGCTGGCGCCGGGCATCACCGATGCGCTCGCGGCGATCCTCGCCGACGAGTCGATCCTCAAGGTCATGCACAGCCCCAGCGAGGACCTGGTCGCCTTCAAGCACGCCTGCAAGGTGGTGCCACGGCCGTTGTTCGACACCCAACTGGCGGCGGCGCTGGCCGGCATCGCCGGCGGCATGGGCTACCAGAAGCTGGTCGAGCGGATCACCGGCGTGGTGCTGAGCAAGGGCGAGACCCGCTCCGACTGGCTGCGCCGGCCGTTGTCGCCGTCGCAACTGGAATACGCCGCCGACGACGTGCGCCACCTGTTCGAGATGCACGACGTGCTGGACGGCATGCTCGGCGAGCTCGGGCGGCGCGACTGGCTGGCCGACGACGCCCGCCGCACCGTCGCCAACGCCGACACCGACGCGCTCGAGCGCTGGCCGCACCTGTCGATGCGCAGCGCGCACTTCCTCGACCTGGATGCCCAGCGCCGGCTGGTGCGGCTGCTGCGCTGGCGCGAGGCCCATGCGCGCGACAGCGACCGGCCGCGCAGTTGGATCCTCGACAACGAACTCGCCGTCGCCCTCGCCCGTACCCCGCCGGCCGATCGCGGCGCGCTGCAGGCGCAGCTGGATGAGCACCCCAAGGCCCCACGCAAGCTGGGCGACGCGATCTGGCGGGCGCTGTCCACGCCGTTGGAAGACGAGGCCGGGACGCCCGATGCCGGTGTCGCCGAGAAGCGCGACAAGAACCGCGTGCGCCAGATGCAGGATGCAGTCGCCGCCCGCAGCGCCGAACTGGGCCTGCCCGACGGCCTGCTGGCGTCGCGCCGCTACCTGGAAGCCCTGCTCGACCACGGCGAATGGCCCGCCGCCCTTGCAGGGTGGCGCCGCGAACTGCTGGAGCCGAGCCTGGCGCCATTGCTGGCGGAGTAGCGCTCCCGGGCCACGCGGCGCCGTTTGACGCCCGCTTGACCGTAGGAGCGACGTAAGTCGCGATTTCACGGTGACTACGTGTGTCAGTGAAATCGCGACTTACGTCGCTCCTACATTCGGTGCATGGCGGTTGCGAGCGTGGCGGGTGCCGTTGTGCCGTGACATCCGCTGCTCACGGGGGCTGGCGCCGCCGGTTCCGGGCCGTTAGAATTGCCTCCTTCATGGGGCGGTAGCTCAGCTGGGAGAGCGCCACGTTCGCATCGTGGAGGTCAGGGGTTCGATCCCCCTCCGCTCCACCATGAATCCAGGAAGGCCGCGAGAAATCGCGGCCTTTTCTGGTTCTGGCGTCGCGGGAAATCGCGACTTTGTTGTTTGGCGTCGCGGACGATGGCGACCGTTCCAGGTCCGGCGCCCCGCTTTCGCCGCCCCGTCGCTTCAGTCGGTCAGCCACGGCCCGGCGATCTCGAGCGCGGTCCGGTACGGCTCGGGGTCGTTGCGGTTGCTCAGCAGGATCACCGTCAGCCGCCGCTGCGGCCAGCGCACGATGACGTTGCGAAACCCCATGGTCTCGCCCGAGTGCCACAGGCTGTCGCCGGTGATGCGCCAGCCGTAGCCGTATTCGACCGCGGGATCGTCGGTCGGGGTCACGGCGGTGAACGCGAGGCGGCGTGACTCGTCGCTGAGCAGGCGGTCGTCGTACAGTGCCGCATCCCACCGGGCGAGGTCGTCGATCGACGAGTAGATGCCGCCATCGCCGAGCACCGCGCTGGTCTGGCTCTGGTCGGTGCGGGTCCAGTCGCCGTCGATCCGGCTGTAGCCGAAGGCCCGGTGGGGCACTTCGGGGCCGCCCTGCACGTAGGCCAGAGTGTCGTGCATGCCCAGCGGGAGGAAGATCCGCTCGCGCAGGAATGCCGGAAAACCTTGCCCGGAGGCGCGCTCGACGATCAGCGCCAGCAGCGCGTAGCCGCTGTTGCTGTACCTGTAGTTGGTGCCGGGCTCGAAATAGGTGCGGTCCTGCCCCTCCAGGATGCGCAGCACGTCGGCATCGTGCAATTGCGCGGTCATGGTCTCCGGTATGACGTCCTCGTAGTCGATCAGGCCGGAGGTGTGGCTGAGCACCTGGTGCAGGGTGATGCCGTCGGTGGCGGCTGGCAGCGACGGCAACCACTGGCGCAGCGGATCGTCCAGGTCGAGCGTGCCATCCTGCGCCAGCAGCAGGATGGCCGCGGCGGTGAACTGCTTGGTGACGGACGCCAGGCGGTAATCTGTCGCCGGGCCGGCCTCGATGCCGTGCTCGAGATCAGAGCGGCCGTAGCCGCGCCGCACCACCGGTACGCCGTCCTTGAGCACCAGCAGCGATGCTCCGGGCACGTCGCCGTCGTAGCGGGCCATCAGCTGGTCGGTCGTGGGGCGGGACACGGGGATGTCGTACATCAGCGTCGGGCTCGGTTCGGGCTGCAGCGTGTAGTGCCACCATTCCATCGGATAGTTGGCGAAGCCGTGGCGGCCCATCGCCTCGCGCAGGCGTTCGCGGTTGGCGCGCTGGGCCGGCGTGGCCAGCGGCGAATCGGTATTGGCACGCGGGCCGAAGAAGTCGAAACCGGTGCCCATGTCGAGCGGTTCGCACGCTCCGTCATCGCATTGCAGCAGGGTCAGGTCGACCGTCGCGCCGCGGCTGTGGCCGGAGACCGGGGCGATGTAGCCGTCCAGCAGGTCGGGTTTGTCCATGTCGGGGTAGTAGTCGGCGCGGTTGCGCTGGTCGTCGGGGTCGTGGGCCCAGCGGACGAAGTGCGCGACCGCGCGCGTGGGCCGGTAGCAGTCGAAGATCTTCAGGCGCAGGTCCTGTCGGCGCAGGTCCTCTTCGACTTTCCGCAATGCCTCGGCGACCGGCTCCAGCAGGTAGCAGCGCGGCGCGTCGTAGCCGTCGATCGGCATGCCGACGAAGTTTTCGCTGCCGGCGTAACGGATCTCCTGGGCCATGTCGGGGACGAGGCTGCGGATGTCGACCAGACCGGCCTCGTCGAGTGTCTGTGCCGACGATAACTGTGGTGCCGGCGTGGTCGATGCGCAGGCGCACAGCAGCGTGGCGAGAGCGCACGCCGCCAGTCGCGATACTGCCCTACTCGCAGTTTCCGGTGCGTTCAAAGGCCAGGTCCTCGTAGTCGGAACTGAAATCGGCGTTGGGGTCGACCTTGGCCATCGCCAGCGCGGGCGATGCGCCGGGGGTGGCAAAGTCCAGCCAGGCCTCGTCGAGGCCATGGCCGTCCCAGTCGACCAGCAGGCGGTCATCGACCGTCATTATCCGGCCGCGCAGGCGTGGCGACTTGGCCGAGGTGAAGCGCACGCCGCCGCCGTCCCGGCACACCGAGATTTCGCCGAACCACGGGTCGGTGTAGCGGCCGAGATGCCCCGCAAGGGCGGCAGCCGTGGCCGGCTTGCGCGCGGAGGTGTCGGGCGCCGATGAGCCTTCGGACGATGCCGGCTGGCTGGCGATGCGCGCGGCATACGCCGCAACGGTGGCGTTCTCCCGTGGTGCCGTGAAGTGCTTGAGCAGCACCTGGTTGATCACGGTGCGGGCCTCGCCCGCCTCGCCGTTCATCAGCACCACGAAGCCGGACCTGGAGTCCGGCAGCAGCGTCATCACCGAGTACATGCCCGACAGCGTGCCGGTGTGCGAGACGGTCCAGGCGCCGTCGACATCGGCCAGCCGGAAGCCGAACGCGTAGGCGTAGTAATGCGTGTTGTTCCACTCGCGACTGCGCTGCGAAATCGGCATCGGCGTGCGCGCGGCCCACATCGCTTCGCGCTGCTGCGCCGACAGCCATTGCAATTGCGGGGCGGTCGGGTCCAGCCAGTTCTTCGCCCAGGCCAGCATGTCGTCGAGGCTGCAGCGGATGCCGCCTGCCGCGGCCGAGGTGATCGCCGGGATGGTGTCGCCGTCGATCGCCGCCGGTACGTTGCGGCCGTCCTCGCGCCGGTGCGACCGGGCGATGTTGTCGACCGCCTTGCGGTCGATTTCGCCGACGCGGCATCGGTCCAGTCCGAGCGGCTGGAACACCTCGCGCCGCACCATCTCCTCGTACGACACGCCGCCGACCGCGGCCGCGACTTCACCCGCGACGACGTACAGCAGGTTGTCGTAGGCATAGCCGGCACGGAAGCCGTAGGCGGGCTTGATGTGTGCCAGCCCGTTGATGATGTCGGCGCGGTCGAAATGGTTCGGCTCCGGCCACAGCATCAGGTCGCCGCCGCCCTCGGGCAGGCCGCTGTTGTGCACCAGCAGGTCGGCCACGGTCATGTGCTGCGTGACCCACGGGTCATGCATGCGGAACTGCGGCAGGTGCTTCACCACCGGGTCGTCCCAGCGCAGCTTGCCGGCATCGACCAGCCGCGCCAGCACGCTCGCGGTCATCGCCTTGGTGTTGGAAGCGATCTTGAACAGACTGTCGGGATCGACCGCGTCGCCGCTGCCGGCGACGGTCTCGCCATAGCCGCGGGCGAACACCACTTCGCCGTCCTCGATGACACCGATGGCGAGGCCCGGGAGCTGGTAGCGATCGACGGTGGCCCGGGCGATTTCGTCGATCCGGGCCGGGCTGGTTTCCGCAACCTCCGCCGCTGCACCGGAGGCGCAGGACAACCCCATCAACAGTGCAATGGCGGCCTGCGGCAGGTGCCTCACGGTGCACCCGGCCCAGCGTCCGCGGCATCGCCGGCGGCCTGCCAGACGCGCAGCAGGTTGCCACCCCACAGCCTGGCGATGTCGGAGTCGCTGTATCCCCGCTTGCGCAGTTCCGCGGTGACGTTGGGAGACTCGCTCGCATCCATCCAGCCGGTCACCTCGCCGCCGCCATCGAAGTCGGAGGCGATGCCCACGTGGTCGATGCCGACCAGCTCGACCATGTAGTCGATGTGGTCGACGTACTCCTGCAGCGTGGCCAACGGGTGTTCGCGCTCGATCCGCGCCATGCCGGCGGCCAGAGCCGGCAGCTCGCCGTGGACATCCCAGTCGAATTCCCCGGCGCCCGCCTCGCGTGCGATCTCCTGCTGCAACGCCTTCTCGGCGGCCTGTCGCGCAGGGTCGTGCTTGACGAATTCGTAATAGGCGACCGCCTGCACCACGCCGCCGTCATCGGCGATCGCACGCAGCAGGTCGTCGGGCAGGTTGCGCGGCACGTCCACCAGTCCCCGCGCCGAGGAGTGCGAGGCGAACACCGGTGCCCGCGAGGCGGCGATGGCATCGAGCACGCACTTGTCGGAGGCATGCGAGACATCGACCATCATCCCCAGCGCATTGGCGCGCGCGACCAGAGCGCGGCCGAACTCGCTCATCCCCGGGTCCTGCGCGGAGTTGTGCGCCGGTTCGCCGGCTTCGGTATCCGGATTGGCGCTGCTGCACACCGCGTTGTTGCCCACGTGGGTGAGGCCCACGTAGCGGGCGCCGCGGGCATGGGCAGTGTCGAGGCGCGACAGGTCGTGGCCGAGCGAATACGGATTCTCGATGCCGATCATCGCCGACAGCAGGCCATGCGCCTGGTTTTCGCGAATCTGCGTCGGCGTGGTCGCCAGCCGGATGCGATCGGGATACTTCTCAAGCATCAGCGCGATGGCCGAGTACTTGCGTTCGGCCTGGGCAACGGCATCGGCATAGCCCGCTTCGGTCAGCGGCCCCTGCCCCACGTAGATGATGAAGAACGCGCCGTCCAGGCCGCCGCGCTCCATCTTGCCCAGGTCGACCTTGAGCGCGCTGTCGCCGCCCACGTCGTAGCGTGGCTCGCGCATGTAGTCCAGCGGGATGTCGACATGGGTGTCGAGGGTCAGCAGGTCTGGAGCGGACGTCTGGACCGGCTGCTGTGCGCAACCCGCGAGCGCGCCGGCCAGCGCCGCGCAAGCGACACCGATGCGGATATTCATGTGTTCCTCCTCTTCCCGGCGGACCGTTCGCCGGCCCTGAAAAAAAAAGGCGGCCCGCAGAGCAGGCCGCCAACGGGATGTTTCAGTAGGACAAGGAGAGGATCAACTGCGCATAACGCGGGGACTGCAGGAAACGTTCCTGGCCGAAGAACGGATCGCGCTCGCCCACGCTGGATTCCAGTTCCTGGTAGACCCAGACCGGCTCCTGGTTGTTGAGCAGGTTGTAGACCGCGAGCTTGGCCTGGAACGTCGCCAGCCCGAAGTCACGCTCATAGGCGACGCTGGCACCGATGTCGTAGGTCCACGGCATCCGGCCCTCGCCACCGCGGGGCGAGTGCTCGTAGACGCGGTCGCTGGTGCTCCAGGTATCGCCCAGCTCGGCGCCGTCGGGCGGCGTGCAGTTCTCAACGCACAGGTAGTAGCTGTGGTACAGCTTCCAGTTGTACGGATTGCCGACGCCGAAGCCGGTGATCGGGCCGCCCGACTTCGCGTCCACCGTGGCGCCCACGCGCCAGTTGTCGTTGAGCGCGTAGGTGCCGCGCAGCTTGATCTGGTGGCGGTGGTCGTTGGCCAGCGGACCGTAGCCGTCGCGGTTCACGAACGGGTCGTCGAAGTTCTCGGTGCGGCCGGTGTCACCGAAGTTGGTATCGGTGTTGACCGGACCTTCGGCGTTGCCCTCGTTCCACGACAGCGTGTACGAGCCGTTGAACATCCACTTGTCGTCCCATGCGCGGTCGATCTGGAGTTCGATCGCCTTGTAGGTGCGCTCGGGCTTGGCCCAGCCCATCTGGCCGGTCGGCGTGGAGCTGTCGTACTGCCAGCCCAGCTCGCCGTCCTCGTCCGGACCGTAGACATAGTTGTCGGCTTCGGTCCAGTAACCGCCCTGCGAGGTATCGATGCTGACGTAGCCGTCATCGACGCCGTCGCAATCGGTGTCGCCCCAGATGGTGACTTCCTCGCCCGGGTTGGCCATCACCCAGTTGCTGGCGACGCGGCCGCAGTGGGTGGCGGTGATGTTGATGTCGTCGATCGCGTTGTTGAGCTCGCGGTAGATGCCCCGCACGCCCCACGACCACGCCTGGCTGAGCTGCTGCTGGAAGCCGAGGATCAACTCGTCCTGGTAGACCGGGTCCATGTCGGAATCGACTTCCGCGCGCAGGTCGCCGACGGTGCCGTCGCCCTGGTCGTCGTCGAAGCCCATGAACTCGCCCAGGATCGGCATCGCGTACTCGACGCCGTTGGTCTCGCGGACCTCCCAGCCTTCGAACCCGTAGTAGCTGCGCGCATCGAGCAGCGCACCGCCCTGCTTGATGTTGATGACGTTGGCGACCGGCAGGAAGTACCGGCCGGCGTTACCGAAGAGCTTGGTGGTGCCGTCGCCCTTCATGTCCCACGAGAAGCCGAGTCGCGGCGCCCACATGTCGTCCATCTCGATGTAGGTGGTGCCTTCCGCGTCCTTGTTGTCGAACGCCTCGTTGCGGATGCCCAGGCTCAGGATGAAGTCGTCGGTGATCGACCAGTTGTCCTCGATGTACCAGGCCTGGTTGTTGGATTCGAAGGAACCGGAAATCTCGTACTGGCGGGCCCGGATGCAGGCCGTGTAACCGGCGGGAACGAAGAAGCCACCACAGTTGTCGTTCTGGGTGCCGGCGACGGCGCTGTAGACGTTGTACTGGAGGTTGTCCGGGCCGGAATAGACCTGGCTGAGGTCGGAGGTGTTGACCTCGCGGTCGAGGCCGAACCGCACCAGGTGGTCGCCGAGCGCCCACTCGAAGTCCGCGCGGGTCTGTTCGCGCTCGTCGTTGCGGTCGTAGATGCTGGAGTTGCTGTTGCAGCCCAGCGGCACGCCGGGATCGACCACGCCGGTGCCGGCGGTGACGTAGTTGCAATCCCCGTCGACCGGCGAACCGGCGACGCTGGTGCGCTCGTTGGTGCCGTGCATCAGCTTCATCGACAGGTTGTCGGTGAGGTAGGAGGTCCAGGTCAGGCCCCAGTTCTTGCCGCCGCCCTCGGAGTAGGAGGTGCTCAGCTGCTGGCCGATGGTGCCGGTGTCGTAGTCGTAGTCGTAAGTGGTGCTGTTGACCCGGTTCTCGTTGGAGAACGCCATCAGGCTGAGCAGGTTGTCGCGGTTCACCTGCCAGTCGAGCGTCGTGCCCCAGAAGCCGTCGTCGCTGTTGCCTTCGGTGAGGTTGTTGCCCTGGTTGTCGGTGTTCTGCGGGTCGACCTGGCGCCCTTCGTACATCGCGAAGAAGAACAGCTTGTCCTTCACCAGCGGACCCGATGCCCAGATGTTCATGCGGGTGGAGTCGGAGGTGTCGCGGCTGCGGGTGAGGTAGCGTTCGCCGTCCAGGTAGCTGTCGTGAGCCTCCTCGCGCCAGTTCTCGGGCGTGAGCACCACCTTGGCGCCGGAATGGAACTCGTTGGTGCCGGACTTGGCGACGGCGTTGACCACGCCACCGGTGGTGCGTCCGAACTCCACCGAGTAGCCGCCGGTCTTGACCTGGAACTCCTGGTAGAAGTCGAACGGCGCTTCCGAGAAGCCGACCCGGTTGTAGAAGTCGGTGACGTTCAGGCCGTTGACGTAGAAGGCGTTCTCCGCCACCGACGAACCGCCGAACGAAATGCCGCCGAAGCCGGCGCTGCCGCCGGCCACGCCGGGCGCGAGCAGCGCCACCGAGCTGACGCTGCGCTCCACCGGCATGCGGGCGATTTCTTCCGCGGTCACGTTGGTGGCGGACTCGGTGGAGCTCACGTCGACCGCGTTGATGACCCGCGAGCCGGTGACCTGCACGGTGCCGAGATTGGCGACGCCGTCGCCATCGACGGAACCGACGTAGGTCGCGTTGCCGAGTCCGACCCGCACCTGCACCGGCTCGCCGACCGGCTGGCCGTCGACACTGGTCTGCAGTTGGTAGGTGCCCACCGGGAGGAAGGCGAAGCGATAGCTGCCGCTGGCATCGGCGGTGACGCTGCGGGTGAAGCCGGTCTGCGGATTGGTCACCGTGACCTGCGCGCCGGCCTGGGACTGGCCGATGACCGAACCGTCCTGGGCCAGCGCGACCGGTGCAAGGGACGCCATGCAAAGCCCCATGGCTATGGAAAGCGCGTTTCTACGGAATGCCCTGCTGTTCATGTCCCCTCCGGCGGTGTGATCGTCGATCTGGTTGATGGATTGGTTGTGCTGGGCCGGATTTCGCGTGCCTCGAATCCGTAATCCCACTGGTCGAAATACAGGTTGCCCCCGCTCCACTCGACTTCGCCGCGTTGCGAGTCGACGGTCTCCGAGCGGAAATGGACCTTGGCGGGTTGGAACTGGCTGCCCCAGCCGTCGTTGAACACGATGCGGTAGGCGTCGAGGCCGCCGAGGTAGAACCATTCGAGCTGGGCGTTGCCCTCGAAACGACCGGTGGTCACGTCCATCGGCACCCAGCCGTAGGGCGCCAGGTACACCCAGCCCCAGTCGTGCAGGTTCCAGTAGTCGTGGTCGGGGCCGTCGCCGCCTTCGAACACCATGCCCGACTGCCAGCGCGCGGGGATGCCGTTGAGGCGCAGCAGGGTGATCAGCAGCAGCGTCTGCTGGCCGCAGTCGGCGTGGCCGGCGTGCAGCGCGTAGTCGCTGATGTTGGAGATGGTGGAGTACTCGCGCGCGCCGGCCCACGGAATTTCGTCGACCGCGGCGAACAGCTTGCGGGCGATCAGGTACGGGTTGGTCTCGTCACCGACGACCTTGCGCGAGAACGCGCGCAGCTCGGGAGTAAACACGATGTGCGGCGCGCGCTCGGCCAGGTACGGGGCGAGTTCGGCGATGGCCGGTGCCGGCGTCACCCGGTCGGCATCGATATCGAAATAGCGCGCCAGGATGTCCAGCTCGTAGGTGACCGCGAACTCGGTCGGCTCGCCCGCACGCGCCGGCTGCTCCAGGTAGGCGGTGCGCTGCAGCACCGACTCCGGCGCGACCTCGGCACCGTCCGGATTGCTGTCGACCAGCCGGATGTTTTCCTGTTGCCCGGGGATCGCGCGCGGATACGGGATCCATGCGCGCACCGTCTCGCCGGCGGGCACCGCGTCGGCATCGACGGTGAGGGTCTGGGTGACGCGGATGCGGTGCGAGCCGACGCTGGTGTCGCCGCTGGCCAGCGCCGCTTCGCGCACGCTGGCCTGGTGCGCGTTGGGCGACTCCATCGGTCCTTCACTGAAGGAAGGATCGGGCCGCCTAGCGTTGGCCTCGGGACTCAGGCGGAACAGATTGGATACCGCGCGGTCGAAGTACCACGTGCGGCCGTCGATGACCCGATGCTCCAGCAGGTTGGCCTGCTTCCAGCGTGCGAACTCGTCGTCGCGCAGGTCGGGAATGCGTTCGCCCAGGCGCTTGCGGACCTCGGCCTCGTCGCGGTGGAAGTCGATCAGGATGCGGCGCATGCGCTCGCGCTCGAACTCCAGCGCCTTGCGGGTGTCCGCGGGCAGCGACGCGTCATCGAGGCTGCCGGCGATCATGGCCTCGGCCTCGGCGAAGTGGCCGTCATCGACCAGTTCGATGACGGCGGGCAGCGACGCGGGCTGCTGCGCGGCCACGACACCGCAGCAGCACAGCAGCGCCAATGCCAGCCCCATCGACCGGATCGACACCGCCCCCTTCCGGCTTCGTCGCCTGGCCTGCCGCACCGTCGCGGCCGTTGTCTTTCGCACCGTGTCCATCCGCGAGTCTTCCCCACCCGGGTTTTGCAGTGAAGATGGGTGTGTAGCACGGGCGTCATGGCCGGTCAATAATTTATTCTTTTATGGTGTGATATAAGAATGATGTATTCCGCAGCGCACAACGAACGCAATGCAGCTCTCACGGGGAAAACCATGACGAGGCGATCGCCACTCCTCACCGCGTTGGCACTGGGACTGGCAATCGCGTTCGGCGCCGCCACGCCATCGTCTGCGCGCGACGCGCCAGCCACTCCGACGTACGAGGTGCCGGAAAGCGGTGTCATCGGCATCCGGGATGCGTACCTGGACCCCGGCTTCTGGGTCGCCCGGATGACCCACCCGGACGGGTTGCTGATGGATCGCACGGCGATCACCGCGCAGAACGCCCGACTGCAGCAGCTCGATCCATCGATGCACGACCTGCGCGCGATCCCGGCCACGCTCGACCGCGCCACCGTGCGCGGATGGATCGAGGATCTGTCGGAACGCCCGACCAGCGAGCGTTTCGATGTCGATGGCGCGCCCGTGCCGGCAGCGACGCTGGACGCGATGGTCGACAACCTCGCGCTCGATGCGATTCCGGCGTCGCAACCGACCCGCCATGGGCTGGTCGTCCATCGTGCGGCGCTGCGTACCTTCCCGACCGCGCAACGCATGTTCAGCCGCGCCGGCGAGACTGACATCGACCGCCTGCAGGAAAGCGCGCTGTTCCCCGGCACGCCGGTGGTGGTCGCCCATGAGAGCGGCGACGGCGACTGGCTGTTCGTGGTCAGCCCGCGCTACGCGGCGTGGATCGAAAAGCGCCATGTGGCGATCGGCAGCGCCGACGAGGTCTTCGGCTACCTCGACCAAGCGCCCTACCGCATCATCACCGGCGGCACCGAGCACACCGTGTTCACCCGCGAAGAGCCGCGCGTTTCGCAACTGCAACTCGACATGGGTCTTCGCGTGCCGCTCTCCGACACGCCGCCAGACAAGGCGGTCAACGGCCAGCACCCGTACACCACGCACATCCTCCGGATGCCGGTGCGCAATGACGACGGCAGCCTGGCCTTCTCCCCGGCGTTGCTACCGCGGCGCCTCGACAGCGCATCCGACTACCTGCCGCTGACGCCCGCCAACCTGGTGCGACAGGGGTTCAAGTTCCTCGGCGAGCGCTACGGCTGGGGCCACTCCTACGATGCACGCGACTGCAGCGGCTTCGTGTCGGAGATCTACCGCAGCATGGGCGTGCAGCTGCCGCGCAACACCAGCGCCCAGGCGGTCAGCCCGGCGCTTCACCACGTCACCTTCGACAAGGACGATGATCGCGCCGCCCGGATGGCCGCGGTGGCGAAACTGCAGGTCGGCGACCTGGTCTACATCCCGGGCCACGTGATGATGATGATCGGTCGCATCGACGGCGCGCCATACGTCATCCACGACACCAATGGCGGCCGCTATCTCGGCGCCGATGGCGAGCTGCACGGCATGTCGCTCAACGGCGTCTCGGTCACCCCGCTGCTGCCGATGATGTTCAACGACCACGAAACCTACGTCGACCGGATGACCAGCATCGTGCGCCCCCACGGCGCACTGGACGGACTCGCGAGCACCCCGACCGATGTCGGAACCAAGACCATGAAGGCCACGCCATGAAGATCACGGAGATCAAGTTCGGCATGCTGCGGGTGCCGCTGAAGACGCCGTTCAAGACCGCGTTGCGCACGGTCGAGCGGGTCGAGGACATCGTGGTGATGGTCCACACCGACACCGGCCACGTCGGCTACGGCGAGGCGCCGGCGACCGCGGTGATCACCGGCGACACCCACGGTTCGATCATCGACGCGATCCACCACTACATCTCGCCGCGCCTGATCGGCGAGGAGATCGCCAACCTCAACCGCATCACCCGGCTGGTCCAGACCTCGATGGAGAAGAACTCCAGCGCCAAGGCGGCGGTGGAGATCGCGATCTACGACCTGTTCGGCCAGCTCTACGACGCGCCGCTGTACAAGATGCTCGGCGGCGGCGACCCGGTCGTCACCACCGACATCACCATCAGCGTCGACACCATCGACAAGATGGTGGCCGACTCGATCAGCGCGGTCGAGCGCGGATTCGACTCGCTGAAAATCAAGGTCGGCAAGGACATCGGGGTCGACATCGAGCGCACCAAGGCGATCTACGCCGCGGTCGAGAACCGCGCCCTGCTCCGCCTCGACGCCAACCAGGGCTGGACCGCCAAGCAGGCGGTGTTCGCGATCACCGCGCTGGAGGACGCCGGGGTCCGGCTGGAGTTGGTCGAGCAACCGGTCAAGGCGCGCGACCTGGAAGGCATGCGCTACGTCACCGAGCGCGTGCACACCCCGATCATGGCCGACGAGAGCGTGTTCGGCCCGATGGAGGTGATCAAGCTGATCAACATGCGCGCGGCCGACATCATCAACATCAAGCTGATGAAGACCGGCGGGATCTCCAACGCCATCCGCATCGCCGACATCGCCGGCATGCACCAGGTCGACTGCATGATCGGCTGCATGCTCGAGTCCAGCATCAGCGTCGCCGCCGCGGTGCACCTGGCGGTGGCCAAGGCCGACGTGATCACCAAGGTCGACCTCGACGGGCCGTCGCTGTGCCAGGGCAACCCGGTCGAAGGCGGGGTGATCTTCAACGAGTCGGAGATCTCGATCACCGACGCCCCGGGACTCGGCATCCGCAGCATCCAGGGACTGGAACCGATCCTGATGGGCAGCGCGGCGGCCTGACCGTGGCGGCGCTGCTGAAGATCCGCGCCGGTCGCGACCAGATGTCGGCGATCGAGCGCCGCATCGCCGACTTCATCCTCGACAACGCCCAGTTGCTGCGCGACTACTCCTCGCAGCAACTGGCCAACGCGCTCGGCATCAGCCAGTCCAGCGTGGTCAAGTTCTGCCAGAAGCTCGGCTTCAAGGGCTATCCCGACCTGAAGTACTCGGTCGGCGAAGCAATCGCCCGCGCCGACAACGGCGACGACGCGACCGGGCCGGATGCGGACGACAGCGAGCCGCAACGCGACTCCGCACTCGAGTTGTGGCGCTGCAAGTCCGAGGCGCAGGAAGAAACCCGCTCGATCAACACGCCCGAGGCGATCGAAGCGGTGGCGGCAGTGATCGCCGACGCCGGGAATCACGGCAAGGTGTTCATCATCGGCTTGGGCGAGGACGACATCCACGCCCGTGCATTCGCACTGCGCTTGTCGCTGCTGGGCATCCTCACCGTGCACAACTTCGATACCGCGCACATGACCGCCAGCGTCTCGGCCGCGCGCACCGGCGACGTATTGCTGGTGTTCTCGGAGCACGGCAAGCAGCCGGCGCTGTGCCAGATCGGCCGGTTGTTCCGGCAACGCGGCGGCAGCGTCGTCACCGTGACCCGGCACACCTCGAACCCGCTGCGGGCGCATGCCGACCTCACCCTGCTGGTGTCGGCGCACGACGACCGCGCCCATATCGAACCTTTGCTGTACCACTCCGCGCTGCAGCACCTGCTCGACCGCGTGTTCGTGCTGCTGTGCGAGGGCGGGCGCGACGAGCAGTTGCAGGAAAACCTGGACCGGATCCGGCCGATGCTGGAGGGCTGAGGCCTGGCGGCCCCGTAGCGGATGGCCACCCGGGCGAATCGGGACAGACCGCTCGCCTCCGAGGGAGGTCATCGCGACCTGTTCCTGCGATAATCGACCGGATGGCCCCGTAGCTCAGCTGGATAGAGCGGTCCCCTCCTAAGGGACAGGTCACACGTTCGAATCGTGTCGGGGTCACCATATCGCGCGCGTCCACGCGCGGACGATCCAATGCTCGTCGCTCGACCCTTTTCTGTTTGTTTCCAAGGAGTTACCCATGACCCACCCCGTCCTCACCGCACTCGGCCTGAACGGCACCGAATCCGGCACCTACCTCGGCAATGGCGAATGGGCCAAGACGAGCGACGCCGGCATCCTGGAGCCGGTCAATCCGACCGACGGCGAGGTGCTGGCGCGGGTCCAGGCGTCCTCGCAGGACGACTACGACACCATCGTCGAGCGCGCCCAGGCCGCCTTCAAGGTCTGGCGCACCACCCCGGCCCCGCGTCGTGGCGAGGCCGTGCGCCTGTGCGCCGACGCGCTGCGCGAGAACAAGGACCTGCTGGGCTCGCTGGTTGCACTCGAGATGGGCAAGTCCAAGCCCGAGGGCGACGGCGAAGTGCAGGAAATGATCGACATCGGCGAGTTCGCCGTCGGCCTGTCGCGCCAGCTGTACGGCCTGACCATGCATTCCGAGCGCCCCGGCCACCGCATGTACGAGCAGTGGCACCCGCTGGGCGTGGTCGGCGTGATCTCGGCGTTCAACTTCCCGGTCGCGGTGTGGGCCTGGAACGCGCTGGTCGCGGCGGTCTGCGGCGACATCACCATCTGGAAGCCGTCGCCGAAGACCCCGCTGTCGGCGATCGCATCGATCCGCATCTGCAACGAGGCGCTGAAGAAGGGCGGCTTCCCGGACATCTTCTTCCTGTTCAACGACGCCGGCACCGAGCTGGCCCAGACCTTCGTCGATGACAAGCGCATCGGCCTCATCAGCTTCACCGGCAGCACCAAGGTCGGCCGCCACGTCGGCGAGCGCGTTGCCCGCCGCATGGGCCGTTCGCTGCTGGAGCTGGGCGGCAACAACGCGATGATCGTCGACCAGACCGCCGACCTGAAGCTGGCGATCCCGGCGATCGTATTCGGCGCGGTCGGCACCGCCGGCCAGCGCTGCACCACCACCCGTCGCGTGTTCATCCACGAGTCGATCCATGACGACGTGCTGGCCAAGCTGGTCGCCGCCTACAAGCAAGTCGAGGGCAAGACCGGCGACCCGATGGACACCGCCAACCTGATGGGCCCGCTCAACAGCAAGGACGGCGTGCAGGCCTACCTCGACGCGATCGAGAAGGCCAAGGCGGCCGGCGGCAAGGTCGAGACCGGCGGCGAGGCGCTGGACCGCAAGGGCAACTTCGTCAAGCCGACGATCATCACCGGGCTGGCCAACGATTCCGACGTCGTGCAGACCGAGACCTTCGCGCCGATCCTGTACGTGATGAAGTTCAAGGACCTCGACGACGCCCTGGCGATGCAGAACGACGTGCCGCAGGGCCTGTCGTCGGCGATCTTCACCGAGAGCCTGAAGAACGCCGAGGCGTTCCTGTCGGCGCGCGGTTCCGATTGCGGCATCGCCAACGTCAACATCGGCACCTCGGGTGCGGAGATCGGCGGCGCGTTCGGCGGCGAGAAGGAAACCGGCGGCGGTCGCGAGTCGGGTTCGGATGCATGGCGCGCCTACATGCGCCGGCAGACCAACACCATCAACTACTCCGACGAACTGCCGCTCGCGCAGGGCATCAAGTTCGACCTCTAGGCCCGAGGGCCGGTCATGTACGCGCTCGCCCGACCCTGGCTGTTCCGGCTCGATGCCGAGCGCGCGCATGACTTCAGCCTGCGGGCGCTCGAGGCCAGCCATCGCAGCGGGCTGGCCGGGCTGCTCGGGCGCGCGCCCGAGCCGTTGCCGACGCGCGTGTTCGGCCTCGACTTCCCGAACCCCGTTGGCCTCGCCGCGGGACTCGACAAGAACGGTGCGCATATCGATGCCTTGATGGCGCTGGGCTTCGGCTTCATCGAGATCGGCACCGTGACCCCGCGACCGCAGGCCGGCAACCCGAAACCACGCATGTTCCGCCTGCCCGAGCAGCAGGCGGTGATCAACCGGCTGGGCTTCAACAATGGCGGCGTCGACGCGCTGGTGCGCAATGTCGAGCGCGCGCAACGCAAGGGTGGCCTGCTCGGCATCAACATCGGCAAGAACAAGGACACGCCCAACGAGATCGCCGAGGGCGACTACATGTACTGCCTGTCGCGGGTCTACCCGCTGGCGGACTATGTGACGATCAATATTTCCTCGCCGAATACCGCCGGGTTGCGCGAGCTGCAGGAAGAGCAACTGCTGCGCCGGCTGATCGGTACCTTGCGCGAGGAACAGGAGCGCCTGGGCGCCAAGCACGGCCGGCGCATCCCGATGCTGGTCAAGATCGCGCCGGACCTGTCGGACGCCGACATCGAGGCCTGCGCCCGCGTGCTGACCGAGCTGGAGGTCGACGGCGTGATCGCGACCAACACCACGGTGTCGCGGATCCCGGTCGAGGGCACGCGCCATGCCGAGGAACAGGGTGGCCTGTCCGGCCGGCCGCTGATGGGCCAGTCGACCACGGTGCTGCGGATGATGCGCACGCGCCTGCCGGAGGCGATCCCGCTGGTCGGCGTCGGCGGCATCCTGTCGGGGGCCGACGCGGTGACCAAGATGGCGGCCGGCGCGAGCCTGGTGCAGTGCTACTCGGGGCTGGTGTACCGCGGCCCGGAACTCGTCGGCGAATGCGTCGAGGCGATCCGCCGACGCAAGTTCGCGCCCAGCCGCGGCCCCGTGCCGCCGGTCGCATGAACGTGCCGGACCCGCTTCCCGCTCCCGACCGCGCCATCCGCATCCTTCGCGACGCCCCGCTGCAATCGCGCAACACCTTCGGCGTGCCGGCCCGCGCGGCCGTGCTGGCCGAGGTCGACGACGCCCGCGCATTGCCCGCCCTGCTGCAATCCCCGGAGTTCGCCGGGCAGGCGCCGCTGGTGCTTGGCGGCGGCAGCAACCTGCTGTTCGTCGACGATCCCGGTCGTCCGCTGCTGGCGCTGACCGGCCGCGACGTACGGGTGTTGTCCGACGACGGCGACCGCGCGATCGTGCGTGCCGACGCCGGCGCACAATGGCATGGCTTCGTCATGGACACCCTCGCCCGCGGCTTTGCGGGACTCGAGAACCTCGCGCTGATCCCCGGCACCGTTGGCGCCGCGCCGATCCAGAACATCGGCGCCTACGGGGTCGAGGTCCGCGAGTTCATCCATGCGGTGGAGGCGTTCGAGCCGGCTACCGGCCAGACCCACCGCTTCGCCCGCGCCGAGTGCCGGTTCGCCTACCGCGACAGCGTGTTCAAGCAGCAGCCCGATCGCTACGTGGTCACCGCGGTGGAGTTCGACCTGCCCCGCAAGCACACCCCGACCCTCGACTACGCCGGCCTGGGCGACGAACTGGCCGCGGCGGGGATCGACCGCCCGACCCCGCGCCAGGTCGCCGATGCGGTCATCGCCATCCGTCGCCGCAAACTGCCCGACCCGGCGGTACTCGGCAACGCCGGCAGCTTCTTCAAGAACCCGATCGTGCCCGCCATGCAGGCCGACGCGCTGGTGGCCGACCACCCCACCCTGCCTGCGTTCGGTGCGGGCGACCCGGACAGCCGCAAGCTGTCGGCCGGCTGGTTGATCGACGCCTGCGGCTGGAAGGGCCATCGCGATGGCGACGCCGGTGTCGCGGCCTCGCACGCGCTGGTTCTGGTCAACCACGGCAGTGCCACCGGGCGGCAGCTGTTCGACCTCGCCCGGCGCATCGCCGACTCGGTACACATCCGTTTCGGCGTCGCACTGGAACCGGAACCCCGCATGATAGGCGCGCACTGGTAATGGCCCTCCCGACCCACACCCGCGCCGCGCTGCTGATGCTGGGCAGCACCGGTTTCTTCGCGGTCATGGTGATCGCGATCCGGCTCGCATCGGAATCGCTGCACACCTTCGAGGTCGCGTTCTTCCGGAGCTTCTTCGGCCTGGTCGCGGCCTTGCCGCTGCTGCTCAAGCACGGCCCGGGGCTGCTGCGGACGCGGCAACTGCCCCGCTACGCGGTGCGCTGCATACTCGGCACGCTGTCGATGTTCTGCGGCTTCTGGGCGATCGGCCACCTGCCGCTGGCACAAGCGGTGTCGCTGTCGTACTCCAGTCCGCTGTTCGTCACCGTGTTCGCGGTGTTCTGGCTGGGCGAGCAGGTCCGCGCGCGACGCTGGTCGGCGGTGGTGCTGGGCTTCGTCGGCGTGCTGGTGATCGTCCGCCCCGGCACCGAAGGCTTCAGCGCCGGGACGCTGGTGGCGGTATCGGCGGCGGTGATCAGCGCCATCGTCGCGATCCAGATCAAGCAGCTTTCCCACACCGAACCGGCCGACCGCATCGTCATCCTGACCACGCTGTTCTGGGTGCCGCTGTCGTTGGGGCCGGCGCTGGCGGTCTGGGAATGGCCGCAGGGCATCACCTGGGTGTGGGTGGTCGCCGCCGGCATACTCGGCACCGCCGGCCACATGCTGTGGACGCGTGCACTGAAGATCGGCGACGTGTCGGCGCTGCAACCGATCAGCTTCATGCAGCTGCCGATCGTCGCGGTGCTGGCGTTCTTCCTGTTCAACGAAGGCGTCGACCGCTGGACCCTCGTCGGCGCCGCGATCATCCTTGGCGCCAACGGCTACATCGCCCACCGCGAGGCACAGCTCGCCCGCCGCGCCGCGACGACCGCGCCGACCAGCGCGGTCAAACCCGGCGAGTAAACGCAGGCCACGGCCCGCCGCATGCCGTGACCGCACGTCGGCGCATGGCGCGTATCAGTGCCGGTCCGGCCGCAGCGCCACCCGGTCAACCACCCACATCGTCGGGCGCGTGTCGCCGGTGAACACGATGCACAGGTCGGCGCTGGCGGGATGCCGCGCCGGCAATGGCGCACGCAGGGTGACGAAGCCATTCGCGTCCGGTTCGGCCGGCAGCGGCACGCTGGCCAGCAGCCCGCCCTCGCAGCCGTCGCGCAGTTCCAACTCGCCGTGCGCGCTGCGCGCGGGCTGGAACCTGCGGTTGGGCTCGTCACCGGCGAGCTGGAAATAGTAGGGAATCCGGCCGGCGACCACGTCGACCGCGCCGATGCCGTCCAGCGGCGCGTCGCTCCACAGCCAGCAGGGATTGAAGATGTCGACGTTGTAGATCGCGCGGGGGCCGTCGAACGGGCCGTCGTCCTCCAGCCGCAGCATCAGGCCCTGGCTGCACATCGCCAGTTCCTCGTCCTCGCGCCGCAGCAGCGAGGCCGCGTCGAAGCGCCGCGACGCCGGCGCTCCCAGCACGCGCCCGTCGACGAAGGCCGCGGCCTGCACTTCCACCGGCAACCGCAACGACAGCGGAGCATCATCCCAGGACGGCGAGTCCTGCGTTGGCGGCGTGCCGTCGACGGTGTAGCGGATCGTTCCCAGCCCCACCGGCTGCGACAGGGCGACGTGGATGGCCCCGTCACCGTCCGCCGAGCCTTCGATCCGCACGTCGAACGGCGTGCGCGCGTAATCGATGCCCATGCTGCGGTATCGATCCAGCTGCGCCGGCAGCCGGGCCAGGAAGTCCGCGTAATCCTTGTTCGCGCGCGGCGTCCAGCCGGTCTCGGCGACGGCCGCGATGCGCGGGAAGAACGCATGTTCGACGCGCTCGAACGAACGCATGTGCTCGGTCCACACGTTGGCCTGCAGGCCGAGGATGTGGCGTGCCTGCGCGGGCGTGAGCGCGTCCGGCACCGGCTCGAATCCATAGGTCTTGCGCAGCGGGATGAGCTTCGGCCGGCCCGGCGGCTCGTCCGGCGAGCCGGTCTGCTGGTAATCGAAATACAGGTGCGACACCGGCGTCATCACCACGTCGTGGCCCTTGCCCGCGGCCTCGATGCCGCCCTCGATGCCGCGCCAGGACATCACCGTGGCATCGGCCGGCAGGTCGTCCTCGAGGATCTCGTCCCAGCCGATCACGCGCTTGCCGTGCGCGGCGAGGAAGCGCGCCATGCGCTCGACGAAGTAGCCCTGCAACTGCGCCTCGTCGGCCACGCCCAGTTCGCGCATGCGCGCCTGCACGCGCGGCGATGCCTTCCACTGGTCCTTGACGGCCTCGTCGCCGCCGATGTGGACGTAGCGCCCGGGAAACAGTTCGACCACCTCCGCCATCACGTCCTCGAGGAAGGCGAACGTGTCCTCGTCCGCGTTGAACAGGTACTTGTGCACGCCCCACTCGTTGGACACGGGCGTCGGGCCGTCCACGCTGCCCAGCCGCGGATAGGACGCCACCGCCGCCTGCGCATGGCCGGGGATGTCGATCTCGGGCACCACCGTGATGTGGCGCTCGTCGGCGTAGCGCACGATCCCGCGCACCTGCTCCCGGGTGTAGAAACCGCAGTACGGTGCGGGCTTGCCGGTGTCCGGGTCGATGCCGCCGCCACCGGCGGGAATCCGGCAGGCACCCGTGGCGGTGAGCTCCGGATACCCCGGGATCGGCAGGCGCCAGCCCTGGTCGTCGGTCAGGTGCCAGTGGAAGGTGTTGAGCTTGTGTCGCGCCATCGCGTCGAGCAGTTGCTTGATCTCGTCGACCGACTGGAAGTGCCGCGCGGAGTCGAGCATCAGCCCGCGCCAGGCGAAACGCGGGGTGTCGTCGATATGCAGCGCGGGGATGCGCGCGGGCGTGCCCTCGTCCAGCCCGGACGTGGCCAGCTGCCAGAGGGTGACGGCGCCGTAGAACAGTCCCCGCTCGTCGCCGGCGCTGACCACGATGCGCCGCGGCGAGACATCCAGCGAATACGCTTCCGGCGACGCACCCGCCTCCATCGGCGCGATCCGGAACTCCACCGCCGGCGCACCGTCCGCCCCCGCCCCGTCGAAACGCGGCGCGACGTGGCGACCGCGCTGCAGGTAGCCGGCGAACTGCCGCGCCACCCGCACCGCGCGCGGGTCGGTCGCGACCAGCGGGGTATCCGCACGCAGTTCGAACGTCCCCTCGCCCGGCGTGAGCGACGCGGGTGCGGGGATCAGCGACATTGGCGCATCCGCGCGCGCGTCGGCATGCGCCGTGAACGTGGCGAGGGGCAGCAGCGCCAGCAGCAGGAGGTGTCGGAGCTTCATTGCGGGTCCTCGCGGATCACGGTACGGATGCAGGAAAGACGCGGGCCCGGGAATCCCGGGCCCGCGGAGCAGTACGCAGGCCGGACCGCGCTCAGTACTTCAGGCGGACGTTGAAGTAGTACTGCCGGCCGTTGTTGTAGAACGAGGTCGGGATGGTCGAGCTCTGGTAGTACTTGATGGCCGGGTTGTTGAGGTTCAGCGCGTCGAGGCTGAAGCTCAGCCAGTCGGTGGCCTTGTAGCCCAGCGACGCCGACAGCGTGCCGAAGTCGTCCTGGTAGTACGGGTTGGCGCCCGACAGCCCGATCAGGAACGAGGACCGGTAGGTGTAGCTGACCCGCGCACCGAAGGCTTCGTTCTCGAAGTAGGCGCCCACGTTGTAGGTGTCCCTCGAGTTGCCCAGCAGGTTGTGGCTGCCGTCGGCCCAGGTGTGCGAGGTGCTGCCGTCGGAGTAGGTGTAGTTGGCGTTGATGCCGAAGAACTCGCCGATCGGCTGTTCGTACGCCACCTCCAGGCCCTGCACCTCGGCGTCGGCGTTGATCGGCACGGAGACGTTGTATTCCTCGAGCTGGTGGGTGAGCTCGCTGAACAGCATCTGGGTCTCGGTGCCGTAGGCGACGTAGTCCTTCATGTCCATCGCGAACGCGCCCACCGACAGCAGGCCGCGCGGCATGAAGTACCACTCCAGGTTGGCGTCGACGTTGGTCGACAGCACCGGCTCCAGGTTCGGGTTGCCGCCACCGCCGGTCTTGTTGAGGTCCGAGCCCCAGCTCGACGCGCCCAGCGCGGAGTAGTCCGGCAGGGTCTGGGTCTGCGAGGCGGCGAAGCGCAGGACCAGGTTGTCGTCGAAGTCGAACTTCAGGTTCGCGCTCGGCAGCACGCGGCTGTGCTTGTTGTTCGTGTTCACGATCTTCCAGCCGCCCCACACCGGACAAGCCCAACCACAGCCCGGGCCGGGTCCCTGCGCGAACAGGCTGGTGACATCCGCATTGGCGACATCGCTGACCGACTGGTAAGACATGATGTCCTGATCGACGTTGACGTAACGCAGGCCGACATTGCCGCTCCAACGAGCGCCGGTGAAGTTGGCTTGCACGTAAGCGGCCTGGTTCTTCTCTTGTACCGTCCATTCGGCGCCGTAGTTGCGGCGGCCGTTCGGGCCATCATCATCGGACAGCCAGTCCGAGTTGTTGATGATTGCGTCCTTCAGGGCGCCGGGCGTGAAGTACCAGATGTCGCGCGGGAAGTTTCCGCCGATGTCGCTGGCAAAGCCGTTCGGATACGAGCCGGTGGCGCCCCCTTGGAGCGCAGGCCAGATGTCGCCCGGGCTGGCACCTTCCGGCGACAGCGCCTTGCGCTCGTGGTCGGCGTAGCGCACGCCGAAGTCGATCGACGAGAGCGTGCCGGTGTTGAAGTAGTGGCTGAAATCGGCGGTGAACCATTCCTCGTCGTCCTCGGCGGTCACCTGCTGGTTGCCCCAGGTGCCGAAGCTGGTCACGCCGTCCGGGGAGATGTCGCCGCCGACGCTCCAGTCGACCGGCGAGCCATTGCCATGCGTGGTCCAGCTGGCGCCGCCGCCGTCGGCCACGGTCACCTCGGCGATGAACTGGCGCGCGGTCGAGCCTTCGCCGCTGGTGGTGCCGGCCTGGAACTTCGCACTCAGGTTGTCGGTGACCTGCCAGTCGACGTCGAAGGTCGCGTAGCTGCTCTTGGCGGTGGCCTCGCGGTAGATCATGTCGTACACGGCGTAGGGCGTGCCGGCCACGCCGGTATAGGTGGCTTCGGTCAACACTCCGTCGGTCACGACGTAGCCGGGATCCGGCGCCTGCGCCCTGCCGAAGTTGCCGCCCCACATCATGAAGTTGCGGTTGTAGTTGTTGGCTTCCATCTCCGAGCTGAAGCCGCTCAGGCCCAGGGTCAGGTCGTCGCTGGGCTTGAACTGGATGTCGACCAGCCCGCCCTGGCGGTCGCGGGTCTGTTCGAACAGGGTCGAGCCCAGCAGGCCCGGCGCCCAGACGCCGACCAGGTCGGGGTTGGCGATGCCGGCCGGGTCGGTGTCGGCGATCTGGAAGAAACCGCCCGGGATTTCCTGCGCCTGCCGGCTGAGCTCGCGCTCCTGCTTGAACGCCTGCACCAGCACGCCGAAGGTGCCGGCGTCGTTCCTGTAGTTGAACAGGCCCGACAGCTGCGGATCGGTGCTCTCGGCATTGTCCGAATGCACCGCGCCGATCGAGGCCTCGGCGCTGATCCGGTCGGCGAACTGCAACGGCCGGCGGGTGATGATGTTGACCGTGCCGGTGGTGCCGCCGTCCTGCAGCCTGGCCTGCGACGACTTGTTCACTTCCACCGAGCTGACCAGCTCGGATGGCAGCAGGGTGTAGCTGACGCTGCGGCCGACGTTGCTGCCCTGGCTGAGCACGAACCAGTCGGCCGAGCCGACGGTGTGGCCGTTGATCAGGGTCTGGGTCAGGCTGGGGCTGGTGCCGCGCAGGCTGACGCGGTCGGCTTCGTCGAAGCCGCCCTCGTCGGAGCTGGAAGAGCTGATGTTCACGCCCGGCAACCGCTGCAGGGTGTCGGCGACGTTGTGCGCCGGCAGCTTGCCGACGTCTTCGGCGGTCACCACTTCCAGGCGCGCGTTGGCCTCGCGCTTGGTGTCGAGTGATTTCTCCACGGCGCCACGGATGCCGGTCACGGTGACGGTTGCGAGGTCGGTCGTGTCTTCGGACTGCGAGGCACTGGCTTCCGCCTGCGCCTGGTCGGCGTCGCTGCCGGTGTCCTGTTCCTGGGCGTTGATGTGGGCGCTGAAGCCGAGGCAGACGACGATCGCGGCGGACAATGCGGATTTGCGGTACTGCATGGTCTCTCTCCCCTCTTTGCGTGGAATGGCCGGCGTCGACTGCAGGGTCGTGCCGTGTGTCTTGCCGGCCAGCACGCGTCGCGACGGGATCGCCACGCGCGCCGACCTATTGCAGCGGTGCCCGCGCTCCCGCGCCGGACAGGTACCAGTTGGCGGCGCCGATCACGCCCAGTTGCCCGTGCTCGACCAGCTTCACCGGAATCCGCTCCAGCGCCTCGCGCATCGGGCCCTTGTTGAGGAAGCGCTCGACGAAAGTGCTCTGCAAGACGAATTCGCGGATCTGCGGCAGGATTCCGCCCGCGAGATAGATGCCGCCCTGCACGCCGTACAGCAGCGCCATGTCGCCGACGGTGCTGCCGAGCAGGCCGCAGAACACGCCGAGGCTTTCGCGCGCGCGCTCGTCCGCGCCGGCCAGGGCGGCGGCGGTGATCGCGTCGGGCGTCGCGTAACCGGAGGTGGTGCCGTGCAGCGCGCACAGCGCGGCATGCAGGTTCATCAGCCCGGGGCCGGACAACGCATGCTCGACCGGTACGTGGCTGCGCTGGCCGAGCATCTGCCGGAGCAGCGCCATTTCCAGTTCGGTGCCGGTGGTGAGTGCGGCGTGCCCCGCTTCGGTGGCCAGCACCACCGGGCCGTGCGCGGACGGGATCCAGACCGCGGCGCCCAGGCCGGTTCCGGGGCCGACGATCAGGGTTGGGCCGGGCGGCACCGTGTCCGGGCCGGTGAGCTGCAACACCTCGCTCGCGTCCACATAGACGGCGGCATGCGCGACCGCCTCGAAATCGTTGACCAGCCGGAATGCGCGGAAGCCCAGCCGCGCGCGGATCGCATCCAGCGAAATCCGCCACGGCAGGTTGACCGCGATCAGCGAGCCGTCATCGAGCGGATAGCCGGCGCTGGCAATGGCACCTTCGGACACCGTGACCCCGCTCAGGCCGGACACGAAGTCCTCGATGATCTCGGCCAGCCCCGGGTACTGCGCGCAGACGTACTTGCGGTACTCCAGCACCTCGATCGGCTGCGCGGGATTGCCACTGGCGCGGACCAGGCCGATGCGGACGTGGGTGCCGCCCACGTCGGCGGCGATGAACGGCGCGTCGGCGCGGCTCATGGCGTCCACTGGCATCTGGCTGGCGACTGCGGGCACGTGGTCTCCGGTCGGGCTCCGCATCCGGCGGACGCGGCGGTGGGGTGGCCCGGAGTGTGGAAGTGCGCTGACAACGATGTCAACACACGGCCACCAATGACCCACCAGGAGGTCGGCAGTGGTGACAAAAATGGCATTGAATACATCCGTTTGCTTCCTTTGAATACAACTGTGTTTTGAATGAAACGTGCCAGGCGGTTACTGCAGTGCAGCAACAAGACAAGCCATGCTGCGCTGCACAAGCCATGAGTGCGCGAACAGGTGCATCGGTCGCGCCGAAAACATGGCTTGTACGGAAAAAATATGACAACGTTGCCCCCGGCCATGTCCATCGCGTCATCGGAACCGGCCGCGGGATCGCACCTCTGCGCACAGGAGACATTGTCCATGGCCGTTGCCGCATCCGCATCAAAACCCGCCGGCAATACCGGCTCGATCGCCATCATCGGCCTGCTGTTCTTCATCTTCGGCTTCGTCACCTGGCTCAACGGGCCGCTGATCTCGTTCGCCAGGCTCGCCTTCGACGTCAGCGAGGCGCTGGCCTTCCTCATCCCCAGCGCGTTCTACATCTCCTACTTCTGCCTCGCGCTGCCGTCGTCATGGGTGCTGCGCCGCACGGGCATGAAGAAGGGCATGGCGCTGGGGCTGTTCGTGATGGCGGTCGGCGCGGTGGTCTTCGGCGAATACACGACGCTGCGGGTGTACCCGGGCGCGGTGGCGGGCGTGTTCGTGATCGGCGCGGGGCTGGCGATCCTGCAGACCGCGGTGAACCCCTACATCAGCATCCTCGGGCCGATCGAGAGCGCGGCCCAGCGCATCGCGGTGATGGGCATCTGCAACAAGACCGCGGGCATCCTCGCGCCCCTGCTGATCGGCACCGTCGTGATGCACGGCATGGGCGATCTCGCGACCGAAGTCGCCGGCGCCGATGCGGCCACGCGCGAGGCGCTGCTGGCGGAGTTCGCCGCGCGCGTGCATACGCCGTACCTGGTGATGGCCGGCCTGCTGGCGTTGCTGGCGGTCGGCATCGTGTTCTCGCCGCTGCCGGACATCCATGCCGAAGAGGCCAACGCGGCCGCCGCCGGCAAGCGCGGGCTGCTGCAGTTCCCGCACATGTGGCTGGGCGCGCTGTGCATCTTCGTCTACGTGGGCGTGGAGGTGATGGCCGGCGACGCGATCGGCATCTATGGCCAAGGCTTCGACCTGCCGCTGGACCAGACCAAGTTCTTCACCTCGTTCACGCTCGGGGCGATGCTGGTCGGCTATCTGGTCGGGCTGGTGGCGATCCCGCGCTTCATCTCGCAGGAGCGCTACCTCAGCGTGTCGGCGGCGCTCGGCGTGCTGCTGGCACTGGGCGCGTTCGTGACCCACGGCTACGTCTCGGTCGGGTTCGTCGCCGCGCTGGGCTTCGCCAACGCGATGATGTGGCCGGCGATCTTCCCGCTGGCGATCCGCGGGCTCGGGCGCCTGACCGAAACCGGTTCGGCGCTGCTGGTGATGGGCATCGCCGGCGGCGCGGTGATCCCGCAGCTGTTCGCGGTGCTCAAGCAACACTACGACTTCCAGCTGGTATTCGCCGCGCTGGTGGTGCCGTGCTACCTCTATATCCTCTACTACGCCCGGCGTGGTCATCGCGCGGGCCTGGACTGATCTTGACGGGGCGCGGGCGATGAACGATTGCGGGCAAGGCGGGGACTGAACGTGCGCAGGCCGACCATCAAGGACGTCGCAGAGCGCGCCAAGGTGTCGCTCAAGACGGTGTCGCGGGTGATCAACAACGAGTCGTCGGTCATGCAGGCCACGCGCGACCGCGTGCTGCAGGCGATCGACGAGCTCGACTACGAGCCCGATCCGTCCGCGCGCAGCCTGCGCAGCGCGACGCCCTACGTGATCGGGCTGGTCTACGACAACCCCAACCCGTACCACATTATCGGCGTGCAGAACGGCGTGCTGTCGGCCTGCCGCGAAACCGGCTTCGACCTGCAGATCCATCCCTGCGATTCGAGTTCGCCACTGCTGGCCGACGAGCTCGGCGAATGGGCGCGACGTTCGCGCCTGGCGGGGCTGGTGCTGACCGCGCCGATGTCGGAGTCGACCGAACTGGTCGACGCCCTCGCCGCGCGCGGGGTGAAGCTGGTACGCATCATCGCCGCGACCGAGGACCCGAAGGACGGCCACCCCTGCGTGTTCGTCAACGACCGCGACGCCGCCTACGAGATCACCGAGCACCTGATCCAGCTCGGCCACCAGCGCATCGGCTTCCTCTGGGGCGGCGCCGCGCACCGTTCCAGCCAGGAACGCTACCAGGGTTACGAGGACGCGCTCAAGGACTACGGCATCACCCTCGACAAGCACCTGGTGGTGCCGGGCGACTACACCTTCGACGACGGCTTCCGCGGCGCGCGCCGGCTGCTGGCGCTGCGCGAGCCCCCGACCGCGATCTTCGGTTCCAACGACGAGATCGCCGCCGGCGTGCTTGCCGCGGCGAAGTCCGCCGGGGTCGACGTGCCCTACGAACTGTCGATCGCAGGCTTCGAGGACAGTCCCATCTCCAAGCATTCGTGGCCCGCGTTGACCACCGCGAAACAGGCGACCGGGGACATCGCCCGGCACGCCACCCGCCTGCTCGCCGGCAGCCTGCGCCAGGCCGACGGCGATGAGCATCCGCTGGGAATCCGCAACCAGGGTTTCGTGCCGCAACTGGTGGTGCGCGGCTCGACCGCGCCGATGCGCGCACGTGGCAACGCCGGCGGCCGCGACACCCAGGCGGAGCACGAGGCGTGAGCGCGTTGGCGCCCGCGCCGGAATCGACCCTGATGTTCCGCGAGGCCGCGGAGGCCGCCGACGTGGTGGAACGGCAGTTCGCGCGCAACCGCGACGCGGTCGAACGCCTGTGCACCGACCTGCGCCGCACGCCGCCGCCGTTCGTGGTGACCTGCGCGCGCGGAAGCTCCGACCACGCCGCGACCTACGCGAAATACCTGTTCGAGACCCAGCTCGGCACCGTCACCGCGTCGGCCTCGCCTTCGGTCGGTTCGGTATACGGGGCCACCCAGTCCCTGCGTGGCGCGCTGTACCTGGTGATCTCGCAGTCGGGCAAGAGTCCGGACCTGCTGCGCAACGCCCAGGCCGCGCATGACGCCGGCGCGCGCGTGGTGGCGCTGGTCAACGTCGAGGACTCGCCGCTGGCGCGCATGGCCGACACCGTGCTGCCGCTGCATGCGGGCGCCGAGCGCAGCGTCGCGGCGACCAAGAGTTACCTCGCCTCGCTGTCGGCGATCCTGCAACTGGGCGCCTGCTGGAAGGGCGAACCGCCGCTGCTCGATGCGCTCGATGCCCTGCCCGATGCGTTGCGCGCGGCATGGCGATGCGACTGGTCGCCACTGGTCGACGGGCTGACGGGTGCACGCAACCTGTTCGTGCTCGGTCGCGGCCTTGGCCTGGCCGCCGCCCAGGAGGCCGCGCTGAAGTTCAAGGAAACCTGCGGCCTGCATGCCGAGGCCTTCAGTTCGGCCGAAGTGAAACACGGGCCGATGGCGCTTGTAGGACCGGGCTTCCCGGTGGTGGCGTTCGCGCTGGCCGACGAAACCGGTGCCGGCACGCGCGCGCTGGCAGGCGAGTTCCGCGAACGTGGCGCGCCGGTGTGGGTGACCGCGGGCGATGCCGATCGCGACGGCCTGCCGATGGCCACGGCGCCCCACCCTGCCTGCGCCCCGCTGCTGGTGGTGCAGAGCTTCTACCGCGCGATCAACGCGCTGGCATTGCGGCGCGGTTTCAACCCGGACCTGCCGCCGCACCTGAACAAGGTGACGGAGACGGTCTGATGGCGATCGCGCTGGCGAACGGCAAGGTGCTGCTCGACGACGGTCTGCACGACGGCGTGGCGGTGCTGGTTGAAGGCGGCGACGTCATCGCCGTCCTGCGCGACGACGACCCGCGACTGCGCGATGCCGACGTCCATGACCTGCGCGGCAGCATGCTGCTGCCCGGCTTCATCGACGCCCAGGTCAACGGCGGCGGCGGCGTGCTGTTCAACAACGCGCCCACGGTCGAGGCGATCGCCACGATTGCGCGCGCGCATCGCCGCTTCGGCACCACCGGCCTGCTGCCGACGCTGATCAGCGACGACCTGGAGGTGATGCGCGCGGCGATCGACGCGGTGCGCGAGGCGATCGCCCGGGACGTGCCGGGCGTGCTCGGCATCCACCTTGAAGGCCCGTACCTGGCAGTCGCACGCAAGGGCACGCACGACGCCGGCAAGTTCCGCGTGCCCGATGCCGCCGAGGTGGAGCTCGCGACCTCGCTCGGCACCGGCGTCACCCTGCTCACGCTCGCTCCCGAACAGGTGCCGGCCGCGAGCATCCGCGCACTGGTCGCACGCGGCGCCATCGTCGCCGCCGGACACAGCGCGGCCAGCTACGAACAGGCACGCATCGGCCTCGATGCCGGCGTGCGCGGCTTCACCCACCTCTACAACGCGATGACGCCACTGCAGGGCCGCGAACCCGGCGTCGTCGGAGCGGCACTGGAGGACCGCGACAGCTGGTGCGGGATCATCGTCGACGGCGTGCACGTACACCCGGCCAGCCTGCGCGTCGCACTGGCGACCAAGCCACGCGGCAAGCTGTTCCTGGTCACCGACGCGATGCCGCCGGTCGGCGCGGACAGCCCGGACTACACGCTCTACGGCGAAACCATCACCGCGCGCGACGGCGTGGTTCGCAACGCCGCCGGTGCGCTGGCCGGCTCCGCGCTCGACATGGCCACCGCGGTGCGCAACGCGGTGTCGATGCTGGGATTGCCACTGGAGGAGGCCGCGCGCATGGCATCGCTGTACCCGGCGCGGTTCCTGCGGATCGACGACCACCGCGGGCGGATCGCGCCGGGATATCGCGCCGACCTGGTACTGCTCGACGACGCGCTGCAGGTCGCCACCACCTGGATCGCCGGCCAGCCCGCGTAGGAACACGGCAGACGCAATGCCCGTGACCGCCGCGCCACGCTTCCAGTCCGTCGACGCCCTGCGCGGTCTCACCGTCGCGGCGATGCTGCTGGTCAACAACCCGGGCGACTGGGGCCACGTCTACGCACCGCTGCTGCACTCGCAATGGCACGGCTGCACGCCGACCGACCTGGTGTTCCCGTTCTTCCTGTTCATCGTCGGGGTGTCGATCGCGCTGGGCGTGGTGCCGCGCAGGCAGGCCGGCGGCGACCGCGGCCGCCTGCAATGCGCCGTGCTCTGGCGCGCGGCGCGGATCGTCGGCCTTGGCCTGTTGCTGCACCTCGTGGCGTGGTGGCTGTCCGACGCGGAACACTTCCGCCCCTGGGGCGTGCTGCAACGCATCGGCCTGTGTTTCGCGGTCGTCGGTGTGCTCGCCTTGCATACCCGCGCCCGCGTTCAATGGCTGTGCTTCGCCGTACTGCTGATCGGCTACTGGGGCCTGCTTGGCTGGACCGGCGGTTACGAGCCATGGACCAACCTTGCCAGCCGCATCGATGCCGGCATGCTCGGTCCGCACGCGTACCTGTTCGACGCTGCGACCGGCCGCGGACACGATCCGGAAGGGCTGCTCGCGACGCTGCCGGCGGTCGCCACCACCCTGCTGGGACTGCGCGCCGGCGACTGGTTGCGCCACCGCCAGGTGCGCCGGCTTTGGCTGGCCGGCCTGGCCGCACTCGCACTGGGCGCGCTGTGGTCGCCGCTGTTCCCGCTCAACAAGAACCTGTGGACTTCGTCGTACGTGCTGTGGACCGGCGGCTGGGCGATGCTCGCGCTCGCCGCCTGCCACGCGCTGGTCGACCTGCGCGGCTGGCCGGCGCTGGGCCGCAGCTTCGGCGCCAACGCCATCGCCGCGTATGCGGGCTCGGCGCTGATGGTCCATGTGTTCGCCGCGCTCGGATGGTGGGAACCGGTCTACCGCATCGGCTTCAGCGGGTGGATGGCGCCCCGCTTCGGGCCGTACCTGCCGTCGCTGGCCTTCGCGCTCGCGTTCGTCGCACTGTGGTGGGGCATCGTGCGCTGGATGGACCGGCGCGGCTGGCATCCGAAGATCTGACGCGAGCGGATAAAGGAACCCCGGCGCGGAGCCGGGACCACCTCGAAAAAGAACCCCGGCACAAGGCCGGGGTTCCGGTCACATCATTCGACCATCAAACCTCAGAACTGCAGGCTCCAGAGGTCGATCTTGCCGGTGTCGTAGCTGTAGGCATCGTTGACACGCAGCTTCCAGGTGCCGTCGGCCGACTCCGACGACGCATTGACCGTGTAGGTCGCGTCGATGTCGTTGGCACTGCCGCCACTGCGGTTGCGCAGGTTGTAGACGCTGCCATCGGGCGCCACCAGGCTGACGGTGAGGTCACCGATGTAGGTGTGGTCGATGCTCACCGTCACTTCCAGGTCCGACGGCGCGTTGCCGCCGACGCCGCTGACGCTGATCGGGCTTTCCACGGTCGTGCGGTCGACGATCTGCACGTCGGTGCCGTTCTCGAAGTAGGTGTTGCCACCACCGCCGCCGTCACCGTCGAAGCTGCCGGTCAGGCTGACGCCCGAGAACGAGCTGTAGCCACGCAGCATCACGTGGTAGGTGCCCGCCTGCACGTTGCTGATGCTGCAGGTCTCGTTGTTGCCGCTGCGGTACGGACGGCAGTCGTAGCTGGACGTGGTCGGCGCGGAACCGAACTTCACGTACAGGTCGGCGTCACCGCTGCCACCGGAGGTGGTGAACTCCAGGTTGGACGCGCCGGCCGGAACCTCCAGGGTCCAGAACTGCTGGCTGTTCTGGGCACCGGAGATGCCGGTCTCCGGAACGCCGTTCTCGAGTTCGCCGCCACCCGGGTTCGGCGTGGTGCCACCGTCGCAGCTGACACCGACCACGGCGAACGCCGCGGTAACGTCGGCCACCGGGAACCCGAGCGCGGTCGCACCGGCCTCGACGCCGCAGGCGCCTTCGTCGAACGTGGTGTTGGGCTGCCACTCGAACTGGTTGGCGTAGGCGAACACCTGGAAGGCCTCCTTCGCATCCCAGCCGCTGGTCTGGGCAAGGGTGCAGTAGGCCTTGTTGTAGACGCCGCTGGAGTAATGCACGTCGAGGCCGTCGTAGTAGTCGTCGGCGTGGTCGATCGAGCCACCGTCCTGGGTCGGGTTGCACATGTAGCGAAGCGAGCCGTTGCCCTTGAAGATGTCAGCGCCGACCAGGAAGTCGTTGCTGCCGCGGTCGAAGAACTCCGCCGCCTCGCCGGCCATGTCGGAGAACGCCTCGTTCATGCCACCCGACTGGTACTGGTACTCCAGCCCCGAGTTCTGCTCGGTGAAACCGTGGCTGACCTCATGCGCGCTGACGTCCAGCGACACCAGCGGATAGAACGTGCTGGCGCCGTCGCCGAAGGTCATCGACGAGCCGTCCCAGAACGCGTTCTCGTAGCCGTTGCCGTAGTGCACGTTCATCTTGAGCCGGAACGTCAGCGGCGGAACGCCGACATAGGCGTCGTACATGTCGTAGACCACGCCGCCGAAGTGGTGCGCGTCGTTGAGCGGCGAGTACGCCCCGTTGATCTGCTTGACCGTGTTGGTCGGGCAGTTGAACGTGTGGATCGGGCCGCTGGAACCGTGGTTGAAGTTGTGGGTCTCGACGTTGGTGTTGACCATCGAGCAGGTGCTGCCCGACTGCTGCACGTCCAGTGCGGGGAAGTCGGTGCCGTACTGGTACTGGCCGATCTTCTGGTTGCCGCCCGGGCCGTAGCCATCGGCGAAGGTCAGGCCATCCCACTGGCGGATGACCTCGCCGGTGTTGGCGTCGATGATCGCGGTCGGGCGCGCGGGGGCGTCGCCGTTGACGAAGTACGAGGTCAGGTACACCAGCCGCGCCTGCCCCTGGGTGGCGGACTCGGGGGCATAGACGAACAGCTCTGCCTTCTGGTTGCTGATGTCACCGCCGCCGGCGCGCAGCGACTGGCTGTGGCGTGCAAGCACGGACTGGGCGCGGGCCTGGCTCAGCCGCGGGGTCACCGACGGCAGGTCGACCTGCACGCCCTGCAGCACCTGGCCATTCATGCGCAGGGCATTGCCACGGGCGTCCTGCACCACGGCCACGCTGTGGCCATAGACCGGCACGCCGCGGTAGGTCTGCTGCATGCGCACGGTGCGGGTGTTGCCGGGGGTGGCGGCCGAGCTGCGCGCCTTCAACGCCATGTTGGCGCCGAGGCCCAGTTCGCCGGCAAGCTGGCTGGCCGGGGTGGCGACCAGACTCTGTCGCTGGACCTGCTGGGTGTTCGCGGCCATCGCGGTCGACGCGGCGGCCATGCCGATCGCTGCCACCAGGGCTTTCAGGTGGATGGTGCGGAGGTGAGTGTTACGGGAAGTGCATGTCATCCGAAATCTCCTTTCCATGAAGAAAAATGCGACCGCCGTGGCGGCGCCGTGGATTGAACAAATTCCCCCTGTTCCCCGCGAACGCCCTGGCCATCTGGTGGTGGCATCGGTGACACCTGTCCAGGTGCCGGGTCCATCGCGCGGATCGCCGGCACCGGGTGGTGCGCGACCGCGCGAAATTAGAAGTGGCCGGAGTCGCCGTCAATTTTCGTTGGCGCACCGCGCGACTGTGCCGAATCTGGCAGCTTGGAAAAAATCGAGGATAAACAGACCATAAACCCGCCGCATGGGACTTGCAGCGAAAATCAACACGTGTTTGCACGCACCCTGAACCGCACCCGAATTGAAACACTGTTCCAGCAAATATCGTGCAGCGCAGCAAAAATTTCCGTGTGACGGCGGTCCGTTGCCTGCCGCTGCGACCGGTCAGTCCGTCCGGACGCGCTCCGCCCAGGCCCGCCCATGCAGGCGGAAAACCGCCAGGTGGCTCGCGACCGCCCAGGCACTGGCCGCGGCCCAGCCGGCAAGGATGTCGGACGGGTAATGCACACCTAGGTAGACACGCGAGAAGCCGACCAGCAGCACGAACGGCACCGCGACCGCGACCACCGGCCAGCGCCAGCGGGTCCGCCAGGCCAGCAGTACCAGCACCCAGGCCAGCGTCGCCGAGCCCATCGCGTGGCCGCTCGGAAAGCTGTAGGTCAACTCGGGCGTGATCGATTCCCACAGCGACGGCCGGTCGCGCGCGAACACCAGCTTGGTGCCGACGTTGAGCAGGCCCGAGCCGGCCAGCGCGAGCGCGGCAAACGCCGCCGCACGCCAGCGGCGCAACACCAGCAACACCAGCACCAGCGCGATGTCGAACGGAACCACGCCGTGCAGGTAGCCTATGTCGGTAAGGACGACGAAAACGCGGTCGAGCCCCGGCGTCGCCAGCCCATGGGCGAAGTGCAGCAGCGGCTCGTCGAAAGCGATGGCCTCCTGCTCGTGGATCTCGTCGGCCAGCTCGGCGAAACCCCACAAGGGCAGCAGCAGTCCGATGAATACCAGCAGCAATCGCCAGCCATGCCGATGCAGCAGGTCGGTGGTGACGCGGCGCTCCTCGCGCAGCACCTCGCCCGGCTTCGGCAGCCCGGCGTCGGGCGGCCCGCGATCGGACGACCGGGCGTCAGGCGACCCGGGCGCCGCCATAGTGGCGCTCGACGTAGTTGTCGATCAGCCCGACGAACTCGTCGGCGATGTTCTCGCCACGCAGGGTGACCGTCTTCTGGCCGTCCTCGAACACCGGCGCCGACGGCGCCTCGCCGGTGCCCGGCAGCGAGATGCCGATGTTGGCGTGGCGCGACTCGCCGGGGCCGTTGACCACGCAGCCCATCACCGCGAGGGTCAGGTTCTCGGCGCCGGGATGGGTCACCTTCCACTGCGGCATCTTCGCGCGCACGTGTGCCTGCACGGTCTTCGCCAGTTCCTGGAAGAACTCGCTGGTGGTGCGGCCACAGCCCGGGCACGCGGTGACCATCGGGGTGAATGCACGCAGGCCCATCGTCTGCAACAACTCCTGCGCGACGATGACCTCGTTGGTGCGCGACTGGCCGGGTTCGGGGGTCAGCGAGATGCGGATGGTGTCGCCGATGCCTTCCTGCAACAGCACCGCCAGCGCCGCGCTGGAGGCGACGATGCCCTTGCTGCCGATGCCCGCCTCGGTCAGGCCGAGGTGCAGCGCGTAGTCGCCGCGGCCGGCGAGTTCGCGATACACCGCGATCAGTTCCTGCACGCCGCTGACCTTGGCGCTGAGGACGATGCGGTCGGCGGGGAGGCCGATCTCGACCGCGCGATCGGCCGAGTCCAGCGCCGAGCGGATCAATGCCTCGCGCAGCACCCTGCCGGCCTCCCAGGGTTCGGCGCGGGTGTGGTTCTCGTCCATCAAACGGGTCGCCAGCGACTGGTCGAGCGAGCCCCAGTTGGCGCCGATCCGGACCGGTTTGCCGTGCTTGATCGCCAGCTCGATCAGGGTCGCGAACTGGCTGTCGCGCTTCTTGCCGAAGCCGACGTTGCCGGGGTTGATCCGGTATTTCGCCAGCGCCTCGGCCGCGGCGGGCTCGGCGGTCAGCAACTGGTGGCCGTTGTAGTGGAAGTCGCCGATCAGCGGCACCGGCGCGCCGATCATCGCCAGCTTGTCGCGGATGCGCGGCACCGCGGCGGCCGCCTCGGGGGTGTTGACGGTGATCCGCACCAGCTCCGAGCCGGCGCGCCACAGGTCGGCGACCTGCTTGACGGTGCCGGCGACGTCGGCGGTGTCGGTGTTGGTCATCGACTGCACCACCACCGGCGCCCCGCCGCCGACCTGCACGCCGCCGATGGTCACGGCGCGGGTCGACCGGCGCGATTGCGGGCCGAAAGCGGGATGGGCACAGGGAATGGCAGCGTCGTTCATCCCCCAATTCTACCGCCGCGCCCCGCCTCCTGTAGGAGCGACGTAAGTCGCGATCGCCTCGCCACCCGGGATCGCCGTGCGATCGCGACTTACGTCGCTCCTACATTGCGGTACCGTATCCAGCCGCGTCCGCCCCACCCCCATGCCCGCAGACGACCGCAACCATGTCCTCACCCCGAGCCAGCTGAACACGCTGGCGCGCGACCTGCTGGAAGGCGCCTTCCCGCTGGTCTGGGTCGAGGCCGAACTGGGCAACGTCTCGCGGCCTGCTTCCGGGCACCTGTACTTCACCCTCAAGGATGCGCGCGCGCAGGTCCGCTGCGCGATGTTCAAACCCAAGAGCACCTGGCTGAAGTTCCAGCCGCGCGAGGGCCTGCGCGTGCTCGCGCGCGGCCGGGTCACCCTTTACGAAGCGCGTGGCGAGTACCAGATGGTGCTTGACCACATGGAGGAAGCCGGCGAAGGCGCACTGCGCCGCGCGTTCGAGGAGCTCAAGGCGAAGCTGCAGGCCGAGGGCCTGTTCGACGATGCGCGCAAGCGGCCGCTGCCGGCGTTCGCCGCGCGCATCGGCGTCATCACCTCGCCCAGCGGCGCCGCGGTGCGCGACGTGCTGAGCGTGCTGGCGCGGCGCTTCCCGCTGGTCGAGGCCGACGTGCTGCCGGTGCAGGTGCAGGGCGCGACCGCGGCCGCGCAGATCACCGCGATGCTGCAGCGCGCGGCGGCGTCGGGCCGTTACGACGTGCTGGTACTGGCGCGCGGCGGTGGCTCGCTGGAAGACCTGTGGGCGTTCAACGACGAGCGGCTCGCCCGTGCGATCGCGGCCTGCGACGTGCCGGTGGTGTCCGCGGTCGGCCACGAAACCGATTTCAGCCTCGCCGACTTCGCCGCCGACCTGCGCGCGCCGACCCCGTCGGTCGCGGCCGAGCTGCTGGTGCCGGGCCGCGATGACCTGGCGCGCCGGCTGCGCGCCCTCGCCGCCCGGCTGCACAACCTGCAAGCACAGCACCTGCGCCAGCGGATGCAGCGCGCCGATCGCGCCGCCTTGCGCCTCAACGCCCTGCGCCCGCGTGCCCGGCTCGACCTGCTGCACCGGCGCCAGGCCGAGGCGATGCGCCGGTTGACCACCGCGTGGCAGCAACGCCTCGATCGCGAGCGCGCCCACCTGCGCCATGCCGACGCGGTGCTGCGCGCCGCCCACCCGCAACGCCGCATCGTCCGCCTGCGCGAGCGCCTGGCGTCGCTGGCGAACCGGCCGCAGGCCTGCATCGCCCGCCGGCTCGGCAGCGACGCGCTGCGGCTGCGCGCCCTCGCCCGCTCGCTGGAAGCCGTCAGCCCGCTGGCCACGGTCGCGCGCGGCTACGCGATCCTGCAGCACGACGACGGCCGCATCGTCCGCAGCGTGCTGGATGCCGCGCCGGGGGATCGGCTGCAGGCGCGATTGGGCGACGGCAACCTGCAGCTCAAGGTCGAACCGCAGAAATAGCCGGTTCCTTGTAGGAGCGACGTAAGTCGCGATCGCACGGCGATTCCGGGCATCAGCGAAATCGCGACTTACGTCGCTCCTACACAGGTCCCTTCCGTCGCCTTGCGCTAACGCCGTTTCGTTCAGACTGCCCCATCCAGCCGCACCAAGGAGGCACGCATGGCGAAGGCGTCCGACCTGTTCGTCGCCGCGCTCGAAGCCGAAGGCGTCGAGTACATCTTCGGCATCCCCGGCGAGGAGAACCTCGACCTGCTCGAATCGCTGCGCACTTCCTCGATCAAGCTGCTGTTGACCCGCCACGAACAGGCCGCCGGCTTCATGGCCGCGACCTGCGGCCGCCTGACCGGCCGCGCCGGGGTCTGCCTGTCGACGCTCGGGCCCGGCGCGACCAACCTGGTGACCGCCGCGGCCTACGCCCAGTTGGGCGCAATGCCGATGCTGATGGTCACCGGCCAGAAGCCGATCAAGACCAGCAAGCAGGGCCACTTCCAGATCATCGACGTGGTCGACACGATGCGGCCGCTGACCAAGTACACGCGCCAGATCGTGTCCGCCGGCAGCATCCCGGCGCGGGTGCGCGAGGCGTTCCGGCGCGCGCAGATGGAACGGCCCGGCGCGGTCCACCTGGAGCTGCCGCAGGACATCGCCGGCGACCCGACCGACGCCCACCTGCTGCCGGCGTCGTATTCGCGCCGCCCGGTCGCCGAGGCCAAGGCGATCGCCCACGCCGCGCAAACCATCGCCGACGCGCGTCACCCGCTGCTGATGATCGGCGCTGGCGCCAACCGCCAGACCACCGCCGACTGCCTGCGCGCGTTCGTCGACAAGCTCGGCATCCCGTTCTTCACCACCCAGATGGGCAAGGGCGTGCTCGACGAGGACAGCCCGCTGTGGCTCGGCAACGCCGCGCTGTCGGATCACGATTTCGTGCACCGGGCGATCGACGCCGCCGACTGCATCGTCAACATCGGCCACGACGTGATCGAGAAGCCGCCGTTCTTCATGCGTGAGGGCAGGCGCAAGGTCATCCACGTCAACTACGAGGGCGCCGAGGTCGACGCGGTGTACTTCCCGCAGATCGAGGTGGTCGGCGATATCGCCAACGCGGTGTGGCAGCTCGGCGAGGCGCTGACACCGCAGCCGCACTGGGACTTCGGCTTCTTCGACCGCGTGCGCGCGGCGCTGGCCGCGAACATCGCCAAGCGCGCGGACGACGACGGTTTCCCGCTGACCGGGCCGCGGCTGGTCGCCGACGTGCGCGCGGCGATGGGCGACGACGACATCGTCTGCCTCGACAACGGCCTGTACAAGATCTGGTTCGCGCGCAACTACCGTTGCCGCTTCCCAAACACCCTGCTGCTCGACAACGCGCTGGCGACGATGGGCGCCGGCCTGCCCTCGGCGATCGCCGCGCGCATCGTCCACCCGGACCGCAACGTGCTGGCGGTCTGCGGCGACGGCGGCTTCATGATGAATTCGCAGGAACTGGAAACCGCGGTTCGCCTCGGCATCGACCTGACCGTGCTGGTGCTCAACGACAACGCGTTCGGCATGATCAAGTGGAAGCAGCAGCACGAGGACTACCCCGACTACGGCATGGACGTGTCCAACCCCGATTTCGTCAGGTACGCGGAAAGCTACGGCGCGCGCGGACATCGTCCCGCGTCGACGGCGGAGTTCCTGCCGCTGCTGCGCGAGGCGCTCGCGCGTCCCGGCATCGACCTGATCGAAGTGCCGATCGACTACAGCGACGACGACCGCATCCTCAACGAGGAAATCCCGCGACTGAGCGCGGCGCTGGCCGACGCGCTGTAGCGCCGGTATTCCCTGTAGGAGCGACGTAAGTCGCGATCGGAAATCGTCCGTCCGCACCGGCCCCCGATCGCGACTCACGTCGCTCCTACAACCGCAGGAAGCACAGTCGGACAAGAGCTAGCAATCCAGGAGATTCGTAAATGGCCACCCTGAAGAAAACCTACCCCTACTACCTCGCCAACAAGCCGGTCGCCACCAACACCGACCTGGAGGTGTTCGACAAGTACAGCGGCAAGCGCGTCACCCGGGTCGCCATGGCCGACGCCAAGGCGGTCGGCAAGGCGATCACCGCGGCATACAAGGCGCGCGAGGCCATGGCGGCGTTCCCGCCCGGCGCGCGGCGCCAGGTGCTGGAGCATTGCGTGCGCCGCTTCGAGGAGCGCCACGAGGAGCTCGCGCTCGCCCTGTGCATCGAGGCCGGCAAACCGATCGCCGACGCACGCGGCGAGGTCACCCGGCTGATCGACACCTTCCGCATCGCCGCCGGCGAGGCCACCCGCATTGGCGGCGAGGTGCTGGAACTGCAGATCTCCGAGCGCACCGTCGGCTACCGCGGCATGGTCAAGCGCGTGCCGGTCGGCGTGTGCAGCCTGATCACGCCGTTCAACTTCCCGCTCAACCTGGTCGCGCACAAGGTCGCGCCGGCGATCGCGGCCGGTTGCCCGTTCGTGCTCAAGCCGGCGCTGAAAACTCCGATCGGGGCGTTGATCATCGCCGAGATCCTGGCCGAGACCGATCTGCCCAAGGGCGCGTTCTCGGTGGTCACCTGCTCCAACGACGACGCCTCGCAACTGGTCGAGGACGAGCGCGTCGCGCTGCTGAGTTTCACCGGCGGCCTGATCGGCTGGGACCTCAAGGCCCGCGCCGGACGCAAGAAGGTGGTGCTGGAGCTGGGCGGCAACGCGGCCTGCATCGTCGATGCCGACCCCGGCGTCGAACTCGACGAAGTGGTCAAGCGGCTGGTCTCCGGCGCCTACTACCAGAGCGGCCAGAGCTGCATCGGCGTGCAGCGCATCTACGTCCACGTCGACATCCACGACGCCCTGCGACGCAAGCTCAGGGCCGCCGTCGGCAAGCTGCGCATGGGCGACCCGCGCGACGAGAAGACCTTCATCGGCCCGATGATCGACGAGGGCGCCGCCAAACGGGTCGAGGACTGGATCGCGAAGGCGCGCAAGGCCGGCGCGAAGAAGCTCGCCGGTGGCGAGCGCGAAGGCAACATGCTGCCGGCATGGCTGCTGGAAAAGGTGCCGCATGACAGCGACCTGTACCGGCAGGAGGCATTCGGCCCGGTCGCCTTCATCGAGCCGTTCGAGGATTTCGACGACGCCCTCGCCGCGGTCAACGACAGCGAATTCGGCCTGCAGGCCGGCGTGTTCACCGCGCGCCTGGACCACGCGATGCGGGCCTGGGACCGGCTCGACGTCGGCGGCGTGGTGGTCGGCGACATCCCGAGTTTCCGGGTCGACAACATGCCCTACGGCGGGGTGAAGGCGTCCGGGCTCGGCCGCGAGGGCCTGCGCTATGCGATCGAGGACATGACCGAGCAACGGCTGCTGGTGATCCGCGACCGTTGATCGCGCCGGCCATCGATGGGCGTCAACCCCGTTCCGGACAGACGCGCGTTTGCCATCGGTACCGACCCACGAGGCATCCGCCATGCATCGATATCCCTCGCGTTCCACCGCGCGCGTCGCCGCCCTCGCGGCCGCGCTTGTCGCCGGCCTTGCCGTCACTGCCTGCAGCTCGACCCGGGAGGCGGCCGTCGCCCGGGAAGACTTGGCAACGGTCGCGCCCAAGGCAAACCCGGTTGGCCCACCGCCCCCACCCGCCCCGCCGGCACCGGTGATGTACGCGCCGCAGGCCATGGCCCGCTCGGTCGTCGCGGATGCTAGTCATTGGTACCGGCCGCCAGTCCCGCCGGCCAACACCGAGAACTACGCCGATTTCGACGACAACCCCGTCCACCGCACATCGGACCAGCCGGTGTCGACGTTCTCGATCGACGTCGACACCGGCAGCTACGCCAACGTGCGCCGCATGCTGCTCGACGGTGTGCGACCACCGGCCGACGCGGTGCGTGCCGAGGAGTTCATCAACTACTTCGACCACGGCCACCCCGCGCCGACCTCGCGCGAGGTTCCGTTCCGGGTCAGCACCGAGCTGGCACCGGCGCCGTGGAACGCCGGCCGGCAACTGCTGATGATCGGCATCAAGGGTTACGACGTCCCGCGGGCGGACCTGCCACCGGCCAACCTGGTGCTGCTGGTCGACACGTCCGGTTCGATGCACTCGGCCGACAAGCTGCCGCTGCTCAAGCGCGCGATGGGCATGCTGGTGCGCCAGCTGCGCCCGCAGGACACGATTTCGATCGTGGTCTACGCCGGGTCCGCCGGACTGGTCTTGCCCCCGACCGCCGGCAACCGACAAGGCGAAATCCTTGCCGCGCTGGAGCAACTGCAGGCCGGCGGCAGCACCAACGGCGGCGCGGGCATCCAGCTGGCCTACGACATGGCGCGGCAGGGCTACGTCGAAGGCGGCGTCAACCGCATCCTGCTGGCGACCGATGGCGACTTCAACGTCGGCACGGTCGACCAAGGCGCGCTGGAAACCCTGGTCGCCGACCAGCGCAGGAGCGGTATCGCCCTGACCACGCTCGGCTTCGGCAGTGGCAACTACAACGACGCGCTGGCCGAGCGGCTGGCCGACCTGGGCAACGGCAACCACGCCTACATCGACAGCGCACTGGAGGCGCGGCGGGTGCTGGTCGAAGCGATGGGGTCGACGCTGCTGACGATCGCCAGCGACGTCAAGATCCAGGTCGAGTTCAATCCCGCACGGGTCGCCGAGTACCGGCTGGTCGGGTACGAGAACCGCGTCCTGCGCAACGAGGACTTCGCCAACGACAAGGTCGACGCCGGCGAGATCGGCGCGGGCCACGAGGTGACCGCACTGTACGAGATCACTCCGGTAGGTTCGGACCAGGCGCGGCTGCCGGCATTGCGTTATGGCAACGATCGCCCCGCGGCCACCAGCAGCGGCGAGATCGCCCACCTGCGCTTGCGCTACAAGCAGCCCGGCAGCGACCGAAGCCGCTTGATCGAAACCCCGATCCTGCATTCCGCGCTGCGCCCGCAGGCCAGCGACTCGCTGATGTTCACCGCGGCGGTCGCCGGTTTTGCCGATGCCCTGCGTGGCGGCACGCACACCGATGGCTGGGGTTGGGACGGCATCCTCGCCGCCGCGCGCTCCACCGGTCGCGAGCACAACGACTCCCGCCACGCGGAGTTCATCGAGCTGGTCGAACAGGCCCGGCTGCTGGTCGACCACAGTGACGACCCGGCCGGCAACCGGAGCGCCGGTGCAGCCGCCGTCAGCGATTGACGGAAGGGGCGATCGTGGACGCCATCTGCTCGGCCGGCCGGCCGAGCAGGTAGCCCTGGCCGTAGTCGCAGCCCAGTTCCCGCAGCAGCGCGCGCTGCTCGTCGGTCTCGATACCCTCGCCGATGGTGTAGATCCCCAGCGCACCGGCCAACGCCTGGATCGCCCGCACCACCGCGATGCTTTCGTTCTTGCTGTCGCCGGTCAGCCCGGCGACGAAGCTGCGGTCGATCTTCAGGCATTCGATCGGGAACCGGTGCAGGTACGACAACGCCGAATAACCGGTGCCGAAGTCGTCCAGCTGCGCCAGCACCCCGTGGCCGCGCAGGGTTTCCAGCGTGCGCAACGCGCGGGGCACGTCGTCGAGCAACGCCACCTCGGTGATCTCGATGCGCAGCCGGTTCGGGTCGGCGCCGGCGGCGTCGATCAGGCGCAGCAGGCGGTCGGCGAAATCGTCGGTGCGGAAGTGCCGGGGCGAGACGTTGATCGAGATGTAGCCGGTGCCGTCGACCGACAGCCGCGAGATCACCTGCGCGTACATCAGCCAGTCGACTTCCTCGATCAGCCCGTTGTCCTCGCCGACGCCGATGAATTCGCCGGGGCTCAGCAGGCCGCGCGCGTGGTGGCGCCAGCGCAACAGCGCTTCGTGGCCGATCACCGCGTTGTCGCCCAGACGCACGATCGGCTGGTAATGGGCGATGAAGCTGTCGCCATTGATCGCCCGGCGCAGGTCGGCTTCCAGGTCGAGGATCTGCAGCGCCTGCTCGCGCATCGCCTCGTCGAACACCGCGCAACGGTCGCGGCCGGACGCCTTGGCCCGGTACATCGCCGCGTCGGCATCGCGCAGCAGCTCGGCGCCGGTGTGGTAACGCGGATGCCACAGGGCGATCCCCAGGCTGGCCGACGGGAACACTTCGCGCCCGGCCACCCAGCACGGCTGGCCGAGCGCGTTGAGGATCCGCTGGGCCAGTTCCTCGGCCGCGTGCAGGCCGTCGATGTCCTCGATCAGGATGGCGAACTCGTCACCGCCAAGCCGCGCCACCGTGTCGCCATCGTGCACGGTGGCGACGATGCGTCGCCCGGCCTCGACCAGCAGGTCGTCGCCGGCGGAATGGCCGACGCTGTCGTTGACCAGCTTGAAACGGTCGAGGTCGAGGAACAGCACCGCGAACACCCGCGGCGTCTCGCCCATCGAACTGTGCCGCGCGCTGGTCCGCGCGTTGCTGATCGCGGTCCCGAGCCGGTCGAGCAGTTGCGACCGGTTGGGCAGCCCGGTCAGCGCATCGTGCCGGGCCTGGTGGGTCAGCTTCTGCTCGGCACGCAGGCGCTCGCCGATCTGCTCCAGCAACTCGGCGTTGGCCATCGCCAGTTCGCGGGTGCGCGACTCGACCCGTTGCTCGAGCTCCACGTGGGCCGCGATCAGCCGGTCCTGGCCCTGCTTGCGCGCCAGCCCGATGCCGATGTGGTGGGCGACGAAGGTCAGCAGGTCCTGGTCGCGCGCACTGAAGTTGATCGCATTGGAATAGCTCTGCACCGCGATGACGCCGACCACCGCGTCGTTGCGGAACAGCGGCACGCCGAGCCAGCAATGCGACAGGCTGCCGTGGCTGCGCCAGTGGCCCTGCGCCTCCAGCTCGGCGATCCGCTGGCGGTCGGCCAGCACCGGGCGGCCGCTGGAAATCACGTATTCGGTCATGCCGGCGCCGAGCCGGCGGGTGACGCGGGCGGCGTCGCGCTCGTCGATCGAGTACGGGAACTCCAGCCGTTCGCCATCCTCCGACAGCAGCGCGATGTAGAAGTTGCGGGCGTACAGCAGCTCGCCGACCACGTCGTGCACCTGCGCGTAGAAGCGCTCCAGGGTGTCGGAGGTGATCGACAGTTCGGCAATGCGGAACAGCGCGCGTTGCAGCCGTTCGGCGCGCTGGCGCTCGACGATCTCGCTCTGCAGGTCGCGGTTGCTCTGCTGCAGCGCCTGGGTGCGCTCCTCGACCCGCCGTTCCAGTTCCTCGCGGGCCTGGTGGCGGTCCAGCGCGGTCAGGATGTGCTGGGCAACGAACGCCAGCAGGGCGCGCTCCTCGTCGCCGTAGCTGTCGGGACGGTCGTAGCTCTGCACCACGATCGCACCGCAGACGCGGTCGTCGCGGCGCATCGGCACGCCGAGCCAGTCCTCGCTGTCGGGGCCGTGCCGGTCGTCGTGGCCGACCGACAGTTGCGCGCGCACCTTGTCGGACGATCCGAGCACCGGCTCGCCGTGGTGCAGCAGCGCCAGGGTCAGGCTGGTGGGGGTCTCCTCGGCGAAGATCTCCTGCTCCGGCTCGGCCACGTAGGGGTCGAGGCGATCGGCGAAGTAGAGGAACCGGTAGCTGTCGCGCACATCGTCGAACAGCACGATGTAGAAATTCTCCGCATACATCAGCCCGGCGACGACCGAGTGCAGGCGCTGCAGCATCTCGTCCATCTCGAGGTCGGAACCGGCCAGGTCGGCGATCTCGTACAGGGCCTGCTGCAGCCGCTCGGACTTTTCCAGCGACTCGACGCGCGCCCGCGCGTCCCGCAGTTCGGCGACCAGCGAGTCCGCCCCGCCGGTCGCGCCGGTCACGTTTTGCGCGCTGCCCATCGTTGCGCTTGCCTTCTGCACCTGCTGGCGCCCCCCGTGTTCCCGGGCAGGATAGCGCGCCTGCGCCGGCCATGGCCGGGTGGCTTTCCGTGGCCCGCGCCAGCCCGTACCCTGCTGCCGATGAATGGCGCCGCCGACTCGAGCGATGAAATGCTGATGCTGGCCTGGGCCGGTGGCGACGCGGCCGCGTTCGAAATGCTGTACGCGCGCCACCGCGGGCCGCTGTACCGGTTCCTGCTGCGCCAGCTGCGCGACCCGTCGATGGCCGACGAGTTCTTCCAGGATGTGTGGCAGCGGGTCATCGGTGCCCGCGATGGCTGGAAACCGGACGCGGCGTTCCGCACCTGGTTGTTCAGGATCGCCCATAACCGCCTGAACGACCATTGGCGCGCGCTCAAGCACCGTCCCCCGGCACCGGCCGACGGCGAGGAACGCAGCAACCGCCAGCCCGACCCGTCCAATCCGGAGCGCGAGCTGTCGGAGTTCGAGCAGCGCCGCCAGTTGCAGCGCGCGATCGACGACCTGCCCGACGAGCAACGCATGGTGGTGCTGCTGCGGCTGGAGCAGGAGTTGAGCCTGGAGGAAATCGGCACGATCACCGGCAGCGGCCGGGAAACCGTCAAGTCGCGCCTGCGCTACGCGATGGACAAACTGCGCGCGGGGTTGAATCCATGACCAGCCAACGACCCGATCCGTTGACGCCCGAAGAACGCGAACTGGCCGGGCGGCTGGGCCGCATCGCCCCGCGCGCGACGCCCTCGGCCGAACTGGACGCGAGGATCCTCGGGGCCGCGCATGCGGCCGCGGGCCGCAGGGCCGGTCCGGCACGTCCACGTTCGCGCTGGCCCGCGCTGGTCGGCATCGCGGCGACGCTGGCGCTGGCAGTGGGCGTGGTGTGGCAGCTGCGACCGGTGCACGAGGTGCCGGTCGAGCGCGAGGAGATGCCGTCCAGCGCGGTGATCCGATCGCCGGCGACGGCGACAGTGGCGGAGGCGGAGGCGCCCGTGTCGGAAAGCGACCTCTCCCGCCCCGCCAAGCCCCGGGCAGCGGACATTGCGGCACCTGCGCAATCGTCCGAGCCGCGGCTGCGCATGCTTCCACCGCCTGCACCGCGGCCGGCGCCGCCCGTGGTATTCGATGATCCGTCGCCGGTCGACGCGCCCGAGGTTGCCGCTCTTCCGGCCCCTCCGGCCGCTCCCCCTTCACCTGTGCCTGCACCACCTCCCCCTCCCGCGCCACCGGCCCCTCCCGCACCGGTGATAGACACGGCGGCCGCAGCGGTCAACAGGCCCGCGGCTGCGGCGCAGGCGAGGTACCAGGCGGATTCAAGGGCTGCAGCAATGCAGCGCAAAGCCACCGCCGCCACCGCTGACAGGGGGGGCACCGACGACGCACCGGCTGAGCCGGGCGATATCGATACCCCTCGGCGCACGATCACCATCGCCGACGTCCCGGTCGACAGCGACCACCTGCTCGATCCGGTCGACTGGATCGAACGCATCCGCCAGCGGCGCGACAGCGGCGACCTGGACAGCGCGCGCGCCAGCCTCGACGCGTTGCGCGAAGCGCATCCGGCACTGACGTTGCCCGACGACGTGCTGGCGATCGCTACCGCTTCCGAAACTCCTCCGGAACGATGAGCGGCACCACCCTCGCCCAACGCGTCAGCCACGAGATCGAGATCAAGCACAGCCGCTTCCTCGCGCTGGCCGGGCCGGTCGAATCGCCCGAGGCGGCGCTGGCGTTCGTCGCCGAAGTCGGCACGGTCGACGCCACCCACAACTGCTGGGCCTACCGCATCGGCGGGCTGTACCGCTCCAGCGATGACGGCGAACCCGCCGGCACCGCGGGCCGGCCGATCCTGGCCGCGATCGACGGCCAGGGATTCGACCAGGTCGTGGTCGTGGTCACCCGCTGGTACGGCGGCATCAAGCTGGGGGCCGGCGGCCTGGTCCGCGCCTACGGCGGCTGCGCCGCGGAGTGCCTGCGCACGGCGCCGCGACGGGAACTGGTCGAACTGGTCGAATGCACGGTGAGTTACGGTTTTGCCGACACCGGCGCGGTGCATGCGACGGTTGCCGCGCACGGCGCCGACAAGCTCGACGAGCGGTTCGATGCCACCGGCGCGCAGTTGCAGCTGCGCCTGCCGGCCGGGCAACTGGACTCGCTCAGAACCCAGTTGCGCGATGCGACCCGCGACCGGGCGACCGTGACGTCTTCGCGCGACTGATCCACCACTGCGGTCACCCGGCGGACGCGACGCACCGGGGCGGATGACGGACAATGGCGCGATGACCGCACCGTCCGAATCCGAAAATCCCTCGTCCTCGACCGCCAAGGCACCGATCGGCAGCCTGCGCACCCTGTGGCCGTTCGTGCGCCGGCACAATGGCTTGTTCGTGGCCTGGCTGCTGGCGCTGGCCTGCTCCTCGAGCGCGACGCTGAGCCTGCCATTCGCGTTCCGGATCATGATCGACCAGGGCTTCAGCCAGGGCGGCGGCGGCGCGATCGACCGCGCATTCGTATTGCTGTTCGTCGTCGCCGTGGCGTTGGCGCTGGCGACCGCGGCGCGGTTCTATTTCGTCTCGCTGCTGGGCGAGCGCGTGGTGGCCGACCTGCGCGGCCAGCTGTACTCGCACCTGATCGGCCTCGACGCCGGCTTCCACGACCGCAACCGCAGCGGCGAGCTGGTGTCGCGCCTGACCGCCGACGCCGAGCTGTTGCGCGGGGTGATCGCCACCAGCATGTCGGTGGCGCTGCGCAGCACGGTGACCTTCGTCGGCAGCATCGTGATGCTGTTCGTGACCAGCCCGCACCTGGCCGCCTATGCGCTGATCGGCATTCCGCTGGCGGTGTTGCCGATCGTGCTGGGCGGGCGCCGGTTGCAGAAGATCTCGCGCGACAGCCAGGACCGGGTCGCCGATGCCAACGCGCTGGCCAACGAGACCCTCGGCGCGGTGCGCACGGTGCAGGCGAATGCGCGCGAGCCCTACGAGCTGGGCCGCTTTGCCGAGGCGCTCAAGGTCGCGGTGGCGACCGCCCGCAAGCGCATCCGCGCCCAGGCCTGGGTTACCGCGATCGCGATCGTGCTGGTGTTCGGCGCGATCACGCTGGTGTTGTGGTCCGGCGCGCACGACGTGGTCGACGGCCGGATGAGCGCGGGTGCGCTCGGCCAGTTCGTGCTGTACGCGTTGATCGGCGGCGGTTCGGTCGGCGCGCTGGCCGAAGTCTGGAACGAGTTGCAGCGCGCGGCCGGCGGCATGGGCCGGATCACCGAACTGCTGGTCGAGTCCCCCACCGTGGAATCGCCGGCGCAGCCGCAACCGCTGGCCTTGCCGGTGCGTGGCGAGCTGGGTTTCGACAACGTCACCTTCCACTACCCGCTGCGCCCCGAGCTGCCGGCGCTGGAAGCCTTCGACCTGCGGGTGGCGCCGGGCGAAACCGTCGCGCTGGTCGGCCCCTCGGGCGCCGGCAAGAGCACCGTGTTCTCGCTGCTGCTGCGCTTCCACGATCCGCAGTCGGGCACGCTGCGGGTCGACGGCAACGACATCCGCGCGCTCGCGTTGGCCGACCTGCGCGACGCCATCGCCCTGGTCCCGCAACAGGCGACGATCTTCGCCACCAGTGCCCGCGACAACATCCGCTACGGCCGGCTCGAAGCCACCGACGCCGAGGTCGAGGCGGCGGTCCACGCTGCCCACGCGACCGACTTCATCGACGCCTTGCCGCAAGGCCTCGACACCGAACTGGGCGAACGCGGCGCACGCCTGTCGGGCGGGCAGCAGCAACGCGTCGCGATCGCCCGAGCACTGCTCAAGGACGCGCCGATCCTGCTGCTCGACGAGGCCACCAGCGCGCTCGATGCACAGAGCGAGCGCGCCGTGCAGCAGGCACTGGAAACGCTGATGGAAGGCCGCACCACGCTGGTGATCGCGCACCGGCTGGCGACCGTGCTGAAGGCCGACCGGATCGTGGTGATGGACCGCGGCCGGATCGTCGCCGAGGGCACGCATGCACAATTGCTGGCCGAGGGCGGCCTGTACGCGGAGCTGGCGAAGCTGCAGTTCCTGGACTGAGCGTCAGCCCGCGGGCGGCAGCGCCCGCTCGATCATGTCGTCGAACGGCAGGTCGGGCGGAAGCGTACCCATCGCCAGGCCATGCTCGCCACCCAGCCGCGAGCGGCAGAACACATCGGCCGCCGGGCTGTCCGCGGCCAGCAGCACGCTGCCTTGCAACGCCAGCGCCAGCGATTCGACGAAACGGCGCGCGCCGGCTTCGTCGATGCGCGTCTCGCCATGCAACGGCCCGCGCAGGTGCTCGACCGCAGCCGCGTGCGCGGGGTGGCCAGCGCCGGCCTCCTGCAGCGCCGTCCACAGGGCCGCACCGGTACCGGGCTCCTTCGCCAGCGCGCGCAGCACGTCCAGGCACTGGATGTTGCCGCTGCCTTCCCAGATCGAATTGAGCGGCGCCTGGCGATACAGCCGCGGCAGGATCGATTCCTCGATGTAGCCGTTTCCGCCGAGGCATTCCTGAGCCTCGTTGACCAGGGCCGGTGCGCGCCGGCACAACCAGTACTTGCCGACGGCGGTCGCGACCCGCGCCAGCGCCGCCTCGGCCGGATCATGCGGTGACGCGTCGACCGCGCGCGCCACCCGCATCGACAGCGCCAATGCCGCCTCCGCTTCGATCGCGAGATCGGCCAGCAGGTTGCGCATCAACGGCTGCTCCACCAACGGCCTGCCGAATGCGCGACGGTGGCGGCAATGGTGGATCGCATGGGCCAGCGCCATCCGCACCTGCGCGGCGGCACCGAGCATGCAGTCCAGCCGGGTCAGCATCACCATTTCGAGGATGGTGGCGATGCCGCGCCCCTCCTCGCCGATGCGTCGGGCCCAGGCGCCACAGAACTCGACCTCGGACGAGGCGTTGGACCAGTCGCCGAGCTTGTCCTTCAGTCGGACCAGCCGGAACGCGTTCTTCCGGCCATCGGGCAGGCGGCGCGGCATCAGCAGGCAGGTCAGCCCGCCGGGTGCCTGCGCCAGCACCAGGAAGCCGTCGCTCATCGGCGCGGAGAAGAACCACTTGTGCCCGACCAGGCGGTACTCGCCATCGCCCTCAAGCGGCGTCGCGGTGGTGGTGTTGGCGCGCACGTCGCTGCCGCCCTGCTTCTCGGTCATGCCCATGCCGAGGGTGACGCCGGGCTTGTCGACGATCGCCACCTCGCGCGGGTCGTAATGCGGTGCGGCGGCCTTGTCCGCCCACTCGGCCAGCGCCGGCTCGCGCCGCAGCACCGGCACCGCCGCGTGGGTCATGGTCAGCGGGCAACTGGTGCCGGGCTCGACCTGGTGGTGCAGATAGCTCAGCGCGGCGCGCGCGACATGCGCGCCGGGCGCCGGGTCGCGCCAGCTCAGGCCCGCGACGCCGTGCTCGATCGCCGCCCGCATCAACGCGTGGTAGTTCGGGTGGAACTCGACCCGGTCGATGCGATGGCCCTGCGCGTCGTGGCTGCGCAGCCTCGGGCGGTCCCGGTGGGCGTCGAAGGACAGCTCGTACAAGGCGCTGCCGGCCAGCGCGCCGTAGGTCGCGACGCGCCCGGCAAATTCGCCGGCGCCCTCGCGTCGCATCGCCTCGCGCAGGACGATGTCGTCGGCCCACAGGTCGCGTGGCGCAAAGTCGGGCGGCTGGTTTTCGACCTCGTGGGTTTCGAACTGCTGCGTCTCGACGCCCGGATTCCCGATCCGCGGTGGGTTCATGGCCGGCTCCGCATGGATGACCGCATGAATCTAGCACCGGCGCCCGGCGGCGCGTTTCCGCGCGCCCGCGACATAAAAAAAGCCCCGCCGGAGCGGGGCTCTTCAACCCTGCCGGCGGGTCACTCGACCGGCGTGATATCGGACGCCTGCGCGCCCTTCGGGCCCTGGGTCAGCTCGTAGCTGACACGCTGGCCTTCCTGCAGGCTGCGGAAGCCCTTGGCGTTGATCGCGGAAAAATGTGCGAACACGTCCGCGCTGCCATCTTCGGGCGAAATGAAGCCGAAGCCCTTCGCATCGTTGAACCATTTCACGGTGCCGTACGTCATATCCTGAAAAACCTCATGCTGGATTCGTTGTCGCGTCGCGCTGCGGGGGAAAAGGCGGACGCCGCCCGAGTATGCAAACTGAACGGCCGCTTGACAATCGCGTTGACGTGTTTAGTCCGCAATTTCGCGCCTTAACAGCGCGCGCAGCAGCCCGGGGAGGCCGGATGAGGCCGCGGCGACGTTGTCGAGCACGTCCTGCAGGGTGATCACCTCGTCGGGGTCCGGACCGGCACCGGCGGCCCAGTTGGCGACGATTGCAAGGCATGCGTAATCGAGGCCCATCTCGCGTGCGAGACCGGCTTCGGGCATGCCGGTCATGCCGACCAGGTCGCAACCGTCGCGCCGCATCCGCGCGATTTCGGCGCGGGTTTCCAGCCGTGGACCCTGGGTTGCGCCGTAGCACCCGCCGTCGACCAGTTCGACACCGGCGTCGGCCGCGGCGGCCATGACCGCGGTGCGCAGCGAGCCGGTGTAGGGTTCGCCGAAGTCGACGTGGATGACTTCGCTGCCGGGCTCCTCGCAGATCGTCGAGATGCGGCCCCAGGTGTAGTCGATGAGCTGGTCGGGACAACCGAGGACGCGCGGACCGAAGCGTCCGGTGATGCCGCCGACGGTATTGAGCGCGAGCACGCGTTGCGCGCCGACCGCCTTCAACGCGGCGAGGTTGGCGCGGTAGTTGATCTGGTGCGGCGGCAGCGAGTGGCCCTCGCCATGGCGGGCCAGGAACGCCACGCGACGCCCGTCGAGCGTGCCCACGCGGATCGGCCCGGACGGCGCACCGAAGTGGGTCACCGGCTGGTGGGTTTCGACATCCTGCAGCTCGGCCAGCTGGTAGATGCCGGTGCCGCCGATGACGGCCAGTGCGATCGCATCGCCCATGGGATCAGTCCTTCAGCGCGTAGATGGCGGGCAGGTTGCGTCCCTGCTCGTGGTAATCCATGCCGTAGCCGAACACGTAGCGGTCCGGCACCTCGACGCCGACGTAGTCCGCGCACATCCCCGGCACGCAGCGCTCGTGCCGCTTCACCGCCAGCACCGCGATGCGCACGTCGGTAGCGCCCTGCTCCAGGCACCAGGCGGTGATCGCCACCATGGTGTGGCCCTCGTCGAGGATGTCGTCGGCCAGCAACACGCGTCGTCCCTGCAGGGAGGTGGCCGGGCGATGCTTCCAGACCAGCTCGCCGCCGGAGGTCGCGCCGCGATAGCGGCTGGCATGCAGGTAATCGAATTCGAGGTCGAGGCCGAGTGCCCCGACTTCCATTGCCAGTTGCCCGGCAAACGGCAGGCCGCCGTGCATGACCGTCAGGTAGACCGGCACGCTGCCGTTCGCGTAATCGGCATGCACCTGTTTCGCCATCGCCGCGATCGCCCGGTCGAGCGTCGCCCGGTCGTGGATCACGTCGGAGTTGGCGAGCGCCTGCTGCAGGCTCATGGTGGATTCGTCCTGCGTCATCAGGCCATGCCCTCCAGCCGGCCGCGGCTGTCGCCGTAGCGGCTGTCGGCCAGCAGGCCGTCCCAGCCCATCGGGCCGCGGCCGATCAAGCCGGCCAGCGCAATCGTGTTGAGCGTGCGGCCCTCCACGGCTTTCAGCGATTCCTCGACCAGCTCCGGATGGCAGACCAGCACCACGTCGCAGCCGGCGTCCAGGTGCAGGTCTACGCGCTGCTTGATGCCGCCGGCGGAGAACGCCGCGGCCATGCCGATGTCGTCGCTGAAGACCACGCCGCGGAAGCCCATCTCCGCGCGCAAGATCTCCCCGATCCAGCGCTTCGAGTAGCCGGCCGGTTCCGGCGCGACTTCGGGATAGACCACGTGCGCCATCATCACCGCGTCGGCCCCGGCCTCGATGCCGGCGACGAACGGCACCAGGTCGAGCGCACGGATCTCGTCCAGCGGGCGCCGGTCGATCGCGTCGTCGAAATGGGTGTCTTCCAGCACCGAGCCGTGGCCGGGGAAATGCTTGAGCGTCGCCGCCATGCCCGCGGCGTGCATGCCGCGCACGTAGGCGCGGGTGAACCCGGCGACCACCTGCGGGTCTTCCGAGAATGCGCGGTTGCCGATCGCGCGGTTGCCGCGGCCGAGGTCGACCACGGGTGCGAAGCTGAGGTCGACGCCGCTGGCCTTGATCTCGCTGGCCATCAGCCAGGCGTGCTCTTCGGCGAGCTTGAGCGCGGCCGCGGGATCCTGCGCGTAGCACCCGCCGAAACTCTCCAGCGCAGGCAGCGCACTGTAGCCCTCGCGGAAGCGCTGGACCCGCCCGCCCTCCTGGTCCACGCAGATCAGTTGCGGGCGCGGCGCGGCCTCGCGGATCGCCTGCGACAGTTCGGCGACCTGCGCCTTCGACGCGAAATTGCGGGTGAACAGGATCACTCCGGCGCAGGCATCGTGCTGCAGCCAGTCGCGCTCCTGCGCGGTGAGTTCGGTGCCGGCAACGCCGATCACGAGCATGGTGGACTCCAGGGACTGTCTTCGGGCACGGGCGCCTGCCGCATTGTCGCGCAGTTGGCCGATCCCGGTGTAGGAGCGACGTGAGTCGCGATCAGCGTCCCGTCGGGCTGCCCTGCGGCCTGTCGCGGTCGAAATCGGCGCACGGATTTTCGCGATCGGGAAGTGGGTTGGGAGCCGGCTTTCTATCGCGACTTACGTCGCTCCTACAGGGGCTGCGCCTGGCGGCCTGGTCGGGGCGGATTGCGCTCGTCGGCGGTCCACTGCGCAAACGGACGCGTCGCCAGGGCGAGGTTGTAGTACCGCGATTCGTCGGTGACTTCGACGCCAAGCCAGGCAGGCCGGGCGAATGCCTCGTCGGCGTCGGCCAGTTCGATCTCCGCCACCACCAGCCCGGCGTTGTCGCCGAGGAACTCGTCGACCTCCCACAGGTGGCCTTCGAACTGGACGTAGTGCCGGCGCTTGTCGACCAGCCCACCGACGCTCAACGCCAGCAGCGCGCGGGCGTCGTCGACCGGGATCGGGTAATCGAACTCCTGCCGGGTGTGGCCGAGCTCGCGCGACTTGAGGTTCAGGAAAGCCGCGTCGCCGGCGATGCGTACGCGCACCGAGGCCTTCATCGCGCCGACGTCCATTGCGGCGAGGTCGTTGAGGTACCCCTGCGCCATCGGCACGACCTCGTGTGCGGCGGCGCGCCAGGCGTCGGAGGTAACCAGGAACTTGCGTTCGATTTCGATCGGCATGTGCGGGTTCTCTGTAGGAGCGACGTAAGTCGCGATCTCACTGACACCCGGGATCGCCTGCTATCGCAACTTACGTCGCTCCTACATCAGGAGTGAATGCGGGACTGTTTCAGCGTGGTTCGAACATCGCGATCGACTCCACGTGCGCGGTGTGCGGAAACATGTCCATCACCCCGGCGGCCTTCAGCTTCCAGCCCTTCTCGTTGACCAGATAGCCGGCATCGCGCGCCAGCGAGGCCGGGTGGCAGCTGACGTAGACGATCCGCTTGAACTGCTTCAGCGGCAGGTGCGCCAGCACGAAATCGGCGCCCGAGCGCGGCGGGTCCAGCAGCAACTTGTCGAAGCCCTCGCGCATCCACGACTGGCCACTGAGATCCTTCGCCAGGTCGGCGGCGTGGAACTGCACGTTGCCAATACCGTTGTGCGCGGCATTCTCCCGCGCGCGCTGGACCAGACCGGCCTCGCCCTCGACGCCGACCACCTCGCGCACCGAGCGCGCCAGCGGCAGGGTGAAATTGCCGAGACCACAGAACAGGTCGAGCACGCGTTCTTCCGGGCCGGCGTCGAGCAGCTCGATCGCATCGGCGATCATCCGGCCGTTGAGTCCTGCGTTGACCTGGATGAAGTCGAGCGGACGGAACACGAACTCCAGGTTCCACTGCGGCAGCGAGAACGCCAGCTTCGGCGCCGCCGGCCACAGCGGATGCACGCTGTCGAGCCCGCCGGGCTGCAGGAAGATCGCGAACCCGTGCTGCTGCCCGAACGCGACCAGCGCGGCACGATCCGCATCAGACAACGGCGAGAGGTGGCGGATGGTCAGCGCGATGCCACTGAACCCGTCGACCGGGTCGCCGGCGATGAACTCGATCTGCGGAATGTCGCGGCGTGCCTCCAGCCCGTCGACCAGCAAGGCCAACGCCTCGACCTTCTCACCGATCTGCGGGATCACCGTATGGCAGCGCGCGATGTCGGCGACGAAACGCGGATCGGTCTCGCGGAAACCCACCAGGGTCTTGTCCTTCTTCTCGACCCGGCGCACCGAGAACCGGCCCTTGCGGCGATAGCCCCAGGCGGCGTCGACCAGCGGTTCCAGCACGCGCTCAGGGGTGACGTGGCCGATGCGTTCGAGGTTTTCCAGCAGCACGTTCTGCTTGGCGAGGATCTGCTTGTCCTCCGCGTAGTGCTGCAGCGCGCAGCCTCCGCACACGCCGAAATGCTCGCAGCGCGGCTCGACCCGCTCCGGCGCCGCATGCAGCACCTCGACTGCACGTGCCTCGTCGAAGCTCCGATGGCGGCCGGTCTGCACCGCCATCACCCGCTCTCCGGGCAACGCCCCGGCGATGAAGACCGCCTTGCCAGCCTCGCCCGGTTCCTTCGACGCCCGGCGGGCCACGCCGCGGCCATCGTGGGTCATGCCGGTGATTTCGGCTTCAAACGGGGTCTTGTCGATTCGGGCCACGGGCAACACACGGTTATTCAGGGCCGCGTATTGTCGCAGAGGTGGGTGTGCGGTCCCTATGAGGTGGTTCACAGAGCTCGTCGAGGACTTCTCGCGCAGGAGGCGGCCGCCGGGGGATTGCTCCAGCCCTTCATCAGGCCCGCTCCACGGTCCGGCCCGGCGCAGCGCGCCGGGCGTTCGCGCAGACGCGCGGCAGTGCCGCGCAAGCCGTCTGCGCTCACCCTGTCCTGAGGCGGGCCGCGGGCCATCCATGGCCCGCTTTTACGCAATTCCCCCGGCGTCCACCTCCTGCCCCGGATGTCCAGGACTCCGGGAACCGGCCCCGTGTAGGAGCGACGTGAGTCGCGATTTCCTAAGTGCCTCACGCGTTCAGAGGGTCGCGACTTACGTCGCTCCTACACCAGCGAGGATCGCGGCTACCTTGGTGTCGTGCGGATTGGCACCCGAACTCCAACACACTGAATCCACCACCCCCAAGCCGCGACGCGGCGTCCTGGCCGGGTGCTGCGGAGAGTGCGCCATGGATGGCGCACGGCCCCGACTCGGGCCATGGATGGCCCGATGGAGTGGGCGCAGCAGCACCCGGACAGGGCGGCGCTCCCGCCCGAAGCCGGGAGCCCACCCGCTGCCACCGCTTCTCGCTGTTGCTGTTGCTGTCGCTGTTGCTGTCGCTGTCGCCGCTACCGTTGCTGCTGCGACTGAACCAGCCTACTTCTGCTTCCAGCCACCGCCGCTCTGGTACCACCAGTCACTGCGCGCACTGGCGATCCACTGCTTCGCGAACACCTGGCGGATCTGCGACTCCCACTCCGGGTGCCCATTGGCCACCGCCACCTCGCGATACACCGCATTGCGGTCGCGATTGTCCTCCGCCACCGCCTGCTGGATCTTCACCCGGTCGCGCAACTCCAGCTTCGACGCATCGCGCACCACGATCGTGCCGTCACTGGCGAACCCCAGCGCACCGGCATCGAAGCCCGCCCGCAGGGTCGAATTGAACCGCGACGCCATCCGCGCCTGGATCGCCTGGATCGCCGGCGTCTTGATCGTGATGTCCGGCGACTGCGCATGCGCACTGCCGATGCCGACCAGCGAGTACAGATCGACCCGCGACGCCAGCTGCCGCAACGTCACCGGCTCCAGCATCGCACTCGGACCACCTTCGCCATCCTCGACCGGCGTCGACGGCTGCGGCTCCTCGCCGATCACCTTGTCGACGAACTGGCGGGCCGCCTCCCTCGCCTCCGCGGCCGGGAAGTACACGTTGATCGTGACGCATGCCGTGACCATCACCGCGGCGACCGGAACTCCCATCCAACGACGCATCCGACTTCTCCCTTGTTCAAGACCGAAATTTTCCGGGACGGAGGACTGCGCGGCCGGTTATTCGACCACCGGCTTCACGTCACCCGTACCGACCGCCGCGAGCCGCTCGACCAGCGTCGGCCAGTCGACCCGGCGGTTGTACCCGACCACCGTCAACCGCGGCAGCCCGGACCCTTCGACGATAATAAAGCCCCCACCCGCTGAACCAAGGCCGTCCATCGCACAGACCTCGTCCGACAGACGGCAGGCGATGCCGATCCGTGAATAGCCGAAGTCGTCGAAGAACCCGATCAGCTGCGACTGCAGGCTGCCGACGATCGACGCGTTGCCGACACTCGTCAGGTCCTGCACCGCGCGCTGGCTGATCCGCTGGCGCACGCCGCGATGGCGGTCGGTGTCGAGTCGCGCATCGAACGCGACCGGCTGCCAGTTGACCAGGCGCAGGTCGGCGATGCGGCCATCGAGCTTGCCGCTGATGCTGCCGAAGTCGAATGCACCGGTCAGCGCGGCCAGGTCGATATCGTCGAACGCGATGTCGGTCGACAGCGTCGGCAGCACCCCGAACGGCCGCTCCATCGACAACTGGGTCACCTCGACCTCGCCGCCGAACAGTTGCATCGCCAGGCCGCCATCGAACTCGACCCGGTCATCGGCATAGCGCGCCTCGGGAATCGTGCCGCTGAGTTCACCGGTGAACGCCGGCCAGTCCAGCGCCTGCGACAGCTGGGCCACGTCGAGCCGCTCCAGGGTCAGGCCGAAGCGCACGTCCAGCGATTCGTCGCCCCCCGGCGGGCGGATCTGCAGATGGTCGAAACGCGCGATCCCACCGAGCAGTGGCAACTCGACCGCGTCCGCCAGTTGCAACGCGCCCGCGGCGCTGCGGAACGGCAGGCGGCTCGGCCCGAACGCAAGCCCGTACAGGTCACCGCCCTGCCAGCGCAGCTCGCTGGACACCGGCGCGGCCCCCGAAAACGCCAGGTCACCATCAATGCCGTCGAAGGCGAATCGCCCGCGCGGGTCGTCCAGCCGGACCTGGTGCAGGCGCAGCAGGCCATCGTCGAGTTCTCCGTCGCCGATCCGCACGGTCGCGTCGGCGGCGCCGTCGATCGCGAGGTCGCCCAGCCCCGCCAGCCCGAGCCAGCCGCTCAGATAGGCTGCGGACATGGGCGCGAGATCGGGCGCGCGCAGTTGCAGGTCGAGCGCGCGAAGCCCGGCCTGCGCGCCGAGCGCGGCACTGCCTTCGACCGCGAGGATGCCGCGGTCATTCCAGCCGATGCGCGGAAGCGTCCAGCCCTGCCCCTCCTGGAGCGCGGACAGGTGCAGTTCGACCTGGCGCTCCTGCAGCGATACATAGGTGGTCCCGAACAGCACTTCGCCACCGAGCAGGCGGCCATCGATGGTGAACCGGTCGCGCTCGCCCAGGCGCGCATCGACGTCGACGCGCGCGCCGAGGTTGGCGCCCGCTACGGTTCCGTCGGGGGTGTCGAACGATGCCGCGTCGATGCGCAGCGGACCGGCAACGCGGATCGGCTCATCCGTGGCCGCGGTGATCTTCAGGGCGGCGTCGAACGTGCCGTCGGTGATTCGGCCGGACGCCCACACCTGCGACAGCAGTGCCTGGGTCCACGCCAGGGGCACCCGGGTCAGGTCGATGCGGGTCGCGTCGGGCGTGGTGGCGTTGCGATGCAGCTCGATCCGGCTCGCGCCGCGCACGAGGCTGGCCCCGGTCGTGGCGACACCCAGCTCGACCGACAGCCGCATGCGTTCGCCGCCGCTGCGCAGCTCGCCGGCGCACCGCCACGCGCCGCTGGCATCACGCTGCAATGGGCAACGCCAGTCGAGATCGCGAAACCGGTAGCCGAGGTCCGGCGCCTCGACCCGCCGCGCCTGCAGGCGAAGTTCGCCCTGCGGCATGTCCGCGGGCCACGCAAGCCTGACCCGTACATCGTGCAGCGTGGCGACCGCGGTGGTCACCCGGTCGATGTGCGCAGTCGCCGAACGCGGCGCGGCGAACGCCTGCCCGACACCGGACAGCATCAGGCATGCGAGCAACGCGGACGACGGCAGCAGGCGTAAAATCGGGCGCGACATCGACGCAGCATACCGAGCCCGGAAGGATCTTCCGATGAAATCACCGCCCGACCCGCCGGCCTCGCCACGCATCCTGCTGGTCGAGGACGACCCGACCAGCCGCGCGTTCCTGAGCGCCGCGCTGCATGCGATCCCGGCCGAGGTCGATGCGGTCGACAGCCTCGCCGGCGCGCTCGCCCTGCTGGGCGGCAGGCAGTACGACCTGTGGCTGTTCGATGCCAACCTGCCCGACGGCGACGGCCGCGACCTGCTGGCACGGGCGCGTCAGGCGCACCCCGGCATTCCGGCGCTGGCGCACACCGCATCCAACGACGCCGGGGTGCGCGAAGCCCTGCTGGCCGCCGGCTTCCGCGACGTGCTGGTCAAGCCGCTGCCGGCGTCCGCGGTCCAGTCCGCCGTGCGCGCTGTGCTGGGGTTCGGGGCGTCGACGGATTCAACGCGCGCCATCGCCAGCAACCAGCCGACCTGGGACGACGTCGCCGCTGCCGCCGCGCTCAACGGCAACCAGGCGCATGTCGCCACGCTGCGGCAGCTGTTCATCGCCGAGCTGCCCCACACGCGCGAGCGGATCCTCGCCTGCGCCCGCGATGGCGACCGCGAATCGATGCAGGGAGAGCTGCACAAGCTGCGCGCGAGTTGCGGTTTTGTCGGCGCCGCACGGCTGGCCGACACCGTCCGCGCGCTGCAATCGCAACCCGACGCCGTCGATGCGCTGGACCGCTTCGACCGCGCCGCGCTCGATATCCTGCGCCAGTCCGACGGCAACGACGATGGAACCGGTTACGCCTGATCCCCCGCCGATCCGGGAGACGGTGCCCTGGGCAGGCCGGCAAGCATCTCCCAGGACTTCAACCCGCGCGCGCCCAGGTGATGCGCGAGCACGCCGCGCAGTACCCGGCGCAATCCTGGCAGGTCGGCGTCATCCGGTTGCCGGTCGGCACCCAGGTCGATCAACCCGCGACCGGTCGCCGCGCCGCTGCGATCCGCCTGGCCGCGGTCGCTGAGCACGCGCCGTGGGCCATGTTCGGGATCAAGCCGGTAGCGCGCGGCCGGGTCGATCGGTTCGCCATCGCCATCGACGCTCCACTCGAATCCCAGTCCGAGCGCATCCAGCAGGTCGCGCTCGAACCGGCGCAGCGTCCACGCCAGCGGCTCGTCCGCACGCAGGCGTTCGCGGGTGCGCGCATAGGCGGTATAGAAATCGGGTTGCGGGTCGTCGCGCTGGGTCAGGCGCAGGGTCAGTTCGTTGAGGTAGAAGCCAGCCATCATCGCGTCGCCGGCCAGTCGCGGGGCGGCGTCGAGCGCTTCGGCCGCGCGCAGCTGCGCAAGCTCGCCGCGCTGCACGGCGTCGAAGCGGATCGATTGCAATGGCTGCAGCGCGGCGCGCAACGGGTGGCTCCGCGGTCCGCGCAGGCCGCGCGCCAGCAGGCCGACACGGCCATGGTTGGCGCTCAGCACCTCGACCAGCAGGCTGGTCTCGCGCCAGGCCCGCGCATGCAGGACGAAGCCGGGCTCGTTGTCCAGGCGCATCGGCGCCTAGTCGTGGTACCCGAACGTGCGTAGCGCGGCCTCGTCGTCCGACCAGCCCTCGCGCACGCGCACCCAGGTTTCCAGGAACACCTTGGAATCGAACAACCGCTCCATCTGCTGTCGCGCCTTGGTGCCGATCTCGCGCAGGCGCTCGCCGCCCTTGCCGATCACGATCGACTTCTGGCCGTCGCGCTCGACCCAGATCACCGCGCCGATGCGCAGCAGCGGGCCATCGACGACGAAGCGCTCGATCTCGACCGTGGTCGCGTATGGCAGCTCCTCGCCAAGCTGGCGCATGAGCTGTTCGCGGACCAGTTCACCGGCGAGGAAGCGCTGGCTCTTGTCGGTGATCTCGTCCTCGGCATACAGCGCGGGTTGCTCGGGCAGCAACGCCAATACGTCCTTGGTCAGCGCTTCGAGCCCCTTGCGCTTGAGCGCGGAGATCGGGTGCACACCGGCGAACTCGCGCCCTTCGCTGACCCTGGCCAGATACGGCAGCAGCGCGGTCTTGTCCTTGAGCCGGTCGACCTGGTTGACCACCAGCACCACCGGCACGCCGACGTGATGCAGGGCCTGGTAGGCGAAGTCGTCGGCCTCATCCCACTGGCCGGCGCGGACCACCAGCATGGCCGCGTCGATGCCCTCGAGCGCGCCGCGGGCGGCCCGGTTCATCCAGCGGTGCATGGCGGTCGCGGTCGACTTGCCCTGGTCGCGGTGCAGGCCGGGGGTATCGACCAGCAGCAGCTGGCCGTCGGCAAAGGTGGCGATGCCAAGCAGGCGATGGCGGGTGGTCTGCGGCCGTGGCGAGACGATACTGATCTTGGCGCCGACGAGGGCGTTGGTCAGGGTCGACTTGCCGACGTTGGGCCGGCCGATGACGGCGACGTGGCCGCTGCGATGGGGGGTTGGGGTCATGCGGGGATTGTAGGCGCTACGGCGCGGCGATGGCGCCCAGCGCGGCCTCGGCGGCGGCCTGTTCGGCGCCGCGGCGCGAGTTGCCCTCGCCTTCGGTGACCAGCGCCGGGGCGGCCAGCGTGCAACTGACCCGGAAGGTCTTGGCGTGGTCCTCGCCGCTCTCGGCAATCAGTTCGTAGACCGGCAGCGGCTTCTGCCGGCCCTGCAGCCATTCCTGCAGGCGGGTCTTGGCGTCCTTGCCGACCTTGTGCGGCGGCGGCAGCGCGTCCATCGCGGTGGTGAACCAGGGCAGGACCACGGCGCGACAGGCCTCGAAGCCGGCGTCGAGGTAGATCGCCGCGACCACCGCCTCGACCGCGTCGGCCAGGATCGAATCGCGGCGATGCCCGCCGGACTTCATTTCGCCCGGCCCGAGGGTCAGGCGTTCACCCAGTTCCAGCGCCCGTCCGATCGGTGCCAGTGCGGATTCGCGCACCAGCTCGGCACGGGCCCGGGTCAAGGCGCCTTCGTCGGCGCGCGGCCAACGGGCGTAGAGCGCTTCGGCCGCGAACAGGTTGACCAGCGCATCCCCAAGGAACTCCAGCCGCTCGTTGTGCGGCGCGCCGGCGCTGCGATGGGTCAACGCCTGCGCCAGCAGCTCCGGCCGGACGAACGGATGGCCGATACGGTCAGCCACCGGTCAGTCGATCGCCCCGCCGCGGCGCAGTTCCTTTTCCGCCTCGAACTTGCCGACCACATCAAGGTTGGCGATGAGCGGCTCGCGCACTTCGTACTTGACCGTCACGAGGTAGCCGGCGTCCTTGCGTGCGATCTTCACGTGTCCGGGCTCGACCGTGTCCGCATAGCTGATGTCCAGCCGCCGGAAAAGCAGCTTCTTTATTTCGGCCGGATCCTTGTTCGCAATGCCGGGTTCACCGGCAAGGCCATGCAGCGCCTCCTTGACCGAATAGAACTCCGAGTACATCGGGATCACCTTCATCCCCATGTAGATGAACACGCCGGCCACGGCCAGCACGATGATGAACCCGATGAGGGTCATGCCCCCTTGTGCACGTTTCATGCCTTTACTCCCCTGGTGACTGGTCGACAGGTGCTGCTGCAGGATCCTACTGGATGCTCTTGCCGATCCGGGAGAAACCGATACCCCCATCGATATTCATCCAGATCAGGAACGCCTTGCCGCGGAGGTTCTCCTCCGGCAGGAAACCCCAGTATCGGCTGTCTTCACTGTTGTCGCGATTGTCGCCCATCACGAAATAGTGGCCGGGCGGGACCACCCACTCGCCCTCACCCGGATCGCGATACGGGACGCCCGTCCGCTCGAGCACGAGGTGTGGCCGGCCGGCGAGCTGCTCGCGCAGTTCCTCGGCCCCGGTCATGCCGATGCCGCTGTCATGGCCCTGGTAGATGCCCAGCGACTCGTAGCCGATCGGCTCGCCATTGACGTGGACCTGGTTGTCGTAATAGCCGATGCGGTCGCCCGGCAGGCCCATGACCCGCTTGATCCAGTCCTGCTCGGGATGGTGCGGCGGATGGAACACCACCACGTCGCCGCGCTCGGGCTCGCCGATGTCGACGAACTTCCTGTTGATGATCGGCCAGCGCAGGCCGTAGGCGAACTTGTTGACCAGGATGAAGTCGCCGGTCAGCAGGGTCGGCATCATCGAGTTGGACGGGATGCGAAACGGTTCGGCGATGAAGCTGCGCAGGATCAGCACCACCAGCAGCACCGGGAAGAACGCCTTGGCGTAGTCGACGTACCACGGCTCGGCATCGTCGTCGAGCAGGCCCTGGTGGGCGGCACGGTGCTTGGCCAGGACCAGTTTGTCGAGCAGCCAGACCAGCCCGGTGACGAGGGTGAGCACCACCAGGGCGATTTCAAACCAACGCATGCCTGCTCCTTTGATCGACTGGCGACACTGTTATTTGTTGTCCATCTGCAGCACCGCCAGGAAGGCTTCCTGCGGGATCTCGACGCTGCCGACCTGCTTCATGCGCTTCTTGCCGGCCTTCTGCTTCTCCAGCAGCTTCTTCTTGCGCGAAATGTCGCCACCGTAGCACTTGGCAAGCACGTTCTTGCGCATCGCCTTGACCGTGGTGCGGGCGATGATCTGCGACCCGATCGCGGCCTGGATGGCGACGTCGAACATCTGCCGCGGGATCAGGTCCTTCATCTTCTCGCACAGGTCGCGGCCACGGCGGTCGGCGTGGCTGCGGTGGGCGATCAGCGACAGCGCGTCGACCTTGTCTCCGTTGATCAGCACGTCTACGCGCACGAACGGGCCGGCCTCGAAGCGCACGAAGTGGTAGTCCAGCGAGGCGTAGCCGCGGCTGACCGACTTGAGCTTGTCGAAGAAGTCCAGCACCACCTCGGCCATCGGCAGCTCGTAGCTGATCTGCACCTGGCTGCCCATGTAGTTGATGCCCAGCTGGGTGCCGCGCTTCTCCTCGCACAGCTTGATGATGTTGCCGATGTACTCCTCGGGGGTGAGGATGTTGGCGCGGATGATCGGCTCGCGGATCTCCTCGACCAGGTTGACCTGCGGCAGCTTGGCCGGGTTGTCCATCATCACGATGGAATCGTCGGTCCTGAGCACCTCGTAGACCACCGTCGGCGCGGTGCTGATGAGGTCGAGGTTGTATTCGCGCTCCAGCCGCTCCTGCACGATTTCCATGTGCAGCATGCCGAGGAAGCCGCAGCGGAAGCCGAAGCCCATGGCCTCCGAGCTTTCCGGCTCGAAGCGCAGCGCGGCGTCGTTGAGGCGCAGCTTGTCGAGCGCCTCGCGCAGGTCCGGGTAGTCCTCGGCGTCGACCGGGAACAGGCCGGCGAATACGCGCGGCTGCATTTCCTGGAAACCCGGCAACGGCTTCGGCGCCGGGTCGCCGGCCAGGGTCAGGGTGTCGCCGACCGGGGCGCCGTGGACGTCCTTGATGCTGGCGTTGATCCAGCCCACCTCGCCCGCGCCGAGCTTGCCCAGCTCCTTGCGCTTGGGGGTGAACACGCCGACCTTGTCGACCAGGTGGGTGCGCCCGGTCGACATCACCAGGATCTTGCTGCCCGGGGTGATCTCGCCCTGCATGACGCGCACCAGCGACACCACGCCAAGGTAGTTGTCGAACCACGAGTCGATGATCAGCGCCTGCAGCTTGTCGGTGTCGCGCGGCTGCGGCGGCGGGATGCGCTCGACGATCGCCTCCAGCACCTCCTCGATGTTGAGCCCGGTCTTGGCACTGATCGCGACCGACTCGCTGGCGTCGATGCCGATCACCGCCTCGATCTCGGCCTTGGCGCGGTCGATGTCGGCGGTCGGCAGGTCGATCTTGTTGAGCACCGGCACCACTTCCAGGCCCTGCTCGACCGCGGTGTAGCAGTTGGCGACCGACTGCGCCTCGACGCCCTGCGCCGCGTCGACCACCAGCAGCGCGCCCTCGCAGGCGGCCAGCGAGCGGCTGACCTCGTAGCTGAAGTCGACGTGGCCGGGGGTGTCGATGAAGTTGAGCTGGTAGGTCTTGCCGTCGCGCGCGGTGTACGGCAGCGACACCGACTGCGACTTGATGGTGATGCCGCGCTCGCGCTCGATCGGATTGTTGTCGAGCACCTGCGCTTCCATCTCGCGCTCGGTCAGGCCGCCGCACAGGTGGATGATGCGGTCGGCCAGGGTCGACTTGCCGTGGTCGACGTGGGCGATGATGGAGAAGTTGCGGATCTGCTGCATGGGGTCGGCAATGGCTCGGGGGCCGGGAAAGTTAACGGGCGATTATCGCATACCGCATCCTGGCCGCCGCGGGCCAACAGGGCGCCTGGCGGCGGCCGGAGAAGGCCCGGTCCACCGCCCTGTGGCCGGCGATGGGTCAGTCCGGCGCGGTCACCGCCACGAACTGGCTGGCGCCACCTCGCTGGACCAGCAGCATCACCGTATCCCCGGCGTCCACCTCGGCGAGCGCGCGGTTGAATTCGGCCACGCTGGCGACGCTCTGGCGCCCGACCTGCAACACCACGTCGCCTGCCTGCAGCCCGGCTTCACGGGCGATTCCGGTGGGCACGCGTGCCAGCAGCACGCCTTCATCGCCTCGGACGCCGAGCCGCTGACGGGTCGCATCATTCAGCTCACGGCCCTCCAGGCCCAGCGGATTGGAGCCTGCGGGCACCGCGCTGTCGTCGTCATTGCCGCGGGTTCCCGCAGGGCCGGTGGCGCCCAGCGCGCTCTCGGCGCCGACGACCAGGTCCAGTTTCATGGTGTCGCCATCGCGAAGCACCTCGACGGTGGCCTTGCTGCCCGGCGCGATCGCACCGACGAGCGGCGGCAGGTCGCTGGCATCGGCGATGCGGACGCCGTTGAAGGCGCGGATCACGTCCATCCGGCGGATCCCGGCCTTGTCCGCGGCGCTGCCCGGCTGGACATTGGAAACCATCGCGCCGCGGCTGTCGGGCAACCCGGCCGCGCGTGCCATGTCCGCGGTGACGGGCTGGATGTTCACGCCGATCATGCCGCGGCGGACCTCGCCGGTTTCCTTGATCTGCTCGACCGCGTTCATCGCCAGGTCGATCGGGATCGCGAAACTCACGCCCATGTAGCCGCCGGAGTTGCTGAAGATCTGCGAGTTGATCCCCACCACCTCGCCGGAGGTGTTGAGCAGCGGGCCACCGGAGTTGCCGCGGTTGATCGCGACGTCGGTCTGGATGAACGGCACGTACTGCTGGCTGCGATTGGCGCGGCCGACCGCGCTGACGATGCCTGCCGTGACCGAGTGGTCGAGCCCGAACGGCGAGCCGATCGCGACCACCCACTGCCCCGGCTGCAGGCTGTGCGAATCGCCGGTGCGCAGCCATGACAGGTCGTCAGCCTCGATCTTGAGCAGGGCGATGTCGTAGGTCTCGTCACTGCCGACCACTTCGGCCTTGAACTCGCGGCGGTCCGACAGCGTCACCGTGACGTCGTCGGCGCCATCGATGACGTGGTTGTTGGTCAGCACGTAGCCGTCATCGGAGATCACGAAGCCGCTGCCCAGCGAGGTGCCGCCGCCGCGCGGGCCATCGGGCGCACCCGGCATTCCCGGCACCATGCCGAACCGGCGCAGCAGGTCCTCGAAGCCCGGTGGCATGCCGCTGCCGGCGCCACGCTCGGGCGGCGCGATTTCGGCGCTGATGTTGACCACCGCTGGACCGACCCGTTTGACCAGTTGGGTGAAGTCCGGCAGGCCGGTGACGATCGGCGCCGCGACGGGCGGCGTGACCGCCTGCGCGGCAGCAGCGGTGGTGGGAGTCTGTTGCGCGGTGCAGGCCACCGGCAATGAAGCGGCGAGGATGCCAAGCACGGCAACGGCGCGAAGCGGTCGGTTCATGGATCGGCCTCGTATTGCGAATGGATTCTGTGGTGGGAAACGCGGTGCGCCGGTCAGCGTCGCGGCCAGTCGGCCCCTTCCGATTGCCTGGCGCCCGGCGCTGTCGCGGATTCGGGCTGCGGCTCAATCAGTGGCTCGAACGGATAGAACGGTGATGTCGGGCCGGCTGGCGGCGCCACGACCGGGCGGCCGGAAAAACCGGCGGTGAAAGTGTTGCCGGTCGGATAGTCGGGCAGCGCCGCGCGCGGCCACGGGCGCGAAACGATCTCGCCCTGCGGCAGGAACGGATGGGTCGACGAGGGCTGGATCAGCGCGGGTGAGGGGTCGATCGTGGCGGCGACCGCCGTCGACGGGCTGGCAACGGCCGCCATCGCCGGCGACTCGACCTGGTTCCGCGAATTGCGAACGGCCGCGCGTTGCGACTGGCCGCGCGAACGGCGCTCACCGGCGCGGCGCGGCACCTCGGCGACCGCCACCGCGGCGGCGGCCAGACCGATCTCGGTACCCGGCGCCTCCGGGATGGTGTTCGGCGCGGATATCGGTGCGGCGGGCTCCTGCATCGCAAATTGCGCGGTTGCGCCCGCCTCGCCATCCACCGGCGCCGCTGTCGAGCCGGCGGTCGCCGCAACCTGCGGGGCCGATGACGGCAAGTCACCCGATTGCGAGAACGGGCGGACCACGAACAGCGCCGCCACCGCCACCGATGCGGCCAACGCGGCGCCACCGACCCAGCGCCGGCGCACCGGCGTCGCACGCGCCACGGCAGTCGCCGGTTGGGCCACGGCTTCCTGCGCCAACGCCGCGCCGACACGCTCCGCGAATCCCGCCGGCGCCACCGCGCCGGCCTGGCCGCGGAGCACGTCGCCACACAGTTGCCAGCGGCCGCACGCCTCGCGCCACTGCGGGTCGTGGTCGAGCCGCCTCAACGCGAAGCGCGCCGAATCGCCCTGCAGCTCGCCGTCGAACAGCGCGCTGAGGGTTTCCCGATCTGCATCATGGTGTTGGGTGGTGGACATCAAATGCTCCGTTCCCGGCGGTCGTCGTGGTCAAGCAGGGGTTTCAGTTCGGCATCGATGGCATCGCGGGCGCGGAAGATCCGTGAACGCACCGTGCCGATCGGACAATCCATCCTCTGCGCGATCTCCTCGTAACTCAGGCCATCGACCTCGCGCAGGCTGATCGCCGTGCGCAGGTCTTCGGGCAAACCTTCGACCACGCGCATGACGGTTTGTTCCACCTGCTGCCGCATCAATTCGCGTTCCGGCGTGTCGTTGTCGCGCAAGCGGACACCGACATCGAACTGCTCGGCCTCACCGACTTCGATGTCATCGGTCGGCGGGCGGCGGTTCTGCGCGACAAGGTGGTTCTTGGCGGTATTCACTGCGATCCGGTGCAACCATGTGTAGAACTGCGCGTCGCCACGGAAGTTCGGCAGCGCGCGGTAGGCGCGGATGAAGGTGTCCTGGGCGACGTCCTGGCACTCGCTCCAGTCGGAGACGTAGCGCCCGATCAGCCCGACGATCCGGTGCTGGTACTTGCGCACCAACGCATCGAAGGCCGTGCCGTCACCGCGCTGGACACGCCTGACGAGTTCCTGGTCCAGCTCCTGGTTTGACTCCACGTCGTTTTCGGCCATACCGCGCGCCGGCACTCCTGTCAGCTCGGCCGTGGCCGAACAATGGGACAACCCTGTCGGGGAAAAGTTCACTCCCCCAACGATTGGGGCACGGCGCGCCTTCCGCAACTGCCTCCCGGCACCCCCGGGACGGCAGACAACCGCCGCGCCGCCCCATGCCGACTTCATTTGACGGCGATCGAGCATCCTCGGGATGATAGCGGCCTATTCCATACCTGAACGGATGGTGCAGCATGGCCTCGCACGACACCGGACTTCCGAGCTTCGACGGGCTTCGCGTCAAACATTGGCACGCGGAAAAGCGCCCCGACGAAGTCCTCGTGCTGTCGCTGGACCGCGCGGGCGAGTCGGTCAATGCGCTGTCGCAGGACGTGCTGATCGAGCTCGACGGCCTGCTCGAGCGGGTCGCGATCGACCCACCCAGGGCCGTGGTGCTCCGCTCGGCCAAGGACAGCGGCTTCATCGCCGGCGCCGACATCAAGGAGTTCCAGGGCTTCGACGAAAAGGGCAACGTCGCCGGTGCGCTCCAGCGCGGCCAGCAGGTGTTCCAGCGACTGGCGCAACTGCCCTGCCCGACCGTCGCCGCGATCCACGGCTTCTGCATGGGTGGCGGCACCGAACTGGCGCTGGCCTGCGACTACCGCGTGGCCAGCAAGGACGGCTCGACCCGGATCGGTTTGCCCGAGGTCAAGCTCGGCATCTATCCGGGCTGGGGCGGCAGCGTGCGGCTGCCGAAGCTGGTCGGTGCACCCGCGGCGTTCGACATGATGCTGACCGGCCGCACCCTGTCGGCGTCTGCCGCGCGCGCGAACGGCCTGGTCGACAGGACCGCGGACAAGGCGGTGCTGGTCGACAGCGCCGCGTCGCTGGCGCTGAAGGGTGGCAAGCGGCCGTTCAAACAACGCTTCATGGGCTGGCTGACCAACACCTGGCCGGCGCGGCAGCTGATCGCGCCGATGCTGCTCAAACAGGTCGCGCGCAAGGCCCGCAAGGAGCACTACCCGGCGCCGTACGCGCTGGTCAACACCTGGAAGAACACCGGTGGCGGCATCGACCGCAAGCTCGCCGCCGAGCGCAAGTCGGTGGCGAAGCTGGCCTCGACCCCGACCGCGCGCAACCTGATCCGGGTGTTCTTCCTGCAGGAGCGGTTGAAGGCGGTCGGTGGCAAGGATCACGGGATCAGCCGGGTGCACGTGATCGGCGCCGGGGTGATGGGCGGCGACATCGCGGCGTGGTCTGCCTACAAGGGTTTCGAGGTCACCCTCAACGACCGCGAGCAGCGCTTCATCGACAACGCGATGGGGCGCGCCGGCGAGCTGTTCGCGAAGAAGGTCAAGGACGAGGCCAAGCGTCCGGCGGTGGCGGCGCGGCTCAAGGGCGACCTCGCCGGCGACGGCGCGGCCACGGCGGACCTGGTGATCGAGGCGATCATCGAGCAGGCCGAGGCCAAGCGCGGCCTGTACGCGGACGTCGAGCCGCGGATGAAGGCCGACGCGTTGCTGACCAGCAACACTTCATCGATCCCGCTGGTCGAGTTGCGCGACGACATCGCGCGTCCGGCGCAGTTCGCCGGCCTGCACTACTTCAACCCGGTGGCGTTGATGCCGCTGGTCGAGATCGTCCAGCACGACGCGATGGCCGAGGAGACCCGGCAACGGCTGGCGTCGTTCTGCAAGGCGATCGGCAAGCTGCCGGTGCCGGTCGCGGGGACGCCGGGGTTCCTGGTCAACCGGGTGCTGTTCCCGTACATGCTGGAAGCAGTGACCTTGTATTCGGAAGGCATCCCGGGCAAGGCGATCGACAAGGCGGCGGTCAAGTTCGGCATGCCGATGGGGCCGATCGAACTGGTCGACACGGTCGGGCTGGACGTGGCCGCCGGCGTCGGCGCGGAGCTTTCGCCGTTCCTCGGGTTGCAGGTGCCGGCGGCGCTGGCCGGCGGCGCCGAGCCGGGCAAGCGCGGCAAGAAGGACGGCCAGGGCCTGTACAAGTGGGAGGACGGCAAGGCGGTCAAGCCGGAATTGCCGGAGAACTACCAGGCGCCGGCCGACCTGGAGGATCGCCTGGTCCTGCCGCTGCTCAACGAGGCGGTGGCCTGCCTGCACGACGGCGTGGTCGCCGATGCCGACCTGCTGGATGCGGGGGTGATTTTCGGCACCGGTTTCGCACCGTTCCGTGGCGGCCCGATCCAGTACATCCGCGAGGCCGGTGCCGACGGGCTGCTGGAGCGGTTGAAGCAGTTGCAGGCGCGCCACGGCGAGCGGTTTGCACCGCGGCCGGGCTGGGATTCGGCGGCGCTGCGCTGAATTGCGGGCCTGCCGCGACCCCGCTTCTGTAGGAGCGACGTGAGTCGCGATCGGATGACGGGTCGCTCGACCTACTCCAGATCGCGACTTACGTCGCTCCTACAGGAGGGGCCAGCCCACTGCGGCTACATCGTGTGGGTCGCGCGCTCGGCGGCGAGGGTGCCGGCCAGCAGCGCTTCGATCTTGCCCTTGACGTTCTCGCCCTCGGCACCATCGCCGAACTGGACGCCGACCCCGGCCGGGCGATTGCCCTGCGCACCGGCGGGCGTCACCCAGACCACCTTGCCGGCAACCGGCAGGCGCTCGGTGGATTCGGGCAGGGTCAACAGCAGGAACACCTCGTCGCCGAGGAAGTAACGCTTGGGCGTCGCCACGAAGATCCCGCCCTGCTTCAGGTACGGCATGTAGGCGTTGTACAGCGACGCCTTGTCCTTCACTGCCAGCGACAGGATGCCCTGACGCGCGCTGCCGCCTGTCGAACTCATGCCTTCATCCCCTGTGCCACCTTGTCATTCCCGGCGCGACCAACCCCGGCCCGCCAGGCCATCAACAACTCGACCACCACCAGTTCCGCGCGCACCGTGGTGCGCAGCAATTCACGGGCGCGATTGGCGCGGTCGAACCACTCCGCCAGACTGCGCGCACGCAGCGGGTCGGTCAAGCCACGGGCCGCTTCGGCCACGGCGAGGTCGGCGGCGAACCTGAGCCGCTGGTCGGCCTCGCCATCGGCGGTCCAGCGTTGCGCCGTCTCGACCACCGCCAGTTCGCCACGCAGCAGTTTGTCGAGGTCGGAAGCGACTTCGCGCCGCACCGCCATGCCCTCGCCGCCCAGCCACTCGTGGGCGAGCCCCGGGTGGCCACGCGCGGCATCGAGCGCTTCCACGGCTCCGGTGGCGGGATGGCCCTGGCCCTGCAGCCAGTCCAGCGCCTCCGCGCGGGGCGGCAGGCGGAATTCGAGTTTCTGGCAGCGGCTGCGGATGGTCGCCGACAACCGGCTCGGCTGGGCGCTGACCAGCCACAGGTAACGTCCCGGCACCGGCTCTTCGAGGGTTTTCAGCAACGCGTTGGCCGCGGCGTGGTTGATCGCGTCGGCCGGGTCGATGATCACGACCTGGGCGCCGCCGTACTGCGGAGTCAGCGCCATCTGTTCGGACAGCTTGCGGATCTGCTCGATCACGATCTCGGTCCGCAGCTTGCTGCCATCCTTGGTCCGGACGAACGACACCAGTTGATAGTCCGGGTGGCTGCCGGCGGCCCACAAACGACAACCGCGGCACTCGCCGCAGGGCTCGCCATCGGTGCGACGGTCGGTGCACAGCAGGCGACGGGCGAGATGTTCGGCGACCTGGCGCTTGCCCAGCCTGCCCGGCCCGCAGAACAGCAGGCCATGACCCAGCCGGCCGGCGTCGAGCGCGGCCGCGGCCTGGTCGTGGATGCGTTGCTGCCAGGGCGCGAAGGTCGTCATCCGGATACCTGCAATGCGTCACGATGCGCCTGCAGTTGCGCCACCGCCTGTGCGGCAACCGCTTCAACCGGCTGGCTGGCATCGATGATCCGGAACCGCTGCGGTTCGGCCTCCGCGCGCGTGCGATAGCCGGTGCGCACGCGCTCGAAGAACTCGTCGGCCTCCGACTCGATCCGGTCCGCATCGCCACGTCCGCGGGCACGCTGCAGGCCGATCTCGACCGGCACGTCGAGCAGCAGGGTCAAGCCCGGACTGATCCCGACCACGCGCCGCTCGAGCTCGGCGATGAAATCGACATCCCCGCCACGGGCCGCGCCCTGGTAGGCGTAGCTGGCGTCGGTGAAGCGATCGCTCAGCACCCAGGCGCCCCGGCGCAACGCCGGCAGGATGGTCTCGCTGACGTGCTGGGCGCGTGCGGCGAACATCAGCAGCAGTTCGGTTTCCGGTGACGGCGGCTCGTGGCGGGTATCGAGCAGCAAGCCACGGATCTGCTCCGCCAGCGGCGTGCCGCCGGGTTCGCGGGTGCACACGACCTCGCAACCACTGGCCAGCAACGCATCGCGCAGCGCGGCCAGCACGGTCGACTTGCCGGCGCCCTCGCCGCCTTCCAGGGTCACCAGCCGCGGCTGTCGCTGCAGGCTCATTCGGCGTTACCGGTGTTCTGGTGGTAGTTGCGCAGGTACGTGCGGACGTTGGCCTGGTGCTCGGCCAGGCTGTCGGCGAACAGGTGCCGGCCGCTGCCGTCACCGATGGCGACGAAGTACAGCGCGGTGCCGTCGGCCGGGTTGGCGACCGCGTTGAGCGCATCGACACCGGGCATCGCGATCGGGGTCGGCGGCAGGCCGGCGCGGGTGTAGGTGTTGTAGGGCGTGTCGGTGACCAGGTCGCGGCGCCGGATGTTGCCGTCGTAATCCGTGCCAAGCCCGTAGATCACGGTCGGATCGGTCTGCAGCTTCATGCCGATGCGCAGGCGGCGCTCGAACAGTCCGGCGATCTGCGGCCGTTCCGAGGCGATGCCGGTTTCCTTCTCGACGATGGAGGCGAGGATCAGCATCTCGTAGGGCGTAGCGAGCCGGGTGTCGGGATCGCGCTGTTCCCATGCGGCAGCCAGCGCCTTCTCGCTGGCGGCGTACGCGCGACGCAGCAGGTCGAGATCGCTGTCGCCACGGGTGTAGAGGTAGGTCTCGGGCAGGAAGCGCCCTTCGGGATGTTCGTCGGCATGGCCGAGCGCCGCCATCAGCTCGGCGGCGTCCATTTCAGCGGACTCGTGTTCCAGCGGCTCGGCGGTCGCCAGCGCGGCGCGAAGCTCGCGGATGTTCCAGCCTTCGACAATGGTGAAGCGGTGCTGGATGGTGTCGCCCTCGCGCATGGCGACCAGCAGCTCGCGCGGCGAAGTGCCGGGATCGAGCGCGTATTCGCCGACATGCAGGTTCGCGGCCGCACCCAGTTGCCGCGCCAGCAGGCGCCATTCGAGCTGTTCGCCTTCGCGCACGCCAGCCGTACGCAGCTTCGAGATCACCGTCGGGAACGAATCGCCGCGTTCGATCACCACGCTGTCGCCCTGCTGCAAGCCGGCGAGCGGTGCGTCGGCGAACGCGGTGTAGCGCTGCCATGCCCAGGCCCCGACCGCGGCGGCCGCGATCGCCAGCACAACCAGAAGCAACAGGAACATCACGCCAAAACGACGCTTGCGGGTGCGGCTCACGGCATCTCCGATGGGCTGGATGGGTGGGAACCGGACGGAGCAGGTTCCGTCGCGGCAAACCCGGGATGGGCCCGGGCCAGGCGTCGCTGCCATTCAAGCACCGCGGGGTGCTGCCGCCAACGTCGCGCGCCCAGTCGCGCGACCGGCAGGATACCGCGCACCGCGTTGGTCAGGACGACGGCGTCGGCAGTTTCGATATCGGAAACCGCCAGCCTCGCCTGCTCGATCCCGGCGTTGTCGAGCAGCCACTGCCGGCACACGCCCGCGACGCCGCAGCGGTCCAGCAACGGCGTGCGCCAGCGGTCGCCATGCAGTACGAACAGGTTGGCGGCGGTCGCGCTGACCACGTCACCTTCGGTGCTGCACATCAGGCCGTCGTCGGCGTTGCCGTCATCGGTACCGGCGGCCAGCCATTCGGCGCGCGCGAGCACCTGTTCGAGGCGGTTGCAATGCTTGATCCCGGCCAGCGCCGGCTGGATCGCCAGGCGGGTGGCGCACCAGCGCAAGCTGATGCCCTGCGGCGGCATCGCCGCGGGCAGTGGATGGCGGGCGAGGATCCAGACCGGCTCGGCATCCTGCGATGGCGCATAGCCGCGACCGCCACGGCCCCGGTCGAGTTGCAACCTGAGCACGGCATCGGTGCCGGCGAGCAGGCGCCCGGCCTCCTCTCGCACCTGCGCCTGCCGCGGCAACGCCAGCCCCAGTCGCGACGCGCCGCGTTCGAACCGTGCCCAGTGCAAATCCCACCACGGCAGTCCGCCACGATGCGCGCGCATGGTTTCGAACACGCCGTCGCCGTAGGCCAGTCCCCGGTCATCCAGCGGGATACCCGACACCCGGTCGTCGCCGACGAATACCCGGACCTCAGGGCTCGCCACGCGCCCCCCGTGCATCATCGATCCCGAGCGCACGCAACATGCCGCGCGCCTTGGCCCGGGTTTCGTCGAGTTCGCGCTGCGGGTCGGAGTCGGCGACGATGCCGGCGCCGGTGCGGAACCGGAGCAGGCTGCCATCGCAATCGTCCTCGACCTCGGCGCTGCGGATCAGGATATTGAGGTCGAGGTCGCCGTCGCGGTTGAGCCAGCCCATCGCGCCGGTGTACGCGCCACGGCCCTCCCCTTCCAGCTCGGCGATGATCTGCATGCAGCGCACCTTGGGGCAGCCGGTGATGGTGCCGCCGGGAAAGGTCGCGCGGATCACCTCACCGGGGGTGACGCCTTCGCGCAGGCGGCCGCGCACATTGCTGACGATGTGGTGGACGTGGGCGTAGCTCTCGACCGTCATCAGTTCGTCGACCTCGACACTGCCCGGCGTGCAGACACGGCCGAGGTCGTTGCGCTCCAGGTCGATCAGCATCACGTGTTCGGCGCGTTCCTTGGGATGGCCGACCAGCTCGCTGATGCGCGCGTGGTCGTCGTCACCGGGCGTGCGTGGACGGGTCCCGGCGATCGGACGGGTCTCGACCAGGTCGCCGCGCACCGATACCAGGCGCTCCGGTGACGCGCTGACGACCGCCCAGTCCGCGCCGGCGAACAGTCCCGCAAACGGCGCCGGGTTGTTCTCGCGAAGGCGCTGGAACAGTGCCGCCGGCTGCAGCGGCCGGTCGAACCGCGCACGCCAGCCGCGCGACAGGTTGGCCTGGAACACATCACCGGCGACGAGATAGTCGAGCACCCGGGCGACGCCATCGGTGTAGCAGTGCGGCGGGTCCTCGTCGATCCGGTCCGGCGGCTGCCATCCGGGCAACGTAGCGAGCGTCGCGACCGGCGCGAGGTCGGCCACGATGCTTTCCAGCAGCGCCTCGTGACCGGGCTCGACAACCGCCACGCAGTCGCCGCTGGCGTGGTCGCGCAGGATCGCACCGGGGCACCGCAGCGCGAGCGCCACCGGCAGGCCACCCGGTGCCGGCGGCAGCCGCAGAACCGGCTCGACCTGGGCCGCCAGTTCATACCCCAGCAGCAATGCCCAGCCGCCACGGAACGGCCAGCGCGGCTCGTCACGGGCGGTCCGGGCGGCGCTCCATGCAGCATCCAGCGCCTGCAGGAAGTCGCCGGTGACAACCCGGCCATCGGCATCGCGGGTGACCCCATCGCGATCCAGCCGCAACGAAGCGCCTTCGACGACCAGCAGCAGGTCCCAACGTCCCTGCGCGGTGCCGGCGGCACTGGATTCAAGCAGCAGCGGATAGCGCTCGCGATCGTGCCGGTGCAGGTCCAGCAGGTCGATCGAGGGCGGCAGCGCGCGGGTCAGCAGCATGTGGAGTCGTCACCGCGTGCGCGCGAATCCGTTTCAGACCCGCTTGAACACCAAGGTGCCGTTGGTGCCGCCGAAGCCGAAGCCGTTCGACATCGCGACGTCGATCTTCGCCTCGCGCGCGGTGTTGGGCACGTAGTCGAGGTCGCAGCCCTCGCCCGGCTCGTCCAGGTTGGTGGTCGGCGGGATGATGCCCTCGTGCAGCGCCATCACCGAGAAGATCGCCTCGGCGCCGCCGGCCGCGCCGAGCAGGTGGCCGGTCATCGACTTGGTCGAGCTGACCATGGTCTTGTAGGCGTGGTCGCCGAACGCGCGCTTGATCGCGAGGGTTTCGGCCAGGTCGCCCAGTGGCGTCGAAGTACCGTGGGCGTTGAGATAGCCGATCTCTTCCGGGTTGACCCCGGCATCCTTGATCGCCATCGCCATGCAGCGCGCCGGGCCTTCGCCGTTCTCGCTGGGCGCGGTCATGTGGAACGCGTCGGAGCTGGCGCCGAAGCCGGCCAGCTCGCAATAGATGCGGGCGCCGCGGGCCTTGGCGCGCTCGTACTCCTCAAGCACGAGGATGCCGGCGCCGTCGCCGAGCACGAAACCGTCGCGGCCCTTGTCCCACGGGCGCGAAGCGATCGTCGGGTCGTCGTTGCGGGTCGACATCGCCTTCATCGCGCAGAAGCCGCCAACCGACGTCGGCGAGGAGCCGCGCTCGGCGCCGCCCGCGATCATCACGTCGGCGTCGCCGTACTGGATCATCCGCATCGCCATGCCGATCGAGTGGTTGGACGTGGCGCAGGCCGAGACCGCGGAAAAGTTGGGCCCCTTGATGCCGGTCAGCAGCGACACCTGCCCCGGCAGCATGTTGATGATGGTGCTGGGCACGTAGAACGGCGAGATCTTGCGCGGGCCGCCCTCGTTGAACTTGATGGTCTGCTCCTCGATACCGAGGATGCCGCCGATGCCCGAACCGATCAGCGCACCGATGCGCTCGGCATTGGAGTCGTCGACGACCAGGCCCGCGTCCTCCATCGCCATCATCGAGGCGGCGACGCCGTAGTGGATGAACGGGTCCATCTTGCGCGCGTCCTTCGGCGACACCCATTTGGTGACGTCGAAATCGCGCACTTCGCCGGCGATGCGGGTGGTGAAGCCCGTGGTGTCGAAATGCGTGATCGGACCGATGCCGGAGCGGCCGTTGATGACGCCGTCCCAGCTGCTGGCCAGGTCGTTGCCCAGCGGCGAGACAAGGCCGAGGCCGGTGACGACGACGCGCCGGTTGAAGGAGGCCGGACGATTGGACATGGATGACTCCGCTTGCGAACGCGACCGGCGATGGGCCGGATCCGCGCCTGGAAATGTGCGACGGGCGATGGCTGTCGAGAAAGACGCAGGGCCGCACGATGCGGCCCCGGTCTGTGTTGCTGGAAGCAGGTGCTTACGCCTTGACGTGCGCCTTGACGTAATCGATCGCCTGCTGGACCGAGGTGATCTTCTCGGCCTCTTCGTCCGGGATCTCGCACTCGAACTCTTCTTCCAGCGCCATCACCAGCTCGACGGTGTCGAGCGAGTCGGCACCCAGGTCGTCGACGAACGAGGCGTTGTTGGTGACGTCCTCTTCCTTCACGCCCAGCTGTTCAATCACGATCTTCTTGACGCGCTCTTCGATGCTGCTCATTGCTGTTCACTCCTCCCGGACGGGATATTCGATGGAATAGTGTAGTGGAATCGAGGCCCCTGCGAATAGCCGCAAAAGGCCTTGTGTCTCAATGCTTTATGGCCTAGGCCATATACATGCCGCCGTTGACGTGCAGGGTCTCGCCGGTGATGTAGGCGGCCGACGGCCCGGCCAGGAACGCCACCGCGCGCGCGATGTCGGCCGGTTCGCCAAAGCGGCCCAGCGCGATCTGGCCGAGCATCGCCTCCCTTGCGTCCTGCGGTAGTTCGCGGGTCATGTCGGTGTCGATGAAACCCGGCGCGACGACATTCACCGTCACCCCGCGCGAACCGATCTCCTTCGCCAGCGACTTGCTGAAGGCGATGATGCCGGCCTTGGCCGCGGCGTAGTTGGCCTGCCCGGCATTGCCGGTGACGCCGATCACCGAGGCGATGTTGACGATGCGGCCCTTGCGCGCCTTCATCATCGAACGCATCACCGCCTTGGAGGTGCGGTAGACGCTGGTGAGGTTGGTGTCGAGGATCGCCTGCCAGTCCTCGTCCTTCATCCGCATCAGCAGGTTGTCGCGGGTGATGCCGGCGTTGTTGACCAGGATCGAGATCGCGCCGATGTCCTTGCCGATGGCATCGAGCAGCGCGGTGATGGAATCCGGGTTGGCGACGTCCAGCACGCGGCCGTGGCCACCGCTGGCCGACAGGCGTTCGCCGATGGCGGCGGCGCCCGCTTCGGACGTCGCGGTACCGATGACCGTGGCGCCCTGCGCGGCCAGTTCGTCGGCGATCGCCGCACCGATGCCACGGCTGGCGCCGGTGACGAGTGCGATCTCTCCAGTGAGGGGCAAGTTGCTCATGTGCTTCCTTCCTTCGAGGGAGTAGGAGCGGCTTCAGCCGCGATCGAGAGTCGGTTCGCACGACAAGGCATGCGATCGCGGCTGAAGCCGCTCCTACAGGGTTCGGGTTATTTCCAATCGCCCAGCGCGGCGTCGAAATCGCCCGGCGCCCCGAGTGCGCGTGCGTCGACCGACTTGTCGATGCGCTTGACCAGTCCGGCCAGCACCTTGCCGGGGCCGCACTCGGCAACGCGGGTCGCACCCGCCGATACCAGTGCCTGCACGCAACCGGTCCACTGCACCGGAAGGTACAGCTGGCGCACCAGCGCGTCACGGATCGCGTCGGTGCCTTCGTGCACGGTGGCGTCGACGTTCTGCACAACCGGCAACCGCGGCACCTGCCATTCGATTCCGGCCATTGCCTCGGCCAGCCTGTCGGCGGCCTCGCGCATCAGCGGCGTGTGCGAGGGCACGCTGACGGCAAGCTTCACTGCCTTGCGCACCCCGCGTTCGGCCAGTTGGGTCAATGCCTTGTCGACGGCCGCCGCATGGCCGCCGATCACGATCTGGCCGGGCGAGTTGTAGTTGGCCGGGACCACCACTTCCTTGCCCGAGGCCGCTTCGCAGACTTCCTGCACCAGCGCATCCTCGGCGCCGAGCACGGCCGCCATCGCGCCGGTGCCCGCGGGTGCAGCGTCCTGCATCAGTTGTCCACGCAAGCGCACCAGCCGGGCCGCATCCTCCAGCGCCAGCACGCCGGCCGCGACCAGCGCGCTGTACTCGCCCAGGCTGTGACCGGCGAGCCGCGCCGGCATCGCGCCACCGCGCGCCTGCCACAGGCGCCATACCGCGACGCCCGCCGCCAGCAACGCCGGCTGGGTGAATTCGGTCTGGTTGAGACGGTCCTCGGGACCGGACTGGCCCAGCGTCCAGAGGTCGGTGCCGGCACCGTTGCTGGCCTCGGCGAAGGTTTCACCGATGACCGCGTGGTCCTGCGCCAGCCCGGCGAGCATGCCGAGCGACTGCGAACCCTGCCCCGGGAAAACGAAGGCCAGTTGCGGATCAGCTTGTTGGTCGGTGTGTTGTGGATCGCTCACACGACGGCCCCTGCGGAAAGAACGCGCCATGATACGAGCGATCGCACCGACCCGTCTGTACCACGGCGTACAGTTTGCGCGGGATCAGTAGCGCAGCAGCGCCGAACCCCAGGTGAAACCGCCACCAAACGCCTCCAGCAGCACCAGTTGCCCGCGCTGCATGCGCCCGGAGCGAACGGCCTCGTCCAGCGCCAGCGGAACCGACCCGGACGACGTGTTGCCGTGCTTGTCGACGGTGACGATGACCCGCTCCATCGGCATGTCCAGCCGCTTGGCGGTGGCCTCGATGATGCGCAGGTTGGCCTGGTGCGGGATCAGCCAGTCGATGTCGTGGCGGTCCAGCCCGTTGGCCTCGAGCGTCTCATCGACCAGTGCGTCCAGCGCCTTCACCGCGTGCTTGAACACGTCGTTGCCGGTCATCAGCACCTTGACGCCGGCGTTGTGTTCCCCGGGCTTGAAACCGACCGAGACGCCGACCGGGTTCCACAGCAGCTCCTTCTTGCCGCCATCGGCGTGCAGGTGGGTGCTGAGGATGCCGGCTTCACTGTCGGCCTTGAGCACGACCGCACCGGCGCCATCGCCGAACAGCACGCAGGTGGAACGGTCGTTCCAGTCGAGCATCCGGGTCAGGGTCTCGGCGCCGACCACCAGTACGGTCTTCGCCGCGCCGCTGCGGATGAACTTGTCGGCCACGGTCAACGCGTAGATGAAACCGGAACACGCGGCGTTGACGTCGAATGCAGGGCAGCCGTTGGCACCGAGGCGATGCTGCAACAGGCAGGCCGTCGACGGGAAGATCAGGTCGGGGGTGGTGGTGCCGAGCACGATCAGGTCAAGCTCGGACGCCTCGACACCGGCCGCTTCCATCGCGCGCATCGCGGCGTGGTAGGCCAGGTCGCCGGTGGTCTCGCCTTCGGCGGCGACGTGGCGTTCACGGATGCCGGTGCGCGAGGCGATCCACTCGTCGGTGGTATCGACGATCTTCGACAGGTCGTCGTTGGTCAGCACTTTCTCCGGCAAGTAGCTGCCGGTACCCGCGATGCGGGAAAAAATGGGATCGGTCATTGCGGCTCCGCGGCGAAAGGGCTGGTTCACGAGGGCTGTTCACGAACGCCCGCGCGCTGGCGATGAGGCTCCCCGCAGCCGGCCGGACGAACAACGCCATGCCACCACGAGCCGGACCGGGCCGGCCCGGCAAACGCCCGGGCTGGCCTGGTAAACCATTCAGCCCGACGTGACCACCGCGGTGCGGGAGCGCCCGCGAACCCGCGGGCGCATCGAGCTTACTCTTCGTCGGCGATCTTCGACTGGGTGTCGATCACCTTCTTGCCACGGTAGTAACCGTCGGCGGTGACGTGGTGGCGGATGTGGGTCTCGCCGGTGGTCGGATCGGTCGCCAGCTGCTTGCTGGACAGCGAGTCGTGGGCGCGACGCATGCCACGCTTGGACGGGGAAACGCGGGACTTCTGGACAGCCATGGTCTTACTCCAGGGAAAACCTTGAAAACTTCAGTCGATGGACCGGCGAAAAACTACTTCGACGAATCCGGTTTGTTCTTCAATGCCGACAGCGCCGCGAACGGGTTGGCACGCTCCAGTTCGGTCTCTTCGGCGGGCCAGTCACGCTCCATCGCCTCGGTGCCGGGCTTCACCGGAATCACCGGGAGCGCGAGGATCAACTCGTCCTCCACCAGCTCGACCGGCTTCAGCATGCCGTCCTCGGGCACCAGCAGCGCCTCGTAGCCCGGGGGCAACGCGGCCTCGTCGGCTTCGTCGCGGATCAGGCCAAGCCGCTGCTCGATCGCCACCGGGAACAGGAAGCGCTCGAGGCTGCGCTGGCACAGCAGCGGCAACTCCGTCTCGACCCGCAACTCGACGAATGGAACCTTCAGTTCGTCGGTGCCGAAGTCGAGCGAATACGCCACCTCGCCATCGTCATCGACCAGGCTGTCGCGCAACCTCGTCAACGCCGACAGAGGCACCCGCCCCGCCACGCCACGTCGCGCCGCGACCATGCGTGAGGCATCCAGGACTTCGGGTACCGGCACTTTGGGCGCGTCAGCGGACATAAGCCGCGGAATGTTAAGGATGACGGGGACACCTGTCAAACCTCCGACCCCCCGCCACAAGCCGCTCCGGAGCGGTGCGCACGGGGATTGTACGCCGCCGGACCCGCCGGTTTGCCCCTGCCCCCGCGTGCGCGGCACACTGGATCCTCGATTCCCGCTTGTTGGCGCCGTGAACGTATCCCTACTGACAGTGCTCGGCCTCGCCCTGGTCGTGGCAATACTCCTGTTCATCATCGTGGCTGCGCGGCGCCGGGCCAGCCGTCGCCATCGCGAAATCCGGCAACTGCTGGATGCCGCGGACGCACTGGAAGCACGCCTGCGCACCGCGCGATCTGAAATCGAGGCAGTCGCCGGCGACCATATCGACGACCCGGTCCATGACGCATTGCGCGAGATGCTGCGCCAGCGCCTGTGGCTGCGGGAACACGGCGACACCGCCAGCGTCGATGAGCTGCAGCAGGTTCGCGGCTCGATCGTCGACGCACGCAGCCGGATCGAGCAGCAACTGGACCGCATCGAGCGCGCCCGCGTGCCCGTGGTCTGAATTGATGGCGCAACCACGGCTGATCCTCGCATCCACCTCGCCCTATCGCCGCGAACTGCTGGCGCGACTGGGACTGCCGTTCGAGACCCTCCGCCCCGGAACCGACGAGGCCGCCCTGCCCGGCGAAACACCGACCGGGCTGGTCCGGCGCCTCGCCATCGCCAAGGCCACGGACATAGCCGACCGCCATCGCGACGCGTGGGTGATCGGGTCCGACCAAGTGGCCGAACTGGACGGACACCCCCTGGGCAAGCCCGGTGACCGCGACGGTGCGGTCGCGCAGCTCCAGGCGATGTCGGGCCGCACGATCGCATTCCGCACCGGGCTGGCGCTGTGCCGTGGCCGGCACTGCCTGACTGCGGTCGACACCACCATGGTGCGGTTCCGTCCGCTGTCGGCCGGGGAAATCACGCGCTATGTCGATGCCGAGCAGCCCTTCGACTGCGCCGGCAGCTTCAAATGCGAAGGCCTTGGCATCAGCCTGTTCGAGGCGATCGAAAGCCGTGACCCGACCGCCCTGGTCGGCCTGCCGTTGATCGAAACCGCCCGCCTGCTGCGCGAGGCGGGCTTCGCGGTGCCCTGACGCGCCCGACCGTCAGCGGATCTCGACCGGCTGCTCCGGCCAGACTTCCACGCTGCCGTCGCTGCCATGCAACCGCAGCCCGAGCCAGTGGCGGCCGGGCGTAACCGAAGTGGCGTCGACGCTCGCCCTGAAACCCACCCGTGGCTGGTTGGGGTCGTTCGCAAGTTGCCAGTAGCGCGCGACCCCGGGATTTTCCAGCCCGTACTGCGCCTGCGCGACCGGGACACCATCGAGCGTCACCTCGACCCGGTCCAGCCCCACCCCGTTCCTGAAGGCCCAGCCCGCAACCTCGAAGCTGGAGCCAACCGTCGCCGCACTGACGGGCGTGTCGATCCACGCCATCGCTGGCGTGGTGCAGGTCGCACCAACCGACGCATCCGCCCCACCTTCCAGCTTGAACAGCAGGAACCTCTGGTGTCCATGGTCGACATTGACCACCCGCGGCGGCGGCAGCGGCCCGACCATTCCGCACAGGTCGTGGTAGCGCTGCAGCAGCGATTTGTAGGGCACGTCGGTCGCACCGACCACCAGCAACACCGGCGCATCACCCCACCCGGCGCGACCGGATGACTGCAGGCCCCACAACCGCAGTTGCGGCGCGCGGCCGTGCTTGTGGTTCAGCGGATGGTCGAGCACCTCGATGTGCGGGTTGCCCAGGGCGAAGCCCAGTTCGGCACCGAGCTTGAAGTTGCCCGCGACGATCCGGGTGCCGTCGGGCATCTGCGCGCGGGCAAGGCGCACGGCCTGTTCCAGTTCGTCCCAGCCGGCGAAGTTGGACGGATACCACTTCTCCGCCGCGGTCCGCGCCCGCAGGTCGGGAATGGACACCGCGACGTAATAGCCCAGCATCGCGACCAGCCCGAGGCCCGCCAGCCCCCAGGTCGCCCCGCGCAGCCAGCGCGGCCATGCCGCGAGCACGGCCGGCAGCAACGGCAGCAGCGCGAGGTAGCCCGGCAGTGGCCAGTGGAAACTGACGCGCTCGGTATCGGCGAAGAACCCGAGCCCGAAGAAGCCGAGCACCACCAACCCGCCGAGCAATGCGAAATAACGCGAGGTCGAGGATCCGCTCCGGTTGCCGCGCCAGCTCGCCGAGGCCAACGCCACGAACAGCAGCGGCGTGACCAGCAACGCCTGGATCGCGATGAACCACAGGCCATCGACATGGAACGCCCAGGGGTGGCGGTCGACCAGTTGGAAACGCAGGCCGGCGTCGGAGTTGTCGAAGTTCCACGCCACCAGCGGGGTCCATGCCGCCGCGCCGATCGCGATCGCGGTCCAGACGCGGGCATCGCGCAGCAGTTTCCGGCCGTCCGCGAGCAGTAGCAGGACGACCAGGCCGACCCCGATCACCGCGATGAACCGGTAGTGGCTCAACGCGCCGATGGTCAGCCCGAGCGCGAGTTCCAGCGCGCCGCCGGCCGTCACCTTGCGCAGCAGTCGCGCGCCGGCGTCGACACACAACAGCGTCGCCAACGCCATCGCCGCGTCCGGCAGCGCCAGCAGGCCAAGCGTGCCCGACAGCGGCAACAGCAATGCGAAGCAACCGGCCTGCCAGCCGTAGACCTCGCCGTATTCGCGCGCGGTGATCCGCATCGCCAGCCACGGCACCAGCGCGGCGATCAGCAGGAACGGCAACCGCAGGCCGAGCGCGGTGTCGCCGCCGAGAGTGACGCCGAGCCGCGCCAGCCATGCGGTCAGGCCCGGCAGGTCGGAATACGCGGGTGCCAGGTGCTGCCCTTCGAGCCAGTAGAACGCCTCGTCGACGAACAGCGGCAAGCGTGCGGCCACCAGCAACTTGATCGCGAACACCACCGCGAACAGTCCCCAGAACAACCGGCGTGCATTCGCCGCCTGCGGCTCCGACCACGATGAAGCCGGGCCGGACAACGGTGATCGCGGTGGCGCGACAGGCGACGGGCTTTCCCGCATGGACATGTGACCTCGGTAGACTCGGATGATCGTGGCCGCAGCAGACACCGCGGCATCGCTTGGCTTGACCCGCGATGCCGGCAAGGGTTCCGCAATGTGGCCGGACGGCTTCCTGGAGAATACGAATGGCGGTATCCGCAACCCCGGCTTCGGCGAGCATGCTACCCGACCACCTGCGCGCCGCCCTTGACGGTGCACAGACGCAGGTCAACTCGCTGGTGCTGGGCAAGCCGCACGAGGTTAGGCTGGCATTCGTGGCCCTGTTGTCGGAGGGACACCTGCTGATCGAGGACCTGCCCGGCCTTGGCAAGACCACCCTCGCCCACGCACTCGCCGCGACCCTCGGGCTGCAGTTCCAGCGCGTGCAGTTCACCTCCGACCTGTTGCCGGCGGACATCGTCGGGGTGTCGGTGTTCGACCCGCAGACGCGCCGTTTCGAGTTCCATCCCGGGCCGATATTCACCCAGGTGCTGCTGGCCGACGAGATCAACCGCGCACCACCGCGCACGCAGAGCGCGCTGCTGGAAGCGATGGCCGAACACCAGGTCACCGTCGACGGCAACAGCCACGCGTTGCCGTCGCCGTTCTTCGTGATCGCCACGCAGAACCCGGTCGACCTGTCGGGCACCTATCCGTTGCCGGACTCGCAACTCGACCGCTTCCTGTTGCGGCTCGCGCTGGGCTATCCGGGCGAAGACGCCGAGCGCGGCCTGCTGGCCGGCACCGACCGCCGCAGCCTGATCGCGCAGGCGCGGCCGCTGCTGACCGCCGACGACGTGATCGCGGCACGCGCGGCGGTCACGTCCGTGCATGCCGGCGATACCCTGATCGGCTACGTGCAGGCGTTGTTGACGCGCAGCCGCAAGCATCCGGGCGTGCGGGTGGGGCTGTCGCCGCGCGCGGGGCTGGCGTTGTTGCGGGCCGCGCGGGCCTATGCGTTGCTGCTCGGTCGCGGCCACGTGCGTCCCGACGATGTGCAGGCGCTGTTCACCGCGGTCGCCGCGCATCGGCTGGTCCCCGAGGCCGACGCCGGCAACGATGCGGCGCTGGCCAAGTCGATCCTGCACGCGGTGCCGGTGGACTGATGTTGTCGACCGCCATGCGGCGTCTGCATGACCTGGCGCTGGTGTGGACGCGCCCGCGCGAACCCGAGGCGCTGCCGGCGCGTTTCGACCGCCGACGGGTCTACGTGCTGCCGACCCGGTTCGGGCTGTTCTACGCCGTGTTGCTGCTGGTGATGCTGCTGGGCGCGCTGAACTACAACAACAATCCGGCGCTGCTGCTGGGCTTGCTGCTCGGTGGTGCGGGACTGGCCAGCCTGGTCGCGGCGCAGTTGCAGCTGACCGGGCTGGCGGTGGTCGCGATCGAGGCCGAACCGGTCGCCGCCGGCACCGACCTGTTGTTGCGGGTGCATGCGCACGCCGATGACGGCCGGCGCCGGCGTGGGCTCGCGGTCGGCCTGGAACCGTCGCCGTCACGCGAGGCGGTGCTCAACCTCGAACAGGGCCGTGGCGAAGCCGGGCTGCCGCTGCCGACCGTCGAGCGCGGCTGGCTGGACCTGCCGCGACTCAAGGTCTCGACCACCCGACCGCTGGGCCTCGCGCGGGCCTGGTCGTACGCCTGGTCGCAGGCACCGCTGCTGGTGTACCCGCGCCCCGAAGCCGATGGCCCGCCACTGCCAAGCGGTTCCGGCGACCGGGTACAGAGCCGTTTGCATCCCAGCGGCGACGACGTCCACCACCTGCGCAGTTACCGTCGCGGCGACTCGCGCCGGGCGATCGCATGGAAGCCGTCGGCGCGGCGCGACACCCTGCTGGTACGCGAGTACGAGCAGCCGCTGGGTTCCGACATCGTGCTCGACTGGCATGGCCTCGGGCCGCTGCCGTACGAGGCGAGGATCTCGCGCCTCGCACGCTGGGTGGACGAGGCCGAACGCGATGGCCGCCGCTATCGCCTCGCCCTGCCCGGCCAGCCTTCGATCGGTCCCGGCCAGGGGCCGGTCCACCGCCATGCCTGCCTGCGCGCACTGGCGCTGATGCCGCATGGCTGAGCGCGCACCCGTACCAACGCCGCAACTCGACCCCGGCAGCCGGCGCTGGGCACTGGTCGCCGCCGCGGCCTGCCTGTTGCCGCTGCTGCTGCAGTTGCCGGCGGCGCTGTCGATCACCATCGCGGCAGCGGCGGTACTGGTGGCGGCGCTGTCCTTGCGGCGACCGATGCACGGCCTGCTGCGGGCGGTGTTCGCAGTCGGCCTGCTCGGCACGGTGCTGGTGCTGACCAACTTCGGCATCGGCCGCGACACCGGCTGCGCGGTACTCGCGGCGATGCTGGCGATCAAGCCGGCCGAGACCTCGACCCTGCGCGATGCCCGCAGCCTGATTGGCTTTGCGCTGTTCGCCCCGTTCGGAACCTTCCTGCTCGACCAGGGGCCGCTGGCGCTCGCGCTCGGACTGGTCGGCGCGCTGTTGGGCCTGTGCGCGCTGCAACGCCTGGCCGACCTGGAATCGGGTGATGCGGTGGCGACCGGCGCCGGCCGTCGGTTGGCGGGCATCGGCCGCCTGCTGGCGATCGGGTTGCCGTTGGCGCTGGCCGCGTTCTGGCTGTTCCCGCGCCTGGGTTCGCCGATGTGGGGCGTGCCTGAACGTGCGCTCGGGCGGCCCGGGCTGTCCGGCGAGATGACCCCGGGACAGTGGATCGACCTGATCGCCGACGACACCCCGGCATTGCGGGTGCGCTTCTTCGGCGCGACCCCGCCGACTTCGCAGATGTACTGGCGCGGCCCGGTGATGTGGCAGTACGACGGCCGCAGTTGGACGCGCTCGGACTGGCTGCGCTCACTGCCGCCGGCCGAGGTGCGGCACGGGCCGGCGCGCTGGGATTACGAGGTCGAGATCGAGCCGACCGACCGCCGCCAACTGGTCGCACTCGAACTGCCGCTGGCCGCGCCCGACGGCACCCGGCTCAACCACGACCACGAATTGCTCGCGCCGCGACCGTTAACCTCGCTGACGCGCTGGCGCATGCAATCGTCACCGCCACTGGCCTACGAGGCGCAACTGCGGTCGGTCCTGCGTCGTGCCGCGTTGCAGTTGCCGACCGGCTACAACCCGCGCACCCATGCCCTCGCCCGGCAATGGCGCGCGGAGGCCGGCGACGATGACGCGGCGATCGTGCAGCGCTCGCTGGACTGGATCCGCGGCGAGTTCGCCTACACCCTCGACACCCCGCTGCCCGGCCGCCATGCCGTCGACGAATTCCTGTTCGACCAGCAGGCGGGGTTCTGCGAGCATTACAGCTCGGCCTTCGTGGTGCTGATGCGTGCCGCCGGGATTCCGTCCCGAGTCGTCACCGGTTACGTCGGCGGTTACCGCAACCCGCTCGGCGACTACTGGCTCGTGCGCCGCTCCGACGCGCACGCCTGGGCCGAGGTCTGGCTGGATGGCCGCGGCTGGGTCCGGGTCGACCCCACCGCCGCGGTCGCGCCCGAGCGCATCTACGACACCATCCACGATCGCCTGCCCGGCGCGGACGGCCTGCTGGGCGGCGTGTTCGGCGCCGGCAGCGACTGGTTCAACGCCGGCGACTGGTTGCGGCGCGGCTGGAACAACCTCGTTCTCGGCTTCGACGCCGACCGCCAGGCGCGCATGCTGCGACCGCTCGGCATCGAACGGCTCGACGGCGTGCGGCTGGGCCTGATGTTCGCGCTGGCGGTGCTGCTGGCCCTGCTCTGGATGGCCTGGCTGAGCCGTCGCGGCGAGCGCCAGCCCGATCCGGTGCTGCGCGCCTGGCACGCGCTGGACAAGCGTTATCGTCGGCTGCACCTGGGCCGGGAGCCGTCCGAGAGCGCGCTGGCATGGGCGAAACGCGTCGGCCAGGCCCGGCCCGACCTTGGCACCGAGTTGCAAAGACTCAGCCAACGTTTCAGCGATTGGCGCTACGCTGGGGATCACCCGGGCGCGGCACGGGCCCTGGAAACACGCCAGCTGGTCCGCGCCCTGCGCGCCCACCGGCCACGCAACGGAGAACCTCGATGAAACCCGCCTCGATGAAAGGTGTCCCGATGAAGACCACCCGAATGATTCGATGGGCCGCGCTTGCGTTGGCCCCCGTGTTGCTGGCGGCCTGCGCCACCCAGCCGAAACCGCTGCAGGGCGAGTTCGCGCAGATCAGCCCGCGCGATGCCGCCAGCACCGACCGCGCCGGTGCGATGGTGCGCTGGGGCGGTCGCATCGTGCAGGTCGAGCCGCAATCCAACCGCACCTGCTTCGAGATGATCTCGACCCGGCTCAGTGCCTCCGGCCGTCCGTACTGGGCGACCGACGACGTCGGCGGCCGCTTCATCGCCTGCCGGGATGGCTTCTACGATCCGGCGCTGTTCGAGAAGAACCGCGAAGTGACCTTCACCGGTCGCATCGACGGTTACGAAAGCCGCCGGATCGGCGAGTACGACTACCGCTTCCCGCGGGTCGCCGCCGACGTGGTCTACCTGTGGCCGGTGCGCGAGCGCGTCGACGTCGTGACCCGTCCGGCGCCGTGGCCGTGGTGGGGCTGGTGGTGAGCCAAGACCGCAAAAGAAAACGCCCGGGCTGACCGGGCGTTTTCTTTTGCGGCGGAGCCTGCGTCACTTCGGCGTGCCGAACCGTCCCAGCGGCGCCCCGGCCAGCAGGTGCAGATGGATCTGGAACACCGTCTGGCCGCCGTGCTCGTTGCAGTTCATCACCACCCGGTAGCCGTCCTCGGCGAAGCCTTCGTTCCTGGCGTATTGCGCGGCCGCGTAGGCCAGCCGGCCGACGGTCGCGGCCTGTTCCGGGGCGAGGTCGTTGAGCGTGGCAATCGGCGTCTTCGGCACGAACAGCACGTGCACCGGCGCCTGCGGGGCGATGTCGCGGAACGCGATCAGGTGCTCGTCCTCGTACACGATGTCGGCCGGGATCTCGCGCCGGATGATCTTGTCGAAGATGGTGTCGGTCATAAGCTCTCCGTGGTGGGACGCAGCTGATGTAGGAGCGACGTAAGTCGCGATTTCACTGATATTCGTTTCGCCGTGGAATCGCGACTTACGTCGCTCCTACAGAAACCACTACGGCATTTCGCTGCGGCTGCCGAACGCGTGCGACAGGGTGCCGCGGTCTACGTATTCGAGCTCGCCGCCGAGCGGCACGCCGTGGGTCAGGCGGCTCGGGCGTACCCGGTGCCTGCGGGCCAGCTGTCCGAGGTAATGCGCGGTGGCCTCGCCTTCGACGGTCGGATTGGTCGCGATGATCATCTCCGACACTTCGCCCTCGGCCAGCCGCGCGTCGAGCCGGTCCAGCCCGAGTTCGTTCGGGCCGATGCCGTCGAGGGGGCTCAGCCGGCCCTGCAGCACGTAATACAGGCCGCGGTAGCCGGTGGCCTGCTCGATCGCCAGGCGGTCGACCGGGCTTTCGACCACGCACAGCTGCTGCACATCGCGCGCGGCGCTGGCACAGGTCGCGCAGACCTCGTCCTCGCTGAAGTCGCGGCAGCGGCTGCAATGGCCGACCTTCTCGACCGCAGCCGCCAATGCATCGGCCAGCCGCCGGCCACCATCGCGTTGGCGTTCGAGCACGTGGTAGGCCATGCGCTGGGCGGATTTCTGGCCGACGCCGGGCAGCACCCGGAAGGCTTCGATCAGCTGTTCGAGCAGCGGCGAGGTCATCGGGCGACGGCGCCGGTCAGAACGGCATCTTCATCCCGGGCGGCAACTGCATGCCCGCGGTGGCCGCGCCCATCTTCTCCTGCGAGGCGACGTTGATCTTGTTGACCGCGTCGTTGATCGCCGCGGCGATGAGGTCCTCGGCCATTTCCGGGTCGGCCAGCACGCTGGGGTCGATCCGCACCTTGCGGCACTCCATGCGGCCGGTCATGGTCACGTTGACCATGCCGCCACCTGCGTTGCCGGTGGCCTCGATGTTGGCCAGTTCTTCCTGCGCGCGCTGCACGTTTTCCTGCATCTTCTGCGCTTGCTGCATGAGTTGGGCGATGTTTCCGCGCATGTCGTTTTACTCGTTGGCTGGGACGGAATGGGTGCCGTCTCGGACGACGGCGGCATTGTCATGTGGATGATGGCGATGGGGCCGTGGTTCAAGACCCCGGGTCCGTCACGCGTCGTGGAAGGGACGGATCGAATCCGGCACCACCCGGGCGCCGTGCTGCTGGATCAGGCGCTGCACCTCGGGGTCGTCCATGAACGCCTGCTCGGCGGCGACCTGGCGCTCGTCGCGCACGCGTTCGGTGCGGCGGCGCAGCGATTCGGCGGGGCGATCCGACAGTTCGAACTGGACCCTCGGCGGCGCGCCGAACAGCGGCGCCAAGGCTTGGGCGATCTCGTTGACCAGCGCCGGCTTGTTCAGCAGCTCGTCGCCTTCGGCCAGGGCCAGCGCGAGGGTGCCGTCGCCGCTGCGGATGAAACCCGCATGCTCGGCCAGGACCCGCGCAGGCCCCCTGAGCTCGCAGCGTGTGAGCCAGTCGAGCCAGCCCTCGGCGTCGACGATGGCGCCGTCCGCCAATCCGGGCGCCGGCGCGAGCGACACGCTGTCATCCTGCGGAACCATCCTGTTCTGTTCCGGGAATGCGGTTTCGCGGACGCCCGGTTCGGCCACGCGGTGGCTCGCCGTGGCGGTTGTCGCAACTTCATCCGCCTGCACCGCAATGGCGGGTTCGGCTGGCTCGGCTGAGGCAGTATCGATCGCACCCGTCGAAGCCGGGGCAACGGGCGCCGGATTGTCATTCTCCGCGCGCGCCACCGGAGCCGGACCGGCTGGCGTCGACGCCCCGGACCGTCGCGTGGCGGGCACTGGCCGCGGCTCGCCGCCCTCGCCCGCCGGACGGAACGCCAGCATCCGCAACACGCTCATCTCGAACCCGGCGCGCGGGCTGGGCGCCAGCGGCAGGTCGCGGCGGCCGTGCAATGCCATCTGGTACCACAGTTGCACCAGTTCCGGCCGCAACCGCCCCGCAAGGCCATCGACATCGACCCCGTCGCTTTCGACCGCCGCGGACGGCACCAGCTGCCGCACCTGGATCCGGTGCAGTGCCTCGGTCAACGCCTCCAGCACGCCGCCCCAGTCGGGCGAGAACTCGGCCAGCGCCGCGACCTCGGCCAGCAGCGCCTCGCCATCGCCGTCGGCCAACGCCTCCAGCAGGGCGCCGACGCGGGTGTGGTCGACGCTGCCGAGCATGGTCGCGACCGCGGCGTCGGTCAGCTCGCCACCGGTATAGGCGATCGCCTGGTCCAGCAGCGACAGGCCGTCGCGCAGGCTGCCGTCGGCGGCCTTGCTGAGCTGGCGCACCGCGCCGGGCTCCACCGCGATGCCCTCGGCGTCGAGGATCCTGTTGATCTGTCCGCTGATCTGGGCTTCGTCGAGCCGCTTGAGGTTGAACTGCAGGCAGCGCGACAACACCGTCACCGGCAGCTTCTGCGGATCGGTGGTGGCCAGCAGGAACTTCACGTGTCCCGGCGGCTCCTCCAGGGTCTTCAGCAGCGCATTGAACGCCGCCTTCGACAGCATGTGCACTTCGTCGATCAGGTAGACCTTCATGCGCCCGCGCGACGGCATGTACTGGGCGTTCTCGATCACCTCGCGGACATCGTCGACGCCGGTGTTGGAAGCGGCGTCGATCTCCAGCAGGTCGAGGAAGCGGCCCGCGTCGATGTCCATACACGAGTTGCACTCGCCGCAGGGCTCCGCCGAGGTGCCGCGCTCGCAGTTGAGCGACTTGGCGAAGATCCGCGCGATCGTGGTCTTGCCCACGCCGCGGGTGCCGGTGAACAGGAAGGCGTGGTGGACGCGTCCGCTGTCGAGGGCGTTGGTCAGCGCGCGCACGACGTGCTCCTGCCCGACCAGTTCGGCGAAGCGCCGGGGGCGCCATTTGCGGGCGAGGACGAGGTAGGACATCGGTACCTTTGGGGAGTCCGGCAGGGTCGGCGGCCGCGACGGTTCGCGTCGCGCGGCCGGTTCCGGGGCATTGTGCCATGGCACCCGGCGCGGGCCGCCGGTCCTTCGGCGCGCTTGCTGGCAGGCCCCGCCACCGCTAGACTTTGCGGCCCGCTGCGGCGCGATGCCGTTCGCGGGGGCCTGCGTGTTCAGGCGCCGTGTTCAGTGCGGAGAGGTGTCCGAGTGGTTGAAGGAGCACGCCTGGAAAGTGTGTAAGCGTCTAAACCGCGCTTCGGGGGTTCGAATCCCCCTCTCTCCGCCAGTTCTACCGGCAGGAATGCCGGCAAGTCAGCAAGTCTCTGTGGTGGCCCCGTCGGCCCCTCGCGACGCTAGGTCGAAAACCCCGCCAGGGCCGGAAGGCAGCAACGGTATCGACTGACGCGGGTGCCGAGGTCAGCCGGCGGGGTCATCGCCTTTCCGGGCGTCGTCCGGATGCACCTGCGCGGCGCTGGTGTCGGCCAGTTCGACCCGCTCGCCGCGGCGGCCGATCCGGTAGCCGCGCGCGGCCAGCGCCTCGCCGTCGGCGGCGCTGGCGTAGTGGTAGAGCAGGCAGCGGTCGAGCAGTTCGCGCGGGTATTCGCGCTCCAGGTCATCGATCCCGCTGTGCGACGGGTTGCCGTGCAGCGCGCAGTCGTGGGCGACCAGCTCGCCGGCGTCGGCGAACCGCGCCAGCACTTCCGGAATCGGCCGGGTGTCGCCGGTCCAGACCAGGCTGCCGCGCAGGCGCAGGCCGAATGCGGTGCCGGGCCAGTGGTGCCGCGCCGGGAACACTTCCAGCCGCACGCCGTCATGCCAGAACGCCTCGCCGACCGGGATCACCTGGAACGCATCCCAGAAATTCGCGCCTCCCTCGGCCAGCGCATTGGGGTAGTCGCCGACACGCTGGTGCAGCAAGGGCACCAGCTTGGCCGGCACGTACAGGCGCACCCTGCCGCGCCGCTCTTCATTGAAGTAGCTGCCGACGAACAGCCGCTCGAATCCCCCGACATGGTCGAGGTGGGTGTGGGTGACGAACAGTGCCCGTGGCATTTCGCCGTACTGCGCGAGGTAGGCGGTCAGGCCTTCGCCGCCGCAGTCGATGGTCAGCCATGGCTTGCCATCGCGCTCGACGGTGGCCATCGCCGAGCCCAGCTCGACCGCCGAGGAGTTGCCGACACCGTTCAGCCGCAATGCCCAACCCATGTCAGTAGCCCCGTGCCCAGATGCGGTCGTAGGTGTCGCGAAGGCGTGCGAAATCGCGCTCGACCGCTTCGACCCGGCGCTCGCCGCGCAACTTCAACAGCGAGCGTTTGAGTCGCTTGAGGTTGCGCTCGCGCCAGCCGGTCGCGGGGATATGCATCCGTCCGCGATCCAGGTCGATCACCCAGCCCTGCCCGGTCGTGTCGAACAGCAGGTTGTGCGCGTTGAGGTCGGCATGGTCGAGCCCGGCCCGATGCGCGCGCGCGACCAGCCGGCCTGCCTCTTCCCAAGGCGCACCGTCACCGGCCACGATCGCGCGGTCGGCCAGGGTGCGCACGTCGGGCAGGCGCTCGACCAGGATCGCGGCGCGGTAGTACAGGCCTTCGCGCCGGTAGCAGGCGGCGATCGGCCGCGGCACCGGCACGCCCTTTTCGGCGACGGCGCGGGTCAGGCGGAATTCGGCGAAACTGCGGGTGTGGTCGGCGCCGCGCCACAGGTAACGGTCCCGGTTGAAGCGGGCCACCAGGCCGCCGCGCAGGTAGCGCCGCAACACCGCCTGCCCGAACGGCGCATCCACGAACCACGCGCCACCGCGTCCACCGCTCTCGACCGGACGGGCCTTGCCGTCCCAGTATGCTGGCGAGAACCATTCGGGATCCGCTTGCCGCACCCGCGTCAGGTCGAACAGAATCGCACCGTATCCGCCAGCGTCGCGGAACGGCGTCAATCCCTCAGTGGCGTCATACCCCGTCATCGCCCGGAGTCTAGCAATTACCGCCACGCACGCATCCGCCTCCGCACCCGCCTCGATCTGCCTGCTGCGGCTGTCGGCGCTCGGCGACGTCACCCATGTCGTGCCATTGGTGCGCACGCTGCGGTCGGCATGGCCCGGCACGCGCCTGAGCTGGGTGATCGGCAAGGGCGAGCGACGTTTGCTCGAAGGCCTGCAGGGGGTCGAGCTGATCGAGTACGACAAGAAGTCCGGCCTGCGCGGCATGTTGGAGTTGCGGCGCCGCTTGCGGCAGGACCACGACCTGCCGTTCGACGCGCTGTTGCAGATGCAGGTCGCCGCGCGCGCGAACGTGCTGTCGGCCTTCATCCCGGCGCGGATCCGTGTCGGCTACGACCGCGCGCGCTCGAAGGATGGCCACGGGCTGTTCGTCAACCGGCGCATCCCCGACCGTCCCGGCATCCACGTGCTCGACGCGATCGGCAGCTTCTGCGAGCCGCTGGGCCTGCGCCAGACCGAAGTCGTATGGGACCTGCCGGTTCCGGCGGACGCACGCGAATGGGCCGCCGCGCAATGGCCGGCCGACGGCGTGCCGACGCTGATGGTCTCGCCCTGCTCCAGCCACGTCCGGCGCAACTGGCATGCCGACCGCTACGCCGAAGTGGCCGACCACGCGATCGGTCGCGGCTGGCGGGTGGTGCTGTGCGGCGGTCGCAGCGAACTGGAGCGGCGGACCGGCGACGCGATCATCGCCGCGATGCGTGGCCCGGCGCTGGACCTGATCGGCAAGGACACGCTCAAGCAACTGCCGGCGCTGCTGGAGCGCGCGCAATTGGTCATGACGCCGGACTCCGGTCCGATGCACATCGCCAATGCCATGGGGACCAGGGTGCTGGGGCTGCACGCGGCGAGCAACCCGGCCCGCAGCGGGCCGTATTCGGACCGGCGCTACTGCGTCGACCGCTATGACGACGCCGCGCGAAAGTACCTCGGCAAACCCGCCGCGGACATCGCGTGGGGCACCAAGATCGAGCATGACGGCGTGATGGACCTGGTCAGCGTCGACGACGCCATCGCGGCGTTCGAGCGCTATCGCACCGACCATCCACACGTGGGAGCGTAGGCTGCACGCCACGCTCCGTGATCGACATATTTTCAGGAGGTACCGATGGCAGCCTGGTTCACCGCGGTCGCGCCGTTCCTGCCCGACATCATCCAGATGGCCAAGCCGATCTTCACCCGCAGCAGGGGCGAGGAAAAGGCCCCGGACCTGGTACCGCGACAGATCGCCGAGCTGCAGGACGCGGCCGCACAGAACGCCGAATCGGTGCGGGTGCTCGCCGCGGAAATGCAGCAGACGCTGACCGCGCTGCAGCAGGCGTCCGGCGAACTGGAGCGAAAACTGGAACGCGCCAACCGGCTGTCACTGGTGGCGGCGACGGCCGCCGCGCTGGCGTTCGTGGTCGCCGCCTACGCGCTGGCGACCTAGGCCGCGGCGGGCCTGCTCAGGGCGCGCCCGCGGAGCCGTAATCCTCGTACGACTTTTCCTCGACGTAGGCCGAACCCAGCGCGGCATTGATCTCGCGCTTCAGGCGGGCGCGCTCGTCGTTCTGGAAGTAGACGCTGCGGGCCAGTTTGATGAAGCCCTCGTCGAAGGCCTGGGCCTTCTCCTTGACCCGGATGTCGTCCTCGATGTCCCACAGGCGCTCGTTGACCGCCTTGAGGTCCGCGCGCAGGCGCACGATGTCGGTATTGGCGGCCGGATGCCCCATCCAGGTCTTCTCCAGCGCCGACAGTTCGTTGCGGACATTGGCCAGCTTGGCCGGATCGCTCATGCGCTCGGACTTGATCTGCAGGATCGCGATCTTGTCGAGCAATTCGCCGAAGGACACGGGGACCAGGATTTCCGACATGACGCCGCCATCGAGAAAGAGAGGCGGACAGTGTACCGCCGGCACGAAAGATCTTGTCGCGGCGGCGATCGACCCGTATCATTTCCGGCTCGACTGCACCCGGAGAGGTGGCAGAGCGGTTGAATGTACCTGATTCGAAATCAGGCGTACGTTAATAGCGTACCGGGGGTTCGAATCCCCCCCTCTCCGCCAATGTTCCAGGAAACGGGCTGCTTGCAGCCCTTTTTCTTGGGCGGCCGTAATTGCCGGCCGCCTTCGCCTGATGGGCATGACGCCCTGCCCACCTCCCCTGCCTGCCTTCCGGTGCCTCCATCGACACCGTCCGGACAGGGATCGTCTTGCCTCGCGGCCGCCACGCCCCGATGATTCCGTTATTCCGTCAGAAGAGCCCGACAACGCGACCGGCATGACCGACCCATGATCGAATTCGGACACCTGACCCACGTCGGCCTGCGTCGCGAGCTCAACGAAGACAGCTACTACGGCGACAGCGAGCTGGGATTGTGGCTGGTGGCCGACGGCATGGGCGGGCACGAGTACGGCGAGGTCGCCAGCGCGCTCGCCCGCGAGACCATCGTCCGCGAGGTCCGCGACGGCACTCCGCTCGCGCAGTCGATCCGGATCGCCGACGAGGAGATCATCCGCACCTCGCGCCGCCGCCACGATGCCCTGCCGATGGGCACTACCGTGGTCGCCGCGCGCATCGACGGCAACCGTTTCGAGGTGGCCTGGGTCGGTGACAGCCGCGTCTACCTGTGGCGCGACGGCCAGCTCGCCCAGCTCTCGCAGGACCACAGCTACGTGCAGGAGCTGATCGCCAACGGCGCTATCACCCACGAGCAGGCGCGCAGCCACCCGCACCGCAACGTCGTCACCCAGGCCCTGGGCGTGACCGACCCGCGCAACCTCAACGTCGAGACCATGACCGGCGAGTTGCAACCCGGCATGCAGTTGCTGCTATGCAGCGACGGCCTGACCGAGGAGGTCGACGACCGCAGCATCGCCCGCGTGCTGGGGCACCAGGATTGCAGCGCGCAGGAATGCGTCGACAGCCTGGTCGCCGCGGCGCTGGACGGTGGCGGTTCGGACAACGTCACCGTGGTGCTGGTACGCAGCCACTAGCTTTCAGGCCGGGACTGCCTCATCGGCTTCGGCCGCCACGTCCCACAGCGCGCGCCCGGCCTTCTTGCGCAGGCCGGCCAGCCGCGCCTCGTGGGCGGCGCGCTCGTCGTCGGAAACCAGCACGCGCGGGCGCGGGCGGCTCGGGTCGACCTTGAATTCCACCGCGGCAGCCGCGCCCGGCTCCGGCGTCGGGGCGCCGAACCCGATTTCCTCCTGCCCCGAAGTCAGCCCGATGTAGACCTCGGCGAGCAACTGGGCATCGAGCAATGCGCCGTGCAACTGGCGGTGGGCGTTGTCCACGCCGAGCCGCTTGCACAGCGCGTCCAGCGAGTTGCGCTGGCCGGGATAGCGTTCGCGGGCGAGCCGCAGCGAGTCCTCGATCGCACAGCGGTCGGCCAGGCAGCCGTGCTGGGCGCCGGCCAGGCGCAGCTCGTTGTCGAGGAAGCCGACGTCGAACGCGGCGTTGTGGATCACCAGCTCGGCGCCGTCGATGAACTCCAGGAACTCCTCGACCACCTCGGCGAAGCGCGGCTTGTCGGCAAGGAACTCCAGGGTCAGGCCGGTGACCTCCTGCGCGCCCTGCTCGAACTCGCGGTCCGGGTTGAGGTAGCGGTGGAAGGTGCGGCCGGTCGGGCGTCGCTCGACGAACTCGACGCAGCCGATCTCGACCACGCGGTTGCCGCGCTCCCAGCTCAGGCCGGTGGTTTCGGTATCGAGGATGACTTGGCGCATGGCGGTCAGTGTAAGCGGCGCGCGGTCAGCGACGCAGCCTGATGGCCTCGTCGCGCGCCAGCACGTCGACGCGCTCGTTGTCGGGGTTGCCGGAGTGGCCCTTGACCCAGCGCCAGTCGATCACGTGACGCTGGGCGGCGGCATGCAGGCGCTCCCACAGGTCGCGGTTCTTGACCGGGGCACCGGCCGCGGTCTTCCAGCCTCGCCGCACCCAGTTCGCCATCCATTGGGTGATGCCCTGGCGCACGTACTGGGAGTCTGTGTGGAGGACCACCTCGCAGGCTTCGCTGAGGGTCTCCAGCGCGGCGATCGCCGCCATCAGTTCCATCCGGTTGTTGGTGGTGTCGGCCTCGCCGCCGACGACTTCGCGCTCGCGGCCCTTGCAGCGCAGCAGTGCGGCCCAGCCACCGGGGCCGGGGTTGCCGAGGCAGGCGCCATCGGTGTGGATTTCAACGGTCTTTCTGGAATCGGAGGTCATCCGCCCATTATTGCCGAGCGCAGCCGCAAGCGGGCGGGCGGAATGGGCGCGCGCACCCGCTTGCCGACCGTCAACGCCAGCCCGGCGCGCAGGCGGTCGGTCGCGCCGATGCCGGTTTCGCCGTGTCCCACGCGCCAGTGCGGCCCCAGCCATTGCAGGCTGACCGAGTTGCCGGAGAATCCGGCGCGGCGCAACGCGGCTTGCCAATGCCCGGGGTCGCGTGCGCGCAGGCCGGTGCCTGCCCAGCGAAAACGGTACGGCGTCCACGGGTTGAGCGCGGCGAGCCAGAGCGTGCCGCCGGGGGCAAGCACGCGGGCGCATTCGCCCAGCAATGCATCGGGGTCGGATGCGTCGTCGAGCACGTGCTGCAGCAGCACCGCACCGAGGGTTTCGCTTGCCAACGGTAGCGGCAGGCCGCAGTGCACGGCCCCGACCCAGTGCCGCTGCCCGCGCTGCAGCAGCAGGCCGCGTCCCGCCGCCGGCGGCGGCTCGGCAGCGGTCACCCCGAGCCAGGTCCACGGCAGCCCGGGAGGCGAGCGTCGCAGTATCCGCGCCACCGCCCCGGCTTCGGTCGCCAGCAGGCCTTGCCCGGCTTCGCTCGCGAACCAGTCGAAGGGTGTGCCGGACGATGGCTGGATTTGACGCTGGGGTGCGGTCGCGAGCATGGTCCCGGTGCGCGAAACGGTCGATGGCGGCCTGATTCTGCGCCACTCCGTCCCCTGGCCCAAGGAGTTCCGATGCAACTGCTGGCCCTGCCCGCGCTGTCCGACAACTACATCTGGGTGCTGCGCGACGACGACGGCGGTGCGGTGGTGGTCGATCCCGGCCAGGCCGGCCCGGTGCTGGAGGCCGCCACGGCCGGGGGCTTCCGTCCCACCGCGATCCTGCTCACCCACCACCACAACGACCACATCGGCGGCACCGCGGAACTGCAGGCGCACTGGCCCGGACTGCCGGTATTCGCCCCGCACGACGACCGGATCGTCTGCGCGGCCACCCGGGTCGGCGACGGTGCGCGGTTCACCGCCGGGGGTTACGGATTCGATGTGATCGCCGTCCCGGGTCACACCACCAGTCACATCGCGTTCCACCTGGCTGACGGCCGCGAAAGCCTGCTGTTTTGCGGCGACACCCTGTTCAGCCTCGGCTGCGGGCGCTTGTTCGAGGGTAGCGCGGCGCAAATGCACGGGGCACTATCCCGGCTGGCCGCGTTGCCGGGCACCACCCGCGTCTGCTGTGGCCATGAGTACACGTTGTCCAACGCGGCATTCGCGCGCGTGGTCGAACCCGATAACCCGGCGCTGCAACGCCGTACCGAGGAAGCCCAGGCAATGCGACAGGCCGAACGCCCCACCCTGCCCAGCACGATCGCGCAGGAGCTTGCCTGCAACCCGTTCCTGCGTTGCGACCAGCCGGCGGTGATCGCCGCGGCTGCGCAACGGCTGGGGCGCGAGCCGGACGGTCCGGTCGAGGTATTTGCCGAATTGCGGCGCTGGAAAGACGGGTTTACCGCATGACGCGGGCGTCGGGCAGGCTGGTTGCGGCCGCCTCGGGCATCCTGCTGGCGGTCGCACTGGCACCAGCCATCGCAGCAGCGCCCGGTGCCACCGGCGGGACACCGCCCACAGATGCATCCGGCATCACCACCCGCAACGGCCAGGAAATCTACCGGCAATTCCGCGACGGCCTGGCCACCCCGACCTGCGGGCCGGAGGTCAGCGCGCGCTGGAGCAAGCATTTCGCCGCCGCGCCCAAGCGGCTGGCGAAGGCCGACGCCAATACTCTGGCGCTGTTCGGTTACGTGGTCGACAACCTGCGGAAGTCCAGCCTGCCGACCGAATACGCGTTGATCCCGTTCGTCGAGAGCGGTTACAAGCCCGCCGCCCGGAGCCCGGCCGGGCCCGCCGGGCTGTGGCAGATGATAAAGCGCACCGCGCGCGACCACGACGTGCCCATCCGCAACGGCTATGACGGGCGGCTGTCGCCGGTCGATTCCACCCGCGCGGCGGTGCGTTACCTCAAGACCCTGCATGGCATGTTCGCCGGCGACTGGCGACTTGCGGCGATGGCCTACAACGCCGGCGAGTACCGCATCCTCGGCGCCCTCAAGCGCGGCGGCCAGGTCGCCCGTGATGCGCGCCCGGCCGAATTGCCCGGGCTGTCCGGCATCACCCGGGCCTACGTGCGCAAGCTGCATGCGCTGGCCTGCGTACTGACCGCCGCGGGAGACGACGAACCCTGGCTGCAGGCGCTCGACCGCCCGGTGCCGCGGCTGGAAGTGGTGACCGTGCCAGCCGGGATCGATCGGATCGAGGCCTGGGCCGCGGCGAACGACCAGGACGCCGAACGCCTGCGCCGGCTCAATCCCGCATTCGCCGACGGGCGCATCCGCCACGGAGCGACTCCGGCCCGACTGCTTGCGCTGGCCAGCGCCCCGACCGGAAACGCCACTGCCCAGGCGGCCCCGGCGACGGGCGAGGCCGCCGGAGGCAACTAGCGCGCAGGTACACTAGCGGCTTGCCGACCGGATCCCGGGTCGGCACCCACCATCGAGGAGCACCCATGGGTTTCCTGCAAGGCAAGCGCGCATTGATCACCGGTATCGCCAGCGAGCGCTCGATCGCCAGCGGCATCGCCGAGGCGATGCACGCACAAGGCGCCGAACTGGCGTTCACCTACCAGACCGAGAAGCTGAAATCGCGCGTGGAGAAAGCCGCCACCGCATACGGCAGCGACATCGTGTTGCCACTGGACGTCGCCGAGGACGGCAGCATCGCCAACTGCTTCGAGCAGCTCGGCCAGCGCTGGGACGGCTTCGACATCCTGGTGCACGCGATCGCCTACGCGCCGCGTGAAGCGATCGCCGGCCAGTTCCTCGACGGCCTGACCCGCGAGAACTTCGCGATGGCGCACGACATCTCGGCCTACTCGCTGGCGGCGCTGGCAAAGGCCGCGCGGCCGGCGATGGCCGGGCGCAACGGTTCGATCCTGACCCTGTCCTACCTCGGCGCCGAGCGCGCGCTGGAGGGCTACAACGTCATGGGCGTGGCCAAGGCCAGCCTCGAGGCGACCGTGCGCTACCTCGCCTACAACCTCGGCCCCGAAGGCATCCGCGTCAACGCGGTTTCGGCCGGCCCGATCAAGACCCTGGCCGCGGCCGGCATCGCCGGGTTCCGCAAGATCCTCGGCCATGTCGAGGAGAACGCACCGCTGCGCCGCACCGTGACCATCGAGGATGTCGGCGGCGTCGCCGCGTTCCTGTGCTCGGACCTGGCCGCCGGCGTCACCGGCGAGGTGACCTACGTCGATGCCGGCTACAACATCCTCGGGATGACCGGACTCGGCAGCGAGGAGTAACCCCGGCCATTCGGGAAACTCCGTCGCCAGAAAAAAGCCCGGCTCGAAGCCGGGCTTTTCATTGTTCAGAGGTTCTGTTCGACGACCTCGACCTTGATGTCCTTGCGCATCGCCGCGACCAGTGCGGCCGCTTCGTCCGCACCGGCGATCTGCGCCAGTTGCTGCTGCAACTGCTGGACCTGCTGCGGCGGCAGTTCGGCGGCATCGCCCGGTACCACCTTGTCGACGGTGAACAGCACGGTCGTCCCGTCGTCCAGGACCTTGCGTCCCGGGGTCACCTTGCCCTCGGCGGGCACCGCGGCAACGAAGATCGCCTCCGATACCGACGGATCCACCAGCGGGGCGCCACGCGGCACGCCTGGCACGGACTGTGGCGCCGGCAGCGACGCGGCGGTGGCGACTTCCGCGAGGGTCTTGCCGCCGACCACCTCCGCCAGCAATGCGTCGGCACGCTCGATGGCGGCCTTGCGGGTACGGTCGGCACGGATCGCCGCGACCACGTCGTCGCGGACCTCGGCCAGCGGCTGCGCGCGTTCGGGCATGTGGTCGGTCACGCGAATCCATGCATTGTGACCAGGCGCAATCTCGATCGGGTCGCTGACCGTGCCGTCCTGGACCAGCGCCTCGGAGAACGCCGCGCGCTTGATCGCCGGGTTCGCCGCGAGTCCTTCGGTTGCCTCGCGCGAGAACGGACCGAGTTCCTGTACGCTCGCACCCACCGCTGCCGCGGCCGGCGCCAGCGCACCGGGGTTCTGCAACACCGCATCCACCACGGCGCTCGACGCTTCGCTGAAGGCGCGCTCGCGGTCGGCTTGGACCTGCTCGGCGGCCAGTGCATCGCGGACCTGCTCGAACGGCTCCTGCTCGCCGGCGCGGACTTCGCGCAGCTGGATGACGTGCCAGCCGAAATCGGTCCGGACCGGGTCGCTGACGTGGCCGGGCTCCATCGCGAACAGCGCGTCGGAGAACGGCCCCGGCATCATCTCCTTGCTGATCCAGCCAAGGTCGCCGCCACTGGCACTGGAGCCGGCGTCGTCACTGTTGGCCGCGGCGAGCGCGGCAAAATCGACACCCTCGGCGCGGGCCTGGGTGGCCAGCTGGCGCGCCTCGGCTTCGGCGGCCTGCCAGGCCGCTTCGTCGGCGCCCTCCTCCACCGTGACCTGGATGTGCGAAGCCAGCCGCTGCGACTCTTCGGTGTAGCGCGCCTTTTCCTGCTCGTAGCGCGCGCGCAGCGTCGCCTCGTCGGGCGCGGGCGGTGCCGGCATGGTGTTGGCATCGAGTTCGATGTACTCGATGGCCACGCTTTCGGGCGCGCGGTAATCGGATTCGTGCGCGGTGTACCAGGCCTGGACCTCGGCGTCGCTGACAGCCGCGGCATCGGCTTCGGCCGGCGGCACCACCAGCAGGCTGACATCGCGGCGCTCGCCCATCAGCCGGACCAGACGGTCCATTTCGCCGGAGGTGATGAAGTTGCTGCCGGCCACCGTACTCGCCATCAGGGACTGCTGCAGCCCCTCGCGCACGAGCTGGTCGAACTGCGCCGGGGTCTGTGCCGGTACCTGCGAGGCCAACGCCAGCTGGTAGCGCTGCAGGTCGAACTTGCCGTCGACCTGGAACGCCGGGATCGCCTGGATCGCGTCACGCACCATCGCGTCGCTGACGCGCACGCCAGCCTGGTCGGCGGCCATCGCCTGGACCTTCTGGTCGATCAGCGTGTCGAGCACCGCACGCTTGCTCTCGACACTCTCGAATGCCCGCGCGTCGAACGCGTCGCCCTGCATGGCGCGCTGCTGCTGACGCGCCTGCTCGAAGCTCTGGCGGAACTCGTCGACCGTGATCTCCTCGTGGCGCCAGAACACCGACACCGGCCAGAACGAAGGCGCCGAGCTCCACCAGGTCGGCGGCGCCTCGAGCGAGGCGACGGTGGTGTTGCTGCGCTGGCCCATGTACTGCTCGAGCCCGAAGAACGCAAAGGGAATGATCAGCAGGCCGAGGATCACCGTGGCGATCCAGCCGGAGGTCTTTTCGCGGAGTTTCTGCAGCATGGTCCAGTCGCGTCGAAAGGCGGAAGCCGCACAGTCTAGCGCGTTGGCCACGGCCAGTCCCTTGGCACGGAACCCGGACCCGCAAATGGCAGGCCGCAAAAAAAACGCCGGGAGATCGGCTCTCCCGGCGTTCGACATCAAGACTGGCGGAGTGGACGGGACTCGAACCCGCGACCTCCGGCGTGACAGGCCAGCATTCTAACCAACTGAACTACCACTCCGCGCTCTTGCAACTGCCGGCAGCGGCGCGCGGACATGCCACGCAAAAAACCACTGCCTTCACTAAAAGCAAGGACGCCGGGAGAGCGTATCTCCGGCGTCCTTGGTTACAACTGGCGGAGTGGACGGGACTCGAACCCGCGACCTCCGGCGTGACAGGCCAGCATTCTAACCAACTGAACTACCACTCCGCACTTTGAAACTGTCCCGCGACTGCCCCGACCGGTGCCTGGTGGGTGCTGAGGGTTTCGAACCCCCGACCCTCTCCGTGTAAAGGAGACGCTCTACCACTGAGCTAAGCACCCTTGGGTACAGTACCGATGCGATGTTCAGCACCGGCGGGCAAGCTGCTTAGTTTACAGCGTCCTTCAGGGCTTTGCCAGCCTTGAACGCCGGATTCTTCGAAGCCTTGATCTTGATGGCCTCGCCGGTCTTGGGGTTGCGACCCTGGCGAGCGGCGCGCTTGCGGACCTGGAAGGTGCCGAAGCCGACCAGCGTCACCGTGTCACCCTTCTTGAGGGCCTTGGTGATGACGCTGACCATCGCGTCTACCGCGTTGGCGGCGTCGGTCTTGGACAGCTCTGCGGCGTCGGCGACGCTGGCAACAAAATCAGCCTTGTTCATTCGTTTGGACTCCCTGTGCGGATTGGCCCGCATTGTTCTGAGAATCGAAGCGCCCCCCGCGCACGGCGAGCCTTCGACCGACCTTGCCGCACCGCAGGACATGGGCGCCACTGCGGTGCGGTTGCCAGTTGTTATACCAGCGGCATTTTGGGGGTGCAAGCCGGAAACGTAGCAATGACGCGGGTTTCAGCCGATTTGTGCGTTTTGCGTCGGATCATGCCGGTTAGTGCTTGACGCCGGTCCGGGAAGCGGGTTCGTTTTTCTCGTGAACCGGCAGCACGCCGCCACCCGAGGCGGGCATCGGGGTCAGTGGCCGCTCCAACGCAACATCGAGTACTTCGTCGATCCATTTGGCGGTGACGATCGTGAGCCCCTGCGTCACGCTCTTGGGCAGGTCGGCCAGATCCTTCTTGTTCTCCTCCGGGATCACGACCGTGGTGATGCCGCCGCGCAGCGCCGCCAGCAGCTTCTCCTTCAGGCCGCCGATCGGCAGCACGCGGCCACGCAGGGTGATCTCGCCGGTCATCGCGACCTCGGCCTTCACCGGGTTGCGGGTCAGGGTCGACACCAGTGCGGTGGCCATCGCGATGCCGGCGCTGGGGCCGTCCTTCGGCGTCGCGCCCTCGGGCACATGCACGTGCACGTCCTGCTTCTGCAGGAAGTCCAGGTCGATCCCGAGCCGTTCGGTACGCGCGCGCACCACCGACAACGCGGCGGATGCCGACTCCTTCATGACGTCGCCCAACTGGCCGGTCAGCATCAGCTGACCCTTGCCCGGCACCAGGGTGGTCTCGACCTGCAGCAGTTCGCCGCCGACCTCGGTCCAGGCCAGGCCGGTGACCAGGCCGATCTCGTTCTGCTCCTCGGCGCGGCCGAAGTCGAAGCGCCGTACGCCCAGGTACTTGTCGAGGTTCCTGGAATTGACGGTGGTGGTTTTCGCCTTCTTCTGCGGACCGGCCAGCGCCACCTCCTTCACCACCTTGCGGCAGATCTTGGAAATCTCGCGCTCGAGGTTGCGCACGCCGGACTCGCGGGTGTAATAGCGGACGATGTCGCGCACCGCGGCCTCGGCCAGCTTCAACTCGTCGGGCTTCAGGCCGTTGGCCTTGACCTGCTTGGGCAGCAGGTAGCGCATCGCGATGTTGACCTTCTCGTCCTCGGTGTAGCCCGGGAGGCGGATCACTTCCATGCGGTCGAGCAACGGGCCCGGGATGTTGAGCGAGTTGGACGTCGCCACGAACATCACCTCGCTGAGGTCCAGGTCGACTTCCAGGTAATGGTCGTTGAAGGCGTGGTTCTGCTCGGGGTCGAGCACCTCCAGCAGCGCCGACGACGGGTCGCCGCGGAAGTCCATCGACATCTTGTCGATCTCGTCGAGCATGAACAGCGGGTTGCGGGTGCCGGTCTTGTTGAGGTTCTGCACGATCCGGCCCGGCATCGAGCCGACGTAGGTGCGACGGTGGCCGCGGATCTCGGCTTCGTCGCGCACGCCACCCAGCGACATCCGCACGAACTTGCGGTTGGTCGCCTTGGCGATCGACTGGCCCAGCGAGGTCTTGCCCACGCCCGGCGGCCCGACCAGGCACAGGATCGCGCCCTTCATCTGCTTCACCCGGGTCTGCACGGCGAGGTACTCGAGGATGCGCTCCTTGACCTTTTCCAGCCCGAAGTGGTCGGCGTCGAGCACGTCCTGCGCGGCCTTGAGGTCCTTGCGGACCTTGCTGCGCTTCTTCCACGGCACGCCCAGCAACCAGTCCAGGTAGTTGCGCACCACCGCGGCCTCGGCCGACATCGGCGACATCTGCTTGAGCTTGTTGAGTTCGGACTTGGCCTTGGCCTCGACCGGCTTGGGCATGCCGGCCGCGGCGATCCGGCGGGTCAGCTCCTCGATGTCGTTGGGCGCGTCGTCGATCTCGCCCAGCTCCTTCTGGATCGCCTTCATCTGCTCGTTGAGGTAGTACTCGCGCTGGCTCTTCTCCATCTGGCCCTTGACCCGGCCGCGGATGCGTTTTTCCAGCTGCTGGACGTCGATTTCGCCGTCGACGAGGCCGACGAGCTGCTCCAGCCGGGCACCAATGCCGTCGGTTTCCAGCAACTTCTGCTTGTCGCCGAGGCGTACGCCCAGGTGCGCGGCGATGGTGTCGGCGAGGCGGCCCGGCTCGTCGATACCCGACAGGGTCTGCATCAGCTCCGGCGGCAGCTTGCGGTTGGTCTTGACGTACTGCTCGAACAGGCTCATCAGCGAGCGGGTGATCGCCTCCAGTTCGCGCTCCTCGCGGTCGACCACCGGCTCGACCGCTTCGGCATGGCCGGCCAGCGCCCCGTCGCGCTCGACGATCGCGCCGACCCGCACCCGCGACACGCCCTCGACCAGCACCTTGATGGTGCCGTCCGGCAGCTTCAGCAACTGCAGCACGTGCGCCAGGGTGCCGACCTCGTACAGGTCGTCGCCGGCCGGGTCGTCGGTCTCGGCGGTCTTCTGCGCCACCAGCAGGATCCGCTTGTCGGACTCCATCGCCTGGTAGAGCGCGCGGATCGACTTGTCGCGGCCGACGAACAGCGGAATCACCATGTGCGGGAAGACCACCACGTCGCGCAGCGGGAGCACGGGAAGGTCGGACGTTTCGCGCCCGACGGGGTCGCGATCGAGGGATTCGGTCATGGGTGGCTCCGGGACGATCAGGTGGCCGGGCACGCGGGGGCGCCGGGCCGGAAATGGGCAAGCGCCGGCTTTGCCGGGGCCTTGGCCACGGTTATGGGGGCCGGCGCGCGAGGATGCAAGCAACGCGTGCGTCCCGCTGTCTTCGGGACGGGTATTCGTCAATGAAAACAGCCGCTTGCGGCTGCAAGCGGCTGTCGGGAGCGAATCCGGCGGATCGGGCGTTTCAGTCGCCCGAAGCGGCCTTCTGCGGCGCGGCGGCCGGCGGGGTCTGGTAGATCAGGTACGGCTCGGTCTTGTGGTCGATCACCGACTCGTCGACCACCACCTTGCTGACGTTCTCCAGCGACGGCAGCTCGTACATGGTGTCGAGCAGCACCGATTCGACGATCGTGCGCAGCCCGCGCGCGCCGGTCTTGCGCTTGAGCGCCTTGCGGGCGATCGCGACCAGCGCGTCGGGGCGGAACTCCAGCTCCACGCCTTCCATGTCGAACAGCTTCCTGAACTGCTTGGTGATCGCGTTCTTCGGCTCGGTCAGGATCGTCACCAGCGCGGCCTCGTCCAGCTCCTCCAGGGTCGCGACCACCGGCAGGCGGCCGACGAACTCCGGGATCAGGCCGAACTTGATCAGGTCCTCCGGCTCCACCTCGGCCAGCACCTTGCCGATCTCGGTCTTGCGCTCGGAACTCTTGACCTTGGCGCCGAAGCCAATGCCGCCGGCCTCGGTGCTGCGCTGCTGGATGATCTTGTCCAAGCCGGCGAACGCACCGCCGACGATGAACAGGATGTTGCGGGTGTCGACCTGCAGGAACTCCTGCTGCGGGTGCTTGCGCCCGCCCTGCGGCGGCACGCTGGCAACGGTGCCCTCGATCAGCTTGAGCAAAGCCTGCTGCACGCCCTCGCCCGACACGTCGCGGGTGATCGACGGGTTGTCGGACTTGCGCGAGATCTTGTCGATCTCGTCGATGTAGACGATGCCCTGCTGCGCCTTGTCGACGTCGTAGTCGCACTTCTGCAGCAGCTTCTGGATGATGTTCTCGACGTCCTCGCCGACGTAGCCGGCCTCGGTCAGCGTCGTTGCATCGGCCATCGTGAACGGCACGTTGAGCATGCGCGCCAGCGTCTCGGCCAGCAGCGTCTTGCCCGAGCCGGTCGGGCCGACCAGCAGGATGTTGGACTTGGCCAGCTCGACGTCGTCGTTCTTCTGCCGGCTCTCGATGCGCTTGTAGTGATTGTACACCGCGACCGCGAGCGTGCGCTTGGCGCGGGCCTGGCCGATCACGTACTGGTTGAGGACTTCCAGTATTTCCTTCGGCTTGGGCAGGTGGCTGCGTGCCGACTGCGCCTTCTCCTCGAGTTCCTCGCGGATGATGTCGTTGCACAGCTCGACGCACTCATCGCAAATGAACACGCTGGGGCCGGCGATCAGCTTGCGGACCTCGTGCTGGCTCTTGCCGCAGAACGAGCAGTACAAGATCTTGGTGCTGTCGCCGGTGCTGCGGCCCTGTCGGTCGTCGGTCATGCGTATGCCTGAAGGTTCATTTGCCGGGCCTGCGCCGCGCGGCGGGCCCGTTGGTGTTGCGATCCGAGAATAACACAGGGTAGCGGGCGGCCCGGAGGCCGTTCCGGGCACTGCAATCCCTTATGAATCAAAGTGTTGAACGTGCCCGGAGCCGGCCGGCCTCGGTGCCGGTCCGCTGCGCGCCTACCCCGCCTGGATCGACTCGTCCGGACGCCGCTCCAGCACCTGGTCGACCAGGCCGTAGTCGCGGGCGGCCTCGGCGCTCTTGAAGTTGTCGCGCTCGGTGTCGCGGGCGATCGTCTCCAGCGCCTGGCCGGTGTGCTTGGCCAGCACCTCGTTGAGCTTCTGCTTCAGCGCCAGGATCTCGCGGGCGTGGATCTCGATGTCGCTGGCCTGGCCCTGGAAGCCACCCAGCGGCTGGTGGATCATCACCCGCGAGTTCGGCAGCGCGTAGCGCTTGCCCTTGGCGCCGGCGGCCAGCAGCAGCGCGCCCATCGAGGCGGCCTGGCCGACGCAGATCGTGCTCACGTCGGGCTTGATGTACTGCATGGTGTCGTAGATCGCCATGCCGGCGGTGACCACGCCGCCGGGCGAGTTGATGTACAGGCTGATGTCCTTCTCGGGGTTCTCCGCCTCAAGGAACAGCATCTGCGCGACGATCACGTTGGCCACGTGGTCGTCGACCGGACCGACCAGGAAGATCACCCGCTCCTTCAACAGGCGCGAGTAGATGTCGTACGCGCGCTCGCCGCGGCTGGTCTGCTCGACCACCATCGGCACGAGGTTCAGGGCTTGGGTTCGGTTGTCCATCTGGGCGGCACCTGTTGAATGACGTTTTGGGGCTTCGGCCCGGAACACCCGACATGCGGCCGCCCCGGTGCCATCACAAGAGGCGCCCGGCTCGCCGGAACCGGCGGGCCACTTGCCGCTTACTGCCGGATGGCGTCGCTGAACGACATCGCCTGTTCGGTGTGCTGGGCGCGCTCGGCGATCCAGTCGATCACCTGCTCCTCCATCACCCGGCCCTGCAGGCCCTGCATCAGTTGCTGGTCCTGGCGGTACAGGTCGATCACCTGCTGCGGCTCCTCGTAGGTCGAGGCGATCAGCTGCAGGGTCTCGTTGACGCGCTTGGGATCGAGCTTGAGCTCGTTGCGGCGCGCGACCTCGCCGACCAGCAGGCCGACCAGCACGCGCTTGCGGGCGACATCGAGGAACTGCTCATGGGCCGGCACGTCGACCTTGCGACCCTGGCGACGGGCCTGCTCGGCGGCGTTGTTGGCCATGTCGCGGGCCTCGTTCTCGACCAGCCGGGCCGGCATCTCGACGCTGGAATAGGTCGCGATCAGCTGCTCGCCGACCTCGCGGCGCAGGCGCGCCATCAGCGCACCCTTGAGCTCGCGCTGCAGGTTGCTGCGGATGTCGTTGCGGAACTGCTCGGCGTCACCGCTCTTGATGCCGAAGCTCTTGATGAAGGCGGCATCGACCTCCGGCAGGACCGGCTCGGACACCTTGGTCGCCTTGACGTTGACCATGACCTTCTTGCCCGCGAACTGCGGCACGCGCCATTCGGCCGGGAACTCGACCTCGGTGTCCTTGTCCTCGCCCGCCTTGAGGCCGACCAGCGCCGACTCGATCGCCGGGAACATCGCGGCCGAACCGATCACGGTGGCGCCGCGTTCGGCACCCTCGGCCGGCAGGCGCTCGCCATCGACGGTCGAATAGGTTTCCAGCTCGACGGCATCACCAGCCTGTGCACCACGCTCGACGGGGTTCCAGGTCCGGCGCTGCAGGCGCAGGTTCTCGACCATCGCGTCGATGTCCTCGTCCTTCACCTCGGCGGTGTGGCGGATCACCTTCAGCGTGGACACGTCGATCTCGCCGAAGTCCGGCACGATCTCGAAGGTTGCGACGTAGGCGAGGTTCTCGCCCTCGGTGGCCGGCTCGATCTTCGGGTTGCCGGCGATCTGCAGCTCGTTCTCGCGCACCGCCGTGCCGAAGCTCTCGCGCAGCAGGCCATCGAGCACCTCGGCGCGGACCTGCTGGCCGAAACGCTGTTCGATCACCTTGGCCGGCACCTTGCCGGGGCGGAAGCCCTTGATCTTGGCGCCCTTCGCGATCTCGCGCAGGCGGCCGCCAACCTGGCTCTCAAGGCGCTCGGCCGGGAGGCTGAAGGTCATGCGGCGTTCGAGGTTACCGATCGACTCGACCGACACGGGCTGTTCCAAGGCTGGCATATCCACTCCTGCAACCGCGGCGGACGACCGCGGCACGATGATTTGATGAACGAATTTTCGATGGGACCCGGCGGGCCACGCGGCCACCCCGCATCCGCGCGGAACGCAATAGTTTGGCTGATTCCGGGCGCGGCCGCCAGTTGTGCGAAGCGGCTGTGCGATGGAGCCGGCAAAAGCAAAACCACCCGGCGGACAGGGCGCCACTCGCGACCGCTCGCCTGGACTGCCCGACCGCCCATTGCCTGCCCGGGTTGGTGCGAAAGGCGGGACTCGAACCCGCACGCCTTGCGGCACTGGCACCTAAAGCCAGGGCGTCTACCAATTCCGCCACTTTCGCGATGCCCGGCCATACGCGTCCGGCGCGGGGCGATTCTAGGCCGCCGGCCTGCCGTCCGCCATGCCCCGGGATGCTTCCGCCAAAGAAAAAAGCACCTGGCGCGAACCAGGTGCTTTTCCGATTTGGTGGGCCGTCAAGGATTCGAACCTTGGACCTATTGATTAAGAGTCAACTGCTCTACCAACTGAGCTAACGGCCCGCTAAGCGGTGAATTGTAGCAGGAAGTCCCTGCCTGGAATCAACACTTGCGCTGAACTGCAAGTGGGGTGGAAGACGGGATTCGAACCCGCGACCCCCGGAATCACAATCCGGTGCTCTAACCAGCTGAGCTACATCCACCACGGACAACCACAACAACGTTGAAGCATTATCGCATCGACTGGCGCGCCCGGCAGGACTCGAACCTGCAACCACCGGCTTAGAAGGCCGGTGCTCTATCCGGTTGAGCTACGGGCGCCTGCAAACATCTTACCGGCGCCGCTAGGTGGTCGGGGCAGAGGGATTCGAACCCCCGACCCTCTGGTCCCAAACCAGATGCGCTACCAGACTGCGCTATGCCCCGATCCGGGCCTCCGTTGCACGCCAGTGCCGCGAAAGGCCGGCCATTTTGGGCGCGTGCCGGCCCGGTGTCAACGAATTCGAGCGCGGACATCCGCCCCGTGTATGCTCGCCAGCAGACACCATCCAAGATCCCCAGGGGAATCCCATGATCCGCAGCGGCAACCCGGCTCTCAAGGAGTCGACCTTCCTCGACCTCGGCAGCGGCGCCATCGTGCGCGACGACGGCAACGTCATGACCCTCAACGGCACGGTCAACAAGACCGGAATGCTGTTGCTGATGTGCGTGTTCAGCGCGGCGTTCGCGTGGAGCCAGGTGTCGACCCCGGCCGGGATCGTCGGCGCCGGCCCGTACGTGTGGGGCGGCGCGATCGGCGGACTGGTGCTGGCGCTGGTGACGATCTTCAAGAAGCAGTGGGCGCCGGTCAGCGCGCCGCTGTACGCGGTGGTCGAGGGCCTGTTCCTGGGCGCGATCTCGGCGATGTACAACCACATGTACGAAGGCATCGTCATGCAGGCGGTGCTGCTGACCTTCGGCACCCTGTTCGCGATGCTGTTCTGCTACCGCTCGGGCCTGATCAAGGCGACCGAGAACTTCAAGATGGGCGTGGCGGCGGCGACCGGCGGCATCTTCCTGGTCTACCTGGCGAGCATGGTGCTGGGCTTCTTCGGCATCGACATCCCGATGATCCACGAGTCGGGGCTGGTCGGGATCGGCTTCAGCCTGGTGGTGGTGGTGGTCGCGGCGCTTAACCTGGTGCTGGACTTCGACTTCATCGAAACCGGCGTCGAGAAAGGCGCGCCCAAGTACATGGAGTGGTACGGCGCGTTCGGCCTTATCGTCACCCTGGTGTGGCTGTACATCGAGTTCCTGCGGCTGCTGTCGAAGCTGCAGTCACGCTGAGGCGCGGGTTCGCCGGAACCTGAAAAGGGGCGCTTCGGCGCCCTTTTTTCATGGGCGCCCGGCGACGCTCGGCCCGGCTTCGGCCACCCGCGACGCGCGCGTCGGCCACAGCATGAAGCCGATGGCGACCAGCGCCAGCAGCCAGCAGTACCAGACCTTGCCGGCGATCAACAGCGGCGACAGCCCGGCCAGCGAACCGGCCAGCAGGATCTGCGCGCCGTAGGGCAGCACGCCCTGGACCACGCACGAGAAGATGTCGAGCACGCTGGCGGCGCGGCGCGGGGTCACGCCGTGGCGCCGGGCGATGTCGCGGGCGAGGTCGCCGCCGACCAGGATCGCGACGGTGTTGTTGGCGGTCAGTGCGTCACCGCCGGCGGCCAGCGCGGCGATGCTGATCTCGCCGGCGCGGCGGCCGCCATGCCCACGGGCGAACTTCGCGATCGTCGCGGCCAGCCAGTCTAGGCCGCCATTGGCCTTGATCAACGCGGCCAGTCCGCCGATCAGGATCGACAGCAGGGTGATCTCGACCATGCTCTCGAAACCGGCGTAGATGTCGCTGGCGAAACTGATCACGTCGTAGCCATCGGCCAGCACATAGCCGAAGGCGCCGGCCACCAGCAGGCCCAGCCCGAGCACCAGCACCACGTCCAGGCCCAGCAGCGCCAGCACCAGCACGACCAGGTACGGCAGCACCAGCCACGCCGAGGCCGCTTCCGGGGCGACAACCGGGGCGGCATCGCCGAGCACCGCCAGCAGCACGACGGTCGCCAGCGCCGCCGGCAGCGCGATCTTGAAGTTCTCGCGGAACTTCTCGTTCATCCGGCAGCCCTGGCTGCGGGTCGCGGCGATGGTGGTGTCGGAAATGATCGACAGGTTGTCGCCGAACATCGCCCCGCCGACCACCGCGCCGAGCACCAGCGCCGTGTCGAGCCCGGCGGCGTCGGCCAGGCCGATCGAGATCGGCACCACCGCGGCGATCGTGCCCATCGAGGTGCCGATCGACAGCGACACGAAGCTCGCGACCAGAAACAGGCCCGGCAGGATCAGCGCCGGCGGCAACGCGCCCAGGCCGAGCGCGACCACCGCGTCGACCGCGCCGATCGCCTTGGTCACGGTCGCGAAGGCGCCGGCCAGCAGGAACACCAGCACCATCAACATGACGTTGCTGTGGCCCATGCCCTGCAGCAGGGTCTCGACCGGCTTGATCCCGCGCCGCCAGGCCAGCCACGCGCCGAGCGCCAGCGCCGGCAGGATCGCGACCGGCGCGCGCAGCTGGTAGAAGCCCATCGCCTCGCCTTGCGCGGTGAAGTACAGCCCGGCGCCGAAGAACAGCAGCAGGAACAGCAGCAGCGGTGTCAGCGCGATGGCGCTGGGACGGGGGCTGGAACCCGGGGGATTCGTGCTGTTCATCGCTTTATTCGGATGAAAGGAAATAAGAGCGCGATTGTGCCGGGACGCAAGGCCGCTGTCGAGCACGCCGGCGAAACACTGCAACCCGCCAAAGCCCCCCCTGTAGGAGCGACGTAAGTCGCGAAAGCGAGCGCAATCGGGACCGGGACATCCACAACCACCTGGGCTCCCGGCGAAACCGTGCATCACCGCGACCGGACCGGAAGTTCGCGACTTACGTCGCTCCTACAGTCGAACGGCGGCCAGGCCGTAGGCGCCCTCGCCGGACCGCGGGACGCCAAAGAAAACGGGGCGCCATTGGCGCCCCGTCGGCACACACCTGGTCGCTGCCTCAGACCCGGCTGGCGATCGCCTTGGCGAAGCCCATGGTGTTGCCCTGCCCGCCCAGGTCGGGGGTCAGGTTGTCCTTGGCCTCCAGCGTGGCGACGATCGCGTCGCGCAGGCGGGTCGCCTTGTCGGCCATGCCGAGGTGGTCGAGCATCTGCGCGGCCGCCGACAGCAGCGCGCACGGGTTGGCCTTGCCCTGCCCGGCGATGTCCGGCGCGGTGCCGTGCACGGCTTCGAACATCGCCGCGTCGGTGCCGATGTTGGCCCCCGGGGTCAGCCCCAGGCCGCCGATCAGGCCGGCGCACAGGTCGGAAATGATGTCGCCGAACAGGTTGGTGGTGACGATCACGTCGAACTGCTCCGGGCGCATCACCAGCTGCATGCAGGTGTTGTCGACGATCATCTCGTCGCACTCGATGTCCGGGTACTCGGCCGCGACCACGCGCGCGGTCTTCAGGAACAGGCCCGAGGTCGACTTCAGGATGTTGGCCTTGTGCACCACGGTGACCTTCTTGCGGCCGGTCTTGCGGGCCAGCTCGAAGGCGTAGCGGACGATGCGCTCGGAGCCGCGGCGGGTGGTCTTGGTGATGGACGTGGCGGTCTCGCCGTCCTCCGACACCGCCTGGCCCTCGGCGCTGTAGGCGCCCTCGGTGTTCTCGCGCACGGTGATCAGGTCGACCCCGGTCGGGAAGCGCGACTTGGTGTTCGGGAACGACTTGGCCGGGCGCACGTTGGCGTACAGGTCGAAACGCTTGCGCAACTCCACGTTGATCGAGGAGAAGCCGCCACCGACCGGGGTGGTCAGCGGGCTCTTCAGCGCCACCCGGTTCTTGCGGATCGAGTCCATGGTCGCCGCCGGCAGCAGCTCGCCGGTCTTCTCCAGCGCGACCAGGCCGGCGTCGGCGAATTCGTACTGCAACCCGACGTCCATCGCGTCGAGCACGTGCAAGGTGGCGTCCATGATTTCCGGGCCGATACCGTCGCCTCGGATGACCGTGATGGTCTGCGTCATTGGGGGTTTCTTCCTGCTGGGGGCGGCACATGGCCCGCGGAGGGCCGTACGGCGCCGTGTGTGAACCGCGGAATTATGTCAAAAACCGCGCGGCGCCGCTTTCGACCAAAGTCTCGAACGGTTCAGGCGCCAGCGGCCAGCAGCGGTTCCAGCTTGCCCTCGCGGTGCAGCGCGATCATGTCGTCGTAGCCGCCCACGTGGGTTTCGCCGACGAAGATCTGCGGCACGCTGGTGCGCCGGGTCAGCGCCATCATCTTCTCCCGTTCGGCCGGATCCTGGTCGATCCGGACCTCGGTCCAGGTCTGGCCCTTGCTCTGGAGGAAGTTCTTCGCCGCGATGCAGTACGGGCAGACCGCGGATGTGTACATGACGATCGCGGGGGTGGCTGTATCGCTCACGGTCGATTCTCCTGCGTGGGGATGTGTTAATGAACTCGGGTGACCGGTTATGGTCGAATGGTCCCGTTGAACACGTGTTGCCGGGACGTGCTGCTGGAATATGGGTCCTCGCCCCCCACTTTTCCAGTCAGCCACGATCCGCAACTGTCCAGCGTCACCCGGGAGTCACGCTTGCGCCGCATCGTCCTGCTCACCGCCGCCGTCACCCTTGCCCTGGCCAGCGTCTGCGCACCGGCGCAGAACTCGCTGCCGGATATCGGCTCCTCGGCCGGCCAGTTGCTGACGCCGCACCAGCAGGAGGAGTACGGCGCGATGATGCTGGCGCAGCTGCGCCATTACGACTACGCGCTGGAGGACCCGCTGGTCGACAGCTGGCTCGACAGCCTCGGCTCCCGACTGGCAGCCAACAGCGACTCGCCACGGCAGCGGTTCACCTTTTTCATGCTGCGCCAGCGCGAGATCAACGCGTTCGCCACCCTCGGCGGTTACGTCGCGGTCAACGCCGGCCTGGTGCTGGCGGCGGAACGCGAGGACGAGGTCGCCGCGGTGATGTCGCACGAAATCGCCCACGTCAGCCAGGAGCATGTGCTGCGCGGGGTCGAGCGCGCCCAGCGCGACCAGTTGCCGATCCTGCTGGCGATGCTCGGCGCGGTGGTGCTGGCGCAGTCGGCCGGCGGCAATTCCAGCGACGACGCGGCGCAGGCGGCGATCGTCTCCGGCCTCGGCCTGATGCAGCAGCGCCAGATCAACTACACCCGCTCCAACGAGCACGAGGCCGACCGGCTCGGCATCCAGACGCTGTCGCGCAGCCACTACGACACCGACGCGATGGCCGAATTCTTCGTCACCATGCAGACCCAGTCGCGGGCCAACGGCGCCGGCGCCTACGACACGCCCGACTACCTGCGCACCCACCCGGTCACCACCACCCGCATCAGCGAGGCGAAATCGCGCTCGGAGCAGCTCAAGCGCTCCGGCGCCGGCTTCGCGGCCGCGCCCATCGCCACCGACAACCCCCTGCTTCCCGGCGGCCTGACGATTTCGAGCGACGTGCTCGCGCGTGGAGGCACCGGCGTGTTCGAGCTGGCCCGCGAACGCCTGCGCGTGCTGAGTGCGGACAGCCCCCGCGCGGCCCTGCGCGAATACGAGCAGATGACCCACGGCGGCAAGCTGGACGAGGCGCAACGTTATGGCCGGGCAATCGCACGGTTGCGTGCGAACGACATCGGGGCGGCGATCGACGATCTGGAGGCTTTGCTGGACGAGCGTCCCGGCGACCTGTGGATCGAGCTCGGCCTGGCCGAAGCGCAGGCGCGCGGCAGCCAGCGCGATGCCGCGGACGAGCGCTTCGCGCGCCTGCTGTCCCGGGCGCCCAACAATCGCGCCGTCGCCCTCACCTACGCCCAGGTCCTGTCGGAGCGCAACACCATCGCCGCCGGCAAGCATGCCCAGGCGGTGCTGCGGCCATTGCTGGCGCGTTCCTCGGACGATCCCGCGTTCCAGCGGATCTATGCGCGCGCCAGCGAAGTCGCCGGCGAACCGATCCGTGCCGGCGAAGCCTATGCGGAGGCGGCCTTCCTGGGCGGTCGCGCGGAACAGGCGCTGATCCAGCTCAACACGCTGAAAAAGCGGCCTGAAGTCGATTACTACGCGCGGGCCCGGATCGAGGCGCGGATCGCGCAGATCACCCCGGTGGTGCTGGAACTGCACCGCCAGGGCATCTATGACGAAGTGCTGGACCGGCGCTGAGGATCGTGACAGTTCAGCGACGTTGTCATTGTCGCGTCACAAAACGGTAGTGTACTGGGGCGGCCCCGGGGACATGGCCGGAACACCGCCTCCCGGGAAGGCTTCCGTCCACGCCCCCGGTGACCCGTGCAGAAACACATCCTGATCGTCGAAGACGAACCCGCCATCCGCGACATGGTGGCCTTCGCCCTGCGCAAGGGCGAGTACGAGCCGATCCACGCCGGCGATGCCCGCGAGGCCCAGGCCGCGATCGCCGACCGCGTGCCCGACCTGATCCTGCTCGACTGGATGCTGCCCGGCACCAGCGGCCTGGAGCTGGCGCGGCGCTGGCGCAAGGAGACGCTGACCCGCGAGATCCCGATCATCATGCTGACCGCGCGCGGCGAGGAGAACGACCGCGTCGGCGGCCTCGAGGCCGGGGTCGACGACTACGTGGTGAAACCCTTCTCGGCCCGCGAGCTGCTGGCGCGCATCCGCGCGGTGCTGCGGCGCTCGCGCGAGGACGACGAGGACGGCAGCATCGACGTCGGCGCGTTGCGGATCGATGGCCTGGCGCACCGGGTGTTCGCCCGCGGCAAGGCCGTAGACGGAGAGGCCCGCGGCCCGGACCAGCCGGTCCAGATCGGTCCGACCGAATACCGCCTGCTGCACTTCTTCATGACCCATCCCGAGCGCGTCTATTCGCGCACCCAACTGCTGGACCACGTATGGGGCGGCAGTGTCTACGTCGAGGAACGCACGGTCGACGTCCACATCCGCCGGTTGCGCAAGACGCTGGAGCCGTATGAGCTGGACGGCATGATCCAGACCGTGCGCGGTTCGGGTTACCGGTTCTCCGCCGCGATGACCGACTGACCCGCGACGGTCACGTCATTTGCCGGATACTCGACTCATGCCTCCGCACGCCCGCACCGCCTGGTTCCGGACCCTCGGCCTGCTCGTCCTGGTCCTGCTGGGCGCGGCCGTGCTCGGTGTCGTGGTCGGCTATCCGTGGGAGGTCTTGGCGACCGTCGCGCTGGGCGTGGTGGCCTGGCATTACTGGCGGCTGCACCGCGTGCTCGGCCGCCTGACCGCCCGCCAGCGTTACGCGCCGCCGGACGGCATCGGGGTCTGGAACGAGCTCGACCGCCTGCTGCATCGCGGCCAGGTCGAGATGCGGGGACGCAAGCGCCGCCTGGTCGAGATGCTGCGCGCCTATCGCGCCGCGGCCGCGGCGTTGCCGGACGCGATCGTGGTGGTGGACCGCAACAGCCAGCGCATCCAGTGGTTCAACGAAACCGGCACGCCGCTGCTCGGCCTGCGGTATCCCGACGACATCGACGCCCCGCTGGTGGAGCGCCTGCAGCCGTTGCCGCTCGCGCACTGGCTGGCCGGTGGCCGCAACGCGGAAGCGCTGGAGACACCGTCGCCGCTGGACAGCTCGACCACGCTGAGCCTGCGCCTGATCCCCTACTCGGAAAACCTGTGGCTGCTGGTCGCGCGCGACGTCACCCGGCTGCTGCAACTGGAGCAGATGCGCCGCGACTTCGTCGCCAACGTCTCGCACGAACTGCGCACGCCGCTGACCGTGATCCACGGCTACCTGGACATGATCGAGCAGGAAGACCTGCCCGAATGGCAGCCGATGTTCAACGAGATGCAGCGACAGTCGCAGCGCATGACCCAACTGGTGGAAGACCTGCTGACCCTGTCGCGACTGGAGTCGCAGGGCACGCTGTCGACCGAGGAAACCGTGGCCATGGCGCCCGTGCTGACCACCTTGCGCCGCGAGGCCAACGCGCTGAGCCAGGGCAGGCACCGGATCGACGTCGAGGACAGCGCGATGGTCGACCTGTTCGGGGCCGGCAAGGAGTTGCACAGCGCGTTCTCCAACCTTGTCAGCAATGCCGTCCGCTACACCCCTGCCGGCGGCGCGATCGGCATCCGGTTCCTGCGTGCAGGCCGGGGCGTGGTGCTGGAAGTGAGCGACAGCGGCTACGGCATCCCGGCCGCGCACCTGCCGCGGATCACCGAGCGCTTCTACCGCGTATCGACCAGCCGCTCGCGCGAAAGTGGCGGCACCGGGCTGGGCCTGGCGATCGTCAAGCACATCCTCAACCTGCACCAGGCCAGGCTGGAGATCACCAGCGAGGTCGGCCGTGGCAGCATCTTCGCCTGCCACTTCGGCAGTGAGCGCATCCGCCCGCGCGATGCAGGTGACGCCGATACCGGACGCGCGGAGGCGCATGCATGACCCGTCCCGACGACATGACCGCAAGCCCGACCGGACCCGCGACTGGCGCCAGCCCGGCGCCGGAGGTGTCCACGCCCTCCGCCCCCGCGCCCGGCAGCAGCGAGGACCCGTGGCACGACCCGACGCTGTACTTCAACCGCGAACTGTCGCAACTGGACTTCAACTTCCGTGTCCTCGCCCAGGCCCAGGACCCGCAGGTGCCGCTGCTGGAACGGCTGAAATTCCTGTGCATCAGCTGCACCAACCTCGACGAGTTCTTCGAGATCCGCGCCGGCACCCTGCGCCACGCGCATGACCTCGGGCTGGTGGCCGGTCCCGACGGGCTCGCGCCGGCCACCGTGCTGGCGCGCATCCACGAACGTGCGGCCGAACTGGTCGATGCGCAGTACGACTGCTGGAACGACATGCTGCGCCCTGCCCTGGCCAAGTCCGGCGTACGCGTGCTGGCGCGCGACCGCTGGAACGCCGCGCAGTCGCGCTGGCTGCGCGACTACTTCCGCGACGAAGTGATGCCGGTGCTGTCGCCGCTGGGGCTGGACCCGGCGCATCCGTTCCCGAAGATCCTCAACAAGTCGCTCAACATCGTGGTGGTGCTGCACGGCCGCGACGCGTTCGGCCGCGAGGGCAACCTGGCGATCGTGCGCGCACCCCGTTCGTTGCCGCGCATCATCCAGATCCCCGAGTCGGTGAGCGGCGGTCCGCACGACTTCGTGTTCCTCTCCAGCGTGCTGTCGACCTTCGTCGACGAGCTGTTCCCGGGTATGGAGGTCGAAGGCGCGTACCAGTTCCGGGTAACCCGTAATTCGGAGCTGCTGGTCGACGAGGAGGAAGTCGACAACATCGCGCTGGCGCTGCGCGACGAACTGGTCGGCCGCGGCTACCTGCGCGCGGTGCGGCTGGAGATCGCCGAGCAGTGCCCCGAGCCGATCGTGCGCACGCTGCTGGACAACTTCGACCTGCCCGCCAATGCGGTCTACCGGATCGACGGTGCGGTCAACCTCAACCGGGTGATCCAGGTCTACGACCTGGTCCAGCGACCGGACCTGAAGTTCCCGCCGTTCCAGTCGCGGCCGTTGCCGGGCAGTGACAGCATGTTCGACACCGTGTCGCGCGGCGACGTGCTTTTGCACCACCCGTTCGACGCGTTCACGCCGGTGCTGGAACTGCTGCGGCAGGCGGCCGAAGACCCCAGCGTGCTGGCGATCAAGCAGACCCTGTACCGCTCGGGCAAGGATTCGCAGATCGTCGAGCAACTGGTCCAGGCCGCGCGCAAGGGCAAGGACGTGACCGTGGTGGTCGAACTGCGCGCGCGCTTCGACGAGGAGGCCAACCTCGGCTTCGCCGACCGCCTGCAGGAAGCCGGCGTGCAGGTGGTCTACGGCGTGGTCGGCTACAAGACCCACGCCAAGATGCTGCTGGTGGTGCGCCGCGAGGGCACGCGGCTGCGCCGTTACGTGCACCTGGGCACCGGCAACTACCACGCCGGCACCGCGCGGCAGTACACCGACATCGGCCTGATCACCGCCAATCCGGATATCGGCAACGATGTCCACCTGATCTTCCAGCAACTGTCCGGGTTGGCGCCGCGGCTGACGCTCGAGTGCCTGCTGCAATCGCCGTTCACCCTGCACGCCGGGGTGCTGCAACGCATCGAGCGCGAGACCGCCCACGCGCTCGCCGGCCGCCCGGCGCGCATCGTCGCCAAGATGAACGCCCTCAACGAGGTGCGGGTGGTGAGCGCGCTGTACCGCGCATCGCAGGCCGGCGTGCAGATCGACCTGATCGTCCGCGGCGCCTGCACGTTGCGGCCTGGCGTGCCCGGCGTGAGCGACAACATCCGGGTGCGCTCGATCGTCGGGCGCTTCCTCGAACACAGCCGCGTCTACTGGTTCGGCAACGACGGCGCGCCCGAGCTGTTCGGTGCCAGCGCCGACTGGCTGGAACGCAACCTGCTGCGCCGGGTCGAGACCTGCTTCCCGATACTGGACCCCGGACTGGCGGTCCGCGTGCACGAGGAAGTGCTGTCCAACTACCTGGCCGACAACCTCAACGCCTGGGCGCTGCAGGCCGACGGCAGCTACGTCCGGATCGAGCCCGACGATGAGGAAGCACCGCACTCCGGACAAGCCTGGCTGTTGGCCAAACTTTGCGGATGAAGGATCATTCCGCGATGACGGACATCTTCCCGAGCGCCGCGCTGCCATTGCAGGACGGCGACCTGCTCGCCGCAGTCGACCTCGGGTCGAACAGCTTCCACATGGTGGTCTCGCAGTACCTGCTCGGCCAGCTGCGCGTGGTCGACCGCCTGCGCGAGCAGGTACGGCTGGCCGAGGGCCTGGACGGTCGCGGCACCCTGTCCGCCGAAGTGCGGCAGCGCGCGTTCGAGTGCCTGTCGCGGTTCGGCCAGCGCATTCGCGACATTCCGCAGAAGCAGGTTCGCGCGATCGCCACCAACACCGTGCGCCGGCTCGCCTCGCCGCAGTCGTTCCTGATGCCGGCCGAGAGCGCGCTCGGCCACGCCATCGAAGTGGTCGCCGGCCGTGAGGAGGCGCGCCTGATCTACCTTGGGGTGGCGCACGCGCAGCCGTCCAGGCCCGACGAGTTGCGGCTGGTGATCGACATCGGCGGCGGTTCGACCGAATGCATCATTGGCAGCGGCTTCGACGCGATCGAGCGCGAGAGCCTGCAACTGGGCTGCGTGGCCAGCACGATGCGGTTCTTCGGCGACGGCAAGTTGAGCAAGCGCCGCTGGCGCGAAGCGCTGGTCGAGGTGACCGCCGAATTCCAGCAGTTCGCTGCCGCCTACCGTGCGCTCGGATGGACCGATGCGATCGGCGCGTCCGGCACCAACAAGGCGATCGGCGACATCTGCGCGGCGATGAAGCTGACCAAGGGCGCGGTCACCGCCGAAGCGTTGCCGCAGGTACGCGACCGCCTGCTGCAGGCCCGCCGGATCGACGCGATCGACCTGCCCGGCCTGCCCGCCGATCGCCGGCCGATCATCGCCGGTGGACTGCTGATCCTTGAAGCCGCGTTCGACGCGCTCGACCTGCAACGCCTGATGATCAGCAAGGCGGCGATGCGCGAGGGCGTGCTGTACGACATGCTCGGCCGTGGCGGCGCCGACGATCCGCGCGATGCATCGGTCGCCGCGCTGATGCTTCGCTACGGGATCGACAAGGACCAGTCCGGCCGGGTCGAGGCGACGATGCTCCGGCTGTTCGACCAGGTGGCCGACGGCTGGCAACTCGGCATCGACGACCGGCTGATGCTCAGCCGCGCCGCGCGCCTGCACGAGTTGGGCCTGACCATCGCCCACAGCCAGTACCAAGTGCATGGCGCCTACGTGGTCGAGCACACCGACATCTCCGGCTTCTCGCGCCAGCAGCAGCAGTTCCTCGCCGCGCTGGTGCGGACCCACCGGCGCAAGGTGCCCAGGACCGCGTTCGATGCCCTGCCCGACCGCCTGCTGCCCGCGGTCCGTCGCAGCGCCGCACTGCTGAGGCTGGCGGTACTGATGCATCGCGCCCACGAGGCCGACCCGATCCCGCGCCTGGATGCCCACGTCGACGGCGACACCCTCACCTTGATCCTCGACCAGCGCTGGCTCGAAGCCCGGCCGCTGCTGAAGGCCGACTTGGACGGCGAACCGCACGACATCGCGGCGCTGGGGGTCAAGCTGCGGATCGGCACCACGCCGTAAAGCGTCATCCGGCGGTCACCGGACTGCCATTCGCATGACATGCCCTGAGCGCACGCTTGCCCAAACCGGGGAGCCGCGCATGCATTACGCGATCGTCAGTGAAACCTACCCACCCGAGGTCAACGGCGTCGCGCTGACCGTGCAGGCGCTGGAGCAGGGGTTGCGCGCACGCGGGCACGATGTCGGCGTGATCCGGCCGCGGCAACCCGGGGCACCCCCAGCCACGACCGGCGAGCTGCTGGTGCGCGGCGTCCGCCTGCCGCGTTACCCGGGCCTGCAGTTCGGCCTCCCGGCGACCCGCAACTTGCTGCGCCACTGGAAGGCGAATCCGCCGGATGCGATCTACATCGCCACCGAAGGCCCGTTGGGCTGGTCGGCGCTGCGGGCCGCGCGACGCCTGGGCATCCCGGTTGCGACCGGCTTCCACACCCGCTTCGACCAGTACATGCGCGACTACGGCGCCGCGTGGGTGGCACCGGTCGCGCTGGGCTGGATGCGCCGGTTCCACAACCGCGCCGACGCCACCCTCGTGCCGACCCGCGAGCTTGCCGGCGTCCTGCAACGGCATGGCTTCACGCAGGTCCGGCGGCTGCCACGCGCGGTCGACACGGAGCGCTTCAACCCGCGTTGGCGCGACACCGCGCTGCGCGGTGAATGGGGTGTGGGACCACACGACCTGGTAGTGCTGCACGTGGGCCGCCTTGCCGCGGAGAAGAACCTCGACCTCGCAGTGCGTGCGTTCCGCCGCGTGCAGCAGGTGCGGCCGGACGCACGCTTCGTCTGGGTCGGCGACGGCCCGGCACGGGCGAAAATCGAGGCCGACAATCCCGACTTCATCTTCACCGGCGTGAAGCACGGCGAAGCGTTGGCCCGGCACTACGCCAGCGGCGACCTGTTCCTGTTTCCCAGCCGCAGCGAGACCTTCGGCAACGTGACCCTGGAGGCGATGGCCAGCGGTGTCCCGCCGGTCGCCTTCGACTACGGTGCCATCCGCGAGCACCTGCGCGATGGCGAGCACGGCGCGGCGATCGCCGACGGCGATGACGATGGATTCATCGCCGCCGCGGCGCGGCTCGCCGACGACGACGCCACCCGCACCGCGATGTCCCGCGAGGCCGTCGATGCGGTCAGCCAACTCCGGCCGCGGCAGGTCGCGGCCGACTTCGACGCCCTGTTGCAACAACTCGCCCACGGTGGACGCCATGAACCGGCTGCCCTTGTACAAACGCCTCGCAGCCGGTGAATCGCACTGGTGCCTGCAGGCCAACCGCGCCTGCAGCGGGCTGCGGCCGCGCAGGTACTTCGCCGCGGTCAGCCGCCTGGGCGACGGTGTGTTCTGGTACGGGCTGATGGCGATGATGGTCGTCGTCGACGGGATGCAGGGGCTGGCCGCATCCGCACACCTGGCCGCCACCGGTGTCGTCGCGCTTGGCCTGTACAAATTGCTGAAGCGCTGGACCCGGCGGCCGCGGCCGTTCGCATCGGACCGGCGCATCCGGGCCTGGGTCGCGCCGCTCGACGAGTTCAGCTTTCCCTCCGGCCATACCCTTCATGCGGTGGCCTTCAGCCTGGTCGCGGTCGCGCACTACCCGGCGCTGGCGTGGGTACTGGCGCCGTTCACGGCCAGCGTCGCCGCCTCGCGCGTGGCGCTGGGGCTGCATTACCCAAGCGATGTGCTGGCCGCCAGCGTGATCGGCTCGGCACTGGCCGGGGCATCGCTGTGGCTGGCACCGGGGCTGCTGCCCGCAGGTTGAAGCGCGTCGCCGGATCGCGTTCAGCGCGCGCGTTCGAGTGGGCGGAACCAGGCGGTCAGGGTGTGCGGCACGACGCCCTCGCCGGGCTCGCTCCAGTCCAGCACGATCTTCAGGTCCGCATGCGGCCGGTAGCCGCGGCGCTGCCAGAAGGCCTGGTTGTCGCGCCCGAAGGGCGGTCGCCGCGGATGGTCGGGAGCGCGGTCGATCGCACAGAACGCCATCCGGTCGAAGTCGCCCAGCATCCGCGCATGCGACTCGCGCTCGTCGAAGAAACGATGGCCGAGGCCGCGTCCGCGGTACGCCGGCAGCAACGCCGAACCGCCGCAATGGAACACCCGCTGGATGTCCACGCCCGCATCGGCAAAAGGTTGCCGGATCGCGTCGGCCGCATCCGCCAGCGGCAAGCCGGTCGATGCCCCCACCAGCGTGCCCGCGTCGAACACCAGCACCGCCACGCTGCGCCATGAGTCGGTGCAGGCCCGCAGGTGGCGACTGTCCCCCTCCACACCCTGCTCATACAGATGCGGCCAGTCCCGGAACACGACCAGGTGCAGGCGGGCGATGTCGGCGGCGTACCGGCCGATCGACTCGCCGACCACCGTCTGCACGGTCAGCTGCTGGTTCGCGGGGTGGGCGGCGTGCACCGGTTCGGACGCCGTCAGCGGAGTCATGGAGGTATGCAAGGTCAACGTCCCCTCGGGCATCGGAAGATGCGGGCGGTGCGCCGTGGCGCTCGGCCGCGGCCGCATGGTCCGTTAAACGACAACCCTCCGGACCAGCGGCCACGCCACCTGTTTCAGGACGCCGGCAGGCCGGGGTCGCGGCGGGCCGGCGACGGCGCGCGCCCGCCCAGCTGGTACCAGTCGACCTTGCGGGTCACCGTCATCAGCGTCGCAAGCACCACGAACAGCAGACCCGCGCCGAGCACCAGCGCGTTGTCCTCCGATACCAGCAGCCCGTACAGCGCGGCATACAGCGTCGACAGCATCGCCGCGAAGCCGAGCGCGCGCACGACACTGCGCAGCACCGCGCTGAGGTAGAAGGTGATCAGCCCGATGCACGCAATACCGGCGGCAAGGTACGCCCAGCCGAACTCGACGTGCTCGCTGAGGCTGAGCAGCAGCAGGAAGAACATCGCCAGCGCCAGCCCGACCAGGCCGTACTGGATCGGGTGGATCGGCAGCGCCTTGGTCAGCTCGAAGATGAAGAAACCGATGAAGGTCAGCAGCACGAACAGCAGGCCGTACTTGGTGGCGCGGTCGGTCTTGGAATACACGTCGACCGGATCGACCAGCGACACGCTGACGGTGTCGACGCCAGCCAGCGCGTTCGCCGCACGCGTGCCGTCATCGGACCGGGGCGCTGCGAGGTAACCCTGCTGCGCGTTGGTGGCGACGCCGGGGATGTCCCAGCCGGCGCGGAAGCCGTCGGCCTCGATGATCCGGGTCCGCGGCGAGCTGCCCTCGAAGCGCGGGTGGGGCCAGCTCGACGACAACGCGAAATTGTTCTGCTCACCCAGCGGGACCAGTGCGAGGCGCTCAGTGCCGGCCAGCACCAGCTGGAGCTCGGTCTGCACGCGACGCAGCTGTCCGGGGTGCAGCGGATCCAGTACCGCGTGCAGGCCTTCGCGCCCCCCGTGGCCGGGCGCACCGCCCTGCTGGAGCGCACGGCTCCGCCGGTCCACCTGCAACGCCGGCGCCACTGCCACGCCACGCACGTCGGAGATCGCGTAGCTCAGATACGGCTGGCCGATCCGGCGCTCCCTGCCGGCCCCGTGGTCAGCGGGAATGGTGACCTCGAACGCGGCCTTGACCGTGCCATGCCACTCGTACACCCGGACCTCGTGCAGTTCGATCCGGCGGATATCGGGCTTGAGCTCGCCCTCGACCGCCAGGGTCTTCGGAAAGAACGTCCAGCGTCGCTGCACCGTCTTGCTCACCGTGCGGACGATGCCCGACCGGTCGGGCTCCTCGACCTCGATCTCCTCCTGGTACGGCACCACCAGCACCGGCCCGGCGAACGTCTGCGCGCCCGCGTAGCTGCGGGCGATGTCGGCCACGGCCTGGCGCCGGTACTCCTGCCGCTCGTGCACCACCCCGCGGACCATCGTCAGCGGCACCAGAATCGCCAGGGTCAGCCCCAGCACCATCGCTATCCTCATCCAAAGTCGCATACCGTTCTCCTGTCATGGCATTGGCCGGCAGGATCGGCGGCGGCGGTGCGCGCACGATGGGGCGACGATGAAGCGTGGGTGAAGTGCGCGGCCCGGCAGGCCGGCTTCAGCGCAGTGGCACGACCAGCCGCGCGATCGCGCCGCCACCTTCGCGATTGGCGAGTTCGGCGCGACCGCCATGCAGGGCCGCCACCTCGGCGACGAAACACAGGCCCAGACCGCTGCTGCGGCTGCCGCCATCGGGGCGCGACAAGGAATAGAAACGTTCGAACACCCGTGGCAGGGCGTAGTCGGGAATGCCGGGGCCTTGGTCGGTGATTTCGAACACCGCCTCGCCCTCGTCGCGCCGCAGTCGCAGCCCGACCACGCTGCCGGCCGGTGCGAACTCGACCGCATTGCCGACCAGGTTCGCCAGCGCCTGCCGCAACAGGAAGGCATCGCCTTCGATCCGGCCGACCGCCCCGATCTGGAGTTCCAGCTCGACGCCCGCACCCGCGATGGCCGGCGCGCACAGTTCCGCCACCTCGGCCGCCAGTTCCGCCGCGTCGACCGGCACGGGCTGCTCGATCCGCTGCCGGTGCTCCACCGCGGCGAGCGCGAGCAGCTTGTCGATCATCTGCGCCAGCCGCTCGCTCTGGGCATGGATGCTGCCGGCGAAGCGCACGCGGTCGGCGTCCGGCAGCGGTGTTTCCAGCAGTTCCGCACTGCCGCGGATCGCCGCCAGTGGTCCCTTCATCTCATGGGTCAGGCTGTGCACGTACTGCTCGACATACTGCTTGCCTTCCAGCCGCACGCGCATGGTTTCCAGCGCCTGCCCGAGTTCACCGAACTCGCCGGCCGATGCCGGCGGGCTGGCGCGTTCGCCGGCGGTCACCGCGTGGGCGTAGCGACGCAATCCGCCGAGCTGTCGCGACAACCACCACGCCGCGACCAGCCCGACCAGCAACGCCACGCCCATCAACACCGCGCCCCAGCGCAGCACCACCGCCTGGCTGCGCGCGATGAACGGCTGCAGCGCGCGGTTCGGCTTGGCCACCGTCAGCACGCCGATGATCGCGCCGCGGGCATCGTGGATCGGGGCGGCGACGTGCATCACGGTGGAATCCGGATCGTCGGGGTCGGCCCGGGTGGAGCGCGCGCCGTATTCGCCACGCAGGGTCAGATACACGTCGTTCCAGCGCGAGTAGTCGGCGCCGGTCGCCTGCCCGCTGCTGTCGAACACCACGATGCCGCGCGCATCGGTCACGTACACCCGGTAGCTGGCCGCGCGCTTGTCGAACCCCCAGATCTCGGCGCCGAAGTCGCGAGCGGCCACCTCGCGCACGCGCCGCGCGAAGCGGCCGGTCGCGATCCGGCCGGCGACCAGGTCGTCGGTCGCGAGTTCGGCCAGCATGTTGGCGGTGTCGACCAGGGTGTCCTCCATCGCCTGGCGCACGCCGGGCTTGACCTGCTCGACGAACACCTGCGCCAGCAGCAACGCCGCCAGCGCGACGATCAGGAAGTAGCCGAGGAAGATCCGCAGGCCGATGTTCACCGCGTCGCCCCTATCCGGGTCATTCCGGCGCGGGCATCGTCACCGCGCATCGATGGAATACCCCAGTCCGCGATGCGTGCGAACCGGATCGGCGGTGGCGTCGACCTCGCGCAGCTTGGCGCGCAGGGTCTTGATATGGGTGTCGACCGTGCGGTCGCCGCTGTCGAGCGCGTCGCCCCAGACCCGGTCCATCAGTTGCGCCCGCGACAGCACTGCGCCAGGCCGCTGCAGCAGCGCGGCAAGCAATCCGTACTCGTAGCGGGTGAGGTCCAGTGGCTGGCCGCGGAAACGGATGCGCTTGCCGTCCGCGTCATGGTCGAATCCGGCGGCAGCGGCCGGTGGCTCGGTCGCGGCGCCGCCGGCCCGGCGCAGCACCACCCGCACCCGCGCGACCAGCTCGCGGGGCGAAAACGGCTTGGTCACGTAGTCGTCGGCGCCGATTTCCAGCCCGAGGATGCGGTCGGCCTCGGCGCCCTGCGCGGTCAGGAAGATAACCGGCAGCTCGCGCCCGCGGCGCAATTCCCGGCACAGGGCAAAGCCACCGATATCCGGCAAGCCAACGTCGAGTACCGCCAAGGCGAAGTCTTCCGTCGCCACCCGCCGCAGCGCCTCGCCGCCGGTCAGGCAATGCACCGGCTCGAAGCCATCGGCGCGCAAGGCGTACTGCACGGTGTCGGCGATCGCCGGTTCGTCTTCGACCAGGAGGATTCGGGGCATGGCAGGGACCGGATTCGGCCGCGATGGCGGGCGTCGACAGGATAAGCCAGCCGCCGGCGCCATCGGCGGGATACCCTGTCGCGATGAACTACCGCCATGCCTTCCACGCCGGCAACCACGCCGATGTCCTCAAGCACGTCGTGCTGCTGGCCGTCTGCGACGCCCTGCTGGCCAAGCCGACGCCCGTGTTCGCGCTCGACACCCACGCCGGGCGCGGGTTGTACGCGCTCGACAGCAACTCCGCGCAACGCACCGGCGAGGCGGAGGGCGGTATCGGCCGGCTGCTGGCGGAGGCGCCGAAACACTCGGCCATCAGCCGCTACCTCGCTGCCATCCGCGCCTGCCGTGCCGAACACGGCCACGCCAGCTACCCCGGCTCGCCGTGGCTGCTGGCGCACGCCCTGCGCGAGGACGACCGCATCGCCGCCTGCGAGTTGCTGCCCGAGGAGGCCGCGCAGCTCAAGAGCAATTTCGCCCGCGATCCGCGTGTCGCGGTGCACGCACGCGACGGCTACGCGGCGATGAAGGCGCTGCTGCCACCGAAGTTCGGCGTGACCCGCTTCAACCGCGGACTGGTGCTGATCGACCCGCCCTACGAGGCGCAACTGGAAGAGTTCGACCACATCATCGGTGCCGTGCGCGAGGCGCTGACGCGCTGGCCGCAGGCGACCTATGCGGTCTGGTATCCGATCAAGCGGCGTCGCTCGCTGCAACCGTTCCTGCGCCGCGCGGCCACGGTGCCGGCCAAGTCGTCGCTGCTGGCCGAGTTGATGATCCACCCCGACGATTCGCCGCTGCGCATGAACGGCAGCGGCATGTTGCTGTTCAACCCGCCGTGGCAACTCGACAGCACGCTGGCCTCGATGCTGCCGCTGCTGCAGGGCGCACTGGGCGAGGCCGGGGCTTCGTCGCGGGTGGAATGGCTCAAGCCCGCCGCGTAGACACCCGGTTGCCCGGCGCCATTCGCCTCAGCGCCGCGATTCCAGCCGCGCGGCAAACGCGCCGCCCTTCTGCCGCAGCCATTCCGACGATACCGTCGCAGCCGTGCGCGTCCATTGCGGCACCTCCGGCAGCGGCAACTGGCCGAACCGGCGCGGCCGTATCCACGGGTTGCCGCGCAACGCCTGGGCACGCGCAAGCACCGGCGGTGGCGCGGTTTCTTCCGGCGTACGGAACACGCCGATCTCGTGCAACCAGCGCCCCGGTTCCGGCGCCGAGGTCACCGCCACCAGCGGGATCGACAGGATCATGCCGACCAGCACCGGGCTCATCCACAGCATGAGCGGCGGCGACACCAGCCAGGCTGCCACCGCCAGCACCACGCCGCATGCGGTGACGCCGCCGTAGCGCTGGACCAGGCCGGACCACGGCAACGTGCCATCGTCGCGGCGCTGGCTTTCCCAGCCCGAATCGCGCCCGGCCAGCACCTCCAGCACGCCACGCGACTGCACGTACATCGTCACCGGCGCCATCAGCGTGGTCAGCAGCGTTTCCAGCAACAACCCCGCGAGCATGCGCCAGGCCCCACCGCAGCCGCGCCGGGCCCAGGGGTCGACGAAGTTCAGCACGAAGCCCAGCAGCTTCGGGCCGAGCAGCAGCGTCATGGTCAGGCCGAACACCCACAGGAACCGCCCCACCGCTTCGCGCGCCAGCCAGGCCTGGCCGCTGCCGGCGGCATCCATCGCCTCGACCGGGATCCCGCCGCTCGACATCGTCATCAGAACGCCGATCACGATCAGCATCGCCCAGATCGGCGCGGTGATGTAGTGGCCGATGCCGGTCATCAGGTGCCAGCGGCTGAGCCAGTGCAGGCCCTTGGCCGGCAGCACGCCAGCATGCTGCAGGTTGCCCTGGCACCAGCGGCGATCGCGCACCAGCATGTCGGTCAGCGACGGCGGACCTTCCTCGTAACTGCCACCAAGACCGGGCACCAGGTGCACGGCCCAGCCGCCGCGGCGCAGCAGCGCCGCCTCGACGAAGTCATGGCTGAGGATCGCGCCGCCGAACGGCTTGCGGCCCAGCAGCGGCGGCAGGCCGGCCTGCTCGGCGAACGCGCGCGTGCGGATGATGGCGTTGTGGCCCCAGTAATTGCCGTCGGTGCCATGCCACCACGCATTGCCCACCGCCAGCACCTGCCCGTACACGCGGCCGGCGAACTGCTGCATCCGCGCGAACGCGGTGCTGCCGTTGACCACCACCGGCAGGGTCTGGATCAACCCGACGCCGGGGTTGCGCTCCATCGCCATCGCGAGCCGCACGATCGACTTGCCCGTCATCAGGCTGTCCGCATCGAGGATCAGCATCTGCGGATAGGCCGCACCGAAGCGGCGCACCCACTCGGCGATGTTGCCGGCCTTGCGCTCCACGTTGTCGGGGCGCAGCCGGTAGAACAGCCGGGCATCCTCGCCGACCTCCCGGCGCAGCGCGTTGAACGCGACCAGTTCGCGCTCGCGGATCTCCGGTTTCGTGGTGTCGCTGAGGATGAAGAAGTCGAAGTCTGCAAGGCGGTGGGTACGCGCCAGCGACTCGTGGATCGCCTGCACGCCGGCCATCAGCCGCTCGGGGTCCTCGTTGTAGGTCGGCATCAGCAGCGCCGTGCGGGTCTGCAGCGGCGGCAACGGGCCGCCGTCCACCAGCCCGAGACGTTCGCGGCGGCGGTAGCCGTGCACGATCCGGCCGAACCCCGCCAGCGCGCTCATGAAGCTCTGCGCCACGAACACGAACAGCACCGCGAACAGCGCCAGGCCCAGGTACTCGAGCGGCGCAAGGCCGTTGCCGGCCAACGCCCAGCCCAACTGCCCGGTCGCGGTCGCGGTAAGCGCGGCGGTACCGCCGAATACCCAAAGGCGACGCCAGGCGATAGTGTCGGGCGTGCCCGGCAGCCGCTGTGGCGCCGGCGCGGCGTCCTGCAGCGACTGCACCGGCATCGCCAGCGGCGCCTCCGGCGGCAGCATGGGCGCATCCACGCGCGGGACGGGGGTCGTGTTCATCGGATCCATCGATACAACCAGGTTTCGGAAAGGGGGGTGCCATCGGCCTTGACGATGCGCAGGCGCAACTCGGCCAGCGCTGCGTCGGCCGGGTCGAGCAGGAATGCCGCACGCCAGCCGCCGCCGATGCGCGCGTCGACCACGGGATTTTCGACCTGGCCGGCATCGCTGGCCAGGTCGATCCGTGCGTCGATGGCGTCGGAGGGGCCGCCATCGAAATCGATGACGAAGTGACGACGGCCATCGGGGCCGGCGCCGGCCCGGGTCTGTGTGACGCGCGCAAGGCCGGGCTGCCACGGGTGGGACCGGCCCCAGTGCAGGCGGTAGGAGAAGTGGTGTTCTGCCCCGGCCTTCAACGGCTTGCGCGGGCGCCAGAACGCGACGATGTTGTCCTGGTACTCGTCGGCGGTCGGCAGCTCGAACAGGTGCACGCGGCCCTTCCCCCAGCCACGGCCCGGCTCGACCCACAGGCTCGGCCGGTCGTGGTAGCGCGCCTCGCTGTCGCCGAAATCCTCGAACCGGCGCTTGCGCTGCATCAGCCCGAACCCGCGGGCGCCGTCGAAGCTGCTCTCCTGCAGCGTCGGCGGATTCTGCAGCGGGCGCCAGGACAGCGAGCCGTCCTCGCCATGCAGGGCCAGCCCGTCGGAGTCGTGGACCGCGTCGCGGAAGTCGTCGATCCCGGCGCGATCGGCCGAGTCGAAGTAATACATGCTGGTCAAGGGCGCGATCCCGACCGCGTCCAGTTCGACCCGCGGATACAGGCGCATGTCGACGTCGAAGACGGTTTCCACGCCCGGGGTGACCACGAAACGGAATGCACCGCTGGCCGACGGCCCGTCGAGCAGCGCGTGGATCACCAGCTGACTGGCGTCGGATGCCGGGCGCTCGATCCAGAACCGGGTGAAGCGCGGGAACTCCTCGCCGCGCGGGTCGCCGGTGCCCAGCGCCAGGCCGCGTGCGGACAGTCCGTACACCTCGCCGCGCGCCACCGCGCGGAAGTAGCTGGCGCCGAGGAATGCGCAGACTTCGTCGAGGTAGTCCGGTGTGTTCAACGCGGCGTGCGCGCGGAACCCGGCGAAGCCCAGCGACGGGTCCGGGACCACGGCCGTTGCATCCTTGCCGAAGTCGAACTGGTCGGGCTGGTAGGGGATCTCGACCACCTTCCCGTCGATCACTTCATCGATGCGGACGCGCTCGCGGTGGAGGTAGCCGCGATGGAAGAACTGGAGCTCGAAGCCCCGGCCCTGCCCCCGCCACAACGCCTCGCCCGGCCGGAAGCGGATGTCGCGCCAGCGGTCGTAATCGGCGCCGGACAGCCAGGCGGGCAGGTCGTCGGGCGCCGCGGCGAACGGCCTGGACGCCAGGCCGCGCGCCAGTCGGCTCACCACCCCGGCGTCGAACGTCCCGGAATCGCCACCCGTCTGTGCGCCAGCCGCCCACGGCATGGCCGCCCCCGCCCAGACAACGGGGGAGCAGATGGCAGCCTTGAGGAGCTGGCGTCGGTGCACGGCGATCCTGTGGGGTCAAAACGGGAAAGCCGGCGATTCTGAACAGGCGACCGTTAACGTCGCGCGAACTGTCGGCTTGCCGACCAGCCCCGCGGAGCGCCGCCCGGGCCCTCGTCAGGGAGCGCCCGCGCCGGCTTCCGGCTCGAAGAAGCTCCAGCGCACTTCCGGGAACGCCTGCTTCATCGCGACTTCCACGGTGTTGATCTCGCCGATCATCACCCGCACGTTCTCGCGCTCGCGCATGCGTGCCTGCACCGAGACCATGACGTCGTTGCCGAGCTGCAGGGTCAGTACGCTGATGGTCTCGGCGACTTCCGGACGCCCGTCGAGGAACTGGTGGATCTGCTGCTGGCGCTCGGGATCGACGCTCTGGCCGATCAACAATGCCTTGACCTCGATCGCGACGAACACCGCGACGATGATCAGCAATGCGCCGATCGCGATCGTGCCCAGCGCATCCCACAGCGGGTTGCCGGTGACCATGGTCAACGCGACCGCGAACAGCGCGAACACCAGGCCGAGCAACGCCGCCAGGTCCTCGCCGAAGATCACCACCAGTTCGGCTTGGCGGCTCTCGCGGAACCAGCGCCACAGGCTGCGGTGACCGCGGGACTTGTTGACCTCCTGCAGGCAGGCACGCATCGAGATGCCCTCCACCACGATGCCGAACACCAGCACGCCGACCGCCCACCACAGCTTGCCGATGTCGACCGCCTCATGCACCTGCAGCTTGTGGATGCCCTCGTACAGCGAAAACATGCCGCCGACGGTGAACAGCATCAGCGCGACCAGGAACGACCAGAAGTAGATCGCCTTGCCGTAACCCAGCGGGTACTCCGGCGTGGCCGGGCGCTTGGACTGCTTCATGCCGAGCAGCAGCAAGCCCTGGTTGCCGCAGTCGGCGAACGAGTGGACGGTCTCGGCCATCATCGCGCTGGAACCGGTGAAGAACGCCGCCACGCCCTTGGCGACGGCGAGCGAGAAGTTGGCACCCAGTGCGAAGAAAATCGCGCGGGTCGAATCACCACCACCGGCCATGCTGGAATTCCCGAGTCTGTGAGCGGCGCGAGTCTAGCACCGGGCCGCGAACGCCCTGTCGTGGTGCCCCCGGACACCGGCGACCGCGTGACCACGGAATGAAGATGCTGTTTACATTTGGTATGCCACTATCCGGCCATGACCGCGCGCGAACGTCTCCCCCCCTGGCATGAGCGCCAGACGCTGCCCAACGGGCGCGAAGTATTGATCCGTCCCATCCGTCCCGAAGATGCCGAGCCATTGCGCGCCGGCTTCGGCCTGCTGCAGCCCGACGAGGTGCGGCAGCGCTTCCTGCATTCGTTGCAGGAGCTGAGCCCGGAGATGGCCGAGCGCTTCACCCGGATCAGCCCCAAGAGCGAATTCGCCTTGGTGGCGGCCGAGCCGCTGCCGCCCGGCGAGGCACTGGTGGGCGCCGTGGCGCGGATCGTGGTCGATCCGGACGGGCGCGCCGGCGAGTTCGCCATCCTGGTCAGCCGCTACATCAAGGGCATGGGGTTGGGCCGCTACCTGATGACCCGGCTGGTCAAGTGGGCGCGCAGCAAGAAGCTGGAGCGGATCTACGGCGACGTTTTCGAGCACAACCTGCCGATGCTGGCACTGGCCAAGTCGCTGGGCTTCGAACGCGAGTCGCAGAACGACAGCCTGATCCGGGTGGTCCTGCACCTCGACAGGCCGCTCTGACTCTCGGGAGCGTAGGAGCGGCTTCAGCCGCGATCGGGAGCCGGCACGGACGAACGGTTTCAGATCGCGGCTGAAGCCGCTCCGGCAGGTCCGCCGCCCACGGCAGGGCGCCGATGCATCGGCTAAAATTGCCGGCTGATGCCTTCCCCCACATTCCCCACTCCGCCGCTGCCGCAAGCGGGCCAGCAGCGCGCCTGGTGGCGTGCGCCGGCCTCGCCCTCGGCCCTCGCCTTCCACGTCGCCCGCGCGGCCGCCGCCCACGACGGCCCGCTGCTGCTGATCGCGCGCGACAACCACGCCGCGCATCAGCTCGAAGCGGATTTGCGCACCCTGCTCGGCGAGGCCGCCGCGGACACGGGCGGCACTCCGGTGCTGCCCTTCCCGGACTGGGAGACCCTGCCCTACGACCACTTCAGCCCGCACCCGGAAATCGTCAGTCAACGCCTGTCGACCCTGCACCGGCTGCCGTCGCTCAAGCGCGGCATCGTGGTGGTGCCGGTGCAGACGCTGCTGCAACGCCTGGCGCCACTACGCCACGTGGTCGGCGGCAGCTTCGACGTGCAGGTCGGCCAGCGGCTCGACCTCGATGCCGAGAAGCGCCGCCTGGAGTCGGCCGGCTACCGCCACGTGCCGCAGGTACTCGACCCCGGCGACTTCGCGGTGCGCGGCGGCCTGCTCGACGTCTACCCGATGGGCGCCGACCAGCCGTTCCGGGTCGAACTGCTCGACGACGAGATCGACACCATCCGCGGCTTCGATCCGGAGACCCAGCGCTCGTTCGACAAGATCGACGCGGTGCACCTGCTGCCGGGCCGCGAACTGCCGCTCGACGAGGCGTCGCTGAAGCGCGCGCTCGACGCGCTGCGCGAGCGCTTCGACCTCGACACCCGCCGCAGCGCGCTGTACCAGGACCTCAAGGCCGGCACCGCGCCATCGGGCATCGAGTACTACCTGCCGCTGTTCTTCGAGCAGACCGCGACCCTGTTCGACTACCTCGGCGACAACGCCCTGCCGCTGCTTGGCGAGGGTGCGCTGGAGGCGGCCGAGCAGTTCTGGACCCACACCGGCGACCGCTACGAGCAGCGCCGCCACGACCTCGAACGCCCGCTGCTGCCGCCCGATGCGCTGTACCTGTCGCCGGACGCGCTGCGCGAGCGGCTCAACCAGGGCGAACGGATCGAGGTTTGCGGCGAAGGCCATCCGCAGCGCGAGCGCGCCCACGTGCTGGCCAGCCAGCCGGCACCGGACCTGCCGATCACCGCGCGCGACCACGTCCCGGCCGAAGCGCTGAAATCCTTCCTCGACAGCTATCCGGGCCGCGTGCTGGTGGCGGCCGATTCGCCGGGGCGGCGCGAGGCGTTGCTGGAGATCCTGCAGGCCGCGGGACTGCAACCCGAGGTACTTTCAGACTGGCCGACTTTCGCGAATGTGCCCCCTCTCCCGCGTGCGGGAGAGGGTTGGGGTGAGGGCAAGCCCGGTCGCGAAGTCGCCGCCGCGGGCGAAGAGCGCCCTCATCCGCCCTCCGGGCACCTTCTCCCGCACGCGGGAGAAGGGAAGCTGGCGCGCTTCGCGATTGCGGTCGCGCCGCTCGACAACGGCTTCGTGCTCGACCAGCCGCAACTGACCACGCTGACCGAACGCCAACTGTTCCCCGAGCGCGCCAGCCAGCCGCGTCGGCGCAAGCGCGTCGGCCGCGAGCCCGAGGCGATCATCCGCGACCTCGGCGAGTTGTCCGAAGGCGCGCCGATCGTCCACGAGGACCACGGCGTCGGCCGCTACCGCGGTCTGATCACGCTGGAGGCCGGCGGCGAGAAGAACGAATACGTCGAGATCGAGTACGCCAAGGGCGACCGCCTGTACGTGCCGGTCGCGCAGTTGCACCTGATCAACCGCTACTCCGGCGCCTCGGTCGAGACCGCGCCGCTGCATTCGCTCGGCGGCGAGCAGTGGACCAAGGCCAAGCGCAAGGCGCAGGAAAAGGTCCGCGACGTCGCCGCCGAACTGCTGGAGATCCAGGCCAAGCGGCAGGCCCGCGCGGGTCTCGCGATCGAGCTGGACCGGGCGATGTACGAGCCGTTCGCGGCCGGCTTCCCGTTCGAGGAAACCCCCGACCAGCTCGCCGCGATCGAGGCGGTCGTCCGCGACCTGCAATCGAGCCAGCCGATGGACCGCGTGGTATGCGGCGACGTCGGCTTCGGCAAGACCGAGGTCGCGGTGCGCGCCGCGTTCGCCGCCGCCGCGGCCGGCAAGCAGGTCGCGGTGCTGGTGCCGACCACGCTGCTGGCCGAGCAGCACTACCGCAATTTCCGCGACCGCTTCGCCGACTGGCCACTGAAGGTCGAGGTGCTGTCGCGCTTCAAGACGACGAAGGAGATCAAGGCCGAGCTGGAGAAGGCCGCGCGTGGCGAGATCGACGTCATCGTCGGCACCCACCGGCTGCTGCAGAAGGACGTGAAGTTCAAGGACCTCGGGCTGGTCATCGTCGACGAGGAGCAGCGCTTCGGCGTGCGCCAGAAGGAAGCGCTCAAGGCCCTGCGCGCCAACGTCCATTTGCTGACCCTGACCGCGACTCCGATCCCGCGCACGCTCAACATGGCGATGGCGGGCCTGCGCGACCTGTCGATCATTGCCACTCCGCCGGCGCACCGGATGGCGGTGCAGACCTTCGTCGTGCCGTGGGACGACAGCCAGCTGCGCGAGGCGTTCCAGCGCGAAATCTCGCGCGGCGGCCAGGTCTACTTCCTGCACAACGACGTCGAGAGCATCGGCCGGATGCAGCGCGAGCTGCAGGAGCTGGTGCCGGAAGCGCGCATCGGCATCGCCCACGGCCAGATGCCCGAGCGCGAGCTGGAACGGGTGATGCTCGACTTCCACAAGCAGCGCTTCAACGTGCTGCTGTGCACGACGATCATCGAATCCGGGATCGACATCCCCAACGCCAACACGATCATCATGAACCGCGCCGACAAGTTCGGCCTCGCCCAGCTGCACCAGTTGCGCGGCCGCGTCGGGCGTTCGCACCACCGCGCGTATGCCTACCTGGTGGTGCCTGACCACCGCTCGATCACCACCGACGCGAAGAAGCGGCTGGACGCGATCGCCTCGATGGACGAACTCGGCGCCGGCTTCACCCTGGCCACCCACGACCTCGAGATCCGCGGCGCCGGCGAGCTGCTCGGCGAGGACCAGAGCGGGCAGATGGCCGAGGTCGGCTTCAGCCTCTACACCGAGCTGCTGGAACGCGCGGTGCGCTCGATCAAGCGCGGCGAGCTGCCCGATGTCGACGGCCAGAGCGTGCGCGGCGCCGAAGTCGAGCTGCACGTGCCGGCGTTGATCCCCGAGGACTACCTGCCCGACGTCCACACCCGCCTGACCCTGTACAAGCGCATCTCCGGCGCCCGCGACAGCGCCGACCTGCGCGAGCTGCAGGTCGAGATGATCGACCGCTTCGGCCTGCTGCCGGACCCGGCCAAGCACCTGTTCGCGGTCGCCGAACTGAAGCTGCAGGCCACCGCGCTGGGCATCAGCAAGCTCGACCTCGGCGAGAAGGGCGGCCGCGTGCAGTTCGTCGACAAGCCCAATGTCGACCCCATGGCGATCATCAAGCTGATCCAGGGCCAGCCCGCGCTTTACCGCATGGACGGGCCGGACAAGCTGCGGTTGACGCTGGACCTGCCCGATGCCACGGCGCGGCTGGCGGCGGCACGCGGCCTGGTGATCGCGCTGGCGCCCGGCTGACCCCGCATCGATTGTTGCGGCGCGTCTGGCGCACCACACGGTGCCCGGCGCACTATCGCGGGGTTGCCACCGGAGTCACCCGATGCCCCATGTCCGTTCCATGACGCGCGCCGCGATCGCATTGTCGCTGGCTTCGCTGGCCGGCTGCGCCAGCTGGCCCGGCGCCGACCATTCGCGCGACTTCGTGATCGTGCGCCACGCCGAAAAAGTGCCCGACGGCTCAGACGACCCGGAGCTCACCGCTGCCGGCCGCGCGCGGGCGCAGGCAATCGCCGACACCCTGGCGGACACCGACGTGGTTGCGGTGTATTCCACCGACACCCGCCGCACCCGCCAGACCGCCACGCCTACCGCACAGGCGCACGGCCTGCCGATCATCCCCTATGCCGGCGAGGAGCCCGCCCAGGCACTGGCCACGCGGCTGCTGGATGCCCATTCCTCCGGGACGGTGCTGGTGGTCGGCCACAGCAACACCGCCCCCGGCATCGCCGCCGCGCTGTGCGGCTGCGAAGTGGAGCCGATGGACGAGTCCGAGTACGACCGCCGGATGACCATCCATATCGATGGCGATGGCGATGTCACCCTGCTCACCGCACCGATCCCGATGCCCTGACCGGAGGCCCCAACGAAGCGCACCGGATGTTCACACCAGCCGCGCTACGTTCCGACCGCAACGCCCCCACACCTGATGGAGCCGTCATGACCCGTTCCCTGACCCTCGCCTGCCTGGTGTCCTGCGCCGCCGGCTCCCTGCCCGGTTGCGCCAGCGGCGATGTGCGCACCGCCGCCCTTGGACAGCCCGTCACCTTGCGGGTCAGCGAGCAGGTCGCCCTGCCCGGCGATGCCGCGCTGCGCTACGTCGGGGTCACCGCCGATTCGCGCTGTCCGCCGGGTGTGCAGTGCATCCGCGCCGGCGATGCCGATGTCGCGTTCGAATTCACCCCGCCCGGGGGCAGCGCGGTCCCGGTCACGGTCAACATCCCGGAGTCGCCGAGCGCGCCGGTCGGCGATTGGCAACTGACGTTGCTGTCGCTGGAGTTCGGCGATGCGCCGCAGGCTACGGTGCGGGTCGACCCCGCCGACTGACGGGTCCGGCCGGATCCGGCGCGCCCCCGTTCATGCGCACCTGAAATCCCCGCGTTTGTCAACGCCCTGATTCTCGATTATGGTCCATCCGTGGCCGCATGGGATCGGCCACGAACACGGGGGATCACATGAAGAAGACGGCTTTCTGCCTGCCCGTTCTGCTGCTGGCCGCGTTCGCGGCGCAGGCGCAGGACGTACCGGGCTGCCCGCAACTGCCCGCGGGCACCGACCTGATCTGGGAACATCGCAATACCGGGGGTTCCGATTTCTGCCGCGCACTGCGGCCCGACGGTACCGAGGCCTTCGGCGTCTACATCGCCAAGGACTCGCCGTTCGAACCCCAACGCAGCAACCGCGAGGAAGAAGGCCTGGTCGACGGCCGCGAGGTGCGGTGGTATCGCGCCGAACTGGTCACCAAGCCCGACATCGAGGCGCGCGAGACATTGCTGGAGCTCGACGACGGCCGGGTCGCCCACATCTGGCTGCAGGCCCGCTCCGGCGACCAGTTGCGCAGGGCACTCAACCTGACCGGGCAACTGCACTTCGGACGTGACCGGCAGGTCGCCGGCCAGTAAAAAACCCCGCCACACCACGGAGAGAAGCGATGGCGCGTCGACTTGCAGCCGAGTTGCTCGGCACGTTCTGGCTGGTCCTTGGTGGTTGTGGCAGCGCGGTGCTGGCGGCCCACGTGGTCGGCGCCGATGGCTACCAGTTCGGCATCGGATACCTCGGCGTCGCCCTGGCGTTCGGCCTCACGGTGCTCACCGGCATCTACGCACTCGGCCACGTATCGGGTGGCCATTTCAACCCCGCGGTGACGCTGGGGTTGTGGGCGGGCGACCGCTTCCCGGTCCGCGACGTGGTGCCCTACATCCTTGCGCAGGTGGTCGGCGCGATCGCGGCCGGCGGGATCCTGCTGCAGATCGCCAGCGGCGCCAGCGGGTTCGCGATCGATCCCGCATCGGCCGGGGCTTTCGCCAGCAACGGCTATGGCGCGCTGTCGCCCGGTGGATATTCCGTGGCGGCGGCATTCCTGTGCGAAGTGGTGCTGACCGCGTTCTTCCTGATCGTGATCATGGGCGCGACCCACGGCCGCGCGCCGGTCGGGTTTGCCGGCATCGCGATCGGCCTGGCGCTGGCCCTGGTCCACCTGATCAGCATCCCGGTCACCAACACTTCGGTGAACCCCGCCCGCTCGACCGGCGTGGCGCTGTTCGCAGGCTCCGGCGCGATCGGCCAGCTGTGGCTGTTCTGGCTGGCACCGCTGCTGGGCGGCCTGCTCGGCGGCATCGTCTACCGCTGGCTCGGCCACGACCGGCCGGATGTGGTCGGCGATCCGCGCGGCTAGAAGCGCCCTTCCTGGTAGTCGACGAACGCCTGCATCACCTCCTGCCGGGTGTTCATCACGAACGGGCCGTGGCGTACCACGGGCTCGCGCAGTGGCCGGCCGGCGACCAGCAACAGGCGCGCACCATCGCCACCGGCGCGCAGGTCTACCACTGCCCCGCCGCCAAGCATCGCCAGTTGCTGCGCCGCCAACGGGCGTGCGTCATCACCGGCGCCCAGCACGAGATCGCCCTCGAACACATAGGCGAATGCGTTGTGGCCATCCGGAAGGGCGTACTGCCAGCCGGCGTCCGGCGCGAGCGTGATATCGAGGTAGACCGGCTCGGTGGCCGGTTGCGCGATCGGCCCCTGCGCGCCATCGACCTGCCCCGCGACGACCTTGACCGACACACCATCGGCCGGCTCGACCTGCGGAATCCGGTCCGGCGCGAATTCCTGGTACTTCGGCGCCACCATCTTGTCGCTGGCCGGCAGGTTCACCCAAAGCTGGAAGCCGCGCATGCGGCCCGACTCCTGCTCCGGCATCTCCGAATGCACCAGTCCGCGGCCGGCCGTCATCCATTGCACGCTGCCGGGCACCAGCACGCCCTCGTTGCCGTGGTTGTCCTTGTGCCGCATGCGGCCGTCGAGCATGTAGGTCACCGTCTCGAAACCACGATGCGGGTGGTCGGGAAACCCCGCGAGGTAGTCCTCGGGCCGGTCGGTGCCGAACTCGTCGAGCAGCAGGAACGGATCGAGGTCCGGCAACTGCGCGCCGCCGATGACGCGGGTCAGGCGTACCCCGGCGCCGTCGGAGGCCGGCTGACCGTGGACGACACGATCGACGCGGGCGTATTGGGTGGAATCGGTGGACATGGGCCTCTCCGCGTTGCAATTGGCTATCAGGTCAACATGGTGCGGCTGTGACCAAACGCCAGCACGGTAAACGCAAACCTCTGTTCCATCGTCGGCGGCAATGCCGACGGCCAAGCACAGGGAAATTTTTTGAACAAACGCTCATTTGGGATACGTTAATACTCCACGCTGCCTGCAGCGTGATGCTGGTCACGGAAGCGTGCACGCCCACGCTTCCCGCAGTGCAAACCAGGGCGAGCCATCGCGGCGAGCCTCGCAATGGAGATGCCTCATGAAAATGATTCCGCTGTTTGCCGTGCTGTTGACGTCCAACCTCGCCGTTGCCGGCGAGCCGCCGACCCCGGCCTCCCCCGCGCTGCAGCCCACTTCGGCGTGCCTGGTGCCGGACGAAGTGAAGAACTGGGGCGTGATCGACCAGCGCCGCCTGGTGGTCGAAACCCTTGGACAGCGTTACTACGACATCAAGCTGACCTCCGACTGCGGCGACTTGCAGACGCGTCCGCAGATCTCGTTCCGCAACGGCTCTTCCCTCGGGTTCAGCGGTACCAGCCCGACATTGGCCGGCACGATGGGCGCCGACGATGGGCGCATCTGTGGAGACATCAACGACGCCGTGGTCCCGCATGGCAGCGAGCCTGCGACCGGCAAGGCCTGCGACATCGCCCGGATCCGTCGCATCGACGCGAAGACGTTCGAGGGCGTGTTTGGCAAGTCGGCGGAAGAAGGCAACGCCTTGCTCGACGCCGCGAACGTGCCGGTCCAACCCGCGATGGCCTCCGCGGACTAGCCGCGAACCTGCCGCTCAGCCACGCCGCAACCGCCAGCACCGGTGGATGCGCGCGTGGCGGGCGAAGTCCGGCGGGATCGTTTCGGCGCTGATTTCCTCGCAGTGCGCGAACTGCGCCACGGCGTCCTCGTCGAGACGGAAGCGACGGAAATTGTTGGAGAAGTACAGCACGCCGTCGGCCGACAGCCGCGCCACCGCGGCGCGCAACAGGGCGACGTGGCCGCCCTGCATGTCGAAATCGTCGGCGCACTTGGAGTTGGAGAACGTCGGCGGGTCGCAGAAGATCAGGTCGTACTCGCCGCGGTCGGCGGCCAGCCACGACACCGCATCGGCCTGCACGAGTTTGTGGCGGGCACCGCCGATGCCGTTTTCGGCGAGGTTGTCGGCGCACCACTGCAGGTAGGTCGCCGACAGGTCGACGGTGGTGGTCGCCCGCGCGCGGCCGACCGCGGCGTGCACGGTGGCGGCGCCGGTGTAGCCGAACAGGTTGAGGAAGCGGGTGTCTTCGGCCTCGGCGGCGATCCGCAGGCGCATCGGCCGGTGATCGAGGAACAGGCCGGTATCGAGGTAGTCGAACAGGTTGACCCGTAGCCGGGCGTCGCCCTCGCGCACGGTGAGGAACTCGCCGCGTTTGTCGAAGCGGCCGTACTTGGAGCCGCCCTTGCCGCGGGCGCGGGTCTTCAGCGCGACCTGTTCGTGGGTGACCTCGAACACTTCGCGCGCCGCCGCCAGCAACTCGTTGAGGCGGCGGCGCTGGGTCGGCTCCGGAATCTCGTCAGGCGCGGCGTATTCCTGCACGTGCAGGGACCGGCGCGGGGTCGCCTCGTCGGTTTCGTAGACGTCGATCGCCGCCGAGTACTCGGGCAGGTCGGCGTCGTACGCACGGAAGCAGGTGATGCCCTCCGCGCGCCGCCAGGCCTTGAGCCTGCGCAGGTTCTTGCGCAGCCGGTTGGCAACCATCTGCGCGCCCTCGCCCAGCGCCTGCGGCTGCTCGCTGCGCTCGCGCTGCGGCGGCGCGACCGGGTCGGCGACGATCAGGGTGCATTCGATCGCGCCGTTGAACAGCTGGTACTTCTTCTGCGCGCGCAGGCCGGTGGCGTGGGCCAGTTCGGCGTCGCCGCACAGCAGGCTGGCGCGCCAGTGCGGTACCGCGCGCCTGAGTGCGTCGCCGAGGCCGCGGTACAGCGCCGGGTCGGCGGCGAGGCGGATGTCGTAGGGCGGGTTGCTGGCGACCAGGCCGCGTTCGGGCAGGCCGTCTGGCTGCAACGCCTCGATGCCGGCCGCCTTGAGATCGATCACGCCGGCAAGACCGGCCATCACCTCGTTGTCGCGGGCCGATCCGATCGCATGCGGGTCGAGGTCGCGGCCGAAGAACACCGGTCGCAACGCGGCGCGGCCGGCGGTTTCGCGGGCACGGGCGTCGTCCAGCAACGATTGCCAGCCGGCCTCGTCGAAACCCTTCCAGCGCGTCGGCAGGAAGCCGCCGTGGCGCAGCAGGCCCGGCGCGACATCCGCCGCCATCAGCGCGCCCTCGATCAGCAGGGTGCCGCTGCCGCACATTGGATCGAGCAGGCCGCCGCCATCGGCGTAGACCTGCAGCCAGCGCCCGCGCAGCAGCACCGCGGCGGCGAGGTTCTCCTTCAATGGCGCCTCGCCCTGCTGCTGGCGCCAGCCGCGGCGGTGCATCGGGCCGCCGCCGAGGTCGATCGAGACGATCGCGCGGTCCTTGCGCACGACCAGGTTGATGCGCAGGTCCGGGGTGTCGACATCGACATCGGGTCGCGTGCCGGTGGCGTCGCGCATGACATCGACCACGGCGTCCTTGACCCGTTGCGCGGCGAAGCGCGCGTGGGTCAGCGTGGTGCCGGAGACGTGCGCGTCGACCGCAATGGTGTCGCCATCGGCGAGGTGATCCGGCCACGGCAGCGCGGCGACGCCGGCGTACAGCGCCTGCTCGTCGGCGCAGTCGAACTCGGCGATCGGCCACAGCACCCGGCTGGCCAGACGCGACCACAGCACTGCGCGCTGGGCGTCGAGCAGGCTGCCTTCGGCGTTGGCCCCGGCCATGGTCGCGGTCGCCTTGGTGCAGCCGAGGGCGAGCAGTTCGTCGGCCAGCAGGTATTCCAGGCCCTTGCCGCAGCTTGCGAAGAATTTCATCTCAGAGCTCCGCCAGCAGTTGTTCGAATGCGCCCGCGCTGGTCGCCACGTGGTCCGACAACCGGTGCCCGTCGCCCACCAGCAGCAGCCGGGCACGGCGGGCGCGCGCCCAGTCGATGACCTCGGCACTCGGGCACAGCTCGTCATCCCAGCCATGGACGATGCTGGTCGGCACCGCGGCGGCCTCGAACGGATGGGCCTCGCCCATGCGGATCGGCGGTGCCAACAGGAACAGGCCGGCCACCGGTACCCGCAACGACACCTGGCCGGAAACCCAGGCCCCCAGGCTCGATCCGGCCAGCACCAGCGGCCCGCGCCTGGCGGCGTCCGTGGCCAGCGCCGCCAGCCGGCGCAGGCGCGCCGGGACGTCGCCCAGCTCGCTGACCTCGCGCCTGCCGTCCAGGTCGGTGTAGTCGGGCCGCTCGCAGCTCCAGCCCAGGCGCCCGGCGACCTCGGCCAGGGCAGTGACCTTGGTTGCGTCGGGGCCGCTTTCGAAGCCGTGGGAGAGGATGCAGTGTCCGCGCATGCAAGGTGTCCGCTGGAAGATGCGCGCGGCGGCGGTGCGCCGCGGGGGCGCATCACGCGCGTCGCGCAGTGGGGATTGCGCGCGATGCTAGCATCCGCGCCATGCCGCCCGAGTCGCCGCCGTTGTCCTCTCTGCCCGACATCCGTGTCGAACCGCTGCCCTACGAGGCCCGGCTCGACGCCCGGCCGCTGGCACAGGTCGACCTGGTGGTGATCCATTGCACCGAGTTGCCCGACCTGGCCACCGCCCGCGAATACGGCGAGCGGGTGCTGTACGAGCCCCGCGCCGATGGCGGCGGCGGGACCGGAAACAGCGGCCACTTCTATGTCGACCGCGACGGCAGCGTGCACTGCTGGGTCGGGACAGACCGCGTCGCCCACCACGTCCGCGGCTGCAACGAGCGCTCGGTCGGGATCGAGCTGGTCAACACCGGCCGGTATCCGGACTGGCTGGACTCGCGGCGGCAGGCGATGGATGAGCCGTACACCGAGGCGCAGATCGCCGCGCTGGTCGCCCTGCTGCGACGGTTGGCGGAAGAATTGCCGTCGCTGCGGTTCATCGCCGGCCACGAGGACCTGGACACGGCGATGGTCGAAGCCAGTGACCATCCCGCGCGGCAGGTGCACCGCAAGCGCGACCCCGGCCCGCGGTTTCCGTGGTCGCGGGTGCTGGAGTCGACCACGCTGGAGCGCCTGCAGCCTGCATCGGACCCGGTGTAGGAGCGACGTAAGTCGCGAACGCCTCGCCATACCGCCTGTCGACATACGTGGGCTATCGGGAAACATCGATCGCGATCACGGGGTCCTGCGCGCAGAGCGGGTACCGCAAGCGCGAGGAAATCGCGACTTACGTCGCTCCTACATAAAAGCACGTGGCACGAAGCGCTCGATCCAGCCGCAGCCGCCCTGCAACAGCCCCCCGGCTATAATCGCCAACCTGTCCGAACCGGCTCCTCCCGCATGACCACCCCCGTCTCCGAGCTGATCGAACTGCTCTCGCTCGAACGCCTCGAGGACAACCTGTTCCGCGGCCAGAGCCGCGACATCGGCACCAAGTACGTGTTCGGCGGGCAGGTGGTCGGGCAGGCGCTGTCGGCGGCGCAGGCGACGCTGAAGGAGGCGCGCACGGCGCATTCGCTGCACGCCTATTTCCTCAAGGCCGGTGACATCGCCGCGCCGATCGTCTACCAGGTCGACCGCACCCGCGACGGCGGCAGCTTCTCGGTGCGGCGGGTGACCGCGATCCAGCACGGCCAGCCGATCTTCTTCCTCGCCGCCTCGTTCCAGCGCGACGAGGACGGCGCCGAACACCAGTTGTCGATGCCCGAGGTGCCGCAGCCGGAGGACATCGAGCCCGGCCACGCGGTGCCGGACAAGGTCATGGCGGAACTGCCGGAGAAGATCCAGCGCTGGCTGTCGAAGGAAGGCCCGTTCGAATTCCGCCACGTCTACCCGCGCGACGAGCTCAAGCCGCCCAAGCGGCCGCCGTTCCAGCAGGTCTGGTTCCGCCTGGCCGAGCGGGTCGGCGATGCGCCGGAGCTGCACCACGCCCTGCTCGCCTACGCGTCGGACTTCCACCTGCTCGGCACCGCGACCTTCCCGCACGGCATCAGCTACTACCAGCCGAACGTGCAGATGGCCTCGCTCGACCACGCGCTGTGGTTCCACCGCCCGTTCCGCGCCGATGACTGGCTGCTGTACTCGATCGACAGCCCCAGCGCGCAGGGCTCGCGTGGCCTGGCCCGCGGCATGGTCTACGACCGCCACGGCAAGCTGGTCGCCAGCACCGCGCAGGAAGGCCTGATTCGCGTGGTCGGCGACGCCCAGGCCGCGGCGCTCGTGCCGGCCCGGGGCTGACCGTGCGCAAGGTCTTCAGCAGCCAGCGACTGGAGAACGTCGAAGGCGTGGCGAAACTGCTGCGCGACGCCGGGATCGAGGTGCGGGTCAGCGATGGCCGTTCCTACAAAGGCAACCGCCGCGGCACCTTCAGCTACATCGACCGCGGCGATGCGCCGACGCCGGCCGTGTGGGTGGTGCAATCGGACCAGCAGGTGGCCGCGCGCGAGCTGCTGCGCGAGGCGGGACTGCTCGACTCGACGCGCACCGAGGAGGGCTACGTCAGCCCGAACTTCCGCTTCCGGGCCGAGCAGCACACCACCGCCATGTCGCCCACCCGCAAGCGCGCGATGAGGTTCAAGATCGGCCTGATCGTGCTGATCGTCGTGGTGGCCGGCATCGCCACCTGGCGTGGAATCAACCAGCCCGCACCGGTACCGCAACTCGCCGCGCCGCCGTTCGACGGCAGCACCGCGGCGACCCTGCCGCCCGTGGCGCAGGCGGTGTTCGCCAGCGAGCTGGGCGAGGTGGGCACGCCGCTCGCATGCGTCGGCGTGGACGGCAGGGATGCCCCGATCGAACTCATCCAGGCACTGCAGCCCACCACGCCCGACAGCAAACTGGTGCAGGCATCGGCCTGCGTCGAACAGGCCGACGAGGAGCACGGCAGCCACCACCGCGTTTCCGGACAGGCGGCCACGATCGTCGAAGTCCATGGCTTCAAGCCGTCCGCGCCGGACCGCGGGCTGATCGAATACAGTGCCTATCACCACCGCATGTGGGCCAGCTACAAGACCCTCGAAGTCGCGCGGGTGGATGGCCAGTGGCAGGTGGTGGACGTGGTCAAGCACGTACGCAACCGCGGGCTCATCGGTTTCTAGGCGCGTCGCCGGTCACATTCGCCCCGCAATCGCGTCTGGGTCCATGCATCCGCCATGGATCAGCGCAAGGGAGCCCGACCGTCATGAACACCGTCGCCCAATCCGTCCCGCTCGACCGGCCGCCGCTGGAGCGGTTGATCGACACCCAGTTGGCGGCCGCCGCCGATGGCGATCGCGCGGCCTATGGCCGGATCGTCGCCGCCTGCCAGAACTCGGTCACCGCGATCGCGCTGGCGATCGTGCGCGACGTGCCGGCCAGCGAGGACATCGCCCAGGAGGCGTTCCTCAGCGCGTGGCAGAACCTCAGGCGACTGCAGAACCCCGCCAGCTTCCTGCCGTGGCTGCGCCAGATCACCCGCAACCTCGCCCGCGACCACCTGCGCGAACGCCAGCGGTTGCCGCGCGAGGCGCGCGATGCCGATGCGCTGATCGAGGCCGCGGCCGATCCGCAGCCGCAGCCGTTCGAGCGGTTGATCGAGCAGGAACGCACCGAAGTCGCCGCCGAATTGATATCGGCGCTGCCATCCGACAGCCGCGAGGTGTTGCTGCTGTACTACCGCGAAGGCCAGCGTTCGCAGCAGGTCGCCGACCTGCTGGGCCTGTCCGACGCCGCCGTGCGCAAGCGCCTGTCCCGCGCGCGCGCTTCCGTTCGCGCCGAGTTGCTGGCGCGATTCGGCGAGTTCGCCCGCGCGTCGGCACCATCGGTGGGCTTCACCACGATGGTCGCCACCGCGCTCGCCGTCGCGAGCCCGCCCGCGGCCGCGGCTGGCATCTTCGGCAGCGCCCTGGCCGCGGGCGGTGGCGGAACCCTGGCCAAGGTCCTGCTTGGCGCGGCCGGCAGTATCGGACTGGCGCTGGTGGGAGGGTTTGCCGGCATCTGGCTGGGCCTTCGCCGCTATATCCGCAACGCGATCGATGATGCCGAACGACTGGCGCTCATTCGCAGCGGAGTGGTCTCTTCGCTGGCGACGATCTGCTTCCTCGTCGCATTCCTGTTGATGGCCCACTACGGGACCGGCTGGCAATTGCCAACGCTGGCGTTCCTGGCATTTTTCGCGGTCATCTACCATCAGGCGGGCGTCGTCCAGCCGCGAATCCTTGCGCGCCGCCATGCGCTTGAAGCGCAGCGCGACCCGGTCGCCGCGGCGGCCCGGCGCCAGCGCGAACGCTGGCTGTGTTGGCTCGGAGGAACCCTGGGGTTCGTCAGCGGCTTTGGTGGCCTGTTGTACGGCCTCGTCAGCAGCGGGAGGCTGTGAGATGACCCTGACCGCATTCTGGATCCGGCGCTTCGCGCTGGTGTTCACCGTGGCGATCGTGGTCCTGCTGGGCATCCAGGCATTGCGCGGCGAAATCGACCTCGCGGGCAGCGCGATGTGGAGCGCGATCACCGCGCTGCTGGTCGCCTCGCTCAACACCTGGTGGGCGTGGCGCCACGGCTGCCGGCTCAAGTAGCCGGCCGTAAGCCCGGGCAAAAAAGACCCGTGCCGCGGAGATCATCGGCACGGGTCAGGGATTCCACCTCCGCTGCGCGCGACAGGCGTCGTGGCAATCCTCCGGTTCAGCGCTGGCGGCGCGGCATCAGGTCGGCGCGGCTGAGCTGGCCATCGCGGTCCTCGTCGAGGAACGCGAACGCACGGGCGTGGCGCGGCCATCCGGCCTCGACCTCGGCGCGGCTCAGGCGGCCATCGCGATTGGCATCAGCCTCGGTGAATTTCGCCTCGAACCGCTGCATGCGCTTTGCCGCGAATTCACTACGGCGCTTTTCCGCGGCGGCATCCAGCTCACTGCGCACGAGATAGCCATCGCGATTGCGGTCGATCTCGCCGAACGTCGTCGCGAAGCGGGACGCAGCGGCCTCGATCGTGCTGATCCGGCCATCGCCATCGGTGTCGAGCCGGATCGCGGCCATGGCGCCGTGGTGCCCGCGATGCATGCGCTTGCCGCCGCGGTGCATGTGACGGCGCCGCTCGCCCCGTTCGATTTTTCCGTCGCCGTCCCGGTCCATGCGATCGAAATGCGCTGCCAGGCGCGGGTGGGCCGCGGCTTCCGAACGGTCGATCGCACCGTCGTGGTTGCGATCCAGCGTCGACCGGGCCTGCGGTCGGCTGTCGTGGTCCTGCGGGGTCGCCACTGCGGCGCCGGCAAGGGCGATACCGATGACGAGGGCCGATGCGCGGGTGATGCGAAGGTTCATGGGGGACTCCTGCACAGGCGCCGGCATGGCGCCATCGGCAATGACAACGCGCCGCCCTGCCACCGGTTGACAGCCGGCGCTATGCTGGCGCCATGGGCAACGACCCCGGCCAGGACCTCGACCAGCTGCGCCTGTTCCACACCGGCGAGCACCCCTGCGGCTACTGGCCGGAACGCAGCGCCCGCGACCTCGTGCTGGACCCGCGCGACCCGCGCCTGCCGCAGTGGTACCGGCTGGCGCTGGGCTGGGGCTTCCGCCGCTCCGGCGACATCGTCTACCGGCCGCACTGCCACGGCTGCCGCGCCTGCGTGGCGGTGCGCATCCCGGTCGAGCGCTTCGTCCCGGACCGCAGCCAGCGCCGCTGCCTCGCGCGCAATGCCGACATCGAAGTCCGCGTGCTGCCGGCGGAGCGCACCGACGAGCAACTGGCGCTCTACCAGCGCTACCTCACCGCGCGCCACCGCGGCGGCGGCATGGACGACCACGGCGCCAACGAGTTCGAACAGTTCCTGATCGGGCGCTGGAGCGAGGGCCGCTTCCTCGAGTTCCGCCACCGGACCGACACCGGGCGCGGCCCGCTGCTGGCGGTCGCGGTCACCGATGTCACCAGAACCGCGCTGTCGGCGGTCTATACCTTCTACGATCCCGACCACGCCGCCCGCGGGCTCGGCACCCTGGCCGTGCTCAGGCAACTGGAATGGGCGCGCCGCGAAGGCCGCCAGCACCTGTACCTGGGCTACTGGATCGACGGGCACGGCAAGATGGACTACAAACGCCGGTTCCGCCCGCTCGAGGCTTTCGACGGCCGCAACTGGCGCGACCTAGACCCTGGAGACCCTGCATGACCCGATCGCAACGCATCGCCACCCTCGCCGGACTGCTGGCGACCGTGGCGCTATCGGGCTGCCTGCGCGTCAACGTCCACGGCGACCCGGAGGCATGGGCCGAACGCATGGCTGACTCGACCAACCCGGCCCCGCTGCGGGTCGCGACCTACAACACCTCGCTCTACGACGACACCGAGGGCGGCCTGGTCCGCCAGCTGCAGGCGGGCGACGACGACGCCCGCCGGATCGCTGCGGTGCTGCAACGCGTGCGGCCCGACGTGGTGCTGCTCAACGAGTTCGACTACGACCCGGCGGAGCGCGCGGCCGGCCTGTTCCAGAGCGATTACCTCGAAGTCCCCCAGCCCGGCGGCGGCGACCCGCTGCATTACCCGTACCGCTACCTGGCGCCGGTCAACACCGGCGTACCGAGCGGTCTCGACCTCGACCGCAATGGGGAGGCAGGAGGCGACGGTCGCAACCGCGGCAACGACGCCTGGGGCTATGGCCTGCACCCGGGGCAATACGGGATGCTGGTGCTGTCGCGCTACCCGATCGAGCGTGCCGGCGTGCGGACCTTCCAGCACCTGAAATGGAGTGCCCTGCCCGGCGCCTGCCAGCCGCGCGACCCGGCAACCGGCGCCGCCTGGTATCCGCCTGCGATCTGGTCGCAGTTGCGACTGTCGTCCAAGTCGCACTGGGACGTGCCGATCGCGACCCCGCTCGGCACCGTCCACCTGCTTGCGGCGCACCCGACCCCGCCGGTGTTCGACGGCGCCGAGAACCGCAACGGCCTGCGCAACTTCGACGAGATCCGGTTGTGGGCGGAATATATCGGCCACGGCGCCAACGAATGGCTGTGCGACGACCGCGGCCGCTGCGGCGGTTTGCCGGCCGATGCGCGGTTCGTGCTGGTCGGCGACTACAACGCCGACCCCGTAGACGGCGATGGCGAGCCCGGCGCGATCGCCCAGTTGCTCGACCATCCGCGGGTCAACGCCGGCTTCGTCCCGCGCAGCGACGGCGCACCCGGGCGCGCGGCCCGGCGCGGCCTGCCGCGCGATGGCGACGTCGCCACCCACACCGGTGACTTCGGCCCGAAGGGCGGCACCCTGCGGCTCGATTACGTGCTGCCGTCCGACAACCTGCGGGTGCGCGACGGCGGCGTGTTCTGGCCGGCCGAAGGCGAGACCGACGCCGCCATCGCGGGCGCCAGCGACCACCACCTGGTCTGGCTCGACCTGGTGGCGCCGGCGCGCTGAGGCGCCCTACTTCTTCTTCGGGCGCTTGCGCGGCGCGGCGGCCGGTTTCGACGTCGCCGGCTTGGCTTTCTTCGCCACCTTCGCTGGCGCTTTCTTCGCCGGCTTCTTCGCCGCCGTGCGCGCCTTCGCCGCGGTCTTCACCTCGACCTGCGCGCCGGAGCCGTCGTCGGCCGGACGGGCGGCATCCACGGCGATCCGCGGGCCGAAACCGAACGCCTCGTCGGTCCTCGCCGACACGATCATCAGCACCATGCTGGTCGGCACCAGCAGCTCCAGTGCGATGGTCTCGCCGGCGGTGGTCCGCGCATCGATCGTCATCCGGATCAGCGCGCCGCCGGTATCGACCTCGCGGCAGACGATATGGGTGCCGGCCGCACCCTCCTGCAGGTAGGGCTGGATGCCCGCGCCCAGCGCCTCGAGCGCCTTGGGGTAGAAAAATACGGCGTAACCGTTGTTGTCGCCCATCGTGGTTCCTTCGGCTTGCAAAAAAACGGGGGATGCTTCTCAGCGCAGTTCGATCTTCAGTTCGGCGGCGGCGCGTCGGGCCTTGTCGCGCGCCTGTTCCACATCCTCGCCCAATGCCAGCGTCACCGCGACCCGGCGCTGGCCCTCGACGCGCGGCTTGCCGAACAGGCGCAACTGGGTGTCCGGCTGCGCCAGCGCGGCATCGACGCCGGAGAACACCGGCACGCCATGGCCTTCGGCCAGCACCGCGCAGGACGCCGAAGCGCCGCCATGGGTGCGGATGACGGGGATCGGCAACCCGAGGATCGCGCGCGCATGCAGGGCGAACTCGCTCAGGTCCTGGCCGATCAGCGTCACCAGCCCGGTGTCGTGCGGCCGCGGCGAAACCTCGCTGAACCAGACCTCGTCGCCCTTGATGAAGAACTCCATGCCGAACACGCCCCAGCCGCCGAGGTCGTCGCTGACCGCGCGCGCGACCTGCTGCGCGCGCTCCAGCGCGAGCGCCGACATCGGTTGCGGCTGCCAGCTCTCGCGGTAGTCGCCATGGGCCTGGGTGTGGCCGATCGGCGCGCAGAAGCTGGTGCCGCCGGCATGGCGCACGGTCAGCAGGGTGATCTCGTAGTCGAAGTCGACAAAGCCCTCGACGATCACCCGGCCGGCGCCGGCGCGGCCGCCGGTCTGGGCGTACTTCCAGGCCGTGTCGATGTCGGCCTCGCTGCGCACCAGCGACTGGCCCTTGCCCGACGACGACATCACCGGCTTGACCACGCACGGCACGCCGATTTCGGCGACCGCGGCGTGATAGTCGTCGAGGGTGTCGACGAAGCGGTAGGGCGAGGTTGGCAGGCCGAGCGTTTCGGCAGCGAGCCGGCGGATGCCCTCGCGGTCCATGGTCAGGCGCGCGGCGCGGGCAGTCGGGATCACCCGCGTGTCGCTGCCACGCTCGGCGAACTCGCGCTCCAGCTCGACTAGCGTCTCGGTATGGATCGCCTCGATCTCCGGCACGATCAGCTGCGGCCGCTCTTCGGCGATCAGCGCGCGGATCGCGGCGCCGTCGAGCATGTCGATGACATGGCTGCGATGGGCCACCTGCATCCCGGGCGCGTCGGCGTAGCGGTCGGCCGCGATGACCTCGGTGCCGAAACGCTGCAACTCGATCGCGACCTCCTTGCCCAACTCGCCGGAGCCGAGCAGCAGGACGCGGAATGCGTGCGGGGACAGCGGCGTGCCGAGGGTGACCATGCAGGTTCCAATCAATCGTCGAAGGCGCCGGCTAGTCTAACTTCCGCGCCAGCGCCGCCGGAATCGAGGTTTCGGGGGGCCGCACCGCATGCGATGCTTCGCCGATGCCACCGCGCCCGCCAGCGTCCCGATCCCGCCTCGCCACCGCCGCGCGCGCCGTTGCGCTGGCATCGCTGTTCGCGCTGGCCGGATGCGCACGGACGGACGACGATTCAACGGGCAGCAAGCCGGGCAGTGAGTTGTCCGGCGTACTGCTCGACCTGCAACTCAGCGAGGTCAGCGGCCTGGCCGCTTCGCACAGGCACGACGGGGTGCTGTGGCTGCACGACGACGGCGACAACCCGCCGCGGCTGTTCGCGGTCAACGAACGCGGCGGCCGGCTGGCGACGTTCCGCATCGAGGACATCACCAAGACCGACTGGGAAGACATCGCGACCTTCGAGCTCGAAGGAAAGCGCTACCTGCTGATCGCCGACACCGGCGACAACGGCGGCCTGCGCCGGACCCTGCAACTGCACGTGGTCGAGGAGCCCGCCACGCTGCGCAACGCCCGCCTGAAGCCGGCATGGTCGATCGCGTTTCGCTGGCCTGACGGTGCCCGAGACTGCGAGGCGGTGGCGGTCGACGCGCGGCGTGGCGAGATCCTGCTGGTGTCGAAGAAGCGGCAACCGCCGGAGCTGTTCTCGCTGCCACTGCGCCCTCCCGCCGGCGAACTGCTGACCGCCCAGCCACTGGCCACCCTCGACGGCATGCCCGAACCCGACCCGGCGCGACTGAAGCACGCGCCGGAGCGTGCCAAGCACGACGGCCAGGTCACCGCCGCATCGGTGTCGCCCGACGGCACCACCCTCGCGGTGATGACCTACCGCTACCTGCTGCTGTATCCGCGCGCCGAGGGCGACAACTGGGCCGACGCCGTGTCGGGCACTCCCCGGACCAGCGTGCTGCCGTGGTTGCCGCAGGCCGAGGCGCTGGGCTGGGACGCCGATGGCCGCAGCCTGTACGCCACCGGCGAGTTCATCCCGGCCCCGCTGTACAGGATCACTCCCTGAGTCGGCCGGCGCGGACTTGCATTGTGATATCAATTTGATATCAAATAGCCTCAACCACCCGCGAGGCTTCCGCCATGAAAGAGAACCCGATCCGTTCGCTGCCCGGCATCCCGACCCTGCTGGCGCTGATCGTCGCAATGCTGGTCGCCGCCTGGCTGTTCTTCAGCGGCATCAACGACCAGAGCCTCGGCACCATCGCCGGCGCGGTGCTGATCGCCGCCCTCGCCCTGTTCTGCCTGGTCGGCCTGTACATGGTTGAACCCAACCAGTCCGCGGTGCTGAGCCTGTTCGGCAAGTACGTCGGCACCGTCAGCGAAGCCGGGCTGCGCTGGAACAACCCCTTCTACGTCAAGCGCAAGGTCTCGCTGCGGGTGCGCAACTTCGAGAGCGGCAAGCTCAAGGTCAATGAGCTGGAAGGCAGCCCGATCGAGATCGCCGCGGTGATCGTGTGGAAGGTGGTTGATTCGGCCGAGGCGGTGTTCAACGTCGACGACTACGAGAGCTTCGTCACCATCCAGTCGGAGGCCGCGCTGCGGGCGATGGCGACCAGCTATCCGTACGACAGCCACGAGGACGAAGTCTCGCTGCGCAGCCACCCCGTCGAGATTTCCGAGCACCTCAAGGCCCAGCTCGACGAGCGCCTGACCACCGCCGGCGTCGACGTCATCGACGCGCGCATCAGCCACCTCGCCTACGCCCCGGAAATCGCCGGCGCGATGCTGCAACGTCAGCAGGCCAACGCGGTGATCGCCGCACGCACCCGGATCGTCGCCGGCGCGGTCGGCATGGTCGAGATGGCGCTGGCGGAACTGCAGAAAAACAACATCGTGCAGCTCGACGAGGAGCGCAAGGCGGCGATGGTCAGCAACCTGCTGGTGGTGCTGTGCAGCGACCGCGCGACCCAGCCGATCGTCAACACCGGCAGTCTTTATTAGTCGCGCATCCCTGCGCAAAAGCCCGCACATCCCTGCGCGGACTCTTCACAGGAAAGCAATCCTCCATGGCCGAAAAAAAAGCCTACCCGCTGCGTATCAACGCCGAGGTCCTCGCCGCGGCCCAGCGCTGGGCCGACGACGAGTTGCGCAGCCTCAACGCGCAGATCGAATATGTGCTGCGCGACGCCCTGCGCAAGGCCGGCCGGCTGTCCGACACCCCCCGAAAGCCTCCGATGAAGGACGAGACACCATGAGCACCGACACCCGTTGGACCTACGAAGTGGTGGAACTGAGCCCCAACATGCTGGGCCCGTCGATGACCGAACGCCTGCGCGAGGAACTCGACCGCCTCGGCCGGCAGGGCTGGGAGCTGGTATCGGCCAACCAGGTCAACCCGTTCGACCAGGTGCGGCTGATCCTCAAGAAGGCGGCGTGATGGCTGCGCCGCTGACAGCTGCCGGGAACGGGCGCTGATGCGCGGCCAGCCCGACATCCTGATCAATACGCCGGAGATCGAGCTCTGGCCGCACGGGCTGTTGCGGGCCCGCAGCAACCACGACGCGCGGGCGATGTCGCGGGCGCTGCATGTGCTGCGGCGCAAGCGCGATGGGCGCTACCTGGCTGTCGACCTGCCGGAGGGCATGCTGCCGCTGGTCTACCGGCTGATGCATGAGCCCGGCATCGATGCGGCCCTGGACGCACTGGATGTGCATCCCGCCCGGCGCCGTCCCGGCATCGAGCGGGTCGGCGAGTTGCCACTGGACCGGCTGCAGGAACGGCTCGATCTGCTCGGCATCGACGGCGACTACGCCGCGCGCACCGGCCTGCCGCTGGTCGCCGAGCCCGACTGGCTGGCGCTCGCCGGGTTCGACCGCTACCGCCGCCCGCTGTGGCTGCACGTCAACGCCGCACGCGCCTGGAACCACCTGCAGGCCGCCGCGCTGCGCGATGGCGTGGTGCTGGAGGCGATTTCCGGCTACCGCAGCCACGACTACCAGCTCGGCATCTTCGAGCGGAAGATCGCGCGTGGTCTCGGCATCGACGAAATCCTTGCGGTCAATGCCGCGCCCGGCTACAGCGAGCACCACTCCGGCCTTGCCCTCGACATCGGCACCCCCGGCGAACCGCCGGCCGAGGAGACCTTCGAGCGGACACCCGCTTTCGACTGGCTGACCGCCAACGCAGGCGGCCACGGATTCGCCATGAGCTATCCGCGCGACAACCCGCACGGCATCGTCTACGAGCCGTGGCACTGGCGCTGGAGCGCGGCCGACCCCGTGTCCTAGTCCTGCGAACGCCTGGTCGGCGTCTTCGCCTCCACCGCGAAGTCGGCGATCCGCCACAGGTAGAAGCTGGCATAGGTCCGGTACGGCCCCCAGCGCTCACCGAGTTGCGCAAGCGCCTTCGGGGTCGGCATCGCGTCGAGTCCGTCGACGATCTGCGCGCCCTTGCGGATGCCCAGGTCGTCGATCGGCAGCACATCCGGGCGGCCGAGCCGGAACATCAGCATCATCTCGACCGTCCAGCGGCCGATCCCGCGCACCGGCACCAGCGCGGCGACGATCGCGTCGTTGTCCATGCCCGCCATCCGCCGCAGCGTCGGGATCTCGCCGGCCGCTTCGCGCGTGGCCAGGTCGCGCAATGCCAGCAGCTTGTTGCCGGAGACGCCACAGCCCCGCAGCGTGGCGTCGTCGCAGCGGCCGAGGGTGTCGCAATGGAAGCGGTCGCTCCCGATCGCCGCCTCGACCCGGCCGACAATCGTCGCTGCCGCCTTGCCACTGAGCTGCTGGTAGAGGATGGCGCGTGCCAGCGCATCGACCGGGTCGAACGACTTGCGCCAGCGCGGGTCGGGGTCGATCACGCCGATCCGGCGCATCCACGCCCCCAGCTTGCGGTCGCGCCGGGCCAGGTGGGCGCGCGCCGCGCCGGTGTCGAATCCGCGCGAATGACGTGGCATCTCAGCGCCTCAGGGTATCGGCCGCCCACAGCAGCCAGGCGAGGATCATCAGGCTGCCGCCCAGCGGTGCCAGCGACGTCGGCGCACCGAAGGCATGCGCTCCGACCAGGCTGCCGGAGAACAGCAGCGTGCCCAGCGCCAGCAAACACAACGCGGCCGTGCCCAGCCGCCGCCGCACATGCGGTGCCAGTGCCGCCAGCGCGATGCCGTGTCCGAATGCGAACAGCGCCGCCGAGTGCAGGCTCGCCTGGACATGGGCCTCAGCGGCGTGCGCCGCGTAGGCGAACAGCGCGACCGCCGCCGCCGCGAATACCGCCCCCAGCACGGCAAGCGCACGGCCGCACCCATCCCACAAAAAAACGCGCCGCGAAATTCGCGGCGCGTTTCTGGAAACCGTGTTCACGTGTACGGGCGACTTACTTGATCGACCAGTAAACGACGAACTCGCCTTCCTCGGTGAAGCCCTGGTCGAGGCCGTTGTTCCACGACTCGTACGGACGGTCGACCGTCTGGTAGCCGCGGGTCAGCGCCCAGCCGCGCAGTGCGTCGCGGACCTTCGACAGGTTGGCCATGTGGCCCTTGAAGGGCACGGCGGCAACGGTGCCGGCTTCGACGTAAACCTGCTTCACCGGGCCCTGCAGCTCGATATCGAGCTGGCCGGCCGGCGCCGCGGCTTCTTCGCCGGCATCGGCGACTTCGGTGTCGGCCTCTTCATCCGCGGCCTCGTCCTCGCTGGCGGCCGCGTCGTCTTCGGACGCGCCATCGGCCTTGCGGACCGGCTGGGCAACCTCGAACGAGTAGCTGTCGCCACCAAGCTCGTTGGTGATGATGCGGACCGGACCATCGGCGACCAGGTCGTTGGCCTTCATCACCTTGTCGATCCACTGCATGTTGTTCTTCATCGTGCGCTGCACGACGTCGTTGTTGCGCTCGACCTGCGCACCGACCACCAGCAGGTTGCTGGCCTGGCGCTGCTCGACGCGCGGCGCCATCGACGGGTCGTCCTTGCTCAGCTCGTCGTAGTCGTAGTTGGGCACAGCGGCCAGCATGTTGCTCAGGCGCGCCAGGCTCATCTTCATTTCCTGGCCCATGTTGCTGCTGACGTACATGCCGGCGTAACGGCCAAGCAGGTTCATGCCGTAATCGACGTCGTAGGTCTGGGTGATCTTGACGTTGCGGTCGTTGCGACCGGTCGGCTCGAGCAGGAACGTGGTGCGCTTGTTCTTGCCGCGCTGGTTGTTGGTGATCGTGTAGGAGACGCTCTGGCCGTCCTTGCTGTCGACGATCTCCCAGCTGCCGTCACCCACGCCCTTCTGGTCGGAGCTGTACTCGAAACGGGCGCCTACGCCCTCTTCCGGGCCGGCGAGCTTCCGCTCCATGCCCGGGTCGTGCGCGACCAGCACGTTCCACTCGTCGAAACGGCGGAAGCTGTTCAGCGTGTCGTACACGATCGTCATCTTGCGGTTGGTCTCCACCGAGGTCTCGAAGTGGCGACTCGACGGCAGCAGGAAGCCGACGATCAGGAACAGCGCGAGGACGATCGCGAGTGAAATCAGGAGCTCGATCAGACGGGTCATTCAGGTTCTCCAGGGCCGGGCCCGGGGCGGGACTGGGCGCAGACCGGCAATCCTAGCAAGGAAGCCGGGGCCGGCGCAGCCTCTCCGGATCAAAATTCGTGACAGATGGCGGGACCGGGCAGGCCGACGCCCCCGGATCTGCAAACTCCCGGCGCATCGTCAGACCAGTTGCAGCTCGAACGCCTTGAGCACCGCCCGGGTGCGGTCGCGGACGCCCAGCTTGGACAGGATATTCGACACGTGGTTCTTGATCGTGCCCTCGGCCACCCCCAGCGAGTTGGCGATCTCCTTGTTGGAGAAGCCGCCGGCCATCAGCCGCAGGATCTCGGTTTCGCGCTCGGTCAGCGGATCGGGACGGTCGAGGCTGACGAAATCGTTGCGCATGTGCTCCAGCCCGGACAGCAGGCGCTGGGACATCGCCGGCTGCATCAGCGAACCGCCGGCGGCGACGGTCTGGATCGCATCGACCAGTTGCTCCAGCGACACGTCCTTGAGCAGGTAGCCCTTGGCGCCGGCCTTGATCCCGGCCAGCACCAGCTGGTCGTCATCGAAGGTGGTCAGGATGATCGTCGGCGGCAGGGTGCCGAGCCGGGCCAGCGCCTGCAGCGCCTCCAGGCCCGACATCACCGGCATCCGCATGTCCATCAGGACCACGTCCGGCTTGACCTGCGGGATGACCTCGATCGCCTGCCGGCCGTCGCTGGCCTCGGCCACGACCTCCACGCCGTCGGCCAGCGACAGCAGTGAACGCACGCCCTGGCGGACCAGCGTCTGGTCGTCGACAAGCATCACTCGGATCGGAACGGAACTCATGGTGTGACTCCCTCACTGGCGACGACCGCGGTCGCGGCCGCCGTGGCCGGCAGCGTCAACGACAGGCGGAAGCCTGCCTGCGGCCGGGTTTCGATGGTCAGGTCCCCGCCGTGCTGGACGAGTCGCTCGCGCATGCCGCGCAGGCCATTGCCGGAGACCAGCTGGGCGGCGCCGCGGCCGTCGTCGTGGGCCGTCATGACGATATGGCCGTGGTCGCGGCAGGCGTGGATCCAGAGATTGTCGGCGCCGGCGTGGCGAACGACGTTGGTGATGATTTCCTGGGCGCAGCGCAGCAGCACGTGGGCGCGCTCGGGGTCGTCGAGCGTCAACGGGCCGTCGATGTCCATGTGGATGTCGAGCGCCGGGACGTTCTCGGCCAGCGGCTGCAGGGCCGCGGCGAGGTCGATGGTGCCGTTGTCGCGCAGGTGGCTGACCGCCTCGCGGACATCCGTGAGCAACAGCCGGGCCAGGGTGTGGGCCTGGCTGACATGCTCCTTGGCGCGGCCCTCGACCAGATGGCCGGCCACCTCCAGGTTCAGGCTCAGCGCGGTCAGGTGATGGCCCAGAAGGTCATGAAGCTCGCGGGAGATCCGCGTGCGCTCGTTGATCCGCGCGCTCTCGGCCAGCAGCAGGCGGGTCGCGCGCAGCTCGGCGTTGAGGCGGCGCTGCTCCTCGCGTGCCTGGGCCTGTTGCATCGCCACCAGCGCGGTCACGAATACGAAGATCGAGAAACCCGCGTACAGCAGCGCCGTCACCACCGCGAGCACGATCGGGAACGCCAGCAGCGCCACAAATACCGGGATGATCGCCAGATTGCTGACCAGCAGCCAGATCACCCCCAGCCGCACCGACAACAGCCATGGCAACACCCCTGCCATGACCATCAACAGCACGCTGCCCAGACCGGTGCTGGAGAAGAAGCTCACGCCGATTGCGCAGAGCGTCAGCGCAAGCAGCAGGGCATGGTCGGAATAGTCGGGCCGACGCTGACCCAGCTCACGGGTGATCCACCAATAGATCCCGCCGAAGCTCAGGTACAGCGCCACCCAGCGCGCGACCAGCAGCTCCACCGGGTGTTCCGCCGCCCCTGGCAGCAATTCGACCCGGGCGGGCTCCTGCCAGACATTGATCAGCCAGCAGCCCACCATGGCCCAGGTGAAAAGACCGGCGTAGCGCAGCAGTCGGCTGTGGTTAAGGCGGGCTAGCATCCCCGCATGCTACTGGCATCCGCACCCCGCCGGTGCACCCGAAAGTCATGCCTGAATGCGGGACGTGGCGCCGCGCCGGGACGGCCGGCCGTCGCCCGCCGGTGGGCCACGTGCGATAATCGGCCCCGCTGCGCGACCACCGCGCACTGCATGAAAAATTTCCCTGGAGCCCGGAATGTCGATCGTTGTCCGCGACGTGCTTGAGCACGAGCTGGATTCCGTCCTTGCCCTCAACAACGCCGCCGGTCCCACCATCCTGCCGCTGGATGCGGCTCGATTGCGCCACTTCTTCGAAACCGCCGAATACTTCCGCATCGCCGAACGCGACGGCAACCTGGCCGGGTTCCTGATCGGCATCGGCAGCCACGCAGGCCACGACAGCAGCAACTTCGGCTGGTTCCGCGAGCGCTACCCGGAGTTCTTCTATATCGACCGGATCGTCGTCGCCAGCCGCCGCCGCGGCGGCGGTGTCGGGCGCGCGTTCTATGCCGACGCCCAGAGCTATGCGGAGCTGCGCTATCCGCAGATGGCCTGCGAGGTCTTCCTCGACGACAGCGACAACGACCCGGTGCTGCTGTTCCACGGCAGCTTCGGCTTCCGCGAGGTCGGCCAGCACGTCATGCCCGCCACCGGTATCCGCGCGGCGATGCTGATGAAGCCGCTGTGCAGCCACGCCTGGATCGACCAGACCTACGGCAAGTCGCTGCCCAACGTGCCGTGGATCGCGCCGGCCCGGGTTCCGCCGGACGGCTCGCTGGCATCGCGCTCGACCGGGACCGGCCGGTGAGCGCGGCGACGATGGATTACGAGCCCGCCGGCGAACTCAAGATCGGCCAGGTCGGTATCGCCAACCTGCGCATCCGTACCCTCGACGTGGCTGGACTGGTCGAGGAGATGCGCGGCCGGGTGCAGCGCGCGCCCAAGCTGTTCCTGCGCGCCGCGGTGGTGATCGATTTCGGCGGCCTGGCGCAGACGCCCGATGTCGCCACCGCACAGGCACTGCTGGACGGCTTGCGCGGCGCCGGCGTGCTGCCGGTCGCGCTGGCCTACGGGTCGAGCGACACCGAGCGGCTGTCGGAGGCGCTGGGCCTGCCGCTGCTGGCCAAGTTCCGCGCCCAGTACGAGCGTGCCGACGGTGCGCCCGAACCCGCCCCGGCCGCGCCGCCGCGCCGTGAGGCCCCCGCCGCGGAACCGGCCCCGGCCCGCACGGCGCCCGCCGCGGCACCCGGCGGCCAGCCGGGCATGATCCACGCCGCACTCGTGCGCTCGGGCCAGCAGGTGTATGCCGACAACCGCGACCTGACCGTGCTGACCGCGGTCGGCGCCGGTGCCGAGGTCATCGCCGACGGCTCCATCCACATCTACGGCCCGTTGCGTGGCCGTGCGCTGGCCGGCGCCCAGGGCAACGCGCAGGCCCGCATCTTCTGCCGCGAGTTCCATGCCGAGCTGGTCGCGATCGCCGGCCACTACAAGGTGCTCGAGGACATCCCCAGGGACCTGCGCGGCAAGGCGGTGCAGGTCTGGCTGCAGGACGAACAACTGCATATCGCCGCGCTGGACACACCGTGAGCGAGAAACCGGGCATGCTGTCACCTGCTCCGCCGCGACGCCCCCGCGTCCGCGGCTCCACCCAAAATTTCCGGAGGATCTGAACTTGGCCGAAATCATCGTAGTCACTTCGGGCAAGGGCGGCGTCGGCAAGACCACGACCAGCGCTTCCCTTGCCTGCGGCCTCGCCCGGCGCGGCCACAAGGTGGCCGTCATCGACTTCGACGTCGGCCTGCGCAACCTCGACCTGATCATGGGCTGCGAGCGCCGCGTGGTGTACGACTTCGTCAACGTGGTCAATGGCGAGGCCAACCTCAAGCAGTCGCTGATCAAGGACAAGCGCTTCGAGAACCTGTACGTGCTGGCCGCCTCGCAGACGCGCGACAAGGACGCGCTGACCCAGGAAGGCGTCGAGAAGGTGCTCAAGGACCTGGCTGACGACGGCTTCGACTACATCGTCTGCGACTCCCCGGCGGGCATCGAGAAGGGCGCGTTCCTGTCGATGTACTTCGCCGACCAGGCCGTGGTCGTGGTCAATCCCGAGGTCTCCTCGGTGCGCGATTCGGACCGCATCCTCGGCCTGCTGGCGTCCAAGACCCGCCGCGCCGAGAACGGCGAGCGGGTCAAGGAGCACCTGCTGCTGACCCGCTACAGCCCCAAGCGGGTGGAATCGGGCGAGATGCTCAGCGTCGGCGACGTCGAGGAGATCCTCGGGCTCAAGACCGTTGGCGTGATCCCCGAGTCGACCGACGTGCTGCACGCCTCCAACAAGGGCGAGCCTGTGATCCTCGACGCCGAGTCCGATGCCGCCCAGGCCTACGACGACGCGGTCGCCCGGCTGCTCGGCGATACCCGCCCGATGCGCTTCGTGACGCCTGACAAGAAAGGCTTCTTCAGCAAGATGTTCGGAGGTTAAGACATGGGTTTGTTCGACTTCCTGCTGGTCAAGAAGCAGACCGCCTCGGTCGCCAAGGACCGATTGCGGATCATCGTCGCCCACGAGCGCGCCACCCGCGGTGGCCCGGATTACCTGCCGATGCTGCAGCGCGAGTTGCTGGAGGTGATCCGCAAGTACGTCAACGTCGACGCCGAAGCGGTCAAGGTCGACCTGATGGGCGAAGGCGACAACAAGGTGCTCGACATCTCCGTCTCGCTGCCCGAAAAGGACGAGGCCCGCGCGGTCGCCAACGGCTGATCGCCCACGTGCGCAGGCGGGCCGCACCCGGCCCGCTTTCCTGTCCCATGCTCACCCTCGCCGACACCGGTTTCGACGCGCCCGCCGCCCTGCTCGCCCGCTACGGACTGCAGCTGCTGCGCGTCGCCGATGGCGAGGCCATTCCGGGCAGCTACTGGGGCGAGTGCGAGGCCGGCATCATCGGCACCGATGTGTATGCACGCGACGACACCCCGATCCACTCGCTGCTGCACGAAGCCGGGCACCTGATCGTCCTGCCGCCCGAACGCCGCGCCCAGGTCCACACCGACGCCACCGACTCGATCGAGGAAGAGGACGCGGTCTGCGTGCTGCAGGCCCTGCTCGGCGACGAGCTGCCAGGCGTCGGCCGCGAGCGCGTGCTTGCCGACATGGATGCCTGGGGCTACACCTTCCGCCTGGGCTCGGCCCGGGCCTATTTCGAGCGCGATTCCGACAGCGCCTGGCGCTGGCTCGCCGCCCGCGGGCTGGTCGACCTGCAGCACCGGTGCCTGGTGGAAATGCGGCCCCTCGCCCGCTCCGCCTGAACGCGCATCCGGCCGCGGGATTGCTTGCGCCCGGTCCCACCCGCCTCTAGCCTTCGGAATTCGGCGCGATACACGCGCTCCAGCAAAGGGAGTCTCTCCAGATGAAACTCGTACGCGCATTGCTTGCGCTCAGCATTTCCGCGGCCGTGGTCGGCCTGGCCGGCTGCGACCGCTCCCCGAGCCCGGACGCGCAGGCCCCGGCGGCCACCAGCACCGTGCCGGCCGACGAGACCGCCGACCAGTTCATCGCCCGGGTCAACAAGGAGCTCAGGGCGATGTACCCGCAGATGACCGCCGCGCAGTGGCTGTCGTCGACCTACATCAACGATGACAGCCAGTTGCTGGCAGCCAAGGCCAACGAGCGCTACCTCGCCCAGCTCAACGACTGGATCGCGCAGGCCAAGCGGTTCGAAGGCCAGGAGATGTCGGCCGATACCGCGCGCTCGATCCAGTTGCTCAAGCTCGGCACCTCGATGCCGGCCCCCAGCGACCCGGCCAAGCTCGCCGAACTGGCCAGGATCGCCGCCGACATGGAGGGCATGTACGGCGCCGGCACCTATTGCACCGACCCGGCCGACGAATCGACCTGCCGCCAGCTCGGCGCGCTCGAGGACGTGCTGCGCAACAGCCGCGACTACGACGCGCAACTGGAGGCATGGCGCGGCTGGCACACCATCTCCAAGCCGATGCGCGACGACTACACCCGCTTCGTCGAGCTGGTGAACCTCGGCGCCGACGAGATGGGCTTCGCCGACGCCGGCGAGATGTGGCGCTCGGGCTACGACATGAGCCCGGTCGAGATCGCCGCCGAAACCGACCGCCTGTGGAGCCAGGTCAAGCCACTGTACGAGCAACTGCACTGCTACACCCGCACCCGCCTGGGCGCCGAGTACGGCGAGGACCGGGCGCAGGTGGCCGGCGGCATGCTGCCCGCGCACCTGATGGGCAACATGTGGCAGCAGGACTGGAGCAACCTGTGGGACGTGGTGGTCCCGTACGAGAACGCCGGCAAGCTCGACATCACTTCCGCGCTGGAGTCGCGCTACCAGCAGATCCACGCGCAGAAGCTCGCCAACCACACCGGTGACCGCAGCCCGGCCAGCCTGGCCGACATCGAACACCAGGCGCAGGAAGCCTCGGCCCGCCAGATGACCAAGCGCGCCGAGGACTTCTACACTTCGCTCGGCCTGCAGAAGCTGCCCGACAGCTACTGGAAGAACACCCAGTTCATCAAGCCGCGCGACCGCGACGTGGTCTGCCACGCCAGCGCGTGGGACATGAACATGGAAGGCGACGTGCGCACCAAGATGTGCATCAAGCCGAACGAGGAAGACTTCACCACCATCTACCACGAGCTCGGCCACCTGTATTACGACCTGGCCTACAACAAGCAGCCGCCGCTGTTCCAGGCCGGCGCGCACGACGGCTTCCACGAGGCGATCGGCGACACCATCGTGCTGGCGATGACGCCGAAGTACCTGGAGTCGATCGGCCTGGTCGACGCGCAGCAGCAGTCCGACGAGGCGCTGATCAACGCGCAGATGCGCATGGCGCTGGCCAAGGTCGCGTTCCTGCCGTTCGGGCTGATGATCGACCGCTGGCGCTGGGGCGTGTTCGACGGATCGATCACCCCGGACCAGTACAACACCGCGTGGTGGGACCTGAAGGCCAAGTACCAGGGCGTCGCCCCGGTGCAGGCGCGCGGCGAGGAGTTCTTCGACCCGGGCGCGAAGTACCACGTGCCGGGCAACACGCCGTACACGCGTTACTTCCTCGCCCACGTGCTGCAGTTCCAGTTCTACAAGTCGCTGTGCGACGCGGCCGGGTACGAAGGCCCGCTGCACGAGTGCAGCTTCTACGGCAACAAGGCCGCCGGCGCGAAGCTGCAGGCGATGCTCGACAAGGGCGCCAGCCAGCCTTGGCAGTCCACGCTGAAGGAGCTGACCGGCGGCGGGAAGATGGACGCCGGCCCGGTGCTGGAGTACTTCGCCCCACTGCAGGATTGGCTGAAGGTGCAGAACGAAGGCCAGGCCTGCGGTTGGCAGCCGGGCGCGACCGCAGCCAGCAGCGCCGCTCCCACGCAACCGGCCGCCGACCAGACGGCCACCCCGGCGGAAACGCCCGCCGCGCAGAAACCGGCGGTCGAAAAGCCCGCCGACAAGCCGGCGGCGGACGCCAAACCGGACGATGCGAACCCGGAGCCCGAGCAAGGCTGATCCGCACTCGCAACACCACGAAGGCCGGCGCATGCCGGCCTTCTTTTTTAGCTCGTCGGCGCAAATGCCGGCCTTCGTTTTTCCGGCCAGGTCACCGGCGGCATACTGCGGCCATGGATACCGCCGCCGATCTCGCACCGCAGCCGCTCGACCACGCCACCGCCCTGCCCGCGCGGTTCTACACCGACCCGGCCATGGTCGCGCGCGATCGCGCCGCGATCTTCGACCGCAGCTGGCAACTGATCGCCCACGTCTGCCAGCTGCAGGACGCCGGCGACCACGTGATCGCCGACTTCGCCGGCCTCCCCGTCATCGCGGTACGCGGCGCCGCCGACGACGACGGACCCGGCACCATCCGCGTCTTCCACAACGTCTGCCGCCACCGCGCCGGACCGATCGCCAGTTGCGACGGCCTCGCCGCCAGGTCGCTGCGCTGCCGCTACCACGGCTGGACGTACGGCCTCGACGGTGTGCTGAAATCGGCGCCGGAGATGGGCATCGCGCCGGACTTCAACGTCGCCGACATCCACCTGCCGCAACTCGCCGTTCGGGTGTGGCAGGGACTGGTGTTCGCGTGCGTCGACGAGGCCAGTGCGCCCGACTTCGACGCCTTCGTCGAAGGTATCGACGCGCGCCTCGGCCCCGGCCGCAACCTGGCGAATTACGGCCACCACCATCGCATCGGCTACGACGTCGCCTGCAACTGGAAGGTCTACGTCGACAACTACCTGGAGGGCTACCACGTCCCCCACATCCACCCCGGCCTCAACAAGCTGCTCGACTACCGCAGCTACATCACCGAGACCGCGGCGTGGTACTCGTACCAGTTCAGCCCTCTGGTGAATGCCGATAGAAGCGGGGGCGACACCCTCTACGGCGACGGCGACGCGCTGTACTACTGGCTGTGGCCGAACACGATGCTCAACATCCTGCCCGGCCGCCTGCAGACCAACCGCGTGGTGCCGCTCGGCGTCGACCGCTGCCGGGTCGAGTTCGACTTCTACTACACGCGCGACGAAAGCGGCGAAGCCCGCGCCCGCCGCGAGGCCGACCTGCAGTTCAGCGACGAAGTGCAGCTCGAAGACCTGACCATCTGCGAAGACGTGCAGCGCGGCCTGGCGTCAGGCTCCTACCAGCCCGGCCGCCTCAACCCCCTGCGCGAGAACGCCGTCCACCACTTCCACGAACTCCTCCGCCACACCTACCGCCAAATCCCGCCTTTGCAGGAGCGACGTAAGTCGCGATAGAACAACCGTTCCCCAACTCACCCCACGATCGCCCCCCTACAACGCCTCCCCCGGCACCTTCGGCCCCGCACTCCCACCACGCCGCCCTCCAGCCGACGAGACCACCGACTCCCAGCGCCAGAACGCCCAGCCCGCGGCCGTGAACAGCCCCGCCGCGACGGCCAGCCACAATCCGTTGCCGCTCAGCCACGGCGAGACCACGCCCGCGATCAGCGCATTGCTCACCAGCGCCGTAAACGCCTGCAGCGACGACGCCGAGCCGCGCTGGCGCGGGTACATGTCGAGTACCGCCAGGGTCAGGATCGGGAACACCAGCGCGATGCCGAACGCATTGAGGGACATCGGCAGCACCGCCCACGGCAGCTGCAACGCGTCGGTCGACAGGTTGTAGGCGACGTTGAACAGCGCCGCCACCGCCGACACCGAAAAACCGATCGTCACCAGCCGCCCGCCACTGATCCGCCCGGCCGCACGGCCCGACAGCCACGCGCCGACGATCATGCCGCCGATGGTCGGCACGAAGAACCAGCCGAACTGGCGCTCGTCCAGCCGCAGCAGGTCCAGCACGTAGGCCGGCGCCGAAGCGATGTAGAGGAACAGCGCGCCGAAGTTGAACGCCGCCGCCGCGGCCAGCCGCTGGAACCGCGTGTTGAACAGGATGGCCAGGTAATCGCGGGCGAGCCGCCTGGGGCGCAGTTCCAGCCGCGCATCCTGCGGATGAGTCTCCGGCAGCCACCACCAGGTCGCCATCAGCAACACCAGCGAGAACAGCACCAGGAACCAGAAGATCATCGGCCAGCGGCTCCAGCCCAGGATCCAGCCACCGATCATCGGCGCGATCGCAGGCGCGATGCCGAAGATCATCGACACCTGGCTCATCAACCGCTGCGCATCGTCGCCGTGCAGCACGTCGCGGATCACCGCCCGGCCGACGATCAGCCCCACGCCCGCCGACAGGCCCTGCACCATGCGGAACACCAGCAGCGTCGTCAGGTCCGTCGCCAGCGCACAGCCCACCGACGCCAGCGTGAACACCGACAGCCCGCCGAGGATCACCCTGCGCCGCCCGACCGCATCCGACAGCGGCCCGTGCACCACGCTCATCAGCGCATAGCCGACCAGGTACATGCTGATCGTCTGCTGCATCGCCAGCTTGTCGGCGCCCAGCTGCGCGGCCATCGCCGGGAACGCCGGGAAGATCGTGTCGATCGAAAACGGCCCGAACATCGCCAGCCCGCCCAGCAACAGGGCCAGGCGGCGCAGCGATACCGAAGGCGCGACCGGCCGGGTAGACGTCATGAGGGGCACTCCGTGGGGACGCGCAGGATAGCAACCGGATTCACCGGGGCAGCGCCGACACGGCGGGACAAACCGTCCCGCACCGTCAACCGACAGCCACGGCACAGCGCCGAAACGTCAGGACGGACCGGTCAGATATTGCTCTCGTCCGCCGGCACGTCCTCCGACAACGGCGCGGAGCCGGCAAGGCTGTCGTCGGCGTCGGGGCAGGCGCAGTCGATGCCGTAACTGGTCATCGACAGCGAGCCGAAGGCGTAGCCGTCGACCAGTGCCCGGGCCGGGATGCCGAGGGCCGCGGCGGCACCGGCGATGTAGAGCAGCGGCAGGAAGTGTTCGGGCGTCGGGGCGGCCATCGCGAAGTCGCGGTGGGCGACGAGCGAGGCGGCGTCGCCGGGGCGTTCGGTCATCACTTCCCGGGCGTGTTCGTCGAACCGGCGGGCCCAGTCGAAGCCGGCGTCGGGTTGCTTCCAGTCGATCGCGCGCAGGTTGTGGACGACGTTGCCGCTGCCCATCAGCAGCACCCCGCTCTCGCGCAGACGCGCCAGCCGGGCGCCGAGTTCGACGTGCCACTGCGGCGGCTTCAGCGCATTGATCGACAGTTGCACCACCGGGATGTCGGCCTTGGGGAACGCGTGCACCAGCACCGACCAGGTGCCATGGTCCAGGCCCCAGCCATCATGGTCGGCACCGACATGATCGGGCTGGGCGAAGTCGGCGACCTCCTCCGCCAGTTCCGGCAGCCCTGGCGCCGGGTACTCCACGTCGAACAGCGCCTGCGGGAAGCCGAAGAAATCGTGGATGGTCCTGGGCCGGGCCATCGCGGTAACGGCAGTGGCGTTGACGTACCAGTGCGCCGACACCATCAGGATCGCCCGCGGCCGCGGCACCGAGGCGCCGAACGCGCGCCAGGCGTCGGTGAAGCGGTTGCGCTCCAGCGTGTTCATCGGGCTGCCATGGCCGATGAAGGCGGCGGGCATGTTCAGGGGTGCGTCCATGGAGCCTCCGTTGATGGGGCATCTCCGGCAGAGACTAGCGCGTGCGGAGCGGTAACGCTTCAGCCCTCTTCCGGCGGCGGCTTGAGTTCCTCGGCCAGCTCGTCGAGTTCGGCGATCGCCGCCTCCAGCGCGTCGTGGAACTCGCCCTGGCGCGTCATCAACTCCTCGATGGTCCTGGACTCGCCGAGTTTCTTCAGCTTGCCCTCGTCGAACTTGAGCCATTGCGCGGTGAGCAGCTCGACGTTGTTCTTCGAGTAGTGGCGCATTTCCTTCAGTTGCGTGGCCAGGTCGTTGACGTGGTCGAGCGGGGTCTTGGGGGTTTCGTCGGACATGGGGGCTTCCCGGGGCCAGTGATACTCCCGAAGGTACGGACGGCAGGGGGGAGCCAGTGTGAATCCCACACAGGGAATACCGGAACTCTCCACCTTGTTTTGATATCACCTGGTGATACTATGGAACCATGAGCGACAAGGATGTCGAAACGCTCCTGGATCTCGATGGAAGCGTCCTCGACCAGGGCAATGGCTACTGGATAAAGATCGAAGCCCGAAGGGTCCAGCCCACTGCAGGCGTCCCGCATGCATCGGTTACAGCTTGACCTTGCATGACCGCTACGGCACTCGCGTGCTGGGGTTCGATAATGCCCACGCAATCAAGCCGCCCAAAAAATTCAAGTACGCCGGACGCGTCCTGGCAAACGACCATCAACACCGCCAGGCCCACGACAAGGGCAGGCCTTACGAATACGTCAACGCGCATCAGTTGCTGCAGGATTTCTTCGCTGCCGTAGACCACGCACTGGGCAAGGAGCACGACCAATGACCGCCCCCCGAAAATCCACCGCCCGTCCCGTCACCATCGGCATCGCGCCGCAACAGCAGATCCGCGAGCGGGTGCTGGCCATCGCCAAGGGTACGCATAAGCCAAAGCCCGGCGAGCCCCGGATCTGGTTCACCTCGATGAAGTCACTGGCCGAGGTACTCAGTGACGACAACCGCGCCTTGCTGCGGGTCATTCGCGAGACCGCGCCGGAATCCATTGCCGAGCTTGCCCAGACCACCGGCCGCAAACCCGGCAACCTGTCGCGCACGCTGAAAACCATGTCCCGCTACGGCATCGTGGAGATGCAGCGCAACCACCGGAGGGTGCGCCCGGTCACCCGGGCCACGGAGTTCCGTATCGTCGCCACCTGAGCGGTCGGCGGCACATCAAATAAAGGCCGAACGATTCGGCCTCACGGACATTTCCATGGCCTCTACATTCGATCGGTTCCTCGAAGCGCGTCGTGGCGACCTGCAGCGGATATCGCGTCAGAGCCGGGGAGAGCACTCGTTTGATGACGTGACCTCCGAGGCTTGGCTCATGGCGTCTGAAATTGGCCAGAGGCGAGGCTGGGCTTTCAGCTTTGCTGACCAGGATGATCAGGACCAGCTATTCGCGCGCCTTTACCTGCGCCTGGTCAAGTACGCGGACAAGACAATTCGTTATGCGGTCAGGCTGGACTATGGAAGCAGCGACGATGACAGCGAGCACCTTGGTGCCACCCTCGCGCGCTTGCTGACCGCGCCAATTGATACAGATCCCCAGGTTCGCGAGCAAATGTCCGAGGAGCGCGACCAATTGATAGAACGGGTCCGACGCAGCTACTCCCAAGCGACGGCCTATGTGTTGCTGCTGATGCGCGTCGACGGGCACATGAGCGACCTTGCGGAGCTGCTGCGTATCAACGTCGACACGCTACGGATCCGCATGAAGCGGGTGGGACTGGTAGCACGCATACAGCCCACGCTGTTCGATGGCATCGAGCGCATTGCGCTTGATTTCAAACTCTGGCAAAGACGCAGACCCGTTCTGCCATCCCGTATTCAGATGGCAGAGAACCAGGCGGCATTCTGGTAGCTGAAAGCGAAGCAAACCCGGAACACCGGCGAGCCCCTGCCGGCTATGCGCGCGATACTGCCACCGGACAACCACGGGAGCACGACATGCTGGACATGGTGATCGAGCAACGCCGCCGCAGCCTGGGCGGATTCGAGGTCGGGCGGGTGTTGCCGTTCGCCAAGCGGCGGATGGTCGGGCCGTTCATCTTCTTCGACCACATCGGGCCGGTCGACTTCCCGCCGGGGATTCCCAACAACGTCGACGTGCGGCCGCATCCGCATATCGGATTGTCTACGATCACCTATCTGTTCGATGGCGAGATGATGCATCGCGACAGCGTGGGCTCGGAGCAGGCGATCCGGCCGGGCGAGGTCAACTGGATGACGGCCGGTCGCGGCATCACCCATTCGGAACGGTTCGAAGAGGCGCGCGCGCATGGTGGGCCGATGCACGGCATCCAGTCGTGGGTGGCGTTGCCGGAGGCCGACGAGGAGACCGATCCGGCGTTCGACCATTACGACGCGGGCGAGCTGCCGGAGTTCAACGAGGATGGGGTCCGCGGCCGACTGGTGGCGGGGCAGGCCCACGGGCTGGCGTCGCGGGTGAAGACGCATTCGCCGATGTTCTACCTGCACTGCGAGCTGGATACGGGCGGGCGCGCACAACTGCCCGACGGCTACGCCGAGCGCGCCGCCTACGTGGTGCGTGGCGCGGTCGAGGTCGCGGGCGAGCGCCACGGTCCGGGACAGATGCTGCTGTTCACCGCCGGCAAGCCGGCGCTGTTGACCGCGCTGGAACCGTCGCTGGTGATGCTGCTGGGCGGTGAGCCGCTGGGCGAGCGCTTCATCGAGTGGAACTTCGTGTCCAGTTCGAAGGAGCGCATCGAGCAGGCCAAGGCCGACTGGCGCGCCGGCCGGATGAAGCTGCCGGACCTGGACAACGGCGAATTCATCCCGCTGCCGGGCGATCCCGAGCACACGCCGGCCAACCCGATGTCCTGATGCGGGTGGCCGACGGGCTCCAGCCGGCGGCAGGCCTCAGCCGCCGTGGCGCTCCAGCCACTCGCTGATCGCCGGCAAACGCTGGTCGCGCACCTGGATGCGGTACCTGATGTTGGCGATCGCGGTCTCGGTGGCGCGGCGCGAGCTGTCGGCGATGTACTCGTCGGCATAGGCGCTGATCTTGTCGATCATCGCCGGGTCGCTCGAGGGGCTGCCCAGCCCCGGGTAGTAGCGGCTGCGCGAGGTGGTGTCGACCTTGGCATCCACCTGCCCGCGATGGGCCACGGCGAAATCGAAGGCCAGGTCGGGATGCTGGTAGGCCACGGTGCGGATCATGCCCGCGCTGTTGGTCTGCCCCGGCTCCCCGGTCAGCGCCAGGTCGAGCGCACGCCGGGCCAGCGCGGGATCCTCCGCGCTCGACAGCAGGCCATACAGCTGGTCGCGCACCAGCGGGGTCTTTTCGCTCTTTGCAGATGCATGCAACTGCTCCCAGGTCGCGGCATCGGCATGCGTGGCCACCACCGACAGGATGGTCTTGCGCAGTGCCGCCGGCATCGCCTGCGGATCGCGGTCGCGCGCGGCGTAGCGGCGGCGTGCCTCGGCGATCACCGAGGTGTCGCCCAGTTCGGCCAGGGTGCCGATCAGCTGCGTGCGCAGGATCGCCACCGGTGCGGCCTCGTCGGCCGGCGCCTCCCAGCCGACGCGCTCGAACACCGGTGCCAGCGTGGCGATGCCGAACGCATCCAGCCGCGCCTGCCCGGCGTCGTCGCCGCGGTAGTAGCGGTGCAGGCTCTCCAGGCTGCCGGCGATGTCGCCCCAGATCTGCGGGTCGGCATCGACCGGCGTCGCCGCGGCCAGCTCCAGGTAATCCGAGGCGGGCTGCAACCCGGCCATGCCGAGCGCCCAGGTGTCGCCCATCAGGCCCAACTGGTCGATCGGCGCGAGGTCGGCGAAGGCATCGCGGATGCCGGCGAACTGTTCGGGCGAATACAGCGTGCGGTAGTAGCCGCTCTGCCCCGCGTTGACCACCACCGTGCCGCAGCCGGGTACCTGCAGGCTGCCGGCGCCGCCATCCACCACCGTGCGCGCCGGCTCGCCACCGACCGTCTGCGCGATGACCGGCACCCGCCACGACAGCGGCTGCTTGTCGGGGCGGTCCTTGGTGAACTCGCCCTGGGTCAGCTGCAGCGTGGTCATGTCGTCCGCGCAGGTGGCCGAGGCGACCCGGATCAGCGGCACGCCCGGCTGCAGGGTGAAGTCATGCGCGATGTCGAGGATCGGCTTGCCCGCCGCGGCCTGCACCGCGCGCCAGAGGTCGTCCGACACCGTGTTGCCGTAGGCGTGGGTCTTCATGTAGCTGCGCACGCCATCGCGCCAGGCATCGGCGCCGACGTAGCCCTCGAGCATCCGGATCACCGCCCCGCCTTTCTGGTAGGTGATCGAGTCGAACGCCTGGCTGGCCTGCTCCACCGTCTCCACGTGCTGCACCACCGGGTGGGTGGTGACCGCGGCGTCCAGCGACATCGCCGACTCGCGCCCGCCGACCGAATACAGGTGGGTGTTCCATTCCGGGTGCAGCTTCCGGGTGGTGCGCGCCGCCATCCAGGTGGCGAAGCCCTCGTTGAGCCACAGGTCGTCCCACCAGCTCATCGTCACCAGGTCGCCGAACCACTGGTGCGCGATCTCGTGCGCGTCGGTCGAGAACACGCGCTGCCTGTCGCGCTGGGTGGAGATGGTCGGGTCGAGCAGCAGCGCGTACTCGAAGGTGTAGATCGCACCCCAGTTCTCCATCGCGCTGAAGAACTGGCTGCGGCCCGGCGAGGCGATGTTGTCGAGCTTGGGCAGCGGGTACGGCACGCCGAAGTAATCGTTGTATTCGCGCAGTACGTCGGCCGAGGACTGCAGCGCGAACCGCGCCTGGTCGACCTTGCCTGCCTGGGTGATCACGCCGATCTCGGTGCCGTCCATCTGCATCGTCGCGCGCTCGAAATCGCCGAGCCCGAAGAACAGCAGGTAGGTCGACATCTTCGGCGAGGTCTGGAAATGCACCTGCTTGGTGCCGTCGCCCAGGTCGGTCGACTCGGCGATCGGCATGTTGCTGACCGCCATCTGCTCCGCCGGGACGATGGCGGTCAGCTCGAAGGTGGCCTTGTGGTTGGGCTCGTCCCAAGACGGCAGGAACTTGCGCGCATCGGAGTTCTCGAACTGGGTGTACAGCGCGCGCTTCTCGCCGTCGTCGGTGACGTAGTCGATCGCGAACAGGCCATTGGCCTGGGTGCCGATCCTGCCGGTGTAGTCCATCGACAGCGTATAGCTGCCCACCGGCAGCGGCTTGTCGAAGCTGAAGGTCGCCGTCTGCGCCGCCGCATCGATCGCCACCTGCGGAGTCATGGCGGGCGCGTCGCTGGCGGTCGCGAGCTCCACGTTGGCGAAGGTCATGTCCACCGCGTTGAGCGTGATGCTGTCGGTCGGCGCCAGCACCTCCAGCGTGATCGCCACGGTGCCGTTGAACGTCAGCTTGTCGGCGTGCGGTATGACCGCGACCTGGTAATGGGTCGGCCGCACATCGCGCGGCAGCTGGGTGGTGGCATCGGTCACTGCCGGCGCCGGGGCGGCCTGCGCGGTGGTCTGTGCCAGGGAGGGAGCGTAAACGCTGGACAGGGCCAGTGCGGTGGCGATGGAAGTAACCAAGATGCGACGCATGGGAATCCTCGCGGAGGGGAACCTCCCGATGGTGATCCCGGATCGATCGCCGCCCCACCGCCGGAAGTCACGACTGGCCCCGCGCCGGCCGGACCGCCTGTCGGTCTGTAGGAGCGACGTAAGTCGCGATCTCCCCGCGTTCACCGGACGCCTCGACCTTGGACTTCGGACCAGCCTCCCGGAGCCCCGGGCGGAAGTACGGCAACTGTCCGGGTACTGCGTCGGCCAGGCCAGTGCGTTCGCGACTTACGTCGCTCCTACAGGGGGGCGGGATTCGTTGACGCCGGCGCGCCACAGCATGGCGGTGCCGATGACGGCGGCGAGGATGGAGGCGGCGAAGATCGCGATCTTGGCGGCGGCGAAGTCCGACGGCTCCGCAAACGCCTGCTGGGCGATCAGCAGCGACATGGTGAAGCCGATGCCGGCCAGCGCGCCAGCGCCCAGCACCTGCACCCACGAGTACGCCTCGGGCTTGCTGGCGATGCGCAGGCGCACGGCCAGCGCGCAGAACGCCAGCATCCCGGCCGGCTTGCCGAACGCGAGGCCGGCGATGATCGCCAGCATCAGCAATTCGTGGCCGCCGACCACGCCGGCGTCGATCACCACGCCGGCGTTGGCGAACGCGAACAGCGGCAGCACGATGTAGCTGGAGCGCGCGCCGGCGTAACGCAGCATGCGTTCGGTGGGCGACTCCAGGCGGTCGTGGATGTCGTCCATCGCGTGCATCGCCGGCTCGGACGGGCCGCCGCGCAGGGCCTCTTTTCCGCGCTTGGCCTCGGCCGCGAGGATCGCGTCGGCCTGCACCATCAGCGCCTTGTAGTTGGGCGGCGGCCGGCTGGGGATGAACATCGCCAGCAGCACGCCGGCCAGGGTCGCGTGCAGGCCACCCTGGTAGATGCAGACCCACAACGCCACGCCCAGCAACAGGTAAGGCGCGGCGCGGTACACGTGCATGCGGTTGAGCAATGCCAGCAGGCCGAGGATGACCAAGCCGGCGAACAGCCAATCCCAGTTCTGGCCGGCCGAATAGAACACCGCCACCAGCAGGATCGCGACGATGTCGTCGACGATCGCGGCGGCAGTCAGGAAGATCCGCAGCTCCACCGGCACGCGCCGGCCGAGCATGGCGATCAGCGCAATGGCGAACGCGGTGTCGGTCGCGATCGGGATGCCCCAGCCGTGCGCCCACGGACCGGACGGAATGACCAGGCTGTAGACCACCGCCGGCACGATCATCCCGCCGCACGCGGCGGCGATCGGGAACGCGGCCGAGCGCCGGTGGGTCAGGTGGCCGACGGTGAACTCGCGCTTGATCTCCAGCCCGACCACCAGGAAGAAGATCGTCAGCAGGCCGTCGTTGACCCAGTGCAGCAGCGACATCGAGAACCCGTCGGCGCCGAAGTTGAGCCCCACCGGGGTTTCCCACAGCGCCATGAAGGCCGGGCCCAGCGGCGAGTTGGTGATCGCCACCGCCAGCACCGAGGCCAGCACCAGCAGCAGGCCGGCCGACGGGCCCCAGCTGGCGAACTCCAGCGCCTTGGAGCGCATGCGATGGCCGAGCGAACCGACCAGCGCGTCGGCCAGCTCGGCCTCGTCCCAGGAGCCGAAATAGCGCCGGCCGTTGATGAAGAACGTCGGGGTGAAATGGACGCCGCTGGCGTGGGCGCTGCGCTCGTCGGAATCCACCCGCGCGCTGGCGTGGGCCTGCGCCTTTGCCGTGGCGTCGGCCTCGTTCCCCCACGGTTCGACCCCGAACTCGGCGGCCACCGCGGCCAGGTCGTCCTCGGTCAGCCGGTCCGAGCGCGACATCAGCTCGATGTGGGCGTCCCAGAACCGCTCCGGGTCGACCCGCTCCACCAGTTCGGCCGCGCGCCGCGCCAGGTCGCTGCCGGTCAGCGGACGGTGCCTGAATACGTAACGCAACTGGTCGCCGAAACGGTCGCGCAGGTCGGCGATGACGCGGTTGGCCGCGCGGCAGTGGGGGCAGTCGTAGCTGCCGTACTCGACCAGGGTCATCCCGGCCTGGTCCGTGCCGAGGATATGGTCGCGGGACGGGTCCACGCGGCGGTCGAGGCGGTGGGTGTCTGCCGGGGTCGTCACGGGAAATCGTCTCGCGCAGGGGGCCGGGGCACGGAGGCAGGGTAGCGCGTCGCCCGTTATAATCGCCGGGTGACTCCCAGCCGGTGGGAGAAGCGGTCCAGCCTCCGGGCATGGCCGCTGCCGAAGGCGCAACGCCCGTAATCGCTCAGGCCCCAGAACCACCGGCTGTAAACACTCTGGAGAGACCGGTTAGATCCGGCGCCGAAGGTGCGTGAAGCGACCCTCCCCCGCTGCCGACATGGAGCACGCTTCCGAAACTCTCAGGCAAAAGGACAGAGGGGCGAGCGGGGATTTCGAGTGGCGCAAGCCACGAGCCCGCGAGCGCACGTCGGCCGTGAGGCCGGCGGGCTGGAACGCCCTTCCCGCGGTCACGCACCGCACGCAGCCTTCGGACGCCTACCCGGACTCCTGTCATGACCCAAGACACCCGCGCCACCCTGCGCTCGCTCGAGCACCATTCCGCGTTCCTCGAGCGCCACATCGGCCCCAACGACACCGAGGTCGCGCAGATGCTGCGCACGGTCGGGCACGAGTCGCTGGAATCGTTCACCGACGCCATCGTGCCGGGCTCGATCCGCTCGCCCGAACAGTTGGCATTGCCGCGCGCGATCAGCGAGGTCGAGGCGATCGCCAAGATCCGCGCCATCGCCGACCGCAACGAGGTCTTCCGCAGCTTCATCGGCCAGGGTTATTCGGGCACCCACACGCCGAACGTCATCCTGCGCAACATCCTCGAGAACCCGGGCTGGTACACCGCCTACACCCCGTACCAGGCGGAGATCTCGCAAGGCCGGATGGAAGCGCTGATCAACTTCCAGACCATGTGCGCCGACCTGACCGGCATGGAGATCGCCAACTCGTCGTTGCTCGACGAGGCGACCGCCGCGGCCGAGGCGATGACGCTGGCCAAGCGCTCGGCCAAGTCGAAGTCGGACGTGTTCTTCGTCTCCAACGGCGTGCATCCGCAGACCATCGAAGTGGTGCGCACCCGCGCCGAGCCGATCGGCATCGAGATCGTGGTCGGTGACGAGGCCGACGCCGCCGGCGTCGAGTCGTTCGGCGTGCTGCTGCAGTACCCCGACACCCTCGGCCGCGCGGGCGCCGACTACCAGGCCATCAGCGACGCGGTGCACGCGCGCCAGGGCCTGGTCTGCGTCGCGGTCGACCTGCTGGCGCTGACCCTGCTCAAGGCGCCGGGCGAATGGGGCGCGGACATCGTGGTCGGCAACACCCAGCGCTTCGGCGTGCCGTTCGGTTTCGGCGGCCCGCACGCGGCCTTCATGGCCTGCCGCGACGCCTACAAGCGCTCGATGCCGGGCCGCCTGATCGGCGTCTCGCTCGACGTCGAAGGCAACAACGCCTACCGCCTGACCCTGCAGACCCGCGAGCAGCACATCCGCCGCGAGAAGGCGACCTCCAACATCTGCACCGCGCAGGTGCTGCTGGCAGTGATGGCATCGATGTACGCGGTCTACCACGGCCCCGAAGGCCTGGTCCGCATCGCCCGCCGCACCCACCGTTTTGCCGCGATCCTCGCCGGCGCATTGCGCGGGGCCGGCGCGCACGTTGGCGGCGACTTCTTCGACACCCTGCACGTCAGCAACGTTGACGCTGCCGCGGTGCACGCCAACGCGAAAGCCGCGCGGATCAACCTGCGCACGATCGACGACGCCAACCTCTGCATCAGCCTCGACGAGACCACCACCCGGGAGGACGTGGTGGCGATCGCCGGGTTGTTCGGCGCCAGCATCGACGACATCGACGCGCTCGACACCGAAACCGCCGACGCGCTGCCGGCCGCGCTGCTGCGCGAGTCGAAGTTCCTGACCCACCCGGTGTTCAACACCCACCACTCCGAGCACGAGTTGCTGCGCTACATGCGCGCCCTGTCCGACAAGGACCTGGCGATGGATCGCACGATGATCCCGCTCGGCAGCTGCACGATGAAGCTCAACGCCACCGCCGAGATGATCCCGATCACCTGGCCGGAGTTCGCCAACATCCACCCGCTGGCCCCGGCCGAGCAGGCGGAGGGTTACAGGGAACTGATCAGCGGGCTGGAGGCGATGCTGGTGGAGATCACCGGCTACGACAACGTCAGCCTGCAGCCCAACTCCGGCGCGCAGGGCGAGTACGCCGGCCTGCTCGCGATCCGCGCCTACCACCGCGCGCGCGGCGACGACCAGCGCGACATCTGCCTGATCCCGGAGTCCGCCCACGGCACCAACCCGGCGTCCTCGCAGCTGTGCGGGATGAAGGTGGTGGTGACCAAGTGCGACGCCAACGGCAACGTCGACGTCGAGGACATCCGCGCCAAGGCCGAGAAGTACAGCGACCGCCTCGCCGCGATCATGATGACCTACCCGTCGACCCACGGCGTGTTCGAGGAGGACGTGGTCGAGATCTGCGAGATCGTGCACCAGCACGGCGGCCAGGTGTACACCGACGGCGCCAACATGAACGCACTGGTGGGGCTGGCCAAGCCCGGCAAGTGGGGCTCGGACGTGAGCCACCTCAACCTGCACAAGACCTTCTGCATCCCGCACGGCGGCGGCGGCCCGGGCGTCGGCCCGTGCGCGGTCAAGTCGCACCTGGCGCCGTACCTGCCCAGGGCCTTCGGCGGCATGCGCACGGAAGGCGTGGGCGACGGCGCGATGGTGTCGGCCGCGACCTTCGGCAGCGCCTCGATCCTGCCGATCAGCTGGATGTACATCACGCTGATGGGCACCCAGGGCCTGCGCAAGGCGACCCAGGTGGCGATGCTCAACGCCAACTACATCGCCCGCCGCCTCGCCCCGCATTACCCGACCCTGTACACCGGCCGCAACGGCCTCGTCGCGCACGAGTGCATCCTCGACCTGCGGCCGCTGGAGAAGGCCACCGGCATCAGCGCCGAGGACGTCGCCAAGCGCCTGATCGACTTCGGTTTCCACGCCCCGACCCTGAGCTTCCCGGTCGCCGGCACGCTGATGGTGGAGCCGACCGAGAGCGAGTCGCTGCACGAGCTGGACCGCTTCATCAACGCGATGATCGAGATCCGCGAGGAGATCCGCGCGATCGAGGACGGCAAGCTCGACCGCGACGACAACCCGCTCAAGCACGCCCCGCACACCGCCGCGCAGGTGTCGGCGTCGGAGTGGACCCGCGCCTACCCGCGCGAGCTGGCGGCGTTCCCGCTGGCGGTGCTGCGCCAGCAGAAGTACTGGCCGCCGGTGGCGCGCGTCGACAACGTCTACGGCGACAAGAACGTGTTCTGCAGCTGCGTGCCGATCAACGAGTTCGAAGGCGAGATCGAGGCGTTCAGCGAGCCGAACGTGGCCTGACCCGACCTGTTGCGTGACGCCGTGTCGCCGGCCCCGCCACCCTCACCGGTCACCCGTGTCCTGCGAGGGCTGTTCGAGGTCCGCCCGGCGCCGCCGCAACGCTGGCGGTTCGCCCTGCGGGCATCGGTATGCATGGGCGTGCCGATCATCGCCGGCTGGCTGTGGGGTGACATCACCGCCGGGCTGATGGCCGGCATCGGCGGGTTCACCGGGCTGTACGGCAGCGGCCGTCCGTACTTCAACCGGGCGCGGCACCTGGCGATCATCGCCGCCGCCTTCGCGCTGGCGGTCGGCCTGGGCTTGTGGGTCGGCCCGGTGGCGTGGGCGGTCGTGCTGACCGTCGCCTCGATCGCCATGCTGGCGACCTGGCTCGGCAATGCGCTGCAGGTCGGGCCGCCGGGCGCCTACATGTTCGCGCTCGCGTGCGCGGCGGGTACGGCGATGCCGGCCGCGCACCTCACGCCGGTGCACGCGGCGACCCTGGTGTTCGCCGGCGGCGCCTTCGCATGGTTGTTGCACATGGCCGGTGCGCTGGTCGCGCCGCGTGGCCCGGAACGCACCGCGGTGACCGATGCCGGCCGGGATGTCATCCGCTACATCGAGGCGCGGGGCAGCCCGCGGGAAGATCGCGCACGCCACCAGGCGGCGGCGACCCTGCACCGTGCGTGGTCGGTGCTGGTCAGCCAGCAGCCTGCGCGCGTGGGCGCCGATGGCACGCTCGGCCGGCTGCGCGCGCTCAACCGCGAGCTGCACCTGCGTTTTGCCGGGGCGATGGGCGCGGCGGACCGCTCGCGACCGCCATCGGATGCTCCGGTCGAAGACGACATTGCCGGAATCCGCCAACTCGTGTCCCGGATCGACGATCCGCGCGGCCAGCCCGGCGCGGCCGCCGATGCGGTGCCGCTGGGCCATCCCGGCGTCTTCACCGCCCTCGCCGAAGCGTTGCGGCCGGGGTCCAACCCACGGCGGGTGATCCTGCGCGTGGGCATCGCCGCATTGCTGGCCGGCGCGCTTGGCGCGACCTTCCATCTCGAACGCGCGTACTGGGCGGTCGCCGCGGCGGTGCTGATGCTGCACCAGGGATTCGACTGGCAGCGGATGCTCCAGCGCAGCGTCGAGCGGCTGGTCGGCACCTGGGTCGGCCTGCTGCTGGCTGCCGCAATCATCGTCGTGCATCCGCAGGGCATCTGGCTGGCGCTGGTGGTGATGGCGCTGCAGTTCACGATCGAAATGCTGGTGATGCGCAACTACGCACTGGCGGTGGTGTTCATCACCGGCGCCGCGCTCACGCTCGCCAGCGGCGGCCATCCGGTGGAATCGCCGGCCGGCTATCTGCTGGCGCGCGGTGTCGATACCCTCGCCGGCTGCGTGGTCGCGCTGCTGGTGTTCCGGCTGCTCCCGCCCCGCCCATCGCCCGCGCGGATTCCGCTGCAGTTGCTGCACGCACTGGATGCGGTCGGCGCCGTGGTCGGGCACCTGGCCAGTGCCGCCGTCACCACCGCCGACGCCCGGCATGCGCGGCGCCACCTGCAACACGCCACCTTCGCGCTGGCCGAAGCGCACCAGGAAAGCCTCTCCGCCTCACCGCGCCAGCGCCGGGCCGCCGAAGCCACCTGGCCGGCGATCGCCGCGACCGAACGGCTCGCGTATCGCACCCTGTCCGCCTGCTGGGCGCTGGAACGCCGGGACGGTGACACCGCCCGCGAGTACGCCGCGACGATGTTCCACGACGACGGCGCCAGGCGCGTCCGCGAGGCGCTCGACATGCTCGCGGCGGCGATCCGCGACGCCCGCACGCCGCCGCCGCCGTTGCCTACGATTCCGCGGGTATTCGAAGCCGAACTGCACAACCTGCGCGAGTGCCTGGTGCGCGAACCGCGGTCAGAGATCAGGCAACCCGCTCCCCGGTAGGCTCGCCGAATGGCACCACCGTCCTTCAGGACTTCGACGGGCGCGGCGCCAACCTGTCCACCCGGTAGTCGATCGGCTTGTAGCGGAAGTTGTTGGACTGCCCCGCCGAGCAAGCGGTCATCGCCGCCACCAGCGGCATCTCCGCGCGCAGTCGCAGGTAGGCACCGGGCCGGCTCAGCGGCGGCAAGACGGCGATCTCGCCGGTGCTGCCATCCACCGCCACGTGCATGAAGACGTTGAACGCCACGGGCACCCGGTCGCGATCGATGCCCCACGGCGCCAGTGCCATCGCGAGGTTGCCCTCGCAGCCGGGACGGCCTTCGGTCTCGCCGTAGATCTTCTCGAACATCTCCTTGGAGCACGGCGTCAGGGTGAAATCGTGGCGCCCGCAGGTGTCCTCCAGCAGGGTGAACATCGGCCGGCTGCGGTTCGAATACAGCGTATCGCCGGTGGTCAGGAACATCCGCGAGGCGTAGTCGATCGAGCGCCCGGACGACAAGTACTCGGCGAGGTCGTCGGGATTGAACGCGACGAGGTCGCTGACCTGCTGGCCCTCCGGATCGATGATCACCAGCTCGTCGCCGGCCGCCAGCTCCACCGCCCGCGCCGAACACGGGGGAATGCGGGTCATCGCGCCGGTCAAGGCGTCGTCCCGACACGCAGCGGGCAACGCCACCGGGCTTCCACCGCGCGCCCGCTGTATTGCCGCGCTTCCGAGGCATCGCCGTAGTCGGCAAGGTTGGGATTGATCGATCCCTGCAACTGCTCGTCGCGCATGCGGGTGGCGTCCTGCATCTTGGCGAAGCGACCGTCGCTGCGCAGGCGGTCGAACTGGCGGTGGGAATTGAACACCAGCGCAGGGTAGCGGAACCGCCGTGCCAGCCGCGACGCGCCCGGATGCAGGCCGATCACGAAGAACGGATGGCCCGCGAGGCTCATGCTGAAACGGGGACTGGCGGTGTCGGATGCAACGTCCTCGGCCCAGGGCGTGCCATGCGCGACGTCCATATCGTGCAGCCGCTGCAACTGGTTCCAGAGCTGGCGCTCGAACGCCACCTCGTCCATCGTCCGTGGACCGCGGAACACCGCGACCAGCGAGTCCACGCGTGCCTCATCGGAGTTACCCGCGTCCACGCGTTGGCCGAAGCCCGCCAGCTCCGCAAGCAACCGCACATCGTTGGCAACATCACCCAGCGGTGCGAACTCGATCACCGTCAGCCCCTCGCAGGCCATGGCGAGCTTCGCGCCGACGCAGGGGAACGCGTCGGAAGCAATGAACTCCCGGAACTGCTGCTTCAGGTCGCCAGGCCGCGTACGGGGAGCAGGTCGGGAAACGGGGGTTGATTCGGACAGTGCGCGAACGGATTGCATCCGGACTCCTGCGGTCAGCCGCGTGTGGGATGCGAACCACGCTATGGATTGGCGCGTGGAGCCGCGGTGCACGTCGCACCGCCTGCGCTTGAATCGTTCAGGCTGGCGCTGCCTTGACAACTACTAATCTAGTAGTACTATCCGATTCGTACTCACGCCCGACAGGAGCCGGCATGCCCCAGCCACGACCCACCGAAGGCGAACTGGCCATCCTGCGCGTGCTGTGGGATCGCCCGGGCCCGTGCACGGTGCGCGAAGTCCACGACGCCCTGACGCGCACCCGCGACACCGCCTACACCACCGTGCTGAAGATGATGACGATCATGGCCGACAAGGGCCTGGTGGTCCGCGACGAGTCCGAGCGCAGCCATCGCTACGCGGCCGTGCATCCGGAACCGCAGGTGCAATCGGCGTTGCTGAGCGACCTGATGCATCGCGCGTTTTCCGGCTCGGCGCTGCAACTGGTGCAACGGGCACTTGATGTCGACAGGACCAGCGCCGAAGACCTCGATGAAATCGCCCGGATGATCGCGCAGGCCCGGAAGCAGCGCCGGGGCGGCCACGGGGACCAGCCATGAACATGCTCCACACCATCCAGTCCGCGCTCGCGACCAGCCTGCTGCACTCGCTGTGGCAGGTGGCCCTGCTTGCGCTGCTCGCGGCGTCGACACTGGCGCTGTTGGAACGGCACAGCGCCGCGATCCGGCACATGGTCGCCATGGGATTCATGCTGTCGATGGCGGCCGCGCCGGTGGCGACTTTCGCGTGGCTGGCCGGGCAACCCGCGGGGACCGAAGGCATCACTTCAGCCAACCCGGTCTGGTCGGCACTGGGGGCCACGCCTGCACTCGACATGGCCGCGGGCCACGCGATCATCGCGCCGGCCTGGCTGCCCTGGCTGTGGTGCGCCGGCGTACTGGCGATGGCCGCACGGTTGCTGGGCGGCTGGTGGGTCGTGCGTACACTCGACCGGCAGGAGTTCTCTTCACTGCCCGCGCACTGGCTGCAACGCACCGACCGGCTGCGGCGCAGGCTCGGCATCCGCCGCCCGGTCGTGGTCCGGTTGCTGCAACGGCTGGACCTGCCCTGCACCGCCCACGCATGGCGACCGGTGGTGTGGCTGCCATTGTCGATCCTGACCCGGCTCGACCCCGACCAGATCGAGGCGCTGCTCGCCCACGAGCTGGCCCACATCCGCCGTCTCGACTGGGTCTGGAACGGCCTGCAGTGCGCCGTCGAAGCGCTGCTGTTCTACCACCCCGGCATGTGGTGGCTCAGCCGCCGCATCCGCCAGGAACGCGAGAACGCCTGCGACGACCTGGCGGTGTCGGTGTGTGGCGACGCCATCGTGCTGGCCGAGGCGCTGGCGACGCTGGAACACCACCGCTTGCCTACCCCTGCGCTTGCCCTGTCCGCCACTGGAGGTCCGCTCATGAAACGCGTCACCCGCCTGTTGTCATCCGAGATCCTGTCAACCAATTCTGCCGCTTCCCGTTCACCGCGCCTGCGCTGGGCGATCCCGATGGGCGTCATTGCCGCGGTGTGCTCCGGCGCGCTGCTGGCTGCGCAGTTGCAGTCGCCGCAATCCACCTCCGCGTCCAAGCCACCCGCGGCCGTTACCTCGGTCGAGCACCACACGCCGGCCCCACCGCCACCGCCGCCGGCCCCACCCGCACCGCCTGCTCCGTGGTCGGGTGCGGTGCCACCAGTGCCATCCGCCCCGCCCGCGCCACCGGCCCCGCCGGCGCCACCCGCGCCGACCACCAGCGCCGCGTACCAGTCCGCACTGCGCAGCGTGCAAGCCGACGCTGGCGTAATCGGCGTGGTCGGCTCGCCGGTACGCGCCGTGGACAGCGGCCATGACATCTGGATAGGCGACGACCGCGCCGACCTCAGGTTCGCGGTTGCGGGCCCGAAAGACACCGCGTTGGTCCATGTCCAGAGCGAACTGCAAGGCGACACCTGGACAGTCGTGACGCTGGACATATCGGGTCACTGATCGATCTCCCGCATTGCCGGCGCCGCGCCGGCAATGCGGCTGGCCGGGTGCATGTCCGCGGTCGTCGCCATAGACTCGCCGGGACACCACTCGCCGGCCAGTCCAATGACCCACCGCCTGTTCCGCACCGCCGTTGGCTCACTCGTCCTGCTGCTCGCATCCATCGGCATGGCCGTCGCTTCGCCGGGCGCGACGCCGCAGACGATGCGGCTGGATTACCTGCACACCGGTGATGCCGACGCGCAGCACTACGCACTCGACCGCATCGTGATCGAACCGCTGCCGTGGGCCGGCAACCCGGCGCGGCCGATCGACGACAGCAACCGCGGCAACAACAAGTTCGAAGTACTCGATGCCGCGACCGGCGAGCTGCTGTACTCGCGCGGCTTCAGCACCGTGTTCGCCGAATGGCGCACCACCGAAGAGGCCGCCAGCGTGTCGCGCGGTTTCCAGGAGTCATTGCGCTTCCCGGCGCCGGCCAGCCCCGTCACCGTGCGCATCTACGAGCGCGACGCTGCCAACGCCTTCGTGCCGGTCTGGAGCGTCGACGTAGACCCCGACGCCCAGACCATCCAGCGCAACACCATGCCGTCGACCCTCAAGCCGGTCGCCATCCGCGACAACGGCCCCTCGGCGCAAAAGGTCGACCTGCTGATCCTCGGCGACGGCTACACCGAAGCCGAGCGCGACAAGTTCATCGCCGACGCCCGCCGCCTGAGCGACCACCTGTTCACCGTCTCGCCGTTCAAGGAGCGCGCCGCCGACTTCAACGTCTGGGCGCTGATGGCGCCGACGCCGGAGTCCGGCATCTCGCGCCCGTCGACCGGCGATTACCACCCGTCCACGCTCGGCGCGCGCTACGACATATTCGGCAGCGAGCGCTACGTGCTCGCGCTCGACAACCGCGCCCTGCGCGAGATCGCCCAGCACGCACCCAATGAGTTCATCGAGATCCTGGTCAACAACCAGACCTACGGCGGCGGCGGCATCTTCGGCCAGTTCAGCACCGCCGCGGCCGACAACGCCTTCGCCAACTACCTGTTCGTGCACGAGTTCAGCCATCACTTCGCCGGCCTCGCCGACGAGTACTACACCTCGCCGGTCGCCTACGCGCCCAGCGATGCCAAGGTCGAACCGTGGGAGCCCAACGTCACCGCCCTGCACGACCCCGCGCAACTGAAATGGCGCCACCACGTGCGCGCCGAAACGCCCGTGCCGACCCCGTGGCCGAAGACCGAGTACGAAGCGCGCCAGCGCGAGTTCCAGCAGACCCGCGCCCAACTGCGCGCCGACAAGCGGCCCGAAGCCGAGATGGAAGCCCTGTTCCGCGAAGAACTGGCCTACACCAACCAACTGTTCGCCGATGCCCCGTACAAGGATGCCGTCGGCGCCTTCGAGGGCGCCAACTACGCCGCGACCGGCTACTACCGCCCGCAGATGCAATGCCTGATGTTCGACCGCAGCGACGCCTACTGCCAGGTCTGCAGCGATGCGGTGGCGGAGATCATCGACCTGTATTCGCGGACTGACGACGAGTAACCACGTTACACGGACTACGGAGCGTCCGGATCCATCAGGTCTGTCGCCAGAAGCACCAGATCGGCGCATTGCTCGTCGCTGCAGCCCCAATAACGGGTTTCGCTGCCGCTGGTCCAGATCGCGGTGGCGCCACCATTGATCTGGAAATTCCAGGAGCGCCCCTCCGCTTCCAACTCGCCGGAAATGGAGCACGGCACCTGGTAGAACGCGCCGTACGGACTCTCCTCATAGCGCTCGCTGAGCCTGAAGAACTGTTCGACCTGGAGCGTGCCGAGATGCCATCCATCGCATGCAACCTTCTCGCTACCGCCGACCGTTCCTTCGTATTTCGCTGCGGCGACACGGATGACCCGAACTGCATCGTCAGAAGACGGGCGGGGGGAAGCGGGCTGGCACGCTGTCAGCGTCATCGCCGCCAGCATCGCGGTCGTAAAGACCGGCGCCCTCGCCCGGCTCCTTGTATGAAATCCTGTCGTGCTCATAGATGTCCGCGTCCGATAGTCCATATTCTTCCTTCAGGATGCCGATCAGCTTCGCAATCGATACCGACTGCTCAGCCGTTGGTGCTTCCCATTGCTTTGTGTTTCGGTCGAACTTCGCTACGGTTTCGATTCCGACGCTATCCTCGTTCATCGGATAACGCTGGGGGTAAGACTTCACCTTTTCGTGGTTGTGGATCCGTTGTGGTGCCCAACCCCATCCATCGATGAGCCGCCTCTCTTCGGCTGAACAACTGCCTTCGGAATGACAGCGCGACCTGATCTTTCCCACGTGTGCCGTCTTCTGGGCGAGGCTAGCCGCCTGAAACACAGTGCCATCCTTGCCAACCAGAAAGTGCGTGCCGATACCGCGCTCGAACCCCCTCATCGTCCCATCGGCTGTTGTCGAATCGGTGCGATGTAGAACGACAGCTTTTGGACCATTGATCGGGCCGTTTTCCAGCGCAGCCACGGGCTGGATCACGTACCCGGCGTTCTGGATGTATCCGTTCTCGCCGACATAAACATCGAGCACGACTTCCTTGCGCTGCGTGTTGGACTCGATGGACATCCTCGATTGCCCGGCCAGGACGAAGCGGCTCATGGCCCTTCCTCCGCAACTTCGATCGAGAGCACTTCACTTTGGGCGGACGTCAGCAAATGCGTCATGCCATCCGAATCGGTGGCTCCGTGTTCGACCGTACCGTCTTCACGATAGATGCGATAACGCCGATTGACCTGGGGCATGCCATCAGCGGTCCGAAGGATAAAAGCTTCGTCGTATCCGAACGCTCCAATCTCACCCGGCCCCAGGCCCGTCGTTTCGATTGGGGACACAGAAGCATCGCCCCCGGGAAAAGCCTGCCCACCATTGCCCAGAAACACACGTTGCTGCTGGACCGCAAGCACGCTGCAGCCGCAGGCCAACTTGCTGCCATGCAACGCCACGGGTTGCCCATCGATAATCGTTGTGGGATCGCCGTCGACGATCGGGAACGTGCCTTTGTGTTGCGGGCACGTTGCCTTGTCATTGACCCGAGCGACCGGCTTGCCGTCGATATCAGTGAACGGCGAGCCGGAAACTACGCTGCCACCGCTACTGGTGCTGTCTCCCAGCACTACCCACATCCTGCTCATGTTGGCCTCCTTGCCAAGTGATGCGGAACAGCTTGCCACAAATGATCGAACGTCGATCAACCGGCCGGCGGCCCCTTGAGCTCCACCACGTTGCCTTCCGGGTCGGACAGGTACTGCGACGGCCCCTCGCCCATCGCGCCGTAACGCGAACCAAATTCGCCAACCTGCACGCCATGCGCCTGCAGGTGGGCGACGATGGCCTCGCGGTCGAACGGAAGCACCTGCAGGCAGAAGTGGTCCATGTTGCGTCCCTCCGCCCCGGGCGCCTCGCCGCCCATGCGGCCGAGCTTGCCGTCTATATCGACCAGGTCGATCAGCGAATCCCCCGCGCGCAATTGCAGCAGGCCGATCGCCTCCTGCCGTTTCTCGACCGTGCAGCCGAGGACATCGCAATAGAACGCCTGCATCGCCGCCACGTCGCGGACGCGCAGGACCACGTGGTCGAGTCGCTGGAGGGAGAAGGGAATGGTCATGGAGTTAGGATAGCCCGGACGCCGCCCGGACACGCGCATGAGTCAGGACATCAAAGCGCTGCAAGCCGCCCTGCGCGAATTCGCCCGCGAGCGCGAATGGGAACAGTTCCACTCCCCGAAGAACCTGGCCGCCGCGCTGTCGGTGGAAGCCGCCGAGTTGCTGGAACACTTCCAGTGGCTGACCGAAGCACAGAGCCGCGACCTGTCCGACGACAAGCGCGAGCAGGTGGCCGAGGAGTTGGCCGACGTACTGATCTACGTGTTGCAGTTGGCCGACAAGCTGTGCATCGATCCGGTGGATGCGGCGTGGCGGAAGATGGAGGCCAACGACAGGAAGTATCCGGTCGAGCGAGCAAAGGGACGGATTACGAAGTACACCGAGTTGTAGTGACGTGGTCAAAGGGGAGGCCGTTTCTTGATCATCTACCAAGGTACGAAGTCGGGATTCCTGCACGACACGGACAACAGGGACATCGAGGACGTGGTGTCCCGCGCCTATCTGGCCACGACGGGCAAGTATGTTCCGGATGCCGAAATCCGCTCGTGGCGCGAATCCCTTGGACAGATGGCCAAGGTGCTGCGCGACGACGCCATGCCTGACGACATGGGCGTGGGCATCGAGTACGGCATCCCTCAAACATCTAAGCGGATCGACTTCATCCTTTCCGGTCGAGGCCCGGACAACCGCCCGCATCTGATCGTCGTCGAGCTCAAACAGTGGTCCTCGTCAAAACTTTCCGACAAGGACGGGATCGTGGTCGCGCAGCGCGGTGGCGCCCATGAACGGGAGGGAGCACACCCCTGTTACCAGGCGTGGTCCTACGCTGCCCTTCTGGAGGGATTCAATGAGGCTGTCCATGACGGCGACGTCAGCCTCCGACCTTGCGCATACCTGCACAACTACATCGATGACGGGATCATCAGTCATTCGCATTACGCGCCGTATATCGAGAAGGCGCCGCTGTTCCTGCGTGGTGACGCCGAGCGCGAACGCCTGCGCGATTTCATCAAGGAGCACGTCAAGAAAGGCGATAACGCCGAACTCCTCTACAGCATCGAGAACGGCCGGATCCGACCATCCAGGATGCTGGCCGACAGCCTCGCCAAAATGCTCAGGGGCAACCGCGAATTCGTACTGGTGGACGACCAGAAGGTCGTATACGAAACTGCCCTCGCCCTTGCGCGCGCCGCCCGGGCGGACAGGAAGCACGTAGTCATCATCAAGGGTGGTCCCGGAACCGGAAAGTCCGTGGTTGCCATCAACCTGCTGGTCGCGCTGACCAAAACCGGACTGCTAACCAAGTACGTATCCAAGAACTCGGCACCGCGCAGCGTCTACCAGCAAAGGCTCAATGGCAGCCTCAGGAAGGTGGAAATCTCCAACCTGTTCAGTGGCTCGGGTGCGTTCACCGAGACCGAGCCGAATGTCTTCGACGCACTGGTCGTCGACGAGGCCCATCGTCTCAACAAGCTCTCCGGCCTCTACGGGAACCTTGGCGAGAACCAGGTCAAGGAGGTCATCGCGAGTGCCAAATGCACGGTATTTTTCGTGGACGACGATCAGATGGTGACCCTCAGCGACATCGGCCATTCCAGTGAGCTGACACGCTGGGCAGGTGAGTTGGGAGCGCAGGTCACCCTATTGAAACTGTCCTCGCAGTTCCGCTGCAACGGTTCCGACGGGTATCTCGCGTGGCTGGACAACCTGCTCGGAATCCGCGAAACCGCCAATGTCGATTTCGATCCGGAGGCATTTGACTTCCGGGTGATCGATTCACCCGCCGAGCTACACGCGCTGATCGCGAAGAAGAACAAAAAGAACAACAAGTCGCGCATGGTGGCTGGTTACTGCTGGGACTGGCCCAGCAAGAAGAACCCGGACGCTTTCGACATCGTCATCCCGGACCACGGCTACGCGAAGCAATGGAACCTCGACAGGGATGGAAGCCTTTGGCTGATCGCGCCCAACTCGATTGAAGAGGTTGGCTGCATCCATACCTGCCAGGGACTCGAGCTGGACTATGTCGGCGTGATCATCGGCCCTGACCTGCTTGCCCGTGACGGCGAGTTGGTGACGGCCCCCGAGCACCGTTCGAAGCGGGATCGCTCGATCCGTGGCTACAAGAAGCTGATGCAGTCCGAGCCTGACGCAACGCGCAAACGGGTGGACCGGATAATCCGGAATACCTACCGGACGCTCATGACACGTGGCATGAAGGGTTGCTACGTATATTGCGTGGACCCGCAAACGCAGGCGCTGTTGAAGCAGGCGACGAGGCAGGATGCCGGAGCCTAGGTTACGGCGGCGACGCTGCCCTATCTCCATCGCTTGTGCGGGCCGTGATGCGTGGCACCGAGCATGAAGCGTTAAGCCCCACCACCGCACATGAATGCGGCCGTTTCACCCGGTTGTTATCGGCACCGGTCCAGTGTGGTGGCTCCCCCGTCGGAGCACCCCACATGAAAAAGACCCAATACGATCGTGCCCAGCTCGAAGAGCTGCTGTACCAGTCGCTGGAAACCGAGCTGGGCGGCGTCAAGATCTACGAGACCGCGTTGAAATGCGCCGTCAACGAGGACCTGCACAAGGAATTCTCGGAATACCTGGACCAGACCCGCACCCACGTGCAGGTGATGACCAACCTCATCGAAACGCTCGGCCTGTCGCCCGACACGATGACGCCGGGGCGCAAGGTGGTCGGTCATATCGGCGCGTCGCTGGTCAAGGCGATGGAGATGGCGCTGGCGGAGGGCGAGCCGGCCGCGGCGGAGCTTGTGGCGTGCGAATGCGTGCTGCTGGCGGAGACCAAGGACCACAGCAACTGGGAGCTGATCGGGCACCTGGCCGAGCACGGCAAGGGCGAGGAAACCGATGCGCTGAAACAGGCCCATGACGCGGTCGAGCAGGACGAGGACCACCACCTGTACCACACCAAGGGCTGGTGCCGGGAACTGTGGATCCAGTCGCTGGGCATGCCGGCCGTACTGCCGCCGCCGGAGGAGATCAAGCAGGTGGAAACCGCCATCGGCGCATCCCGCGCGGAGCAGGCGCGCGCGCAGCAGCTCTCTTGATTCCCGCCCCGACTCCCGCACCGCGAGGATTGAACCATGCTGTTCGCAAGTGACATCGACTCCGTGCAGGACGCCGCGCAACAGAACTTCGTCGATCTCGACAAGGAGCTGGGCTACTGGCGTTACGCCTACCGGGAGCATCCCGCGTTCAGCCCCAACCGGGGTTTCGCGGAGTACGAGGCTGCGCTGAAAGTCGGCATCCATGCGTTCCTCGACGACCACGGCCGGTCGTTCGAGGAAATGCGCGACGCCCTCGGCGAGACCTACCGCCGCACCCGCGGCGACAGCCGGCTGGACTGGGACGAGGCCAGTTCAGCCGCGGCGGCGGCGTGGCACCGGATGCGCAGCACCCATCGCGACGGTGATGCCGTTGACGGTGCCGCCCTGCCCGCCTCGCCCGCGGATGCGGTGATGCTCGGCTGACCCGTGACACACCCACAGGGGTCGGACATGCCAAAGGGTGACCGGGACGACAGCGGCCACTACGCCATCCTGTTCGATGCTGAAGGCGACGACCGACGCCTGGGCCTGGACGACCTCGCCGGCCTGCAACCGGACGAATCCCAGCTGATATGGGTCGACCTGGCGTCGCCGGATGCCGGGGTGATCGACAGGGTGTGGGAGGCGTTCGACCTGCCGGAGCGCTCGCGCAAGGCGATCGCCGAGGGTGCCACCGAGCCGGCGCTGGGCAAGAATGGCGAGGTGTTCTGGGTCAGGGTCGCGGCCCTCGCGGTCAGCAGCAAGGAGGACGACGCCAAGTCCCGCGACGATGCGCGCACGCGACCCAAGGGCCTGGTGGTGGCGATCATCGCCGGCAAGCGCTTCGTCCTGACCATCCACGACGCGCCGGTGGAGTACCTCGACCAGCAGCGCAACCGCGAGGATGTCGATGCGCATGTCGGCGCGCTGTCGGCCGAGAGTTTCACCGCGGCGCTGCTGCACTGGCACCTGTCGACCTACTTCGCGGCGGTGGCGGATTTCGAGCTGGACATCGAACGGATGGAGGTCGGCATCCTGTCCGGCCGCCAGCGCGACTGCCTCCCGCAGCTGCGTCAGTTGCGCAAGGGCGCGTCGCGGTTGCGGCGGATGCTGGCGCCGCACCGGGTGGTGTTCGACGGCATGTCGCGCCCCGATTTCCGGCCCACCGAGGGCGAGGACGCCGACCGCCACTTCGAGAAGCTCGACATCCATTTCGAGCGTGCGATGGACGTGGTCGAGAACGCGCGCGAGCTGGTGATCGGCAGCTTCGAGCTGTTCAGCAGCCAGACCGCGCTGCAGACCAACAAGTCGATGGGGATCCTGACGTTCGCGACGGTGGTACTGGGCTTGTTGGCGATGATCGCGGGCATGCTGGGGATGAACTTCAAGGCCAGCTTCTTCGACACCGAGACGTCCGGCTTCCTGATCGCCGCCGGGTCGATGGTCGTGCTGGGGATCGTCGCGCTGGTTGTCGGGCGCCTGAAACGCTGGTTCTAGCGCTGCGCGGCGGCGTTCACCAGCGGCAGTTGCACGACGAACTCCACGCCCTTGCCGGGCTCGCCGGTACTGAAGGCGCTGACTTCCCCGCCGTGGCGCTGGACCATCTGGTGGACCATGCTCAGGCCGATGCCGAGGCCACCGTGGTGGTCGCCACCGCTCTTCTGGCTCTGGGCGAACAGCTTGAACACGTGACCCAGCTCGCCGGGCGCGATGCCGGGGCCGTTGTCGGCGACGCTCAGTTCGGCGCGATCGCCGCGTCGCGTCAGCGTCACGCACACCCGGCCGCCCTCGGGAGTGAACTTGGCGGCGTTGTGCAGCAGGTTGTTGAGCACCTGCGCCAGCCGCACCCCATCGCCCTCCACCACCAGCGGATCATCGGGCACGTTCACCACCAGCTCGTGGCGACGCGCCTGCATGGTCGAGGCCAACGCCTCGACGCTTTCGGACACCACCTGGCGCAGGTCGAGCGGCTGCCGTTCGAGATAGACCTTGCCGCTGACGATGCGGCCGACGTCGAGCAGGTCATCGACCAGCCGCCCCAGGTGCGCGACCTGGCGTTCGAGGATGTCGCGGGTACGGCGCATCTGCTCGGAGGCGGGCTCCTCCAGTCGCATGATCGACACCGCGTTGGCGATGGGTGCGAGCGGGTTGCGCAACTCGTGGCCGAGCAGCGCGAGGAACTGGTACAGGTAGCGCTCCTGGTTCTCCAGGGTATGGATGCGGCGGCGCTCGGTGAGGTCGCGGGTGACCTTGGCGAAACCGTAGTGGCGGCCGTGCTCGTCGTACAGCGCGGTGATGACCACGCTGGCCCAGAACCGGCTGCCGTCCTTGCGGATGCGCCAGCCTTCATCCTCGAAACGGCCGTCGCGCAGGGCGCTTTCCAGCTCGTGGGCCGGCCAGCCTTCGTCCTTCTTTTCCTGCGGATAGAACACCGAGAAGTGCTCGCCGATGATCTCCTCGGCGATATAGCCCTTGATGATCTGGGCGCCGAGGTTCCAGCTGGCGACGCGACCATCGGGGTCGAGCATGAAGATGGCGTCGTCGCGCACGCCCTCCACCAGCAGGCGGAAACGCTCCTCGCTGCGGCGCAGCCGTTCTTCCTGCCCGCGGCGCTCGGTGAGGTCGCGGGTGACCTTGGCGAAGCCGCGGTGCCTGCCGTCGCCGTCGAACAGCGCGGTGATCACCACGCTGGCCCAGAATCGGCTGCCGTCCTTGCGCAGGCGCCAGCCCTCGTCCTCGAACCGCCCCAGGCGCTTGGCCTCGCTCAGTTCCCGTGCGGGGAAGTCGATGTCGATCATCTCCTGCGGATAGAAGACCTCGAAGCTGCGGCCGATGATTTCCTCGGGGCGGTAGCCCTTGAGCTTCTGCGCTCCGGCGTTCCACGAGCGGATCAGCCCGTGGGGATCAAGCAGGAAGATCGCGTAGTCGGATACCGACTCGACCAGCAGGCGGTAGTCGGCGTCGTCCACCGGTGGGGGCGCGCCATGGTCGATTGGCTGTAGGGCGGATGGGTTCAAGGCAGGGTCCCGGATGGATCGCTACCTTACCCCTCTCCCGCGCTGCGACGTAAGGGGATCAGGTCGCGCAAGCCACGACATGCGCGACACGGCTTAACAGTTCAGCGAGCGGCCTGCGCGGGCCCTGTCCAGATCCGCACACCCTGCTTGCGCCGGCAAGGGCATCGAGGTGGCCGCTACGTTGGCGGACAACCCCCGACACGTCGCCGGTGTCGAAAAATTCGCCGCCTGGCACAAGGCCAATTGCACGACCGACGAGAAGCAGGACGCGGGCTGAGCGCGGCGATCGGCCGCAATGAAAAAGCCCCGCTATTGCGGGGCTCTTTTTACGACCGTTGCGTGATGGACCTCAGGCCCACGGGTCCTGCAGCACGATGTTGGCATCGCGGTCGGGGCCGGTGGAGACCATCGCCAGCGGGCAGCCCGACAGTTCTTCCAGCGCGCGCAGGTAGGCGCGCGCGGCCGGCGGCAGCTTGTCCCATTCGGTGATCCCGTGGGTGCTCTCCTCCCAGCCCGGGAACTCCAGGTACACCGGCTCGCACTCGTCCCAGCCCTGGGCGTCGAGCGGGGCGTACTCGGTCTGCTTGCCACGGTACTGGTAGCCGATGCACAGCTTCAGGGTCGGCATGCCGTCGAGGATGTCGAGCTTGGTGATGCACAGGCCGCTGATGCCGTTGATCGCGACCGCGCGCTTGAGCGCGACGATGTCGATCCAGCCGCAACGGCGCGGGCGGCCGGTGGTGGCGCCGTATTCCTGGCCGCGGTCGCGGATGCCCTGGCCGACGTCGTCGTGCAGTTCGGTCGGGAACGGGCCGCCGCCGACGCGGGTGGCGTAGGCCTTGGCGATGCCGAGCACGTAGTCGATCGAGTCCGCGCCGACGCCGGTGCCCGCCAGCGCGCCGCCGACGGTGGTGTTGGAGCTGGTGACGTACGGGTAGGTGCCGTGGTCGATGTCCAGCAGCGAGCCCTGCGCTCCTTCGTACAGCACGCGCGCGCCCTGCTTGCGCAGGTCGTGCAGGATGCCGGCGACGTCGGACTTCATTGGCTCAACGTACTCGCCGAACGCCAGCGCCTCGTCGAGTGTCTGCTGGAAGTCGACCGGCTCCACGCCCAGGTACTTGGTCAACACGAAGTTGTGGTAGTCGAGCGCGGCGCGCAGCTTCTCGGCCAGTTGCTCGGGGTAATGCAGGTCGGCGACGCGGATGCCGCGGCGGGCGACCTTGTCCTCGTAGGCCGGGCCGATGCCGCGGCCGGTGGTGCCGATGGCCTTGCCGCCGGCGGCCTTCTCGCGGGCCTGATCGAGGGCGATGTGGTACGGCATGATCAGCGGCGTGGCCGGGCTGATCTTCAGGCGGCTACGCACCTCGACACCCTCGGCCTCGAGCTCGGCGATCTCCTTCTGCAGCGCGCCGGGGTGCAGCACCACGCCGTTGCCGATCAGGCACAGCGCACCGTCGCGCAGGATGCCCGAGGGGATCAGGTGCAACACGGTCTTCTTGCCGTTGATCACCAGCGTGTGGCCGGCGTTGTGGCCGCCCTGGAAGCGCACGACCGCGCCGATGTCCTGCGTCAGCAGGTCGACGATCTTGCCCTTGCCTTCATCGCCCCACTGGGCACCGAGAACGACGACTGACTGACCCATTACGCATGCTCCTGAAGCATTGAGGGGACCGGCGGCGGCCGGCCCGGGCGGAAGGTTCCGCGCACAGAAAAAGCCGGGCGGGGAATGCCCCCAGCCGGCTTTTGTGCATTATCCGGGTTTCCGGCTGCCGGGGCCAGCCCGCCGTGAAGGCGGGCCGCCACGGGGTGGCGAGGCGCTACTGGTCGTCGCCCAGGTACTGCAGGAAGGCGTCGTCGCGGTCCAGCACGATCACGCCGTTGCCGTCCTCGAACGACTTGCGGTAGGCCTCCAGGCTGCGCTGGAAGGCGTAGAAGCCCGGATCCTTCTGCGCCGCGGCGGCGTACAACGCGGTCGCCCGCGCATCGCCCTCACCGCGCAGCCGCTGGGCGTCGCGCTCGGCCTCGGCCAGGATCACCGCGCGCTGCTTGTCGGCCTGGGCGCGGACGGTCTGGGCCTGCTCGGCGCCCTCCGCGCGCAGGCGGCTGGCAACCTCGTGGCGCTGGGCGCGCATGCGGCGGAACACGTCGGTGATCACCTGGCTGTCGGTCGGCAGGTCGATCTGCTTGATCCGCAGGTCGACGATCGCCACGCCGACAGTGCCGGCGCCGGTATTGATGGCCTCCAGCTGCGGACCGATGATCTCGGAACGGTCGCCGGAAACGATTTCGGTCAACGAGCGGGAGTTGATCTCGTTGCGCAGCGAATCCTTGATGATCGGCGCGAGGCGGTCGACGGCGATGCTCTCGTCGCCGCCGGTGGCGCGGTAGAACGCACGCACGTCCTCGATCATGCCAACCGCGAAGAAGTCGACGCTGACGTCCTTGCGCTCGGAGGTCAGGTAGCGCTCCGGCTCGGCGTCGAGCACCTGCAGGCGGCGGTCGAACACCATCGCCCGCTCGATGATCGGCCACTTGAAGTGGAGGCCCGGATCGATCCCGGTGCGGTCGACCCGGCCCAGGTTGAGCACCATCGCGACCTGTCCTTCGCGGACGACATAGGTCGAACCCATGAGTGCCAGCACCACGGCGAGCGCGAGTACCAGCCATGCGGAGTATTTCATCGGGTCACCTCCTCACGGCCGGTCCGCGGCGTGCGGCCGCTCCGGGTACTTGCGGAATCACTGGGGGACGGGCTGGCGGTGACTTCCGGCGCCAGCACCTCGGGGGTCAGCAGCGGGGCCTGTCCGGACGACGTGCCGCCCTGCCCTTCCATCGGCACGTAGATCAGCTGGCGCGAGTCGCCGCCGACGATCTTGCGGTTGCCGGCGAGGACGTCTTCCACGGTCTCCAGCCACAGGCGCTTGCGGGTGACCGCCGGGGCGTCCTTGTACTCGTCGACCAGCATCGAGAAGCGGTCGGCGTCACCCTGGGCCTGGGCCACCACCGCGGCCTGGTAGCCCTCGGCGGTGGTCCGCACGCGGGCCGCCTGGCCGCGCGCCTCGGGCACCACCTGGGCGGCGTAGGCCTGGGCCTCGCTGATCAGGCGGTCCTGGTCCTGCTGGGCGCTGTTGACGTCGTCGAACGCGGGCTTGACCTCTTCCGGCGGGCGCGCGTTGGGCAGGTTCATCTCGGTCACCACCAGGCCGGTGCGGTAGGCCTCCAGCGACGCCTGCAACTGGTCGCGCGCGGATACCGCCAGCGCGCCACGGGCGCCCAGCACGGTGTCGAGGGTGGAGCGGCCGACCTGCTCGCGCACGGTGCTCAGCGCGGCCTGCTGCAGCATGGCGTCCGCGTCGCGGGTGCCGAACAGGTATTGCTGCGGGTCGCTGACGCGGTACTGCACGTTGATGTCGACCTGCACGATGTTCTCGTCGCGGGTCAGCACCGGCACGCTGGTGCTGAAGGTCTTGATCGCGGTGGCGTTGACCTTGAGCACCGATTCAACCGGCCACGGCAACTTGAGGTGCGGACCGGGCTGCAGCACGCGTGCGGTCTCGCCGAAGCGCAGCACCACGCCACGTTGCTGCTCGGTCACCAGCACGAAGCAGTTGAAGGCCAGCCACAGTGCCAGCGCCACCAGCACCCAGCGGCCGATATGCGTGCTGCCGCCATTGCCACCGCCCTGGCCGAACAGGCCACGCAGCTGGTCCAGGACCGCATCCACCGGGTTGCCGGTACCGCGCCTGCGGGGCGGCCGGCCGCTGGAATTGCCGGAGTTGTCGCTGCCAGGGGTGTTCCAGGCCATGCCTGCTCCTCAGAAATGGGTGCCGATGCCCGGTCGGTCCGGGCCGCGGCGGCGCCCCCGCGATTGCGCGGGCGACCGATGATTCTAGGTGGGGGTGGGGTTCGCCTCAACCAAGGTCGAGGCCGTAATCGGGCCGGTCGTCGATGGCACGGTCCAGCGACGCGCCGTCCAGCAGCGGCCGCAGCGCCTCGCCGTCGGGTTGCGCGTACAGTCGCAGGGCATCGACCTCGGCCATGTCGAGGCGCAGTTGCCAGCCGTGTTCGCCGTGCCGTTCGTCGCGCACCGCGCCCAGCGCATGGAGTTGCGCGCGCAAGCGGCCGGCGCGGGCGGGCAGTTCGATGTCGCCGGTGACCTGGCGCAGTTGCAGGGCTTCGCCGATTGCGCCACGCAGCAGGTCCAGGCCAAGGCTCTCGCGGGCGGAAACCCAGACCCGCGGGTGGCCTTCGGCCGGACGGTCGAGGCGCGGCGCCGGGACGGCGGGCTGCGCGGCGGTTTCCCCGCCCTCGCCCACTTCGGCGAGCCGGTCGATCTTGTTGAACACCAGCACCTGCGGCAGGTCGCCGGCGCCGATCTCGGCCAGCACTTCGTCGACCTGGTGGATGCGCTCGTCGCGCAACGGGTCGGCGGCGTCGACCACGTGCAGCAGCAAATCGGCTTCGCGGGCCTCGCTGAGGGTCGAGCGGAACGCCGCGACCAGTTCGTGCGGCAGGTCGCGGACGAAACCGACGGTATCGGCCAGCACCACGCCCCCGCCGGGCAACTCGATACGGCGCACGGTGGGGTCCAGGGTCGCGAACAACTGGTCGGCAACGTAGGCGCCGGCACCGGTCAGGGCGTTGAACAGGGTCGACTTGCCGGCGTTGGTGTAGCCGACCAGCGCGACCCGCGGCAGTTCGCTGCGGACGCGTGCTCGGCGCTGCTGGGTGCGCTGCACCTGGACCTTGTCGAGCCGGACCTGCAACTGCTCCAGCCGCTTCTGCAGCAGCCGGCGATCGGTTTCGAGCTGGGTCTCACCCGGGCCGCGCAGGCCGATCGAACCGCCGCGCTGGCGCTCCAGGTGGGTCCAGCCGCGGATCAGGCGGGTCGCCATGTGGCGCAGTTGGGCCAGTTCGACCTGCAGCTTGCCCTCGTGGCTGTGCGCCCGCATCGCGAAGATGTCGAGGATCAGGCCGGTGCGGTCGACCACCCGGCGCTGCAGCGCGCGCTCGAGGTTGCGCTCCTGGCTGGGGCTCAGTGGATGGTTGACCAGGATCAGGTCGGCGCCGCTGGCTTCGGCCGCGGCCTTGACCTCCTCCAGCTTGCCGCTGCCGATCAGGGTCGCGGCGTTGGGCCGGTCGATCCGGGCCGGCACCACGGCGGCGACGCTCGCGCCGGCGGTGCGGGCGAGGTCGGCGAATTCCTCCAGCAGGCCCTCGTCCGGCGGGCCGCCGGCATGGGGCTGGATCAGCAGTGCGTGTTCACCCTTGCGGGAACGTTCAAACAAGGAGGATGGTCTCTGTGCGCCGGTCCGGCATCTTCAGCAGATGGTTGCGGCACGGGCACAAATCAATGGCGCGACTCAATCGTCGTCGCCGGACCCGCTGGCATGATCGTCGCCGTTGCCATTGCTCTCGCCCGGCTGGACATAGCCGCCGCCCGGGCCGACGCGGACGTTGCGCGCCGGCACCACGGTGGAGATCGCGTGCTTGTAGACCATCTGGCTGACGGTGTTGCGCAGCAGCACCACGAACTGGTCGAACGACTCGATCGTGCCCTGCAGCTTGATGCCGTTGACGAGGTATACCGAGACCGGGACGCGCTCACGGCGCAGTGCGTTCAGGAAAGGGTCCTGCAAAGATTGTCCCTTGGACATCGAAATTCCCCCAACAGTGGTTTCTAGTTATGGGCGGCGGCCGTTGTAGCGGACACCGCATCGCCGGGAGCTGTCCCCACAGCGGCGATGGGGCGATGGTATCGCAACTGGCGGGACGCGGTGCTACGCACGCGGGCGGCTGGAACCACCGATGGCGCCGTGGCCGGACAGGCGCGGCTTGGCGCATCGGGGAAGACGGCGCCCGGGCTACGGCAGGAACATCCCCAGGGCCTGCTCCAGGCCGTCGCGACCGGTCGCCGGGTCGAACCAGCGCGCGTCCAGCTCGCCGCGCAGCCAGGTGAACTGACGCTTTGCCAGCTGGCGGGTGGCGAAGATCGCGCGCTCGCGGAAATCGCCGGCGGAGAGCGCGCCATCCAGGTGTTCCCAGGCCTGTCGATAGCCCACCGCACGCAGGGCCGGCAGTTCAAGCGGCACCGGATGGTCCTTCAGCTCGGGGAGTACGCGCAACCGGCGGACCTCGTCGAGGAAGCCCGCCTCCAGCATCAGGTCGAAGCGGTGGGCGATGCGTTCGTGCAGCGATGCGCGCTCAGGGGGCGCCAGCACCAGCTTGAGTACCTTGAACGGCAACCGCGGCGGCGGCGGGTCGTGGCGCCATGCGCTGATGGTGCGGCCCGACAGGCGATATACCTCCAGCGCGCGCTGGATCCGCTGGGCATCGGTGGCGTGGATGCGGGCGCCGGACTCGGGATCGATCGCGACCAGTTCGGCGTGCAGCGCATCCCAGCCACGCGCCTCGGCCTCGGCCGCGATCGCCGCACGGGTCGCGGCGTCGGCACTGGGCATCGCCGACAGCCCCTGCAGCAACGCGTGGAAGTACAGCCCGGTGCCGCCGGCGAGGATCGGCAGCCGGCCACGCGCGACGATGTCGTCCATCGCGCGGCGCGCATCGACCGCGAACTCGGCCGCCGAATACGGCTGCCATGGCTCGCGGATGTCGACCAGGTGGTGCGACACCCGCGCCAGTTCCGCCGCATCGGGCTTGGCGGCGCCGATGTCGAGGCCGCGATAGACCAGCGCCGAGTCGACGCTGACGATCTCGCCGCCCAACCGCTCAGCCCACTCGAGCGCGAGCGCGGTCTTGCCCGAGGCGGTGGGCCCCATCAGTGCAATCGCCCGCGGACGCGTGTCGTTCATTGGCATGGTCCGCGGGCGCCTTGCGGCGCCGGATAGGGGCGTTTCCGCCGGGTCAGTAACCGGTTTCGCGCAGGCTCTGGCGCACCTGCTGGTGCATCGCCTGGATCTCCTGCGGCGGTTCGCGGTCCAGACGGCTGACGATAATGATGCCGAGGGTGGCGATGATGAAGCCCGGCACGATTTCGTACAGCGCCGAGCCGAACTGGTCGACCGCTATCAGCTTCCACGCGATCACGGTCACTGCGCCAAGCACGATGCCGGCCAGCGCTCCGTTGCGGGTCATGCGCTGCCAGAACAGCGACAGGATCACCACCGGTCCGAATGCGGCGCCAAAGCCCGCCCAAGCGTAGCTGACGAGGCCGAGCACGCGGCTGTCCGGGTCGCGCGCCAGCCACAGCGCCAGCAACGCGATCAGCGCCACCGAGATCCGGCCGGCCCAGACCAGTTCGCGCTGGCTTGCAGCCGGACGCAGGAAGCCGCGGTAGAAGTCTTCGGTCATGACGCTGGAGCAGACCAGCAACTGGCACGACAACGTGCTCATCACTGCCGCCAGGATCGCCGACAGCAACACGCCCGCGACCCACGGGTTGAACAGCAACGAAGCCAGCTCGATAAAGACCCGCTCGGCGTTGTCGTTCACCGGACCGGCCGCACCCGGGTGGTTGGCGAAATAGGCGATGCCGAAGAACCCGACGCCAAGCGAACCGGCCAGGCACAGGATCATCCAGGTCATGCCGATCCAGCGTGCTTTCGGGATCGTACGGACGCTGTCGGCAGCCATGAAACGCGCGAGGATGTGCGGTTGGCCGAAGTAGCCCAGGCCCCACGCCAGCGCCGAGAGCACGCCGACGAAACCGATCGTGCCGCCACCGAGCCAGTCGAGCCGAGCGGCGTCGAAATTGCGGACGACGTCGACGGTGGCATCGAAGCCGCCGTTGTTCATCAGGATGATGCTCGGTGCCAGCAGCAGCGCGAAGAACATCAGCCCCGCCTGCAGGGTGTCGGTCCAACTCACCGCAAGAAATCCGCCGACCAGCGTGTAGATGATCGTCGCGCCGGCGCCCCACCACAGCGCCTCGGTGTACGACAGCCCGAACACGCTCTCGAACAGCCGCGCACCGGCCACCACGCCGGAAGCGCAGTACACCGCGAAGAACACCAGGATCACCAGCGCCGACAGCACCCGCAGCAGGCGGTCATGGTCGGCGAAGCGGTTGGTGAAGAAATCAGGGATGGTCAGCGCGTCGCCGGCACGCTCGGTGTAGACGCGCAGCGGTCCGGCGATCCATTTCCAGTTGGCGAACGCGCCGAGGATCAAGCCGATCGCGATCCAGCTTTCCGACAGACCACCGACGTACATCGCGCCCGGCAGGCCCATCAACAACCAGCCACTCATGTCCGAGGCACCGGCGGCGAGTGCAACCACCCAGGGACCCAGCGAACGGCCGCCGAGGATGTAGTCGTCGAAGGTCTTGGTCGAACGCCAGGCGATGAATCCGATCAATACGACCACGGCCAGGTAGATCCCGAACGTGATGAGCAACGGCGTGTTGGCGGTCATAGGCAGGCAGTCCCCTCATTGCGTATCAGGCCGCCGGAGCGGCCACGAATAGTCCAGCCTAACGCACCTGCCCGGATGGTTCAGCCCGAGTTGTTCACAGTCTCTGTGGACAACGGGTCGGAACAGGCTGTGGACAAGTGTCGCCGAGCCCGGTGTGGCGGGCCACCGGGTTGGCGTGGCGAAATATTCGCCAAAGTACGGAACATGCGCGATCAGTCCTCGTCGGGCCAGCGGATCGTCGGTGCCGACGCATTCGCCTTGGGTAATGGCTGCGCCGCCACCGCGTTCCAGACCTTCAATGCGTCCACCATCGCGGCGACATCGTGCACCCGCAGCAGCCTGGCGCCACGCTGGGCCGCGACCAGGTGCGCGGCGACCGACCCGTGGATGCGTTCGCGCGGGTCATCGCGCGCGGTCAGTTCGCCGATCATCTTCTTGCGCGACATGCCCGCCAGCAGCGGCACGCCCAGTTCATCGAAGCGCTGCAGCTGCGCCAGCAGGGCCAGGTTGTGTTGCAGGGTCTTGCCGAAACCGAAGCCGGGATCGACCACGACGTGCTTCTTGGCGATGCCTGCCATCTCGGCGGCGAAGATGCGCTCGGCGAGGAACCGGAACACCTCGGACACCACGTCGTCGTACTGCGGGTTGGCCTGCATGCTGCGCGGCTCGCCCTGCATGTGCATCAGCACCACCGGCACGCCGAGTTCGGCCGCGGCGGCGAGCGCACCTTCGTTGCGCAGCGCACAGACGTCGTTGACCATGCCGGCGCCCGCCGCCACCGCCGCCCGCATGACCTCAGGCTTGGAGGTGTCGACGCTGATCGGCAGGGCGGTCTCGCGGGCCAAGCGCTCGATGACCGGAACGACCCGGCGCAACTCCTCCTCGACGCTGACCTCATCGGCGCCCGGACGGGTCGACTCGCCGCCGATGTCGAGGATTTCGGCGCCCTCCTCCGCCAGTCGCACGCCATGCGCGACCGCGGCGTCGACGCTGTCATGCGCGCCGCCGTCGGAGAACGAGTCCGGGGTGACGTTGACGATGCCCATCACGCGCGGGCGGTCGAGCGCGAGGGTACGACCGTTGCAGTCGAGGCTCGGGGCAGTGTCGAACATCGCGATGCTCAATGAAAAAGGCCAGAGCGGACTCTGGCCTTTCGATACACCGCTGACAAGGGCGCCGGGCGGTCAGGTCTGCGCCGCCGGCCCGCCGATCGCGCCGGCGCTGCCACCGCGGTCGTCCTTGGAGGTGCGGCCGGACTTGATCCAGTCCTTCGGCGGTCCCGGCTCGCGACCTTCCATGATCGCGTCAATCTGGTTCGCGTCGATGGTCTCGTACTGCAACAGGGCGTTGGCCATCACGTGCAGCTTGTCGAGGTTGTCGTTGAGGATCTGGGTGGTGCGGTTGTAGGCCTTGTCGAGGATGCCGCGCACCACCTCGTCGATCTTGCGCGCGGTGTCGTCGGACACGCTCTTGTGCTGGGTGACCGAACGGCCGAGGAACACCTCGTCGTCCTCCTCGCTGTAGGCGATCGGCCCCATCTCGTCGCTCAGGCCCCACTTGGTGACCATGTTGCGCGCCATCTTGGTCGCGCGCTCGATGTCGTTGCTGGCGCCGGTGGTGACCTTGTCGTCGCCGAAGATCAGCTCCTCGGCAACGCGGCCGCCGTACAGCGAGCACAGCTGCGACTGGATCGCGGTGCGGTTGTAGCTGTACTTGTCGCCCTCGGGCAGGTACATGGTCACGCCCAGCGCGCGGCCGCGCGGAATGATGGTGACCTTGTAGACCGGGTCGTGCTCCGGAACCATGCGGCCCACGATCGCGTGGCCGGCCTCGTGGTAGGCGGTGAGCTTCTTCTCGTCCTCGCTCATCGCCATCGAGCGGTTCTCGGTGCCCATCATGATCTTGTCGCGGGCCTTGTCGAAGTGCTCCATGCGCACGTCCTTGGCGTTGCCGCGGGCGGCGAACAGCGCGGCCTCGTTGACCAGGTTGGCCAGGTCGGCGCCGCTGAAACCGGGCGTACCACGGGCGATGGTCATCGGCTCGACATCGTCCGACAGCGGCACCTTGCGCATGTGCACGCGCAGGATCTGCTCGCGGCCGCGCACGTCCGGCAGGCCGACCACGACCTGGCGGTCGAAACGGCCGGGGCGCAGCAACGCGGGGTCGAGCACGTCGGGGCGGTTGGTCGCGGCGATCACGATCACGCCCTCGCCGCCCTCGAAGCCGTCCATCTCGACCAGCAACTGGTTGAGGGTCTGCTCGCGTTCGTCATGCCCGCCGCCGAGGCCGGCACCGCGATGGCGACCGACCGCGTCGATCTCGTCGATGAAGATGATGCACGGCGCGTGCTTCTTGGCCTGCTCGAACATGTCGCGCACGCGGCTGGCGCCGACGCCGACGAACATCTCAACGAAGTCGGAACCGGAAATGCTGAAGAACGGCACCTTGGCCTCGCCGGCGATCGCGCGCGCCAGCAGGGTCTTGCCGGTGCCCGGCGGGCCGACCATCAGCACGCCGCGCGGGATCTTGCCGCCGAGCTTCTGGAAGCGGCCCGGATCGCGCAGGAACTCGACCAACTCGCCGACTTCCTCCTTGGCCTCGTCACAGCCGGCGACGTCGGCGAGGGTGACCTTGACCTGGTCCTCGCCCTGCATCTTGGCGCGCGACTTGCCGAAGCTCATCGCACCCTTGCTGCCGCCCTGCTGCATCTGCCGCATGACGAAGATCCAGAACGCGATGATCAGGATGATCGGCAGGAAATTGAGCAGCAGCGACCAGAACGACGGCCCGCCCGGCGGCGTCTGCGTGATCGCGACGTCGTGCTGCAGCAGGTCGGTGATGAGGTCCTTGTCCTCCGGCTTGTAGGTGGTGAACTTGCTGCCGTCCTTGCGCTCGCCGGTGATCGTGGTGCGATCCTCGCCGATCTTGACGCTTTCTATGGTGTCGGCCTGGACCTGCTCGACGAACTGGCTGTACGACAGCGGCTCGCTGGCCGCGCCGCCTGCGGTGCGCGGGCCGAACGCCTGGAACACCACCATCAGCACGACGGCGACGATCACCCAGAGCAGCATGTTTTTGGCCAGATCGTTCATTGAATTCTCGGATTATTTGATCTTGTCTATTTAATCTGGGCGCGCTTGCCCTGTGCCAGCGCGTATACCTCCGGCGACCGCTTGCGCGAGGCCGCCGGCTTGCGGATCGAAACCTTGGCGTACCGCCGCCGCAGCTCGCGCACGTAGTCGTCGAAACCCACGCCCTGGAACAGCTTGATCAGGAACGTACCATCGACGCGCAGGTGGCGGTCGGCGAAGTCCATCGCCAGTTCGGACAGGTACATCGCCCGCGGCATGTCCACCGCATCCACACCGCTCTTATTGGGGGCCATATCCGACAGCACAAGGTCCACCGGCTTGCCGCCGAGGCTCGATTCCAACTGCGATAGGACCGCATCCTCCCTGAAATCCCCATGAAGGAACTCGACCCCGGCCAGCGGCGGCATCTCCAGGATGTCCAGCGCGATGACCCGGCCGGCGTTGGGGCGGTCGTGGTCGCCCAGCTCCTGGCGGACCCACTGCGACCAGCCGCCCGGGGCGGCCCCGAGGTCGACCACCACCATTCCGGGCCTGAGCAGGCGGTCGCGCTCGACCAGTTCCTCCAGCTTGTAGGCCGCGCGCGAGCGCAGCCCTTCGGCGCGCGCCTTCTTCACGAAAGGGTCGGAATGGTGTTCTTTCAGCCAGCGCTGGCTGCTTTTGCTGCGGGTTGCCATGGCCCGCATGATACCCTGCGACCCCTGTCACTCCTCATTCGCGTGCCCCGATGCCGACCGTCCTGACCTCCGCCCAGACCCGCTTCCTGCGCGGCCAGGCGCACGACCTCAAGGCGATGCTGCAGGTCGGCGGAAAAGGCATCACCGACGCCCTGATCGCCGAGATCGACCTGGCGCTGGAGCACCACGAACTGGTCAAGGTCAAGATTGCCGCCAGCGACCGCGAGGCCCGCGACGCGATGATCGAGGAGATCACCCGCCGCACCGACGCCGCGCTGGTGCAGCGGATCGGCCATACGGCGGCGATCTACCGTCCCGGCAAGGACAAGCGCCAGATCGTCCTGCCGCGAAGCTGAACGGGTCGCCAGACCCGGCCCCGAGTCCCATGCAGATCACGCTTGAAAACCCGGATCACGAATTCATCCTGCGCGGCGCCGACGGCGTGGCCGCGCGGGTCAACGATTCGCTGCTGGGCCGCAGTTTCGTGATCGCCCCGGACCGGTTGATCGAGGACTGGGCAGTACGCGACGCCCGCGCCATGCAGGCATCCGACCTGGAGCCGTTGCTGGCTTTGCAGCCGGAAGTCCTGTTGCTCGGCAGCGGCAGCGGCCAGGCCTTCCCGCCGGCGGTGGTGCTGGCGGAGTGCCTGCGCCGGGGCGTCGGCATCGAGGTGATGGGCAACGATGCCGCCGCACGCACGTTCAACGTGCTGGCGAGCGAAGGCCGCAAGGTCGTCGCCGGCTTCGTCCTGCCCGGCTGAGCCGCTCCGGGCCCACAACAGCGCTGTAGGAGCGACGTAAGTCGCGATGGACCTCCCGACCGGTCAGGCCCCCTCTCCTCTCGACCATCCACGCGTCGCGACTTACGTCGCTCCTACATCATCGAGGCCAGGGCCGCTCCCGCTACTTGCGCGGCAGGTACCTCAGCGGGTCGACCGGCTTGCCGTTGTAGCGGATCTCGAAGTGGAGCATGTCGCGCGACGCGCCGGTGCGGCCGAGTTCGGCGATCTGTTGCCCGGCCTTGACCACCGCCCCCTCGTTGACCAGCCGGTTGCGGTTGTGGCCGTAGGCCGACAGCCACTGCTCGTCGTGCTTGATGATGATCAGTTCGCCGTAGCCGACCAGTCCGGACCCCGAATACACCACCGTGCCGTCGCCCGCCGCGCGCACCGGGGCGCCGCCGCTGCCGGCGATGTCGATGCCCTGTTTGGTCGGCTGGCCCGCCTCGAACCGGCTCAGCAGCTGGCCATCCACCGGCCATCGCCATTTCACGCTGCTGGCCGCGGGGGCCAGGGTCGCGGCGGGAGCGGTCGTGGCTGGCGTCGTCGGGCGCGTAACGGGCTTTGATGTTCCGGCGGTCCGGGTCGGCGCAGTGCTGCGACCGCCCCCCGGATACAGCGACAGGCGCTGACCGGGGTAGATGGTGTACGGCGCGGAGATACCGTTCCATGCCGCCAGGTCGCGCATGGCGATGCCGTTGTCGGTGGCGATCCGGTACAGCGTGTCCCCGCGCTGGACCACGGTGGTGGCGCCGTACTTCGGGGTCGAGCCCGAGCCGCTGCGGGTGACCGTGCTGGAACATGCAGCCAGCGCAAGCGCCAGGCCGACCGACAGCAGGATGCGTGCAGTGGCCGCACGGGCAATGGTCGCGCGGATGGGAGTCGTCGTCTGGGTCATGCGCCTTGTTGTTTCCTCCAGGGCCGTCCGGCCAAACACCGGGCAGCGGTATCGATGGCGCCGGACACCGGCGATGGACCGATCAGCTCGAGAGTCGCTGGAACAACTCGTGCGCGGCCACGCTGCCACCGCCGATCAGGATACCGAAGTAGATGATCGTGCCGATGTTCGACAGATGGCCGAGCAGCATCGCCCCGCCGTCGCGCTGGATCATGCCGACAGCGTAGAACAGCAGGGCCAGCGCGGGCAGCGTGTTGCTGAACGGAACGAATCCGAACGGCGCCATCAACAGCACCGCGGCCATGATGAAGGCGAGGTTGTTGGCGAGGTTCTGCGCACGCCCGTCGACGAAGAAACGCAACCGGTGCGGGCGACTGATCTTCTCCAGCCGCTGCACCCACACCATCCCGCCGGTCAGCCCGGGCCGCAGTTTGTCGGCCGGCAGCGCCTTGTCCTTGAGTTTCGCCGGCAGCCACAACGGCTTGCCCACCAGCCGGCTGATGCCGACCAGCAGGATCGCCGCACCGAACACCGTGCTGACCCCCGGGATCGACACCGGGATCAGGAACACCAGCGTCAGCAGCATGGTCAGCAGCAGCAGGCCTTCGTTGCCGAACACGTCGAGCAGTTCGCCGAGGGTCAGCCTGTCCTCGGGCAGGTCGCGGATGATCGACGCGAGCTGTTCGCCCAGCGTGGCCGCATCGGAACCATTGCGCGGCGATGGATCCCGGTCGCTCATGGCGCTCAATCGACCATGCCCGACAGCAGCGGCACGAACACCACCGGGCCGAGATCCTGCTGGGAGATCCTGCCGTCGGTGTCCTTGGTCAGCCGCAACAACGACTGCGACGAAGCCGCGCCCACCGGGGCGACCAGGCTGCCACCGGGCGCCAGTTGCGCGGTCAGCGCATCGACCAGCGCCGGCCCCGCCGCGGTGACCAGGATCGCGTCGAACGGACCGTTCTCGGGCCAGCCGATGCGGCCGTCGTCGTGCTTGCTGCGGATGTTCAGACCAAGCTGGCGGAAGCGCTTGCGCGCGGTGCGCAGCAACTCGCCGATGCGCTCCACCGTGTGCACCTCGAGCCCCAGCGCGGCGAGCACCGCGGCCTGGTAGCCCGACCCCGTGCCGATCTCCAGCACCCTGGTCGGCCGGGTCTGCAGCAATGTCTCGGTCATCTTGGCGACCACCCACGGCTGCGAGATGGTCTGGCCATGGCCGATCGGCAACGCGGTGTCCTCGTAGGCGCGGGTGGCCAGCGCCTCGTCGACGAACAGGTGCCGCGGCACGGTGCGGATCGCGTTGAGCACGCGCTCGTCCGTGATGCCGCCACCTTCGTGGGTGCCGGCACGCAGGCGCTCGACCAGGCGGTCACGCACGCGTTGCGAAGTCATGCCCGAACCCAGCGCTTCGGGTTGAAGGCGCATCCGCAGGCTCATCGGGCCGGCTCCGCGGACGCCTGGCCCAACGACGCGGCGAGTCCGCCGACCCAGCTGGCGACCTGCTCCAGCGCCTGGTAACGGGTCAGGTCGACCTGGATGGGAGTGATGGAGATGTGGCGGTTGCGAACCGCATGGAAGTCGGTGCCGACGCCGGCGTCCTGCTCCGGCCCGGCCGCGCCGATCCACCACCACTGGCGCCCGCGCGGGTCGGTCTGCGGCACGCAGGCCTCGGCGCGATGGCGGTTTCCCAGCCGGGTCACTTCGAAGCCGGCGATCTCGTCCCACGGCAGGTCGGGCACGTTGACGTTGAGCATGGTGTCGGCCGGCAGCGGGTCGGTCCTGAGCCGGGCGATGATCTCGGCCGCCGCGCGCGCGGCGGTTTCGTAGTTGCGACCGACGTGGTCGGCGGTCACCAGCGACACCGCGACCGACGGCAACCCGAGGAAACGCCCCTCCATCGCGGCGGCGACGGTGCCCGAATAGATCACGTCATCGCCGAGGTTGGCGGTGTTGTTGATGCCCGACACCACGATGTCGGGTTCGTCCTCGAGCATCCCGGTGATCGCCACGTGCACGCAGTCGGTCGGCGTGCCGAACACGCGCCAGCTGCGTTCATCCTGCTGCACCACCCGCACCGGCATGTCGAGGGTCAGCGAATTGCTGGCGCCGGAGCGGTCGCGGTCGGGGGCGACAACCAGTACGTCATGGCCCGCGGCGCGCAGCCCTTCGGCGAGGATCCGGATGCCGGGGGCGTCGACACCGTCGTCGTTGCTGACCAGAACTCGCATGGACTCCCTTGGCGAAAAATGCGGCCGCAGCGGCCGAAAAACAGGCGGGGCGGACAACCGCCCCGATGACACCGCCATGATAGCCGAAGGCGCCGCCGCCCTCCCCCCGGCCACGGATCCGGATCGTGCAGGTTCACCGCATGGTTGCGCCGTGGTCACGTCGCGCTAGGCTCTGGTCATGGACGGCAGGAACCGATGATGGGCGAGCGAGGCGAGGACGAGGACGACGCGGCACTGTTCCGTGCGGCGATCGGTGCGGTGCGCAGGTTGCCGGAACAGCACACCCCACCCGCCACCCCACGGCCGAAACCCCGCGCGCGCATGGCCGAGCTGGACGAGGCCAATGCCCGCGACGAATTCCGTCACGCGCTCGACGAAAACCTGCTGGAGGCCGGCGACGTGCTGGCCCATCGCGAAGAACGGCTGCCGGTCGCGATCTACCGGCGCCTGCGACGCGGCGAGATCGCCGCCGAGGAGGAACTCGACCTGCACGGCGCCGACGCCCGGACCGCCGAAGCGCTGTTGCGTGCTTTCCTGGCCGATGCGGTACGCCATGGCGTCGGCTGCGTGCGGATCATCCACGGCAAGGGCCGGCGCGGCAGCGACGATGTCGGCAGCAGCGGCGCGCCGGTGCTGAAGAACCTGGTCGACCGCATGCTGCGCCAGCGCGCCAGTGTGCTGGCATACCACTCCGCTCCGCCGGCGCAGGGCGGAACCGGCGCGGTGCTGGTGCTGCTGGCGCCGGCGAAGCGAAACTGACGGCTACTCGTCGGCGATGAGCTGCCGCTCGGTCGGCGGGTTCACCCACATGACCTCGATGCCACGCCGACGCGCGATCTCCTCGACACGACCGACATAGGCGCCGTCCACGCCGATGGAGGAAGACTGCGGCGCGATGCTTGCCGACTGCTCATCCATGCTGGCGCAGGCCGCCAGGCCGGCAACCGACAACGAAACGACGAAGATCCGGGACAACCTGTTCATGATCGACCTCCTGTTCGCGGAGACGGTGAACTGCTGCAAGGCCAAGGCGTGGCCCTGCGCCCGGAGCATCCGGACACCGTCCGGTATACGCCGCTGGTCGCCCGTGGCCAGTGCCCGCCGGGGGTTTCCGACGAGCGGCAGCGATCAGGCGATCGCGCCCAGTTCCGCCAGGACCACGGTGGCGTAGGTTCCTGGCGGCAGGACGAAACCCAGCTCGAGCACGTCGTCGGCCAGCCAGTTCCAGCACAGGTCGGCCGGGCGCAACCGCAGCGAGCGGCGCTCCTGCTTGAGTCCTGCGGCTTCGAGGCCGACGCGCAGGCGCGTCGACTCGTCGTCGGCCAGCGCCGCCAGTTCGAGCGCCTGCACGGCCTGCGAACTGCGCAGTTCGCCGCGCCCCCAGAGCGGGCCGGTCGAATGGATGTCGAACGCGGCCAAGCGTTGTGCGAGGGTTTCGTTGAACGGCTCCGGGCCGAACACGCTGCGACTGCCGTCGAGCATCCAGACCTCGCCATCGAGCGCGCCATCCGCGCCGCGGGCATCCCAGTTGCCGGCCGCAATGCGATGGGCCAGCACGCGGTTGAACAACGCCGAACGCGCCGCCGACAGCAACATGCCGCGCTGGTCCCGCCCGACCCGACGGCCGGCGAACATGGAGAGGGCCGCGCCGAGGTTGTCGCCGCCGCGGCCGAAACGCTGCTCGCCGAAGTAGTTGGGAACGCCGCGTCCGGCGATCGTCCGCAGTCGCGATTCTATCGCCGCGCGGTCACCCTGCACCTCGCGCAGGACCAGCACGAAACGATTGCCGGCCAGCGCGCCGCGCGGCAGCTTGCGCGAATGCCAGTCGTGTCCGAGGACGCGCAGGCGCTCGTCGCCATCGTCGCGGTCGAGCAGTGACAGGTCCGGCGCGACCTTCTTCGGCAGGTGCACGCTGAAGCGCTGGCGGGTCACCGCGTGGCGGTCCTTGAGGCCGGCGTAGCCGATCGCCATTTCGCCGACCCCGGCCCACTCGGCGAGGCGCCTGGCGGCGAATGCGGTGTTGATGCCGCGCTTCTCGACCGTCAGCAGCAGGTGTTCGCCGCTGCCGCTGGGCTCGAACCCGGGGAGTTCATCGACCCGGAAATCCTCCGGGGTGGTGCGGATCCGCGCCTGCAGCGCAGGGGCGCCATGCGCGCGCGGAAGGTCCATGGATTGCGGGATCACGTGCCGACCAGCAGGCACGCCGCCATCGCCGCGATGCCTTCGCCGCGACCGGTGAAACCGAGCGTCTCGCTGGTGGTGGCCTTGACGCTGATGGCGTCGACCGCCACGCCGAGATCGGCCGCCAGCAGCTCGCGCATCGCCTGCGAATGCGGCCCGACCCGCGGTCGCTCGCAGACCACGGTGATATCGGCATTACCCAGGCGCCAGCCGCGTTCGCCGAGCATCGCGTTGCAATGGCGCAGGAACGTGCGGCTGTCGGCGTCCTTCCAGCGCGGGTCGGACGGCGGGAAATGGCGGCCGATGTCGCCCAGCGCCAGCGCCCCGAGCATCGCGTCGCACAGTGCGTGGATCACCACGTCGCCATCGGAGTGGGCGAGCACGCCACGGTCGTGGGGGACCCGCACGCCGCCAAGGACGACATGGTCGCCGTTGCCGAACGCGTGGACGTCATAACCCTGGCCGATGCGGATGTTCATGGGTTCGCGCTCCGTCTGGAAAGCAGGTAATCGGCGAGCGCGAGGTCGGCCGGGGTGGTGACCTTGAGGTTGTCCTCGCGGCCCTCGACCAGTCGCGGGCGGGCGCCGGTGCGCTCCATCGCCATGGCTTCGTCGGTGACCATGATGCCGGCGGACCGCGCCTGCCGCAGGGCGTCGGCCAGTACGCCACGACGGAATGCCTGCGGGGTCAGTGCGCGCCACAGGGCTTCGCGCGGTTCGGTGGCGACGATGCGGCTGTCGCCACCGGCACGCTTGAGGGTGTCGCGCACGGGCGCGGCGAGGATCGCGCCGTCCGCATCGATGCTGGCGGCTTCGATCAGGCGGTCGAGGTCGCCGCGTTGCAGGTTCGGCCGCGCGGCATCGTGGACCAGCACCAGCGCGTCGGCGCCCACCTCGTCCGGCAACGCCTGCAGTGCCGCGAGTACCGAATCGGCGCGCTCGCCGCCACCGGTGCAACGCAGCACCGGCTTGCCATGCCGTTGGGTCCAGCCCGGCCAGTGCGGATCGTCGTGCGCCAGCGCGACCATGACGCCGGCGACGCGGGGATGACCCGCCAGCGCATCGAGTGCGTGCGCGATCAACGGTTGCCCTGCGGCTTCGAGGTACTGCTTGGGAACGGCGCCGCCGAACCGCGTGCCGCGACCGGCCGCAGGGATCACCGCCCAGATGGCCGGCGCGGTCAAGGTGCCTCGCTGTCGTCGGTATCCGGCGCCGGCGTGGACGGCGGCGTGCTGCCCTCCGGCTCGACCACCCGGTAGAACGTCTCGCCCGGCTTGATCATGCCCAGCTCGCTGCGTGCGCGCTCCTCGACCGCGGCCTCGCCGGACTTGAGGTCCTCGACCTCGGCGGCGAGCGCATCGTTGCGCTGCTGCAGGCCCTCGTTCTCATGGGCCTGCTGGTCGACCCGCTCGGCCAGCACCGCGACCGAGCGCCGGCCGCCCTCGCCCAGCCACAGCCGGTACTGCAGGACCGCCAGCATGGCGACCAGCAGCACCAACAGCACGCTGAGCCAGCGGCGCGGCATGGCGCGGTCAGCGCTTCAGCGAGACGAACGCGTCGCGCCCGGCGTAACGGGCCGCGCTGCCGAGCTGTTCCTCGATCCGCAGCAACTGGTTGTACTTGGCCACGCGGTCGCTGCGGCTCAGCGAGCCGGTCTTGATCTGGGTCGCCGTGGTCGCCACCGCGATGTCGGCGATGGTGGTGTCCTCGGTCTCGCCCGAGCGGTGCGACACGACGGCGGCGTAACCGGCGCGGTCGGCCATCGCGATCGCCTCCAGCGTTTCGGTCAGGGTGCCGATCTGGTTGACCTTGATCAGGATCGCGTTGGCGACCTGCTGGTCGATGCCCTGCTGGAAGATCCGCGGGTTGGTCACGAACAGGTCGTCGCCGACCAGTTGCACCTCGTTGCCGAGGCGCTGGGTCAGCAGCTTCCAGCCGGCCCAGTCGCCCTCGTCCATGCCGTCCTCGATGGTGACGATCGGGTACTGGTCGCACCAGTTGGCGAGGAAGTCGACGAACTGCTCGCTGGTCAGGCGCTTGCCCTCGCCGGTGAGGTTGTACTTGCCGTTGTCGAAGAACTCGCTGCTGGCCACGTCGAGGCCGAGCAGGATGTCCTCGCCGGCGTGGTAGCCGGCCTTGCCGATCGCCTCGAGGATGGTTTCCAGCGCTTCCTCGTTGCTGCGCAGGTCGGGGGCGAAGCCGCCCTCGTCGCCGACCGCGGTCGACAGTCCGCGGCCCTTGAGCACCGACTTGAGCGCGTGGAACACCTCGGTACCGGCGCGCAGGCTCTCGGAGAACGTGTCGAAGCCCGTCGGCAGGATCATGAATTCCTGCAGGTCGACGTTGTTGTCGGCGTGGGCGCCGCCGTTGATGATGTTCATCATCGGCACCGGCAGCACCGGCGTGCGGTCACCGGCCAGGTGCTTCCACAGCGGCAGCTTCAGCGAGGCGGCCATCGCGTGGGCATTGGCCATCGAGACACCCAGCAGCGCGTTGGCGCCGAGCCGGCCCTTGTTCTCGGTGCCGTCCAGGTCGATCAGGCGCTTGTCGACGGCGGCCTGGTCGGCGCCGTCCATCCCGGTGACCGCCTGGGCGATCGTGGTGTTGACGTTGTCGACCGCGGTGCGCACGCCCTTGCCGAGGTAGCGGGTCTTGTCGCCGTCACGCAGTTCGACCGCCTCCTTGGAGCCGGTGGACGCACCCGAGGGCACCATTGCGCGGCCGAAGCTGCCGTCGGCGAGGGTGACTTCCGCTTCCAGGGTCGGGTTGCCGCGGCTGTCGAGGATCTCGCGGGCGTGGACTTTGGCGATCTGGGTCATGTCGGGTTCTTTGCAGCTCAGGATTGTGATTCGAGGAAGCCGTTACGCTTGGTGATCTCGTCGATCGCCATCAGCGTCTCCAGCAGCGCGCGCATCTTGCCCAATGGCCAGGCATTGGGGCCGTCGGACAGCGCCTCCGCCGGGTTTGGATGGGTTTCCATGAAGATGCCGGAAATGCCGACCGCCATCGCCGCGCGCGACAGCACCGGCACGAACTCGCGCTGGCCGCCGCTCTTGCCGCCGGCGCCACCGGGCAACTGCACGCTGTGGGTGGCGTCGAACACCACCGGGCAACCGGTATCGCGCATCACCGCGAGGCTGCGCATGTCGGACACCAAATTGTTGTAGCCGAAGCTGGCGCCGCGCTCGCAGACCATGATGTCCTTGTTGCCGGTCGCCAGCGCCTTGTCGGCAACGTGCTTCATCTCCCACGGCGACAGGAACTGGCCCTTCTTGACGTTGACCGGCTTGCCGGCGCTGGCGACCTTCTGGATGAAGTCGGTCTGCCGGCACAGGAACGCCGGGGTCTGCAGCACGTCGACGACCGAGGCGACCTCGTCCATCGGGGTGTACTCGTGGACGTCGGTCAGCACCGGCACGCCGAGCTGCTTCTTGACCTCGGCCAGCACCTTCAGCCCCTCTTCCAGGCCCGGGCCGCGGAAGCCCGACACCGAGGTGCGGTTGGCCTTGTCGAAGCTGGACTTGAAGATGAAGGGGATGCCGAGTTCGTCGGTGATCTCCTTGAGGGTGCCGGCGGTGTCGAGCTGCAACTGCATCGACTCGATCACGCAGGGGCCGGCAATCAGGAAGAACGGCCGGTCGAGGCCGATGTCGAAACCGCAGAGCTTCATGCTTTCGCCTCTTTCAGCAGGCCACCGGCCTGGCCTTCGTTGGCCTTGTATTCGCGCGCGGCGCGGATGAAGCCGACGAACAGCGGATGGCCGTCGCGGGGTGTGGACAGGAACTCGGGGTGGGCCTGGCAGGCCAGGAACCAAGGATGCTTGTCGCGCGGCAACTCGACCATCTCGACCAGCAGGTCGTCCATCGACTTGGCGCTGATCACCAAGCCGGCGTCTTCCAACTGGGTGCGGTAGCGGTTGTTGAACTCGTAGCGGTGGCGGTGGCGCTCGCCGACCACGTCCTTGCCGTACATCGCGTGGGCCAGGGTGCCGGGCTTGATCCGCTGGTCCTGCAGGCCCAGGCGCATGGTGCCACCGAGGTCGCTTTCCTCGCTGCGGCGCTCCACGTCACCGGTCGCCGTGCGCCATTCGGTGATCAGACCGATCACCGGGTGTGGGCTGGCCTTGTCGTTCTCGGTGCTGTTGGCGCCTTCCAGCCCGGCCAGGTGGCGGGCGACGTCGACCACCGCGGCCTGCATGCCGTAGCAGATGCCGAAGTACGGAACGCCGTTCTCGCGTGCATGGCGGGCGGTCTGGACCTTGCCTTCGAAACCGCGGTCGCCGAAGCCGCCCGGCACCAGGATGCCGTCGACGCCTTCCAGCGCGTTGCCGCCGTGGGTCTCGACATCGGTGGACTCCAGCCACTTGAGCCTGACCCGGGTGCGCTGGCGCAGGCCGCCGTGCTTGAGCGCCTCGCCGATCGATTTGTAGGCGTCCTGGTGGTCGACGTACTTGCCGACGATGCCGATCGTGACCTCGTCGACCGGGTTCTCGGTGGCGTCCAGCACTGCGTTCCACTCGGTCAGGTCGGCCGGGCCGGCATCCAACTGCAGGCGCTCGATGATCAGGTCATCGAGGCCCTGCTCATGGAAGCGCCCCGGCATCTTGTAGATGTTGTCGAGATCGAGCGCGTTGATCACCGCGCGCTCGGAAACGTTGGTGAACAGCGCGATCTTGCGGCGCTCGCTGTCGGGCAGCGGCTGCTCGGAGCGGCACAGCAGGATGTCGGGCTGGATACCGATCGAGCGCAGCTCCTTGACCGAGTGCTGGGTCGGCTTGGTCTTGAGCTCGCCGGCGGCGGCGATCCACGGCACCAGGGTGAGATGCATGAACAGCGCCTTGTCGGGGCCGCGCTCGCTGCGGATCTGGCGGATCGCCTCCAGGAACGGCAGAGACTCGATGTCGCCGACGGTGCCGCCGATCTCGACCAGGCCGATATCGAAGCCCTGTGTCGCCTCTACGATGCAGCGCTTGATCTCGTCGGTGACGTGCGGGATCACCTGCACGGTGCCGCCGAGGTAGTCGCCACGGCGCTCCTTGCGGATCACGTTGTCGTAGATGCGGCCGGTGGTGACCGAGTTCTTGCGGCTCAGCCGGGTGCGGACGTAGCGCTCGTAGTGGCCGAGGTCCAGGTCGGTCTCGGCGCCGTCGTCGGTGACGTAGACCTCGCCATGCTGGAACGGGCTCATCGTGCCCGGGTCGACGTTGATGTAGGGGTCCAGCTTCATCATCGTCACGCGCAGGCCGCGCGCTTCGAGGATGGCCGCCAGCGATGCGGCGGCGATGCCCTTGCCGAGCGAGGACACCACGCCGCCGGTGACGAAGACGAGTGGGGTCATGGAACGGTGGGGTGTCATGCGATTCGCTGCCGCTGGAAAGCCGTAGTTTACCGGCTGGGCGCCCGGGCCGCGAGCGGTTGACAGCGACGGCTCGGCCGGGAATGGCGTCCGATCGCCCGGGACGAACAAAGCCGCCGGCAAAGCAGCCGGCAAAGCGGCAATGAAAAAGCGCCCCGGCGGACCGGGACGCTCTGGATCGACACTACATACCGTCAGCAGGGACGATCAGTTGTCGTCTTCCTCTTCCGGCTCGATCTCGCCTTCGACCGCGGCATCGGCCTGGACATCGGCCGCGGTGGCGGTATCGGCGACCGCGCCGGTGGCGGCATTGGCGGTGTCGGACGCCGTGTCGGTGGCAGCGGCTGCATCAGCGGCGGCCTGGTCGACCTGGGCCTGCGCATCGACCTCGGCATTGGCGTCGACCTGCGCGGTCTGGGCGAACGCGGCCGGAGCGGCGATCAGGGCAGCAACCAGGGTCGGCAGCATCAGCTTGCGGATATTCATGGTGGTGTGTCTCCTGAAATTCGTATTGGGGGATGAATCGCCCGGGATGGGGGGCATCCTGGAAATGAAACAACTGACAAAGCACGCCGTCCGGACACAGGGGGCAAACCGGACGACGCAGCCGACCCTAGCGACCGGACCCACGCCGGGGCCTGAACAACGGGAGCTTAACGACGCGGTCACGCTCGGCGGGGTCTGTTGCGAGGCGTCTCCGCGCTTGACCGGCCCCCGGCCCGTCGCCATTCTCGCCGCACCGCCCGTGTCTGGACCCAGAAGCACTCGATGAACAATCGCTACAACGCCGCCGATATCGAAGTCCTGTCCGGGTTGGACCCGGTCAAGCGCCGCCCGGGCATGTACACCGACACCACCCGGCCGAACCACCTGGCGCAGGAGGTGATCGACAACTCGGTCGACGAGGCGCTCGGCGGACACGCCCGCAGCATCGAGGTCACCCTGCACGCCGATGGCAGCTGCGAGGTCAGCGACGACGGCCGCGGCATGCCGGTCGACATCCACCCGGAAGAAGGCATCCCCGGCGTCGAGCTGATCCTGACCCGGCTGCATGCGGGCGGAAAGTTCAGCGGCAAGAACTACACGTTCTCCGGCGGCCTGCACGGCGTCGGCGTCAGCGTGGTCAACGCGCTGTCGACCCGGGTCGAGCTGTTCATCAAGCGCGAGGGCAACGAATACCGGATGACGTTCGGCGACGGCGACCGGACGTCCGAGCTGGAGATCGTCGGCAGCGTCGGCAAGAAGAACACCGGCACCCGGCTGCGGTTCTGGCCGGACCCGAAGTACTTCGACACCGCCAAGTTCAACCTGCGCTCGTTGAAGCACTTGCTGCGGGCCAAGGCGGTGCTGTGCCCCGGCCTCACCGTGCGCCTGTTCGATGCCGCCACCGGCGAGAAGCTGGAGTGGCATTACGAGGACGGCCTGCGCGACTACCTGCGCGGCGAACTGGTCGACCGCGAACTGCTGCCGCCTGAACTGTTCGTCGGCCAGCTGAAGAAGGACACCGAGGTGGTCGACTGGGCCGTGGCCTGGGTGCCCGACGGCGAGCTGGTGCAGGAGAGCTACGTCAACCTGATCCCGACCGCCCAGCACGGCACCCACGTCAACGGCCTGCGCACCGGCTTCACCGATGCGCTGCGCGAGTTCTGCGATTTCCGCAGCCTGCTGCCGCGCGGGGTCAAGCTGGCGCCGGAGGATGTCTGGGACCGGGTGTCGTTCGTGCTGTCGCTGAAGATGACCGACCCGCAGTTCAGTGGCCAGACCAAGGAACGGCTGTCGTCGCGCCAGGCCGCCGGCATGGTCGAGGGCGCCGCCCACGATGCGTTCTCGCTGTGGCTCAACCAGCACGTCGAACTCGGCGAGCGGATCGCCCAGCTCGCGATCGACCGCGCCTCGGCGCGGCTCAAGACCGAGAAGCAGGTCACCCGCAAGAAGGTCACCCAGGGCCCCGCCCTGCCCGGCAAGCTGGCCGACTGCAGCAGCCAGGACCTGTCGCGCACCGAGCTGTTCCTGGTCGAGGGCGACTCGGCCGGCGGCAGCGCCAAGCAGGCCCGCGACAAGGACTTCCAGGCGATCCTTCCCCTGCGCGGCAAGATCCTCAATACCTGGGAAGTCGCCTCCGGCAGCGTGCTGGCGTCGCAGGAAGTGCATGACCTGGCGGTTGCGATCGGCTGCGACCCCGGCAAGGACGACCTCACCGGGCTGCGCTACGGCAAGGTCATCATCCTGGCCGACGCCGACTCCGACGGCCTGCACATCGCGACCCTGCTGACCGCGCTGTTCCTGCAGCATTTCCCGTCGCTGGTCGCGGCCGGCCACGTGTTCGTGGCGATGCCGCCGCTGTTCCGCATCGACCTCGGCAAGCAGGTGTTCTACGCCCTCGACGAGGAGGAGAAGCGCATCCTGCTGGAGAAGATCGAGCGCGAGAAGGCCGAGAAGAAGAAGGGCTCGGCTGGCAGTGTCCACGTCACCCGCTTCAAGGGCCTGGGCGAGATGAACCCGCCGCAGCTGCGCGAGTCGACCATCCACCCCGACACCCGCCGGCTGGTGCAGCTGACCGTCGACGACGGCGAGGCGACCCGCAAGCTGATGGACATGCTGCTGGCCAAGAAGCGCGCGTCCGACCGCAAGGCCTGGCTGGAGACCAAGGGCGACCTGGCGACGCTGGAGGTGTAAGCCGCCACGGCGGCGCCCACCCGACGTGGCATGATTCCCGGACAACGGATGTTCCGGGGAGGGAACATGAAATCGAACCAATCCGCCAGTTGCATGCTGGCCTTGCTGCTGGCCTGTCCGTGGGTGGGCGCCCAGACATTGTCGGCCGATCTTTTCGCCCGGCATGCCGAGATCACCGACATCGCTCTGTCGCCCGATGGCACCCGCGTCGCGCTGGCGGTGCCTGCCGCGGAAGGCTCCGAGACCCACCTGCAGGTCGTGCCGCTGGACGGCTCGGGTGAAGTCCAGGCCATGCGCTTCGGCAAGCAGAAGCACGTCACCGACATCTACTGGACCACCGACAACCGGCTGGTGGTGTCCAAGGCCGAGATGGAGCCGTTGGAAGCGCGTCCCTACAGTCTCGGGGAAATCATCGCGACCAACGCCGATGGCAGCGACCAGGAGTTGCTGTTCGGTTTCGTCCCGGATACCGGAATGATCACGGGGCGCCGCAAGGACCGGGGGTTCTCGCAGATCGTCGGCTTGCTGCGCGACCAGCCCGGCATGGCGCTGGTGTCTTTCCGGTGCTGGAACTGCGGCGAGGAACCCGACACCGTCCTGTTCCGCGCCGACACCCGTACCGGCGACCGCAAGGAGATCGAGCGCTTCCCCGGCAGGGTCGGTTTCGCAGCAGACAACACCGGCACCGCCCGGGTGGTGGTCGGCCTCGACGAGAACGACATCCCCACCGCCCAGTACCGCCCAACTCCTGCGGCGGCGTGGCAGCCGCTGCCGAAATCGCTGGCCGGCTACTCGTTGAGCCCGCGCCGCTTCGCCGCCGACAACAACCTGCTGTACGCGCTGGTCTCCGATCACCGCGAACCTGCGCGGCTGTACCGGATCGACCTGGCGGCCGGCACCCGCGAACTGCTTGCCGGTCGCGACGACGTCGAGATCAGCCGGGTGCTGTACGAAGGCAGCCGCGGCGCACCGTTCGCGGTGGCCTACGGCGGCAGCAAGCCGATGGTCGACTACATCGACAAGGCATCGCCGTGGGCGGCCATGCACGCCGGCCTCAGCAAGGCCTTCCCGGGCCAGTTGGTGATGCCGTACGACGTCAGTGACGACGACCGCAAGCTGCTGTTCGTGACCTATTCGGGACGCCATCCCGGCGCGTATTACCTGTTCGACCGCGACAGCAACAAGGTCCGCCTGATCGCCGAGGCGATGCCCTGGATCAAGGCGGAGCAGATGGCCCCGGTGCGGCCGGTCGAGTTCACCAGCGGCGACGGCAAGACCCTGCATGCGATCTACACCAGCCATGGCACCGGCCCCAAGCCGATGGTGGTGATGCCGCACGGCGGCCCCTATGACGTCGAGGACACCTGGGGTTACGACGGCGACGCGCAGTTCCTGGCCAGCCGCGGCTATGCGGTCCTGCAGGTCAACTTCCGCGGTTCCGGCGGGCGCGGGCAGGAATTCGTCGAAGCCGGCTACCGCGAATGGGGCGGCAAGATCCAGGACGACATCGCCGACGGCGTGCGCTGGGCGATCGACCAGAAGCTGGCCGACCCGGATCGCATCTGCATCTACGGCGCCAGCTTCGGTGGCTATGCGGCGCTGATGAACCCGATCCGCTACCCGGACCTCTACCAGTGCGCCATCGGCAGCGTCGGCGTCTACGACCTGCAGATCATGTTCGAGGAAGGCGACATCCAGGACCGGCGTGCCGGACGGCGTTACCTGGAACGCGTGCTGGGCACCGACCAGGCGGTGCTCGCGGCCAACTCACCGGCACAGCACGTCGACAAGATCAAGGTCCCGGTGATGCTGGCCCAGGGCAAGCTTGACCGCCGGGTGCCGATGGAACAGTTCGAAGCACTGGCCGATGCCTTCGAGGACAGTGGCCGCCCTGCCAGGACGCTGGTGATCAGCGGTGAAGGCCATGGCTTCTACAAGCCGGAGAATCGCGCCAGGTTGTACCGGATGATGGAAGAGTTCCTGGACCAGTACATCGGCGAGGACGTGGCGGGTGCCGACAGCACGGCCACCAATGCGAGCGCCAGTATCGACTGAGCCCCTCTGCCCGCAGGCAACGCGAAGGCCGACCCGGAACACCGGGCCGGCCTTTTCGTTCGTGGTCGCGGCAGTCAGGCGTCGAGGCAGGTCCGCAACAACGGTTGCAACAGCTTCTGCAAGCGCGACGCCTTTTCCGGGAGGTAGTCGAACGACGCCTCGTCCATGTAGTTGCGCTGGCTGATCTCCAGTTGCACCGCATCGATGCCGCGCGCCGGGTCGCCGTAGTGGCGGGTGATGTGGCCGCCCTTGAAGCGGCCGTTGGCGACCCAGTCGTAGTCGTCCTGCGAACCCAGCACGGATTCCAGCCGTGACTGCAGTGCCGGCGAGCAGCTGGTGCCGGTGGCGGTGCCGAGGTTGAGGTCCGGCAGGCGGCCCTCGAACAGGAACGGCAGGTCGCTTCCGCGGATCGAGTGGCCTTCCCACAGCACTGCACGGCCATGTTGCGCGTGGATGCGGTCGAGTTCGCTGCGCAGCGCGTCGTGGTACGGCCGCCAGTAGCGCTCGACCCGCGCGGCGATCTCGGCCGCATCGGGCGCTTCGCCATCGCGATACACCGGCGCACCGCTGAACCGCACCGCCGGGCACAGGCCGGTGGTGTTCTGGCCGGGATACAGCGAGGTGTCGTCGGGCGGGCGGTTGAGGTCGACCACGTAGCGCGAATAGCGCGGCACCAGGATCGAAGCACCGAGTTCGCGGGCGAAGTCGTAGAGCCTGGAGACGTGCCAGTCGGTATCCGGCGCGCGCCGGGCATCGTCGGTCATGCGCGCGGCGAGGTCGTCGGGGATCGCGCTGCCGTCGTGCGGCAGGCTGACCAGCAGCGGCGCCGTGCCGCGGTGGAGGGTGTAGGTGTTCATGCGGCTATTGTCGCGCAAGTCGATGCGGGTGCCCGATCTGTTCAGGCCCATGTAGGAGCGACGTAAGTCGCGATTTCACTGACATCCGGAATCGCCGTGCGTTCGCGACTTACGTCGCTCCTACCGCATCAGCACCAGCTCCTCGGCGCTGGTCGGGTGGATCGCGACGGTGTCGTGCAGGTCCGCCAGGGTGACGCCACGTTTCAACGCGACCGCGAAACCCTGCAGGATCTCGTCGGCCGCTTCGCCCAGCAGGTGGATCCCGACCACGCGGCGCTCCTCGCCCACGCAAACCAGCTTGAACAGGCTGCGCTGCGGCGAGTCCGCCAGTGCATGCAGCATCGGTCGGAAGCTGGAGCGGGCGACGTGGACCGCATCGCCGTGCAATTCGCGGGCCTTCGCCTCGGTCAACCCGACCTTGCCGATCGGCGGATGGCTGAACACCACGGTGGCGATGTCATCCGGATCCAGCGGCCGGTCGCGGTCGCCGAACAGCCGGTCCATCAGTCGGCGTGCGGCGGCGATCGCGACCGGCGTCAACGGCAGGTCGGTGCTGACGTCGCCCACCGCGAAGACGCTGTCGACGTTGGTCGAATGACGCTCGTCCACGATGACGTGGCCGCGCTTGTCGGTCGCGACGCCCGCCGCCTCCAGCCCCAGGTCCCGGGTGTTCGGACGGCGGCCGGTGGCGAACAGCACGGCATCGAATGCGTCGTCCGGCGTCCCCTCGCCCACCAACCGGATACCGTTGCCCGCCTGCTCGAGCGCGCTTACCTCGCAGCCGAAATGCAGGTGCACGCCGGCCTGCCGATAGTCCTCGGCCAGTTGGTCGGCCAGCTCGGCGTCGAAGCTCTCGACCAGGCGCTGTCCGCGGACGAAGACTTCGACTTGGCTGCCCAATGCCTGCAGCACGCCCGCAAGCTCGGTGGCGATGTATCCACCGCCAACCAGCGCGACCCGCTCCGGCGGCGCGGTCCAGTGGAAGAAATCGTCGGAGGTACCGCCCAGTTCCGCACCGGGGATATCCGGTCTGGCCGCATGGCCACCGGTGGCGAGCAGCAGGCGCGGTGCGCACAGGCGCACGCCGTCCTCGCATTCGATCGTGTTGGCATCGCGCAGGGTCGCGCGCATCGGCAGCACCGCGATCCCGGCCTTGTCGAGCCGTTGCTGGTAGCTGGCATGGATGTTGGTGATGTAGCGCTGGCGGTGGGCGATGAAGGCCGGCCAGTCCAATGCGCAATCCTGCGCGGCGAACCCCAGCGTTTGCGCGAACGACAGCTTGCGCCCGACCTCGGCCGCCAGCCACATCGCCTTCTTCGGCACGCAGCCGGCGTTGACGCAGGTGCCACCCAGCGCGCCGGGCTCGAGCAGGGCCACGCGCGCGCCGTGCTCGGCGGCGCGAAAAGCCGCGGCCAGTCCGCCGGAGCCGCCGCCGATCACGATCAGGTCGAAGTCGTAAAGCATGGTTCCTCCCGGTCGACAGGCGGCCATCGTGCCGCAGCCGATGTCGTGCGTGCGTCAGCGCCGCTCAGGCAAACCGCTCGGGCCGGAACGGCGCGGGGTCGATGGCCGGCGCGTGCCCGCTCATCAGGTCAGCGAGCAGTTGTCCGGTACCGCTGCTCATGCCGACGCCCATCATGCCGTGGCCGGTCGCCAGCCACAGGTGGTCCTGGCCGGGCGCGCGGCCGATGATCGGGACGTCGTCGCAACTCATCGGCCGCCAGCCGTACCAGCGCTCCTGCACCTGCGGCCCGACCGGCTGGTGCAGATATTCGGCCGCACCGCGCTCCAGTGCGGCAAGTCGTCGCGTGTTGAGGCTGTCGTCGAACCCGGAGAATTCCATCGTGCTGCCGAGCCGGAACCCGGTGCAGTCGCCTTCATCGCCCCAGGCGGTCACGCAGACCGAGCGCTCGCGCAGGATCAGCGGCCGCCGTGGCACCAGTGGCGGCGCCGAATAGGTGATCGAGTAGCCCTTGCCCGGCTGCATCGCGCGGCGCAACCACGGCAGGCCGATCGCCGGGCCCAGCCGGTGCGACCAGGCCCCCGATGCCAGCACGACGTCGCGCGCGCGCATCGGGCCGTTGGCGGTCGTCAACGCGATCCCATCGGATTCGTGCGACATCGACTGCAGTGGGTTGCCTTCGACGATCACCCCACCGCGCTCGCGCACCACCCGCGCCAGCTCGGCGACGTAACGGTCCGGGCGCAGCGCGGCGTCGCCCGAGAAACGGATCGCCCCGGCCACGCCGGGCTTCAATGCCGGCTCCTGTGCTTCACAGGTCGCGCCGTCGACCACCTCGACATCGACGCCGAGTTCGCGCAGCAGGCCGATCTCCTGCTGGCCGTGGGCGAACGCGCGCGGGTCGCGGTAGATGTAATCCTCGCCGGTCTCGCGGAAGTCGCAGTCGAGTCCGTACCGGCCCACCCAGTCCTGCAGACGGGTGCGCGAGTCGTTCAGCAGCATCGACTTGGCCAGCGCGCTGGCGCGCCAGTCGCGCACGTTGCAGCGTGCGGCAAACGTCCACAGCCAGCGCCACAGGACCGGGTCCATGCGCGGACGGACGTACAGCGGCGCGTCGGGCGTGAGCATCATCCGCAGCGCGGTCGCGACCATCCCCGGTGCCGCCAGCGGTGGCGCATGGCTGGGGGTGATGGTGCCGCAGTTGCCATGGGAACTGCCGCCGCCGATCCGGCCCGCATCGAGCACGCATACGCCGCGACCGGCCTCGATCAGGGCCAACGCCGACGCAAGGCCGACCACGCCGGCACCGACGACAACCACATCTTCGCGTTGATTCATCGCGCCAGTTTACGAGGTGGAGGCGTCCAGCGGCAGTGCACCGTCACGCCGCATGGGAGGCAACTGCCAGTAGGTGAAGGCCCGCCACGTCCACTCGAGCGGACCATAGCGGAACCGCGACAACCACCAGCGGCTGAGCACCACCTGCAGCGCGAAGAACACCGCCACGCCGACCACCTGCCACGCACGCGACACCTCGCCCCACAGCCCCAGGCCATAGCCGTAGAACACCAGCGTGCCGGCCATCGACTGCGCCAGGTAATTGGTCAGCGCCATCCGTCCCGCCGGCGCCAGCGTACGCAGCCACGAGGCACCGCGCTCCAGTGCCAGTACCACGATCGCGATGTAGCCCAGTGACAGCAGCGGCGAGCCGGCCATGTGCAACGTCATCGCCAGCATCGTCGCCGGCGACGACTGGTCGGTGCCGCCGGGGTTCGGGTCGATCGCGACACTGGCCACGGTCAATGCCAGCCCCGCGACGCCGCCGATCCAGCCCATCCACACGAACAGGCGCCGGTGCCCCGACGGCTGCGCCATCGCCCCGCTGCGGACCAGCCACGCACCAACCAGGAACATCCCCAGCACCATCGGCACCAGGAACACGTTGAAGCCCAGCATGTGCAGGAAGGTCCGGACGCGCACGGCGGTCGCCGCGGCGTAGCTGCCGGCCGAGTAGGCCGCAACTTCGGCCGCGCGCAGGTCGGCGGCCTCGGCGGCGGCCTTGGAGGCGTTTGGGTCCTGGGTCCCGTCGCCCATCGTCATCATCGCGGTGAAGAACAGCATCAGGCCGATCATCACCGCCCAGATCCCGCCACCCCACTTCCACAACCGCTCCGTCGGGGTGTTGCGGAACAACAGCAGCAGCACCAGCGCGGTCAACGCGTAGGACACCAGGATGTCGCCCGACCAGATCAGCAGCGCGTGGACGAGGCCGAACAGCAGCAGGCCGAACGTGCGCCGCAGGTAGACCGGCGCGAAGCTGCGCCCGGCGGCCTGCGCGCGGCCGAGCATGACCGCGAAGCCCATCCCGAACAGCAGCGAGAACAGCGTCCAGAACTTGCCGCGCACGAACACGTACACGAACGCGTCGGCCAGCCGGTCCAGCCCGCGATCACCCGGCGAGATGCCTTCGGAGATGTCCATCAGCGGGGCGCTGAAGAACTCGACGTTCATCAACACGATGCCCAGCAGCGCGATGCCGCGCAGCACGTCGAGGTTGTCGATCCGCTGTGCGGACGCCAGTGGCGCCAGCGGGGTGCCGGTCATCGTGCTGCCCATCGTGAAAGCCTCCCCAGACTCGATCCGGGGATCATGACAGCGCCGCGGTGACCCGCAAGCGGCCATTGGTCATGCCCCGATGGCGGAGGCCCGAACGCGGAACGGCCCGCGTTGGCGGGCCGTCCGGTAGTGCTTCGATGTGGCGTGGCTCAGTGCTCGTGGCCGCCTTCGCCGTGCACGTGGCCGTGCTGGACCTCTTCCTCGCTGGCCTCGCGGACCTCGACGATCTCGATCTCGAAGCTCAGGTCCTTGCCCGCCATCGGGTGGTTGAGGTCGACGTCGACCACGCTCATGCCGACCTTCTGCACGGTCACCGCGCGCGGGCCGAAGTTGGTCGGCAGCACCGCCTGCATGCCCGGGACCAGCTTGACGTCCTTGAAATACTTCTTGGGCACCCGCTGGGTCAGGTTCGGCTGGATCTCGCCATAGGCCTCGGCGGCCTTAACGTCGGCGCTGAACTTGTCGCCGGCCTCGTGGCCTTCCATCGCCTTTTCCAGCCCCGGGATGATGTTGCCGTGGCCGATCAGGATCGCCAGCGGGCCGCGGCCCTCGGAGGACTCCAGCGATTCCCCGCCCTGCTCGGCGACGGAATAGTGGAACAGGACGACGCGGTCTTTTTCGATTTTCATGGCTGGACTCGGTAGAAGGGCGACGCGCACTGGAGGCGCGGGCAGCACCACCGGATCGGTGGCGGCGAGGGTTGCCGCCGCAGCCGGCAGCGTTCAAGCTGTCGACCGTGACGAAAGCCGCGCATTATCCCGGCAACACCGCCCCCACGCCAGCACGGCGCCACTGGGGCATCGGCGCGTCGCTCGCCTTCGTGGTGCTGGCAGGCGCGTCGCTCGCCGGTTGCGGCGGCAGCCAGGACGTCGTCCGCCGCACCCCGCCGCCGGAAAATCCGCGCCAGTGGCCGGTGGTCCCGCCCAGCAATCCCGCCGCGGCCAACGCGGTGCTGATGCGCGCGATCAGCCTGGTCGGCACGCCCTATCTCTACGGCGGCAACACCCCGCAAGCCGGTTTCGACTGCAGCGGGCTGGTCAACTACGTCTACGACGACATGCTCGACATCAAGCTTCCGCGGACCTCGCGGGCGTTGTCCGAGTACCAGGGGCCCCGGATCGAGCCCCGGCAACTGAGCGCCGCGGACCTGGTGTTCTTCAGCACCGGCGGGCGCGTGACCCATGTCGGCATCTACGTCGGCAACGGGCGCTTCGTGCACGCGCCGAGCAGCGGCGGCACGGTCAGGCTCGACACGCTGGACGGCCACTACTGGCGCGACCACTACAGCGGTGCAAAGCGCGTCCTGAACTGAGCGCGGGCGAAACGGGGATATGGAACTGAGAACCCTCGCGCATTCATTAACGATAATTTAACTTCAATTAAACCTATCGCAACGATTTGATCGTCATGATCGCCCGGTGACGACTTCGTGATGACCATGTGAAGTACCTGATTTCCCGGCACACCGCCGCTGCCCGTTCCGCGCGGGTCCGCAACCTCCTCTTCGCATGCCTGCTGGCCACCGCGGCCACGCCGGCGATCGCCCAGCAAGCGACTCCCACCGCGTCGGCCTCGGCCGCGGTGGAGGCGCCCGCGTTGATGCCCGAAGCCATGGCGCTGCCGGATCGCGCACTGCTGGTCGCCAACGACATCAACAGCATGCTGGTTTCCGGCAAGACCGCGGCGGTGGCCGAGGACTACACGCCGCCGGACAGCCGGATCAAGACCGTGCTTCAGAAGGCACTGACGCTGCTGGGCACGCCCTACCGCTGGGGCGGCACCTCGCCCGAGAAGGGCTTCGACTGCAGCGGGCTGGTCAGTTACGTGTTCCGCAACTCCCTGGGCATCGAGCTGCCGCGGGTGTCGCGCGACCAGGCCGAAGCCGGCGAGCTGGTCCAGGACAAGTCCAAGTTGAACGTGGGCGACCTGGTGTTCTTCGGCCGCCGGGGCCGGGTCGACCACGTCGGCATCTATGTCGGTGAAGGCCGCTTCGTGCATGCGCCGAGCACGGGCAAGGACGTGATGGTGTCGAGTCTCGACAGCGGCTACTGGAGCCGCAAGTACATGCAGGCGCGCCGCGTCGCCGGGATCTGAGGCGCCGCGTTCCGGACAGCCCAAAAAAGCCGCCTCCGGGCGGCTTTTTCGTATCCGGCGCAGAAGCGGTAAAGGCTACGGCACGCCCGCCAGCCGGTAGCGCTCGACGGTCTGCTCGATCCCCTTGCTGAGCTCCATCACCTTCATCGCGTACTCGGCCAGTTCGCGGTCGTCATCGCTCACCGGCTCCCAGCCGGGCACCGGCGTCGGCTTGCCCTCGACCCCGTCGAGCGCCACGAACACGATCACGCAATGCGTGCACAGCCGCGGCGTTCCGCCCATCGGGTCGCAGGCGCTGACCTCGACCGCGAAGTGCATGCTGCTGGTGCCGGTATGCACCAGCTTGGTCCGCACGGTGACCAGGTCGCTGATCCGGATCGGCGCGACGAAGCGGATGCCGCCGACCGCGACGGTGACGCTGTAGGTGCCGCTCCAGCCCACCGCGGCGGCGTAGCCGGCCTGGTCGATCCACTTCATCACCACCCCGCCGTGGACCTTGCCGCCGTAATTGACATCGGTCGGCTCGGCCAGGAAGCGCATCGTCAACTCGCGCTGCCGCCCACTCATGCCGGCCGCGCCACGAAGGTGCCGGATGGGATGCGGGCGTGTGGACGTTCGCCGGGGAATCGGGTCATCGATGTCGTCTCCATCAGTCGTATCGTCGGTCGATTATGCGCATGACATGCCGCTTGCCGGCCACGTGCGGACGCGCGATGCTGCGGACGGTTTGCAACCGGGGCGCGACATGGGACGCACGATCCTCGCTGTGGTGGCCGGCATCTTGGTGGCCTGGCTCACGATGATGCTCTGCCAGTTCGGCAGCGCCGCGCTCCACCCGCCGCCACCGGGACTCGACCTGACCAGCCCGGCGGACCTGACCGCCTTCATCGGGGCTGCGCCGCCATCGGCGATGGCGCTGGTGGTGACGGGCTGGGCGTTGGGCTCCCTGCTGGGCGGCTGGCTCGCGGCGCGGATCTCGCGCCGGCATCCACGCACGGCGGCGCTTCTGGTCGGCGCGGTGGTGCTGGCCGGCGTCATCGCCAACGCGGCGATGATTCCGCACCCGCTGTGGATGACTGTGCTCGGGGTGCTGCTGCCGTTGCCCGCAGCGTGGCTCGGCTCCGTTTCGCGCACCACGCGGTAGCCCGGACCGGCATGATCGTCGACACTGTGGCGCCCATCGCCAGCCGACCTTCGATGCCAACCCTCCGCCTGCTCGCCCTCACCTGCACCCTGCTGCCCGCCCTCGCCATCGCCGCCGAACCGGTGCTGCCGCAGTCCAAGGGCTACCAGACCCCCGACAGCTGGCGCCAGCCGGTCGCGCCGTTCCGGATCGCCGAGCACACCTGGTACATCGGCACCGAAGGCCTGAGCGCGCTGCTGGTCAAGACGCCCGACGGCGCCGTGCTGGTCGACGGCGGCGTGCAGCAGGCCGCCGACATGCTGCTGCGGCACATGGCCGAACTCGGCGTCGCCCCCGATGACCTCAAGCTGATCCTGCACAGCCACGCCCACGGCGACCATGCCGGCCCGCTGGCCGCGATCCGCCGCGCGACCGGCGCCACCCTCGTCAGCAACGCCGAATCCGCCGTGCTGCTCGCCCGCGGCGGCAGCGACGACATCCATTTCGGCGACGAGATCGTGTTCCCGCCGACCCAGGCCGACCGCCTGCTGCAGGATGGGGAAACCGTCGAACTCGGCGGCATCGTCTTCACCGCCCACTTCACCCCGGCCCACACCCCCGGTTCGATGAGCTGGACTTGGACTGATACCACTGACGCCGGCAAGCCGCTGCGCATCGCCTATGTCGACAGCCTCAGCACGCCCGGCTACGAGCTGATCGACAACCCGCGCTTCCCGCATATCGTCGAGGCCTACCGGCGCGGTTTCGATGCCGTGCGCGCCCTGCCCTGCGACCTGCTGATCGCCCCGCATCCCGGCAGCGTCGGCTGGGCCCCGGCCGCCACCGACGCACCGCATCCGGAACCGATGAGCTGCGTCGAATACGCCGACAGCTACGAGCGCGCGTTCGACCAGGAGCTGGCCAGGCAACGCCAGGCCGCCGACTGATGCCCTACACCCCGATCGTCGCCACCCTCGGCTACGTGCTGTCGGCCGACGGCCGCGAAGTCCTGCTGGTCCACCGCAACGCCCGCGCCGACGACCAGCACCTGGGCAAGTACAACGGCCTCGGTGGCAAGCTGGAGGCCGACGAGGATGTGGTCGCCGGCATGCGCCGGGAGATCTTCGAGGAAGCCGGCATCGACTGCGACCGCCTCGTCCTGCGCGGCACCATCAGCTGGCCCGGCTTCGGCAAGCACGGCGAGGACTGGCTCGGTTTCATCTTCCTGGTCACCGGCTTCAGCGGCACGCCGTTCACCAGCAACCCCGAGGGCGAACTCGAATGGGTGCCGCTGGAGCGCCTGAACGAACTGCCGATGTGGGAAGGCGACCGCAACTTCCTGCCATTGGTGTTCGACGACGACCCGCGCGCGTTTCACGGAGTGATGCCGTACCGCGACGGGCGGATGGTGTCCTGGCGCTATTCGCGGGCGTAGGGCAGGACCGGCTACTGGCTGATCCGCACCGACCCGCGCCCCTCGTGCTGCTCGAACACGAAGCGATAGGCAAGCGACACCGCCTGCGCAACCTTGTCCGCCCCGGTGCAGTCACCGGCGTCGGCATCGGCGCTGCGGGAATCGCTGAACGTGCAGCGCGCCGCCGGATCGAAGCGCCAGTTCGCGACCACATCCTTCGCAGCGGCGAAGAATTGCGGGTCGACGATGCCGGGCGCCGGACACTCCGGCGTCGCCTCTATCGGTGCGCTGCCCATTACCCCACCGTCGCGATCGATGCTCACCCGCAGGCATACCGCTTGCGGCGGCAGTCCCTGCCGCAGCAGGGACTCCGGGTAAGTCGGCAACGCATTGCCCGGCGCCGCCTGCGGCATCTGGAACGCCTCGTTGCCCGCAAGTTGCACGCGCGCAGGGAACGCTACGCGGCGAGTGATGTCGGTCACCCCGACCTCCCCGGAACGGATCGATTCCACCGTGGTCTCCGGTGCGGTGCTTGCGCAACCTCCCATATGCAACAACCCGGCCGAGAGAATCAGTAGCGCAGCCACCGCCGGCATCTTCGCGGTCGAACATTCCATTGCCCACCTCTGTTTACGCCCGTAATCAAATAAAGATTACAGTCGTAAACAATAGTGTCAAGCCGACAGGCGCCACGGTTGCATCAACGCCGCGCCCTGACGACGTAGTCCATGCCCACCGACTTCGTGTTCTCGACAAACCCGTACTTCGCATACAGGTGCCTGGCCTCGCCATCGGCGAACAGCGCCACGTGCGCGGTTTCCGGCGCATTGGCGCGCAGCCACGTGTCCAGTGCCGCCATGATCCGCTTGCCGAGGCCGCGACGCTGGTGCGCCGGCTCCACCGCGATGTCGACCACGAAGAAGAAGCACCCGCCATCGCCGACGATCCGGCCCATGCCGACCAGTTCGCCGTCACGCAGGACGCTGACGCCGTACAGGGTGCCGGCAACGCCGCGCGCGGCCGCGTCCGCCGATTTGCGCGACAGGCCCGCCGCCGCTCGCAGGCGTGCGTAGGCGGCGGCGTCGGGAAACCGCTCCACCAGCACGTGGTCCGCCATGGCCTCGTGGCCTCCGTGTTCCTCACCCATGCCACGCCCTCCATCGATCAAAGCCACATGTTGACCCGTGAGCGCGATCACGGGCGGCCCGCGCCTGCATGGGAGTGTCCCACTGCTGCAACGATCGCGCGGCATAATTGATCCCAATCATTTGTCGAAAGGTTTTCTCGATGCCCCGTCTGCGACGCGCCTGCCTGGTCCTCGTTCCCACCGTGCTGATCGCGGCCTGTGCCACCACGGCCACCGGTCCCGCGACTCCGCGACACACGCTGCAGGTGGACGTCCCCGCTACCACCCACCCCGACGGCGAAACCGCCGCGTGGTGGTTCCGCGACGGCGCGGCCCAGGCGGCCGAACGAGGCGCGATGGATGGCCGCGCGAAGAACGTGATCCTGTTCGTCGGCGACGGCATGAGCCTGCCGACGGTCGCCGCCGCGCGCATCCTCGCCGGTCAGCGCGCCGGCCAGCCCGGCGAGCACAACCGCCTGAGCTGGGAGCACTTTCCCGCCACCGCGCTGAGCAAGACCTACAACACCGACTCGCAGACGCCCGACTCGGCCGGCACCATGAGCGCCATGGCGACCGGCGCCAAGACCCGCGCCGGCGTGATCAGCATCGGCCAATCCGCCGACTTCGGCGACTGCGGCGGCGCCCTCGCCGCGCCACTCGCGACCCTGTGGGAACTGGCCGCCGCCAGCGGCATGGCAACCGGCGTGGTGTCCACCGCCCGCCTCACCCACGCGACTCCCGCGGCGACGCTCAGCCATTCCGCCAGCCGCGGCTGGGAAAGCAGCGTGCCCGCCGAAGCGAAGGCGGCCGGCTGCATCGACATTGCCCGGCAGATGATCGAGTCGCCGTTCGGCACCGGCCCGGAAGTGATGATGGGTGGCGGTCGCACCAACTTCATGCCGGCGGACCAGCACGATCCCGAATACCCGGAGGAGACCGGCCGCCGCAAGGACGGTCGCGACCTGATCGCGCAGTGGAAGCAGCGCCATCCGGACGGCAGCTATGTCTGGAACGCCGAGCAGTTCGCCGCGGCGCCGACCGACGCCCCGGTGCTGGCGTTGTTCGAGCCCAGCCACATGCAGTACGAGCACGACCGCCCCAACGACGCCGCCGGCGAGCCGAGCCTGGCCGAAATGACCCGCGCCGCGATCACCCGCCTGGCCGACGACTCCGACGGCTACGTGCTGCTGGTCGAGGGCGGCCGCATCGACCACGCCCACCACGACGGCAACGCCTACCGCGCGCTGACCGACACCATCGCGCTGAGCGACGCCGTCCAGGCCGCTGTCGACATGACCTCGGCCGAAGACACCCTGGTCCTGGTCACCGCCGACCATGCCCACACCCTGAGCTTCGTCGGCTACCCGATGCGCGGCAACCCGATCCTCGGCAAGGTGCGCGAGGTCAACGACGAAGGCGTCGCCGAGTTCACCCTCGACGCCCGCGGCATGCCGTACACCACGCTCAGCTACGCCAACGGCCCCGGCTACACCGGCGCCTCGAAGTCGCAACCGGCCGGCCCAAAATCCTTCCCGCACGACGCCGATGGCTACCAGGCCGCCAACGGCCGCCCCGACCTCACCGATGTCGACACCACCGCCCCGGATTACATGCAGGAAGCGCTGGTCCCGACCGGCTCGGAGTCACACGGCGGTGACGATGTCGGCATCTGGGCGCGCGGCCCCGGCAGCGCCGCCGTGCGTGGCAGCGTCGAGCAGAACACGATCTTCCACTTCCTGCTGCAGTCGACCCCGCACCTGCGCGAGGCGGTGTGCGAAGCCGGCGCTTGCAATGCCGATGGCGTGCCGGTGGAGCTGCCGGCGGCCGCGGCGCTCAACCCGCGCTGACGGTCGTTCCCGTGTAGGAGCGACGCAAGTCGCGATTTCACTGATACCCGGGATCGCCGTGCGATCGCGACTTACGTCGCTCCTACACAACGCGGCACGCGCAAAGCGAAACAACGCCAAACACGCACAACCCGCGGCACGCCCGGTCAGAACGGCTTCGCCAGCACAAGCCAGACAATCGCCACCAGCACCAGCACCGGCACCTCGTTGAACCAGCGCATCGCCCTCGCCGAGGGCAGCGCGCGCCCGGCGTCGACGCCTTTCAGCCAGCGCCCGCTGACGATGAAGTACGCCAGCAGCAGCGCCACCAGCACCAGCTTGGCATGCAGCCAGCCACCGCCGATCCCGAAGTGCAACCACAGCGCCAGCCCCAGCAGCACCGCCAGTCCGAACATGACGTGGCCGAAGCGGAACAGCCGCCGCCCCATCAGCACCAGCCGCGCGCGCACGGCCGGCTGCTCGCCGGCTTCGGCGATGTTGACCAGGATCCGCGGCAGGTAGAACACCGCCGCCATCCAGGCAATCACGAACACGATGTGGAAGGTCTTGATCCAGATGTAAGCCATCGAGGGCTCCGGTAGGGTGGCGGTGATCGCGACAGGATGACATGCGACGCCACCTCATCTCGCACTGCGTCGGCCCAGCCGCCCTCGCGAACATGCTGCTCCCAACCGTCCAGACCGACGCTCCCCGACGACCATGACTAAACATTACGACCAGGCCTACTTCGACCGCTGGTACCGCGACCCCGCGCTGAAGGACACCGCGATCGGCGGCGGCGCGCGACTGGCGCGCAAGGTCGCGCTCGCGGTGGCGACGGCCGAATACCACCTCGAACGGCCGATCCGCAGCGTGCTCGACATCGGCTGCGGCGAAGGTGCCTGGCGCGCGCCGCTGCTGAAGCTGCGGCCGAAGTTGCAGTACCTCGGCTTCGACAGCAGCGAATACGCGATTTCCCGCTACGGCTCGCGCCGCAACCTGCACCACGCCCGCTTCGGCGACTTCGAGTACCTGCGCCCCTGCGCGCCGGTCGACCTGCTGGTCTGCAGCGACGTGCTGCACTACCTGCCGACCCGCGAACTCGACCGCGGCCTGCCGGCGCTGGCCGAGCTGTGCGGCGGCGTCGCGTTCCTGGAGACCTTCACCCGCGCCGACGGCATCGATGGCGACACCGAGGGTTTCATGGCGCGGCCAGCGAAGTTCTACCGCGAACGCTTCGCCCGGATCGGCCTCGCGCCGCTGGGCTCGCACCTGTGGCTGGCGCCGGGCTTGCGGAGCGATACGGCGGCCCTGGAACTCCCGAACTGACCCGCCTTTTGTAGGAGCGACGTAAGTCGCGATTTCACTGCCATCCGGTTCCGTCGTGCGATCGCGACTTACGTCGCTCCTACACAAGACAAGGTGCACAAGGCAGGCGAGTAGCGATCCCGACGCCGATTCACGTTTCCGCCACCGCAATCCGCTACGCTGCATCGCAACATATCCGTACTCAGGGGAACGGAACCGTATGCTGCTTTACCAGATGCACGAGTTCGGGCGCGCGTGGATGGCGCCGGTGACCTACTGGGCCGACGCCGGCGCCAAGATGTTCGGCGACCAGGGCAGCTGGCTGTCGTCGATGCCCGGCGCCAATCGCCTGGCCGCCGGTTACGAGCTGCTCTACCGCATCGGCAAGGACTACGAGAAACCCGAGTTCGGCATCCACCGCATCGAGATCGACGGCACCGAATACCCGGTGGTCGAGCGCGAGGTCCTGCGCAAGCCGTTCTGCCGGCTGCTGCGCTTCAAGCGCTTCGCCGACGACGCCGGCCACATCGCCAACCTGCGCGACGACCCGCCGGTGCTGGTGGTCGCGCCGCTGTCGGGCCACCACGCCACCCTGCTGCGCGACACCGTCCGGACCCTGCTGCGCGACCACAAGGTCTACGTCACCGACTGGATCGACGCGCGCATGGTACCGACCGCCGAGGGCAGCTTCGGCCTCGACGACTACGTCGGCTACATCGAGGAATTCATCCGCGCCATCGGCGCCGAGAACCTGCACGTCATCAGCGTCTGCCAGCCGACCGTGCCGGTGCTTGCGGCGGTGTCGCTGATGGCCGCGCGCGGCGAGGCGACGCCGAAATCGATGGTGATGATGGGCGGCCCGATCGACACCCGCGAGAGCCCGACCCAGGTCAACGACCTCGCCGTCGACAAGCCGCTGTGGTGGTTCGAGACCAACCTGATCCACAACGTGCCGGCGACCTACCCCGGCGCCGGCCGCCCGGTCTATCCGGGCTTCCTGCAGCACGGCGGCTTCATGGCGATGAACCCAGAGCGCCACGCGCAGTCGCATTGGGACTTCTACGAGCACCTGCTCAAGGGCGACCTCGAGGACGCCGCCTCGCACCGGCGTTTCTACGACGAATACAACGCCGTGCTCGACATGCCGGCCGAGTACTACCTCGACACCGTGCGCGTGGTGTTCAAGGAACACCTGCTGCCGCGCGGGCTGTGGGAAATCAACGGCGAACGGGTCGCCCCGTCGAGGATCACCGGCACCGCGATGCTGACCATCGAGGGCGAGCTCGACGACATCTCCGGCCAGGGCCAGACCCGTGCCGCGCACGAGCTGTGCAGTGGCATCGACGAAGGCGACCGCGAACACCTCACCGTCGACGGCGCCGGCCATTACGGCATCTTCAGCGGCCGCCGCTGGCGCCAACAGGTCTATCCGCAGGTGCGCGACTTCATCGCCCGCCACGCGGGCTAAGGTGCGAGGACCCGGGGTCGCCTCCGGCGTCGACGTGAACCGGCGCACCCGCCCCCGATGTAGGAGCGACGTAAGTCGCGATCGCACGACGCACAGCACAGCCTTGACCCTTGGTCCGGTCGAAGTTTCATGGGTCGCGTTGGGGAACTTCATCGCAAGCGGAAGTCCCGGCGTTGTTCAACTGCGTGGATATCGCGACTTACGTCGCTCCTACAGGGAGCCGGGGTGCGTCACGGCCTGCGCCATTGCTACCCAAGCGTACCCGCGCCGCTCACGAATACTGCGCCGACTTCACCAGCAGGTGCTTGGCGAGTTGGCTGTGCAGCTGCCCGATGCCACGCGCGACATGCATGGTGACGAACAACAGCAGCACGCCAAGCAGCATCGCCACCGGCCAGGCCCACGGTTCCGGCCGGGACAGCACGTCGATGCCGCCGATCATGAAATACCCACCGGCGCCGGTCACTAGCATCAGCGGTGAGGCGATCAACGTCAGCGAGGTCGCCAGACCCGTGACCGCGACGATGAAGTAGGCCACGCCCAGCGGCAGCATCAACAGGAAGTACAGCTGCGTCGACCACGTGCGCGGGTCCACGAACAGGTCCTTGACGCGCTCCAGCAACGGCTTGCCCCGCTCGCTGTACAGGGGGCGCCGCGGCATGCGCTCGCCGAGCATCGCTTCCACCAGCCGCCCTTCCACCAGCGACAGCACCCGGACCGAGCCGAAATAGAGGATCAGGATCGGGATCCCGATGATCAGCACCGACATGCCAAGGGAGAAGCTGACGCCGAACACCACCCAGGTGAAGTAGAAGATACCGGTTGCCAGCGACAGCAGCATGTAGAACAGGGCCGCGTACGTCCGCGGTTCGGCGGCCACGCCGAAGAACCGGCCGGCCAGCGACCTGTGCGGCGCACGATGCGGCGGCCGCAGCGCGGTCTGCACGGTGACTTCGGTATCGCGGTAGATGTCGGCGACCTCGCCCGGCGCGCCGTAGCTGCCGGCGACCGAGGCGATGACGGCGGCCTCGCTCTTGCCCGGGTTCTCGGCCAGTTCGGAACGCAGGTATTCCTCGGCGTCGTACAGCGCGTCCTGCACCAACGCCGGGTCGGCGCCGGCCAGCGCGCGGCGCAGGCGATCCAGGTATTCGGCGATGGTGGTCGGCGGAGTGAAGTGCGCGGTGTTCATTCGGATTCCCCCGGTCGGGTTGCGAGTGGGATGGGTGCGAGGACGGCGTCGACCGAATCGCGGGTGGCACGCCAGGCGCCCACCCACGCCTGCAGCGTGTCGCGTCCCAGCGCGGTGATGCGGTAGTAGCGGCGCGGCGGCCCGGCATCCGATGGCTCGACGAAGCTGTCCAGCAGACCGGCCGCGCCGAGGTTGCGCAGCACCGGGTACAACGCGCTCTGCTTGCCGGCCAGCACGCCTTCGCCGATGTGCTCCAGCCGCTTCGCGATCTGGTAGCCGTACATCGGCTCGTCGGCCGCGGCCATGACCGCGAGCAGCGCCAGCGAGACGGTGCCGGCCGACAGCTCCTTCTGGAATTTGCGCAGCAGTGGCCCGGTTTCGGTCATCGGCGCGGCGGGTTCGTGGACTTGTCCATGAAGCTACTACTCACTTCGATATAGCTCACCTGCCATTAGTCACTGACGATCGCAATGCTGTTGCAGGAGCGGCTTCAGCCGCGATCGTGGAATCGTTCGTCATGCCGACTTCCGAGCGCGGCTGAAGCCGCTCCTACAGATGCTCAAGAGGTGTCGGTGGCTCCGATGGGATGCTTCGGCCAGAATCGGGCATCAACCAACCGTCCTGGAGCCATCCCGTGCCGAATCCGCGCCTGCTGTCGACCGCCCTGCTCCTCGCCCTCGCTTTCGGTGCCTCGGCGCAGGAACCGGACGCCGCGCAAACCGCGGATGCCGCCGACAGGACACCGGCACCGTCGGTGCAGGACATCCTCGATGCCTCGCCGGCGTCGGCCTGGCGCACGCTCGATCCGGCCAGCACGCTTTACATGGAACTCGAGGGCGGACGGGTGGTGTTCGAGCTGGCGCCGCAGTTCGCCCCGCAACACGTCGGCAACATCCGGACACTGGCGAAGGAAGGGTTCTGGGACGGCCTGGACATCTATCGCTCGCAGGACAACTTCGTGGTCCAGTTCGGCGACCCGAACGCGGACGAGGCCGGTGCGAAGTCGATCGGCAGCGCCAAGGCGCACCTGCCCGCCGAGTTCGAGCGCTCCAGCGACGGCCTGGCGTTCACCGCGCTGCCCGACAGCGACGGCTGGGCGCCGGAGGTCGGCTTCGTCGACGGCTTCCCGGCCGGACACGATTCGAAGGCCGGGATGGCATGGATGGCGCATTGCTACGGCGCGCTCGGTGCCGGCCGCGGCATGGCCGCCGACTCCAGCACCGGCGCCGAGCTGTACGTCGTCACCGGCCAGTCGCCGCGCCAGCTCGACCGCAACATCACCCTGGTCGGCCGCGTGGTCGACGGCATCGAGCTGCTGTCGGTGATCCCGCGCGGACCGGAGCCGATGGGGTTCTACGAGGACCCGGCCCGGCGCACCGCGATCAAGTCGATCCGGCTCGCCAGCGAAGTCCCGGCCGCGGAACGCGGCGCGCTTGAGGTACTCCGCACCGACAGTCCCACGTTTGCCGCGGTCACCGAGGCGCGGCGCAACCGCCGCGACGACTGGTACAAGGTGTCGGCCGGCCATATCGACCTGTGCAACGTGCCGTTGCCGGTGCGCGAGGCCGGTGCGGATGACGCGGGCGACACCGCCGCCAACGGTTGACCGGACCGGCTGTCAGGCGTCGCGGCGCTCGTCGTCGCGACCCAGCGCCTCGTGCTGGAAGATGCACATCCGGATGACGCTGCGATAACGGCCGTCGCTGAAGAACTCGTCGACCAGCACGCCCTCGCGCTGGAACCCCGCGCCCTCGTAGATCCGGATCGCGGGCGCATTGTCGACGTCGACCAGCAGGTACAGCTTGTAAAGGTTGAGCACGCGGAACGCGTAGTTGATCGCGCGCCGGGTCGCGGCCTTGGCGAAACCGCGCTGCTGGAAATCCGGCGAGATCATGATCAGGAATTCCGCGCGCCGGTGCAGGTGGTCGATCTCGACCAGCTCGACCAGCCCCACCCGTTCGTGCGCCTGGGTTTCCGGCGACGCGTGCTCGACGATGAAGCGGCGCTCGGACTGGTCGTGGATGTGCTTGCGGTACAGCTCCTCCAGCTCGACGAACGACTCGTAGGGCTCCTCGAACCAGTAGCCCATCACGCTGCGGTTGTTGTTGAGCACGTGGACGAAATGCAGGTCGCTGCGTTCGAGCGGGCGCAGGGTCACGTCGGGCAGGCGCGTGGCGGGCAGGGTCGGTTCCATGCCGCAAGCCTATCCCCTTCCATCACGCCGTGTTAGCCGCCCGCTGCCTAGCCTCGGGACACCCCACACGAGAGCGCCCCCATGCCCCAGTTGCGGATCCGGATCACCGGCAGCGAAGACGACGCGCGCGCCATTGGCAACCTGCTGACCAGCGTGCAGGGCATCGAGCACGTCGAGGAGATTTCCGACCTGATGCCGCACATGGACGACCCCGACTCCAGCTCGGCCGGATTGCCCGACGACGAAGGTCCGGGCATGCGCGTGCTCGAGATCGAGGCGCCCAATGACGCCACCGCGGCCAAGGTGCGCGACGCGGTGGAGGCCCTGGCATTCGACCTGGACGTGATGGTCGAATTCGAGAGTGACGAGGCCGAATGACGCGGGGCGACCCGTGACCATTGGCATGGCACTTGCTTCGATCCGTGACCACGGGCACCCTCGGTCACTGGGGAAAACACGGATTCGAACGCATGCCGAGCACTTCCATTCGATGGGGGCTGGCCGCGCTGCTGGCCATTGCTTCGTTCCACGCCAGCGCGCAGCAGGCGCAACCGCCCGGGCCGGGCACCGCCGCGACTGATACGCCCGCGACGACGCTCGAACCGATCGCGCTGGCCGCACCCGACGCCGCCGCGGTCACCGTGCCCAGCGCGCCCGACGCCTGGGGCGGGCCGCGCACCGGCCAGGAGGCGACCCTGTCCGACCGCGTGGTCGAGTACCGCATCCAGGCTACCCTCGATCCGGTCAAACACACCATCGATGGCCGCCAGCAGCTGACCTGGCGCAACCGCAGCGACCGTCCGGTCGACGCGGTCTACCTGCACCTCTACCTCAATGCGTTTTCAGGTCCGGGCAGCACCTTTTTCACCGAGATGCGCAAGCTGCGTTCCGGCTTCCGCAGCGGCGTCGACATGGACGAGGGCGACTGGGGCTACATCGAACTGAAGACGGTCGAGCAGGCCGGCGCGCCGGTCGAGTGGACCTTCGTCCAGCCCGACAACGGCCCGGCGACCGACCGCACCGTGGTCCGTCTCGACCTGCCGCAGCCGGTCGCACCCGGCGCCAGCACCACGCTCGACATCGACTTCTTCGACCAGTTGCCGCGGGTCACCGCGCGCACCGGCTACTACGGCAGCTTCCACCTGGTCGCGCAGTGGTTCCCGAAGATCGCGGTGCTCGAGCTGCCCGGCGAGCGCGGCGCCACCGCGCCGCGCTGGAACGCCCACGAGTTCCACCTGCACAGCGAGTTCTACGCCGACTTCGGCCTCTACGACGTGACCCTGACCGTGCCGAAGGGCTACACCGTCGGCGCCACCGGCAAGCTGCAGGGCGCGCCGGTTGCCAACGGCGACATGGTCAGCCACCGCTACGTGCAGGGCGACGTCCACGACTTCGCCTGGACCGCCGACGACCGCTACGCCAAACCGCTGACCGGGACCTTCCGCCGCGCCGACGGCCGCGAGGTCGACGTGCGCGTGCTGTTCCACCCCGAGTACGCCTCCAACGCGCAACCGGTGCTGCAGGCCACGCTCGATTCGCTGAAATATTTCGGCGAGACCCTCGGCCCCTACCCCTACGACACCGTCACCGCGGTGGTGCCGCCGTACAACGCGGCCGAGGCCGGCGGCATGGAGTACCCGACGTTCTTCACCGCGTCGAGCTACGACGAGGTGCGGCCCGGCACGTTGCAGCGCTACCTGCTCGACTTCGTGACCATCCACGAGTTCGGCCACGGGTATTTCTACGGGATCCTCGGCTCCAACGAATTCGAGGAACCGTGGCTCGACGAGGGACTCAACGAGTTCTGGAACCAGCGCATGCTGGTCGCGGCCGGGGACCAGGCGATCAATCCGATCCCGCCATGGTTGCGCCGGCTCGGCGTCAACGTGTCGATCAGTCCGGTCGAGCAGCACCGCCTCGGCGCGGGGCTGGACGAGCCGTTCGACGGCCTCGGCCAGAACGCCTGGAACCGCTATTCCAGCGGCAGCTACGGCACGGTCTACTCGCGCACCGCGGTGCTGATGACCGACCTGGAGTCGCGCCTCGGCAGCGAACTGCTCGAACGCGCGTTCCGCACCTACTACCAGCGCTGGAAGTTCCGCCACCCCGGCAGCGCCGACTTGCGCGAAGTGCTGGCCGAGGTCTCGGGCCAGCGTGAACTGGTCGAGGGCCTGTTCGCGCGGCACGTCTACGACGCCAGCCTGGTCAGCGACCGGGTGGTCTCGCTGCACAGCCAGGAAGTGTTGCCGCAGCCCGGGCTGGTGCAGTTCAAGGGTCGCCGGGTGGAACTGACCGCCGCCGACCTCGACAAGGCGGTTGCCGACCACCGCACTGCCTGGAAGAAGGCGCACCCGGACGCGAAGGACGGCGTCGGCGCGTTCCCGTACCGCACCCAGGTGGTGCTGCGGCGCGAAGGCGCCGCCGTGCCGCAGACCGTGCGGGTCGACTTCGCCGACGGTTCGCACCAGCTCCGCCGCTGGCAGGGCGATGACGATTGGGCGCGGTTCGAGTTCATCACCCCGGCCCGCGCCGTGTCGGCGCGCATCGATGGCGCCAACGCAATCCATCTCGACGCCGACAAGCTCGACGACAGCCGCACGCTCGAACCCGACGGCCGCGCCTCCCGCCGCTGGAGTGCGGATTTCGCCGCACTGCTGCAGTCCTTCTACGTCCTGCTGGTGGCCCTATGACGATGCAACCCGAGATGACGGATTCCCACGCCGAGCCGAAGGTCGCCGAACCGACGGTCGCGACGCCACCGCCTGCCCGCCCGCGCAAGCGCGGCGGCCTGCGTGCCCTGTTCGCCGGCCTGGCTGACGCCTTGCAATGGCGCCTGTTGGTGCTCTGGGCGCTCGGCCTGTTGCTGCCCACGGCAATTGTCGCCTTGCCGGTCTGGCATTCGCTGGCGGCGCAGTTCGACCACAGCCTGCAGGTCGAGCGGATCGCCACGGCATTCGAGCCCATGGCGATGTTCGGCGCAATCGGCAACATCTCCGAAAACGGCGCGTGGTTCGGCGGCGCGGGTTTCGCCGCGCTTGCGTTGACCCTGCTGCTGTCGCCGTGGCTCAGCGGCATGGTGGTCGCGTCGATCCGCACCGGCTACCCGCTCGGCTCCACCGGCCTGATCGGCGGCGGTGCGCGCGAATACGGCCGCATGCTGCGCACCCTTCTGTGGTCGCTGCTGCCGCTCGGCATCGCGTTCGGCATCGGCGCGGCGGCGATGGGCATGGCCGGCCGGAGCACCGCGGACGCGATCCTCTCGGCCGACGTCGACCGTACGCGGAACATCGCGCTGGGCGTGGTCGCCGTTCTGCTGGTGCTCGCCCACGCCAGCGTCGAGGCCGGGCGCGGCGTGATCGCTTCCGATCCGGCGCGGCGCTCGGCAGTGCGTGCCTGGGGGCGTGGCTTCATGTTGCTGTTGCGCCGGCCGGTCGCCACCCTGCTGGTCTACCTCGGCACCGCGCTGGCCGGCTATGGCCTGGCGCTTGTGTTCGGCCTGCTGCGGGTGCAGGCCAGTGGCTCCGGCTGGCTCGAATTGCTGCTCGGCCTGCTGCTGACCCAGTTGCTGGTCGCCTCGGTCGCGTGGGGCCGCAGCGCGCGGCTGTACGCGATGGCCGACCTCGCCCGCGACGAGCAGTCGCGTCGTCCGGTGCGGCCCCGCAAGCCGCGCGCGAAGGGCCAGCCGCGGTTCTGGCAGCGCCGCCGGGTGCGTGAAGAGGCCGCCGCGCCCGAGCCCCCCGCAACCGCCCCGGAAACCAGGACGCCCGAGGGCACGGCCGCTTAACGTCGGCGGGCTATCCTGCCGGCCTGCGTGCACGAGGATCCCGCCATGGCCCACCCACCCGGCACTGCCAGCACGATCATTCCGTGCCTGCGTTATCGCAACGCGCACGTCGCGATCGACTGGCTGTGCGACGCCTTCGGCTTCCAGCGCCAGGCCGTCTACGCCGACGAGCGCACCGTCCTGCACGCCCAGCTGACGTTCGCTGGCGGCATGGTGATGCTCGGCTCGGCCGACAACGAAAGCGAATGGGGCCGCCACACCGTGCAGCCCGACGAGGTCGACGGCCGCGAGACCCAGAGCTGCTGCGTGGTGGTCGAGGCGATCGACGAGCACTACGCCAAGGCCAAGGCCGCCGGCGCCGAGATCGTGATCGACATCGCCGACCAGGAGTACGGCGGACGCGGCTATGCCTGTCGTGACATCGAGGGCCACCTGTGGTGGTTCGGCAGCTACGACCCCTGGCAGGCGCACGACAACGACGCAGGCGACGCGACGGCATGAGTCACGACCTCTTCGCGGATGCCGGCGCCACCGTGGCCGGCATCGGTCCGGTCGATGGCATCCGCGTCGGTATCGGCGGCTGGACCTACGTGCCGTGGCGAAAGAATTTCTATCCGGACCGGCTGGTCCAGCGACGCGAGCTGGAATACGCCAGCCGCCAGCTCAGCGCGATCGAAATCAACGGCACCTACTATGGCGCCCAGAAGCCCGAAACCTACGCGCGCTGGGCGGCCGAGACGCCGCAGGGCTTCCTGTTCTCGCTCAAGGCCCCGCGGCGGATCATGCAGTCGCGGGTGCTGGCGAAGACCGGCGGACAGGTCGAGGACTTCCTCGGCGGCATCGCCTCGCTGGGCGACCGGCTGGGGCCGATCGTGTGGCAGTTCGACAAGGGCAGCCAGCTGGAACGCGGCGACTTCAACGCTTTCCTGGACCTGCTTCCGCGCGCGATTGGCGGCCATCCGCTGCGCCACGTGCTCGATGTCCGGGTGCCGGACTTTGTCGACTCCGGCTACCTGGCGATGGCCCGCGACCACGGCATGGCCACGGTGTTCACCGACTCGCGGGACTACCCGTCGTTCGCCGACGTGACCGCCGGTTTCGTATACCTGCGCCTGATGCGTTCGCGTGCCGAAATCGCCAACGGCTACAGCACCGACGAACTGGCGCTGTGGTCACGCCGCGCGCGCGAATGGGCCCGCGGCGGCGAGCCGGACGACGTGCCGCGGATCGACCCCGCCAGCGCGCCGACCGGCCCGCGCGAGGTCTTCGTCTACTTCATCAGCGCCGCCAAGGAGCGCAACCCCGCCGCCGCGATGGCGCTGATCGAGCAACTGCGCGCCTGACCCGCGCGCGCATCAAGCCCCCGCACGCCCATGTAGGAGCGACGTAAGTCGCGAACGCCAAAAGAGCCGTGCATCGACCGGACTGGCCGACCGGAACCTGCGCCGCAACAACCCATCGCTTGCGAGCGGGACTTCGGCAACCCACCGACCTCGACTGCCGCCTTCCGTCGCGTTCGCGACTTACGTCGCTCCTACAACAGCAATCCAGCGTCGACGGCAGTCCCGCGTTGAGCGACAGTCCCGCCTCAAACGGCAGTCTCGCGCCAAACGGCGCGCACCCTCAGGCAATCACTTCCCGGCCTTCTGGCTGATCGCCACGCTGCCCAGGATCAATGCGCCGGCGATGCCCATCGACACCGTCAACGGCTCGTCCAGCAACCACCAGGCCCAGCCGACCGCGAACAGCGGCACGAGGTAGGTGACGGTGACCGCGCGGCTCGCGCCGATGCGCTGCACCAGCCGGTAGTACACCGCATACGCCAGACCGGTGCAGAGCACGCCGAGCAGGCCGGCCGACAGCCACGCATTGATCGACACCGCCTGCGTCGGCCAGTCGGCGATCGCGAACGGCAGCGTCAGCAGCGCCGACGAGCCCAGCGTCGCCGACGCCAGCGCGGCCTGCGGCATGCCCGAGAAATGCCGGCGCAGCATATGCACGCCGACGCCGTACATGAAGGCCGCCCCGCATCCGGCCGCGACCGCCCAGCCGATGCTCGCGCCCGCGGTCTTGCCGCTGGCCAGCACCACCACGCCGGCGAAACCGACCAGCAACGCGCCGGCGCGGCGCACGCCGATCTTCTCGCCGAAGAACAGGAACCCGACCAGCGCGGTGAACAGCACCGCCATCGCATTGGTGATCGCGCTGATGCCGGCCGGCGCGTGCTGCGCAGCCCAGGCGAACAACGCGAACGGCACCGCCGAGTTGATCGCGCCGACCAGCACCACTTTCGGCCATACCTTCGCCGGGAACGCCGCGCGCTGTCGCCACAGGAACGGCAGCAGCACCAGCGCGCCGAACCCCAGCCGCAGCTCCGACAGCGCCGCGGTACCGAACTCGGGGGCGGCAACGCGCTGGAACATGAAGGACACGCCCCAGATCGCCGCCAGCACCACCAGTTCCAGCGGGGTCAGCCACGCGCGCGATGGCGCATCGACAACGGGCACGGCATTGATGCTTGCTTCGGCGGTCCGCATGGGGGAGCGAGCTCGATTCGGGGCGAACCGCCATTTTCCGTATGCCCGATGGCACCGCAAGTGCATACTTTGCGGGTCAGGCACAAATCCTGTTTGAGGCTGGACCATGGCATTGCGAGGAGACTGGCTGCCGGCGCTGGCGGCGTTCGAAGCGGCCGCACGGCACCAGAATTTCGCCCACGCCGGCGAGGAGCTGCACCTGACCGCCAGCGCGGTCAGCCACCACGTGCGCAAGCTCGAGTCGCGGCTGGGCGTCGTGCTGTTCCGGCGCCACGCGCGCGGGGTCTCGCTGACCGCCCAGGGCCGCCAACTGGCGGACGCCGCCAGCGACGCGCTGACCGACCTCGATGACGTGCTGTCGGTCTTGCGCACCAGCCACGAGGAACACGACCGGGTACGCATCTCCACCCTCCATTCGCTGGCCCACACGTGGCTGATCCCGCGGCTTCCCGGCCTGGTCGCGGCGCACCCGCATATCCGGCTGACGGTCGCCACCGAGGTGGTGCTGACCCGCTTCGAGGATGGCGGCCCCGACTTCGCGATCCGGCACGGGCCCGGCCATTGGCCCGGCCTGACCGCGCACCCGCTGATGGACGACGCGCTGTTCCCGGTGGCGTCGCCGACCCTGCCCGGGATCGAGCGGGTACTGGCCGCCGCCGACGTGGCGACGCTGCCGCTGGTGGCGGACCTCGGCCGGCAGGGCTGGCACGACTGGTTCCGGGCGGCGGACGTGCACGTCGGCGCGCTCGACGAGCGGCACGTCTTCAGCGACTCGACCGACGCACTGGAAGCGGCGGCCTCGGGTTTCGGCGCCGCGCTCGCGCGCGAGAAGATCGTCACCCACTACCTGGAGTCCGGGCGGCTGGTGCGATTGCCTGGCCCGGTGGTGCCGGCGCGCTGGAACTACCACGTGGTGTACCCCGCCCACCGGCGCCTGCGGCCCGCGGCGCGGGCCGTGGTGGACTGGTTGCTGCAGGTCGCCGCCGCGGAGGGGCAGGAACGCGCAGCCCTGGATGGACTCCCTCCGGTGTAGGAGCGACGTAAGTCGCGATCGCACGGCGATCCCGGGCATCAGTGAAATCGCGACTCACGTCGCTCCTACAACGAAGCCCTGCGCCGTCGACGATTCGATGTGACGTTCGATGGATGCGGAATCCAGGTGGCATCGGCAGGGCCCGCCCCCCCGCGGCACTCGTTTTTCTTCCCCGCCTTTCGGCACACTTGCCCGATGCCCATGACCCCGACCAGCAAGGCCTTCCTGCAGATCCACTTCTGCGTGGTGTTGTGGGGGTTCACCGCGATCCTCGGCAAGCTGATCACGCTGCCGGCGCTGCCGCTGGTATGGACGCGGATGCTGATCGTGGTGGTCGCGCTGGCACTGCTGCCGAAGGTCTGGCGCGGGCTGCGGGCGATGCCGGCGCGGTTGCTGTGGTCGTACGCCGGGGTCGGCGTGCTGGTCGCGTTGCACTGGCTGACGTTCTACGGCGCGATCAAGCTCGCCAATGCCTCGGTCGGCGCGACCTGCATGGCGCTGGCCACCGCATTCACCGCGCTGGTCGAGCCGTGGCTGGCCGGCACCCGCTTCTCGAAGCGCGACCTGGTGCTCGGCATCGCGGTATTGCCCGGGGTCGCGCTGGTGGTCGGCGGGGTGCCCGATGACATGCGCATCGGCATTGCGGTCGGCGCCCTGTCGGCGTTGTTCGTGGCGATCTTCGGTTCGCTCAACAAGCGCCTGGTCGACCACGGCGACCCGCTCACGGTGACCGCGCTGGAACTGGGGGCGGGCACCATGGCGCTGACCGCGCTGGCGCCATTGATGCCGTTCGTGTTCCCCGCATTCGCCGGCGACCTGCTGGTGATGCCAGGCACCCGCGACCTGGTCCTGCTGCTGGTGCTGTCGCTGGCCTGCACGCTGTTGCCGTTCGCGCTGTCGCTGGTCGCGTTGCGCCATACCAGCGCGTTCTCGGTGCAACTGGCGGTCAACCTGGAGCCGGTCTACGCGATCGCGCTGGCCATCGTGCTGCTGGGCGAGCAGCAGGAACTGGCGCCGATGTTCTACCTCGGCGTGGTGATCATCCTGGCCGCGGTGTTCGTGCATCCGCTGCTGGGCAAACCGCGGCGGCTTGAGCACGTCGAGGTGCTGGCGACCGCCGAGGCCAAGAACGTGGTCGAATAGTCCGCCGGGGACTATGCTGCGGACGATCGCCCAACCGGAAGCACCACCATGAATCCAGCGCTGCAGCAGGACCTCGGGAAACTCCTCCTCCGCATCACCCTCGGCGTGCTGATCCTGTTGCACGGCATCGCCAAGCTCAACGGCGGCCTGTCGGGCATCACCGGCATGGTCGAGGCGCAGGGCCTGCCGGGCTTCCTCGGCTACGCGGTGCTGATCGGCGAGGTGGTGGCGCCATTGATGCTGATCGCCGGCTTCCATGCGCGGATCGGCGGCCTGCTGGTCGCGGTCAACATGCTGGTGGCGATCGTGCTCGCGCACATGGGCCAGCTGGCCAGCCTCAACGGCCAGGGCGGCTGGGCGCTGGAACTGCAGGGCATGTTCCTGGGTACGGCGTTGGTGATCGCGTTGATCGGACCGGGGCGTTTCAGCGTCAACGGGCGATAGCGGGACGCCGCAGGGCACCGACTGGTGATCGCGACTTGCGTCGCTCCTACAGACGGTTGATGCGGAAACGGCGGCCCTTGATCTTGCCTTCGCGCAGCCGCGCGAGCGCGGCATTGGCCCTGCCGCGGGCGATGGCGACGTAGGAGCGGGTCGGGAACACGTCGATCTTGCCGATCGCGGCCACCGGCAGTCCGGCCTCGCCGGTCAACGCACCGACGATGTCGCCGGGACGCAGCTTGTCGGTCTTGCCGGCGTCGATCCGCAGCGTGACCATCGCCGCCGGCCGCACGTTCGGTGCCTTGCCTGCGAGCGGGGTCGCGCGCTGCCAGCGCAGCGTCGTTCCCAGGTGCTGCTCGATGGCATGGGCGCGACCGACCTCGCGCGGTGCGCACAGGCTCAGCGCCACCCCGCCCTTGCCGGCGCGGCCGGTGCGGCCGATCCGGTGCACGTAGGTGTCCGGATCGGTCGGCAACTCGTAATTGACCACCGCCGCCAGGTCGGCGACGTCGAGCCCGCGGGCGGCGACATCGCTGGCCACCAGCACGCTGCAGCTGCGGTTGGCGAAACGCACCAGCACCTCGTCGCGGTCGCGCTGCTCCATGTCGCCATGCAGTGCCAGCGCGGTGAAGCCGTAGTGCTCCAGCGAACCGACCACCTCCTCGGTATCGCGGCGCATGTTGCAGAACACCACGCAGGACTCGGGACGGAACTCCAGCAGCAGCGCGGCCAGCAGCGGCGTCTTCCTGGCCGGCTCGACCTCGTAGAACCACTGCTCGATCGCCGCCCGGTTTTCAGCACCCTCGACGGTGACCTCGACCGGCTCGCGCAGCATCGCCGCGCCCAGCGTGCGGATCGACTCCGGGAACGTCGCCGAGAACAGCAGGGTCTGCCGCTCCTTCGGGGTCTTGCCGACGATCTCGCGGATCGGCTCCTCGAAGCCCATGTCGAGCATCCGGTCGGCCTCGTCCAGCACCAGCGTGCGCACGCCCCGCAGGTGCAGCGCCTTCTTGCGCAGCAGTTCCTGGATGCGGCCGGGCGTGCCGACGACCACCTGCGGGTCGTGGGTCGCCAGCGAGGCCAGTTGCGGCGCCAGCGGCGTGCCACCGCACAGCACCGAGACCTTCAGGTTGGGAATGCCCAGCGCGAGTTTGCGCAGTTGCCGGGCCACCTGGTCGGCCAGTTCGCGGGTCGGGCACAGCACCAGCGCCTGGGTCTGGATCCGGCCCGGATCAAGCCGGTGCAGCAGCCCCAGTCCGAACGCCGCGGTCTTGCCACTGCCGGTCGGTGCCTGCGCGATCAGGTCGCGGCCGTCGAGGATCGCCGGCAGGCTCTGCGCCTGGATCGCGGTGAGGTCCTGGTAGCCGAGCGCCTCGACGCCCTGCAGCAGGGCCGGCGGCAGCGCCAGGGTGGAGAAGGAAAGGTCGGGCGCGGTGTCGGTCATGCGCCATGATCGCAGTTCGGGCCCGCGCGCGCCTCGGAACGCCGGGCAGCCGCGGGTCCGCGCGCGTCATATCGCCGTTCAGTCCGCGGCGCGCATTGCGGATGGCGGCGGTCGCTGCGACCCTGTGCACCCGTCGCCCAAGCCCCGACCCCATGCACGCCATCGATTTCGAGCTCGACCGCGACCATGTCGAACTCAACCAGTTGCTGAAGCTGGCCGGGCTGTGCGACAGCGGCGGCGCGGGCAAGGCGCTGGTGGCGAGTGGCGCGGTCAGGGTCGACGGCGTCACCGAACTACGCAAGACCTGCAAGATCCGGCTGGGCCAGGTGGTCAGCATCGATGGCGTCGAAGACGTGATCCGGGTTGTCGCCGCAGGCTGAATACGGTCGACGGGGCTGAACGCCTCATGTCGTCGCTCCCGGGCGTGGCGACCGGACTTGCAGTTGCAACCCCTGCGCTGACGGCCTTTTAACCGTCACGCCGCTAGCGTTGCCTGCATGGCTTCACGGCTCGACATCCCCCCTTCCGACTGCGCGGACCATCCCGTCGATCGCATGATCGGTGAGTGCGACGCATTGCGCGGCGTACAGGACGACCTGGCGAAGATCGCACCGACCCGCGCCTCGGTGCTGGTCACCGGCGAAAGCGGCACCGGCAAGGAACTGGTCGCACGTGCACTGCATCGGCAGAGCGGTCGCGACGGCCCGTTTGTTGCGGTCAACTGCGGCGCGATCGCGCCGGAGCTGCTTGCCAGCCACCTGTTCGGGCATGAGCGCGGCAGCTTCACCGGTGCGGCTTCGCGGCATGTCGGGCTGTTCGAACAGGCCCACGGCGGCACCCTGTTCCTCGACGAGGTCGCGGAGATGCCGCCGCCGCTGCAGGTGTATCTGCTGCGGGTGCTCGAGACCGGCCTGCTGACGCGGGTGGGCGGCACGGAGTCGATCGCCTTCGATGCGCGCGTCATCGCCGCGACCAACCGCGACCCGATGGTCGCGATCGACGAGGGCCGTTTGCGCGAGGACCTGTTCTACCGGCTGGCCGACTTCATCGTGGTGCTGCCACCGCTGCGCTCGCGCGGGGACGACCGGCTGCTGCTGGCGAACCATTTCATCGACCGGTTCAATGCCGAACATGGCGCGGACAAGCGCCTCTCGCGCGAGTCGCTGCACGTGCTGCACGGCTATGACTGGCCCGGCAACGTGCGCGAGCTGCGCAGCGCGATCCAGCGCGCGTGCATCCTCGGCGACGGCGACCGGGTCGACCTCCACGAGCCGCCTCCCCACCCGGTCGGCGGCGAAGCGGAGGCCGACAGCGTCAACTTCCGCGTCGGCATGAGTTATGCCGAAGTCGAGCGCGAGATGCTGTTGAAGACGCTCGCCCGCTACGGCAACGACAAGACCCGCACCGCGCGCGCGCTCGGCGTCAGCGTGCGCACGATCCACAACCAGTTGGGGCGCCGCGAGGGGTGACCCGCATTCGCCAGGTCACGCGGCCCCGCGGCGCCTGGCCGCGGCCTCAGTGCGGGGTGGAGCTTCCAGGCGGGTTGCTGCCGGCCTTGCCGGTCTTGCCGGTCGCTGCCGCGCTGCCCGCCGACGGAGCGGTCGACGACGTGCCGGTCGTGGTCGAACCCCTGCCCGCCTGCGATGCGGACGCCGAACTCGTCGAGCCGCGACTGGTGGACCGGCTCCAGTCCGCGCCCGCGTACTCGCCACTGTCGTACCCCGGCTGGGCGGACTGCACCCGGATCCGGTTCTCGACGTTGCGCACGCCGCTGCAGCCGTCGGCGAGGTCTTCGGCGCGGTGCTTCATCCAGCGCTGCCCCACCGTGCCCTCGAGGGTGGCGGTCCCGCCGGCAACCTGGACCTCGATGTCACTGGCATCGATGTCGGGATCGTGGGTCAGCCGCTCGCACAGGTCCTCGGTGATGCGCTCGTCGGACCGGCTGTAATTGCGTGGCCCGACGCCCGCGTAGCTGCGCTGGCGACCGGGACCGCCGTAACGCGGCTGGGTATCGCCGGGCACCACGTACGGCTGCGCGCGATAACCGCTGCGGTCGATGTAGCTGTCGGCATCGGGGTCGCCGTAACCAGAGCTGCTGCCGTAGCCTTCTCCCTGTTGCCGGCCCGGGTAGCCGCCGAATCCGTACGACCCCGGGGTGTACGCGCCGCCGCCCAGGCCGTGGCGCTGGTTCTCCGGCTGCTCGCGCTCCCACTGGTACCGGCTGCGGCCCGGCTCGCGATGCGCGTGATGGTTTTCGTCGTTGCGGTTGTTCATTTCGCTCCTCCGATCGGTAAGCCACTCGCGACCCGCCTGCACGCATCGCGCGCCCAGCTGCATGACGTCCTGCGCCACCGCCTTGAGGTCGTTTCCGACGTTGTTGTTGCCTTGCATGTGCTGTCTCCTTCTTCGCGGGGTATACGGGGGACAGCGCAAGCCGCGTGCCAGCCCGCAGGACCGCGACGAGGCGCTCAACGCCTGGAGCGATGGCAAGGAACTGCACGGGGGTGAAGTTTTTTCCGTGACGGATGCGTCAAGCTGTCTATCCTGCGATGTCCCGAACACGCCGCGCGTATCCCGCATGCCCTGGTACGTCTACCTGATCGAATGCCGCGACGGCAGCATCTATACCGGCATCGCCACCGATGTCGAACGACGCTATCGCGAACACGCCGCCGGCAAGGGCGCGCGCTATACCCGCTCGCGCCCACCGGTGCGCCTGCTGGCGCGGTTCGAGTACCCGGACCGGGGCGCCGCCAGTCGCGCGGAATATGCGATCAAGCAGCTCACGCCCGCGCGCAAGCGGGCGTTGTGCGGAGACGCTGCGGGGACCGCCGGGGACGCGACGTTTACGCCATCGGGCGCAGGGTGACGCACTCACTCTGTCCACGGGAGCGCCCCATGTCGTCCAGCGCCTTCGGCCTCAACTGCACGCTCACGCCGTCGCCAACGGCCTCCTCCACACAGAAGATGCTGGACCTGATACTCGGAGCGATCGCCAGCCACGGCGTCGCGACATCGTCCGCGCGCGTCGTCGACCACGACGTCAAGCCCGGCGTCACCGCCGACGAGGGCAACGGCGACGAATGGCCGGCATTGCGCAAACGGGTCATGGACGCCGATATCCTGGTGATGGCCACGCCGATCTGGATGGGCCAGCCGTCCAGCATCGCCAAGCGCGTGACCGAGCGCATGGATGCCTTCCTGGGCGAAATCGACGAACACGGCTGCTACCCGACGTTCGGGCGGGTCGCGATCGTCGGCGTGGTCGGCAACGAGGACGGCGCCCACCACGTCACCGCGGAGCTTTACCAGGCGCTGGCCGACGTCGGCTTCACCATCCCGGCGGGCAGCTCGGCGTACTGGGTCGGCGAGGCGATGGGCGATGTCGACTTCAAGGATCTCGACAAGGTGCCGAAGAAAACCACGGAGACGATCAACACCCTGGCCAGCAACGCGGTGCACCTGGCCCGGTTGCTGAAAAAGAATCCCTACCCGGCGCCGAAATAGGCGCCTTCACTCAACCGCTCAGGCGCCCTGCCCGCCCGCGGTCGTGGCCACCGGCATCCGGGTACTCACGTCGTACTCCGACAACGGGCTTTCGACCGGGCATTCCGGGTCGGGAAACCCGAACCGCTCGCGCAGTACCTGCCCGCAATCGGCCATCACGTCGACCTGCTCGCTGGACGCGCGGCACTCCTTGTCGTAGGCGCGGAAGAACGCATCCTTGCGCTGCACGAACGCCTCGCCGCATTCGCGGGTCAGGGTGATCCGCTGCAGGTCGTCCTCCACCGCGTTGCGGCCATCGACGCCGTAGAGGTCAAGCTCCGCGTCGGTCAGCAGGCGCAGGCTGCGGTTGGGCACGGTCATCATCAGGTCGGCCACCGCGAAGGCGACGCCGTTGCGCTGCAGGTATTCGCGCACCTGCGCATGGACTTCCTGCAGCTCGCGCTGCAGTTCCGCCCGCGATGTCGCGTTTGAGCCGATCCGGATCATCCGGTGGATGCCGACCTTGCCGGCGATCATGCGCATGTCGCCGGCCGCCAGCACCAGCACGCAGGAGCTGTGGCAGACCGAATCCTCGCGCACCCAGACCGTCCAGCCGGATTCGCCGATGATGTCGCCGGCGATGATCGCCTGCTCGATCTGTCCGCCGGTGGAGTCGAGATCGAGAATGCGCTTGTCGATCCCGAGCGATTCGGCAAGCTCGGCGGTGCGCTCGATCAAGGCGGTGAACTCCGGCGACACCTTGCCGCGGTAGCGCAGCCGCAGCAGGCCGTTTTCACGGCACGGCAGCAGCGCCTTGCGCATGGCCGAAAAGCCGAGCGACGGCAGCGGCTCGCCGTCGCCGTCGGCGAGGTAGTCGTGCTCGCAGCTGACCCAGGCCTTGCCGCTGGTCAGGTCCATCGGCCGCCAGTTGGTTTCGGGGCGTTCGTCGCTGGGTTTTTGCGGGGCCGGATCCACCGGTGCGGGAACCTCGACCGTGGCGTCGGAGATCGCGCCACCGCGCGGATCGGTATCGCCACGGGTCTGCGACAGCGGCACCGTCGCCCCCTCGGGCGGCTGCGGATTGCAGGCCGAGAGCAACGCACCCAGGCAGATGACGGCGAAAAACCTCGATTTGGACATGGCCCGGCGGGGTCTGGGACGGACCTCCAGTCTAGTCGGCAGGCGCGGCTCCAGTTCAACGCCGGATAAACGTTTCAGGACGTCCCGGACCGCGCATGGGGTGGCGCCGGATCTCCATGCTTCAGCCGTGCAACCGCGAACGCAAGGTCGGCGCCAGCCGCAGGGTCTCCGGCGGCCGTGACAGCCGCCGCAGCAGCGCCGGCTGCAGGCGCTCGCGCCAGGCCGGCAACGCGTCCAGCGCGGCGCGGTGGCGGTCGAACGCCTGCACGTCGGCGAAACGCGCGAACCAGGCGAACACGTGCTCGCCCTCGCGCACCGGCAGTGCCGGGAAGTTGTTCGGAGTGGCATCGTTGACCAGCGCCGCCGACACCGCGGCACCGCACTTCTCCAGTACCGGCACCAGCTCGTCGGCGAAGAACGCGAGGAAGTCCTCGTCGACTGCCGCGTCGAAGTGGTACAGCGTGGCCACCACCAGCCCGGGGCCATCGCCGCTCTCGCCGACCGGTGCGCGTGGCCTGCGCTCGATCTGGAATCCGGACACGGCGTAGGCCGGGCACAGCTGCAGCACGTTGTCGGAGTCGACCATGGTCGGATTGGCCGTGTCGCGATGGGCCTGCCACACCGGGCCGCCGTAGAACGCCTGCAACGCGCGCGCCCGCGCCGGCATGTCGGCGAAGCCGCGCAGCCAGACGAAGCGGTCGGGGTTGTCGAGGTCGCGGAACTGGCCGATCACGCGGATGCCGGTGGCCTCCTGCGACTCCACGAACTCGCGCTCGAACAGCTCGATGAGCACGTCGCGCTGGCCGGGATGCAAGGTGTACTGGCGCAGCTCGACCACCTGGGAATACGCCTCGAACAGGATGTAGGACTGGTTCATCGCAGCGATCGGTCCGTGTCGGGAGCCGCCATGCTCGCGACAAATCAGGGCAGTTCCGGCCCTGATTGATTGCTAGCATCGCCACCATGCCCCCGACGCATTACCACCCGACCACCCGCGTGCTGGCCGTGCTCGAGCTGCTGCAGGCCCATGGCCGCATCAGCGGTCCGGAGATGGCACGGCGGCTGGACGTCGACGCGCGCACGTTGCGGCGCTACATCGCGATCCTCGAGGAGTTCGGCATTCCGATCACCGCCGAGCGCGGGCGCTATGGCGGCTACGCGCTGGTCGCCGGCTTCAAGCTGCCGCCGATGATGTTCACCGACGACGAGGCGCTGGCGCTCTCGGTCGGCCTGCTTGCGGCGCGCAGCCTCGGCCTGTCGGACGCGCAGCCGGCGGTCAGCAGTGCCCAGGCCAAGCTCGAACGGGTGATGCCGGCGAAGTTGAACAAGCGCCTGCGCGCGATCGACGAAACCGTGACCCTGGACCTGTCGCGCGCCGCGCCGACCGGCGACAACGGCGCGCTGGCCACGCTCAGCGCCGCCGCCCAGGCGCAGCAGCGGGTGCAACTGGAGTACCGCTCGGCGCAGGGCGAGCAGAGCAGCCGCGGCTTCGATACCTACGGCCTCGGTTTCCGCGGCGGTCGCTGGTATGCGGCGGGCTTCTGCCACCTGCGTGGCTGCCTGCGCTCGTTCCGGCTCGACCGGATCGTCTCGGTGCAGCCGCTGCCGATCAGCTTCGCCCGGCCGAAGGACTTCGATGCCCTCGCCCACCTCAGCTTCTCGGTCGCCACCATGCCGCGCGCGCATGCGGTCCGGGTGCGGTTGCATGCCGACCTGCAGGACGCGCGCCGGTGTTTCTTCGACGGCATCGGCACGTTCGAGCAGACCGACCGCGGCGTCCTGCTCCACGCCCAGACCGACCACCTGGACTGGTTCGCCGGGGAACTGGCACGGCTGCCGTTCGACTTCAGCATCGAGCAGCCGGATGTGTTGCGCGATGCGCTGGCGGCCCGCGCACGCCGCTTGCTCCACTGCGCTGCCGAGGCGTCGGCGCCAGGCTGAGCGGATAACCCGCTGGTGACATCGCTTTTACACCGGCCGGCCCATCGTTGGACGCCCGCACAACGGACCCGGTCCGGGAGCGCGCGCCATGCCGATCCCCAGCCCCGACCATTCCCGTGCGCGCGAGCGCATGGTCGCCAGCCACATTGCCGGCCGCGGCATCCGCGACGCCGCCGTGCTCGAAGCGATGCGCACGGTGCCGCGCGAGGCCTTCGTCGAGCCCGGGATGGAGGAATTCGCCTACGAGGACAGCCCGTTGCCGATCGGCGAGAAGCAGACCATCTCGCAGCCCTACATCGTTGCGCTGATGGTCGAGGCCGCCGGGATCGGGCGCGATGACCGCGTGCTCGAGGTCGGCGCCGGCTCGGGCTACGCGGCGGCGGTGATGAGCCGGATCGCGGCGCGGGTACACACCATCGAACGCCATGCCTCGCTGGCCGAACAGGCGCAGGCACGCTTCGACAAGCTCGGCTACGACAACATCGAGCTGCGGGTCGGCGACGGCACCCGCGGCTGGGCCGAGGCGGCGCCGTTCGACGCGATCGTGGTCGCCGCCGGCGCGCCGGAACCGCCGCCGGCGCTGCGCGAACAACTGGCGATCGGCGGCCGGCTGGTGATCCCGGTCGGCGGTGGGATCTTTGGCCAGCGCCTGCGCCGGATCACCCGCACCGGCGAGGACGGCTTCGAGCAGGACGACCTCGGCGGGGTGACGTTCGTGCCGCTGATCGGCGAGCAGGGCTGGGCCGAGGACGGCAGCCGCGCGGCCAGCAACCACGTGCCCGGCGAAAGCCGCGGGCAGTCGCTCCCGCAGATGATCGCCGGCGCCGCCGAGCCGCTACCCGACCCGGACGACGAAGGCTTCGCCGACGCCTTTGAGCGCTTCGCCGACTGCCGCGTCGTGCTGCTCGGCGAATGCAGCCACGGCACCTCCGAGTTCTACCGCGCGCGCGCCGCGATCACCCGCCGGCTGGTCGAGCGCCACGGCTTCACCATCGTCGCGGTCGAGGCCGACTGGCCGGACGCGGCGGCGGTCAACCGCTACATCCGCCACCGGCCGCCACGCGACGACGCCGAGCCGATGTTCCGGCGCTTCCCGACCTGGATGTGGCGCAACACCGACGTCGCCGAGCTGGTGATGTGGTTGCACGTGCACAACCGCGACCGCGCGCCGCCCGCGCAGGCTGGCTTCTACGGCCTCGACATGTACAACCTGCGCGGCTCGATCGCCGCCGTGCTGGAGTATCTCGATCGGATCGACCCCGGGGCCGCGGCGGTCGCGCGCGAGCGCTACGGCTGCCTCACGCCATGGCAGAAGGAACCGGCAACCTACGGCCGCGCCGTGCTGACCCGCGGTTACGCCGACTGCGAGGCCGAGGTCGTGCGGCAGCTGCAGGACCTGCTGGCCAGCCGGCTCGAATACGCCGCCCACGACGGCGAGCAGTTCCTCGATGCCACCCAGAACGCCCGGCTGGTCACCGCCGCCGAGCGCTACTACCGGATCATGTACTACGGCGGCGCCGAGAGCTGGAACCTGCGCGACACCCACATGTTCGAAACCCTCGAACACCTGCTCGACGCCCACGGTCCGGAGTCGAAGGCGATCGTCTGGGCCCACAACTCGCACATCGGCGACGCCCGCCATACCGAGATGGGCAGCGCACGCGACGAGCTCAACATCGGCCAGCTGTGCCGCGAACGCTTTGGCGATGCCGCCGCGCTGGTCGGCTTCGGCACCCACGCAGGCACCGTCGCCGCCGCCAGCGACTGGGACGGCGACATGCAGGTCATGCGCGTGCGCCCCTCGCATCGCGACAGCATCGAGCGGCTGTGCCACGACAGCGGCGTGCCGCGCTTCCTGCTCGACCTGCGCAAGGACCGGCACGAGGCCCTGCGTCGCCGCTTGTTGGCCACGCGGCTGGAGCGCTTCATCGGCGTCATCTACCGCCCCGACACCGAGTTGCAGAGTCACTACGCCGAAGTGTCGCTGCCGCAACAGTTCGACGCCTATGCGTGGTTCGACGAGACCACCGCCGTCACTCCACTGGGTTCGCAGCATCCGAGCGGCGGGGTGCCGGAGACGTGGCCGTTCGGGGTGTGACCGGGTCGCACGCAGGCTGCCAGCCGCTTGCCTCGAACAATGCGGCGGCGGTCTCCGGACGCACGTCGAGCAACTCGACGATGGCCTGCTGCGGGTCATCCGCGGCATCGACATAGGCGCGCGCGATCCGATGGCCGATCCAGTAGCCCAGGTCGCCCCGACGCGCGTCATCGCCCGGACCGTTGTAGAGCCAGCGCGACAGGTCGGTGCCGTCCTTGTCGGCCAGGAACTCGCGTCCCAGCGCGCACTCGCGGTCGCTCGCCCAGTCCTGCAGGTGGACGTTGGCGACCTGCCCGGAGATCAGCTCGCCGACATACTCCGCCCCACCCTCCAGCAGTGTCTGGTACAGCAGAGTCGGTTCGGCGACCTCGACCGCGGCGCCATGCTGCTGCACGTGCACGTATTCGTGCGCGATCAGGTGGACGAAGCGGTCGCCGACATCGGCCTGCATCCAGTCGGCGTTGCACAGCGTCTCCAGCCCGATCACCACGCCGGCCGGCGTGGTGACACCACCGGTGGTGCCGCGACCGACCAACACGGTGACCGGCGGGAAGCGGGCCGACGGCAACACCGCATGCAACTCGTCCAGCGCATCGACCACCCGGTTGCGGATTTCCGGCAGCCTGGCGGCACAGGCGCGGGCCGTTTCAAACAGCGCGGGCTTGGCCGCGATGGCGTCGGCCAGGCGCTCCATCGACCCGATGCGGATCTGCGTGAACTCCCGCAGTGCGTCGCTGCCGGCGTCCAGGTATCCGCGTTGCAGCGCTTCGGCGCCTGGCTGGCCCTCGGCGGCATCGAACACCTCGAAGAAGCGCGCCACGTCACCGGTGTGCACGACAGGCCGGTTGTCACCCGGTTCGCCGGCCTGCACCGCCACCGACAGCGGCAATGCCGCCGCCAGCAGTCCCGCCAGCGCGTGCCATCCAAAAGTTCGCCTCGACCTGGCCACCGGCTGCTCGACTATTGCGTTGCCCATCGAATTTCCCGTGCATCGTGAGGCCGCCCACCATACCGGGGCCGAAGGCAGCCAGGACACCCGTTCGCGGGATGGTCCGGGATACGCTCGCCCGGAGACACCGGTTTCGCCCACTGTCGATCCCGCGCCGCCTCGTTCGTCGCTGGAGCAGAAACAGGTGAAACGCATCCCGAGTTTTCTTCCCCCCCCAGCGGAGCCCGCCGATGTCCCGTCTCAAATTCCCGTCCGCCGCCACACTGGTCGCCCTGCTCGCCTGCGCCCCCACCGCTGCCCTGGACGCGACGGAGCACTACACCATCGACCCGGAGCACACCTTCCCCAGCTTCGAGGCCGACCACATGGGCATCTCGATCTGGCGCGGCAAATTCAACACCAGCAGCGGCAAAGTCACGCTCGACAAGGCCACCGACACGGGCGCGGTCACTGGCGGCACGGTAGACGTCACCATCGACCTGGCCAGCGTCGACTTCGGCCACGACAAGCTCAACGGGTATGCGAAAGGACCGGAGCTGTTCGACATCGCCAAGTATCCGCAGGCGACCTACCACGGCACCCTCGCCGGCTTCGAGGACGGTCGCCCAACCCGGCTGGTCGGCGAGCTGACCCTGCACGGCGTCACCCGTCCGGTCGAACTCGACATCACCCTGTTCAACTGCGTCCCGCACCCGATGCTCAAGCGCGAGCAGTGCGGCGCGGATGCCTACGGCACCATCGAGCGCGACGACTTCGGTATCGACGCCGGCAAGGACTACGGTTTCGACATGACCGTGACCCTGCGCATCCAGGTCGAGGCCCTGCACGACGCCTGACCACACCACCAACCACCACCCGGAGAACACCATGCAACTCACTCCCTACCTCACCTTCAAGGGCGACTGCGAAGCCGCGTTCAAGCTCTACGAGCGCGTGCTCGGCGGCAAGATCCAGCGGCTCTCGCGCTTCGGCGAGGCACCCGCGGAGGCGCAGATGCCCGGCGCCGATCCCGACCAGGTCATGCACGTATCGATGAGCATCGGCCAGCAGATGCTGATGGGTTCCGACTGCCCCGCCGGGTACTACCAGAAGCCGGCCGGCACCTCGGTATCGATCAGCGTCGACGACCGCGACGAAGGCGAGCGCATCTTCAAGGCGCTGGCCGAAGGCGGCACCGAGCAGATGGCCTACGGCGAGACGTTCTGGGCCGAGGGCTTCGGCATGTGCGTCGATCGTTTCGGTACGCCGTGGAGCGTCAATGCCGGCAGCAAGGATCCGGCGGCCTGACCACTCGATCGCGGCGGGCGCGGGTGTTCAACGCGCCCGCCGCAGCGACCAGAAGCCGATGTCGCGACGGTGGCGGTAACCGATCTGTTCGTACAACCGCAGCGCGCGCCGGTTCTCGCGGCTCACGTGCAGGAACGGCAGGTGGCCGCGCGCCAGCAGGCCGTTGGTCAGCATCGCGGTCAGCCGGCGTGCGTAGCCGCGGCCGTTGAAATCGGGATGGGTGCAGATCGCGCTCGCCTCGCGCGTGGTGCCGGTGCCCAGGCGCTCGCCGATCATCGCTGCCAGCCGGCCGTCCTGGTAGATGCCGAAGTAGCGGCCGAGTTCCATCGTGCGCGGGCGGAAGTAGTGCGGGTAGACCAGTGCGGTCAGCGCAAGCACGTCCTCGCGGTGGGCTCCCGACAGCTCGATGACTTCCGGGCCATCAATGACCTCCAGCGGCCGGGTGCAGGGCATCTGGGCGAGGTCGGCAAACGCTTCGAGCTGCCAGCCGCCGGGAACGCGCTGCGGCGCGATGCCGAGCAGCAGAACACTGTCATCGGGCGCGACCAGCGCCGCCAGCGCATCATCGACCTCCGCGCCGGCGTCGGCCACCCCGAGGAACGGCGCGAACTCTGGCGGATAACGCGCCACGTCGCCCTGCTGCAATGCCAGCGCGCGATGCCGGGTCTGCAGCGACGACCAGAACGGGTTGTCGAGTCCGGCTTCCATCCCGGGATGGAAGCAGGTCACCGCAAGGCTGTCGAGCATCCACCCGGACCGGACCGGCCGGTGGCCCGCTCCGGGTTGATTTGGCGCGGCCCGGACCCATTGTCTTTGCCTCGACTCCATACGCATCACCGGTACCCACGCATGAACGCAACCGCCGAAACCCGCCAGTTCGAAGCCGAGGTCGCCCAGGTCCTGCACCTGGTCACCCACTCGTTGTACTCGCACAAGGAGATCTTCCTGCGCGAGCTGATCTCCAACGCCTCCGACGCCTGCGACAAGCTGCGCTTCGAGGCGATCGCCAACCCGGAACTGCTGGCCGGCGATGGCGAGCTGCACATCGACGTCAGCTGGGACGAGGCCGCGCGCACCATCACGATCGCCGACAACGGCATCGGCATGGGCCGCGACGAGGTGGTCGCCAACATCGGCACCATCGCCAGCTCCGGCACCCGCCGCTTCCTCGCCGCGATGGCCAACGAGCAGAAAGCCGACGCGCGGCTGATCGGCCAGTTCGGCGTCGGCTTCTACTCGGCGTTCGTGGTCGCCGACAAGGTCACCGTGCTGACCCGCCGCGCCGATGCCGCCGCGACCGACGGCGTGAAGTGGGAGAGCGACGGCAAGGGCGAGTACACCCTGGAGCCGGTCGAACTGGCCGGGCGCGGCACCACCGTGGTGCTGCACCTGAAGGCCGACGAGGGCGAATTCCTGTCGGGCTGGAAGCTGCGCTCGCTGGTCCACCGCTACTCCGAGCACGTCGCCTTCCCGATCCGCATGCCGAAGGAGGCGACCGGCGACGACAAGGACGAAGCCGCCGCGACCGGCGAATGGGAAACCGTCAACGCCGCCTCCGCGCTGTGGACCCAGCCCAAGTCGGAGATCTCCGACGAGGACTACCAGGGCTTCTACAAGTCGCTCGGCCACGACTTCAACGACGCGCTGGCGTGGAGCCACAACCGGGTCGAGGGCAACCAGAGCTTCACCACCCTGCTGTACCTGCCCGCGCAGCCGCCGTTCGACCTGATGATGGGCGGCCGTGACGAGCGCAAGGGGCTCAAGCTCTACATCAAGCGCGTGTTCGTGATGGATGCCGCCGAGGAGTTGCTGCCAAACTACCTGCGCTTCGTGCGCGGCGTGGTCGACGCCGACGACCTGCCGCTCAACGTGTCGCGCGAACTGTTGCAGCACAACCGTCAGCTGGAGCGGATCAAGGCCAGCTGCACCAAGCGCGTGCTCGACCTGATCGAGTCGCTGGCGAAGAACGAGCCGGAGAAGTTCGCGACCTTCATCAAGGCCTTCGGCAACACCTTGAAGGAAGGCATCGGCGAGGACACCAGCAACCGCGAGCGCATCGCCAAGCTGCTGCGCTTTGCCTCGACCAAGGGCGACGGCGGCAAGCAGGACGTCTCGCTCGACGACTACATCGGCCGCATGGCCGACGGCCAGGACACCATCTGGTTCATCACCGCCGAGAGCCACGCCGCAGCGGCCGGCAGCCCGCAACTGGAAGCGTTCAAGGCCAAGGGCATCGAAGTGCTGCTGATGTCGGACCGGATCGACGAGTGGATGCTCGGCTACCTGCACGAGTACGACGGCAGGAAGCTGCAGAACGTCGCCAAGGGCGAACTGCCGCTGGACGAGGCCGACAAGCAGAAGCAGGAAGAAGCCAGCAAGGCCGCCGAGCCGCTGGTCGCCCGACTCAAGGAGCTGCTCGGCGATCGTGTCGCCGACGTCCGCGTCTCCGCGCGCCTGACCGATTCGCCGTCATGTCTGGCCCTGTCCGACTTCGACATGGCCCCGCACTTCGCCCGCCTGATGCGCGAGGCCGGCCAGGAGATGCCGGACAGCAAGCCGACGCTGGAGATCAACCCGCAGCACGACCTGCTCAAGCGGGTCGAGACGGAGACCGACGACGCCAAGGCGAAGGACCTCGCCACCCTGCTGCTGGAACAGGCAGAGATCGCCGCCGGCGCCCCGCTGCCCGACCCGGCCGCGTTCGTGCAGCGGATGAACCGGGTGCTGTTGGGCTGATCGTTCCGTTACGTGCGCAAACGAAAGAAGCCCGCCGAATGGGGGGCTTCTTTTTTGTGACGATGCTGAACTGCGTTATCTGTCTTCCGGGCAGTTCGCTTCGATGTCGTAACCGAGGTAGTAGTAGCCCGTCCACATCGGCGCCCCGCTCCGGGCCTCGTCGGTCCATACCGAAAACTGCACGCCCTCCGACGTGGTGCAATGGCTGAAGCTGTCTCGCCGCCCGTCGCCGTTGGTGTCCAACAACTCCGAAACGGTCAGCGCGCGGCTCCCGCCCGCCTGTACGACGCCGATACCCAACTCCACCTGAGCGTCGGCACCGATTTTGTAGAACGTCAAACCATTCCGCAGATTGGTATCCCTACGATCATCCGTCAGCGCGATGCATTCCCCGCCATCATTCGCAGTGCCCGTGACCTGCGCCGTCATCACCTGCTGCTCCTCACCGAGCATGACCACCGCGACCTCCTGGCCGACGCGCGCACTGGCATCCTCCAAAGCAAGGCAGTTGCCATGCAGCCAACCGATCGCCCGGTCGGGACCGTCGCCGCGCGAGACCCCATTGCCCGACACACACGCCGACAACAGGGCGCAACTGACGGTTACAAGCATCCATCTCTGCATCCGCATGTCCTTACCGTCCATTGAATGACCAGTGCGGCGCATCGGAGCGCAGTTTCAGCACGCCATATGAAGCCCGACGGCATGCAGGTCGAGATTGGAATTGACGTTCGACATGTATGCGACCGCAGCAAGTCCGCCTTCCTTCCTCGCGATACGAATGGTGCCGCTCCAAGTGATGTCCATGTCGATCGCCCGTCCCGCGATGGGGTTGCTGGACAAGGCCGGCGGATAGATGCTGCGAGGCGGCACGGCGAGGCCGAACCCGCGCGCCATCTCCAGCGCGCCGGCGCGGCTGAGCCGGTCATCACCGTGATCCCACTCGATGGGTACGCCGGCCATGGGTTCGGCTTCGGACGGCTTGCACCGCCCGTGTGCGATTTTCCACGACCAATGAAACAGGTAGGCCCGCCCGGGACTTCTCCGGGTAGCGGAAACCCTGATCCGGGCACCGCCGGCTGAAAGCGCGCCGGTGAATTCTTCGATCTTTCGGCGGAACATGCTGTCCGGGTCCTCGACCCGGCGACTGTTCCGAGCGTGGGTATTGGCCCACGCGACCCAGTGACGACCGCTCCTGGCGTCCATGGCGTTTCCTCCTTGAATGTGTTGCTCCGGACCGGCCGCACCATGCGGCCGGATGCCTCCACCCTACGATGCGCCGCTGGCGATTACCAACCCCCGCCTCAACCGCGCGACGGAATCGCCAAACCGCGCTGCACCGCCGGACGCGCCAGCCCGCGCTCCAGCCACGCAGCGACACCCTCAAGGAAGGCATCGGCGAGGACGCCGGCAACCGCGGCCGGCAACCGCGAGCGCATCGCCAAGCTGCTGCGCTTCGCCTCGACCAAGGGCGACGGCGGCAAGCAGACCGTCTCGCTCGACGACTACATCGGCCGCATGGCCGGCGGCCAGGACACCATCTGGTTCATCACCGCCGAGAGCCACGCCGCGGCGGCTGGCAGCCCGCAACTGGAAGCGTTCAAGGCCAAGGACATCGAAGTGCCGCTGATGTCCGACCGCATCGACGAATGGATGCTCGGCTACCTGCACGAGTACGACGTCTGATGCGCGAGGCCGGCCAGCAAATGCCGGAGAGCAAGCCGACGCTGGAGATCAATCCGCAACACGACCTGCTCAAGCGGGTCGACGCGGAGACCGATGACGGCAAGGCGAAGGACCTCGCCACCCTGCTGCTGGAGCAGGCAGAGATCGCCGCCGGCGCGCCGCTGCCGGACCCCGCGGCATTCGTACAGCGCATGAACCGGGCTGACCAGCGCCATCCCCCCGGAGACAGCTTCATCCGAACCCGCCGGCCTCCGGCGGGTTTCTTTTGGCCACGATGGATTGCCGTTCCGTAGACACTAGTTATACTAGTGTCATCATGAAACAAGCCTTCGAATTCATTGCGGGCTCCGATGCGCTCTGCCTTGTGGACACGCTTGGCAGGCGAAGCGGCGAAACCGTCGAGCGCCTCGAAACACCCGGCGACCTTGTCGCCTGGCTGGGTGCAGCTGGATTGCTCGTACCGGGCGCCCGCGCCACGCGGGCCGACCTGATCGAGGCACGCACGCTACGCGAGGCAATCCACCGCTGCGGCACCTCGACGATGGTGGGCACGGGCCTGCCCCCGGCCGACATCAGGCTTCTCAACCAGGCCGCATCACGCCCCCCGCTTCGCCCGAGAATGCGCGCGGGGAATCTCACCCTGGTTGCGGACAAACCCATCGAGGCCGCGTTTTCGACACTCGCGGCCGATGCGCTGACCCTGCTCGGGTCGGAGCTGCATCACCGCATCCGGATGTGTCCTGGCTGCAGGATGATGTTCGTCGACACCTCCCGTCCGGGGCGGAGGCAATGGTGTTCGTCGTCGAGCGGCTGTGGCAACCGGGCCAAGCTCAAGAGCCGTAGGGCCCGGCAGGCGGGTAGCCAATCCGTTTCCAGGGGGACGGGACCATGACCGACACGACCGACAAGCGCGTCCAGTTCGATTTCGACATCGGCTTTTCGAATGGCGGAGGCATCCAGGGACAGGGGTTCCGGCTTGACATCGACGGTGACGACATCAGCGATGATGCGCTGGCTGCGTACATCATCCGCGACCTGCGCCTGCTGATGGTTGGCGAGGTCCGCATCATCGACAAGCAGATTATCCAGCAGCGCCACAAGCGCGCTGCACCTGCTGCGCCCGCAGCCGCGCAAGGCGCGCGGCCTGTCCGGTTCGTCGACCTCAGCCACACCATCCACGACGGGATGGTGACCTACAAGGGACTGCCGGCGCCCCTGATCTGCGACCACCTTTCGCGCGAGCAGTCACGAGCGCTGTATGCACCCGGCACCGAGTTCCAGATAGGCCGCATCGACATGGTCGCCAACACGGGCACCTATATCGACGCGCCCTTCCACCGATGTGCCGACGGCGTCGATGTTGCCGGCCTTCCACTCGACCGAATCGCCGGCCTGGAAGGCACCGTGGTCCGGGTGTCCGACACCACGGAGCGCGCGATCGACTGGGCCCATTTCGCGGCCGTGGAAGTCCGCGACCGCGCGGTCCTGGTTAGCACCGGCTGGGACCGCCACTGGGGTACCGACCGATACTTCGAGGGCCATCCATTCCTGACCGAAGCGGCGGCGAACCATTTGCGCGAGCGGGGCGCGGCGCTGGTCGGCATCGATTCCCTGAATATCGACGACACCGGTGGCAACACCCGGCCCGTCCACACCATCCTCCTTGGCGCCGGGATTCCGATTGTCGAACACCTGACTTGCCTCGACAGTCTTCCCGCCAATGGATTCCGCTTCACGGCCGTGCCCCCGAAGGCTCACGGCATGGGCACCTTCCCGGTGCGGGCCCATGCGGTGATCGAAACCGGCTGAACGGCGCGGGGACGCCGATCAATCGCGCGCCGGAATCGCCAATCCACGCTGCACCGCCGGACGCGCCAGCCCGCGCTGCAGCCACGCTGCGACATTGGCGAAGCCGTCGAAGCCGACCAGTTCGCGCGCCTCGTAGAAGTTGATCAGGTTGTCGACCCAGCCGAGCGTCGCGATGTCGGCGATGGTGTAGTCATCGCCCATCAGCCACGTGCGGCCGTCGAGGCGCGCGTCCAGCACGCCGAGCAGTCGCCGGGACTCGTCGACGTAACGCTGCTTCGGCCGCGGGTCCTCAATGTCCTTGCCGGCGAACTTGTTGAAGTAGCCGAGCTGCCCGAACATCGGCCCGATCGAAGCCATCTGGAAGAACACCCACTGGATCGTCTCCCAGCGCCGCGCCGGGTCGGCGGGGATGAAGCGCCCGGTCTTATCGGCCAGGTACAGCAGGATCGCGCCGGACTCGAACAGCCCCAGCGGCTGCCCGCCCGGGCCGTCGGGATCGATCATCGCGGGGATCTTGCCGTTGGGGTTGAGCGACAGGAATTCCGGCACGTGGCTCTCGTTCTGCGTGATGTCGACCAGGTGCGGCTCGTAGGCCAGCCCGGTCTCCTCGAGCATGATCGAGGCCTTGACGCCATTGGGCGTATTCAGCGAGTACAACTGGATGCGATCCGGATGCCGCGCCGGCCAGCGGCGGGTGATCGGGAAACTGGAGAGGTCTGTCACGATGTACTCCCGGTAGTGGTCGGATGCCGCAAGCTTAGGCCGATACCACTGGCCGGGGCACCGCCATCCGTGGGACGGACTGTCCCCGCCCCGCCCGTCGCGATGTCGATTTCCCCTGCTCCCGTTCGTCATCCAGTGACACCCAGCGAAGGAGACACCCCATGTCCTACATCGACGGTTTCGTGATCGCGGTCCCGACCGCCAACAAGCAGAAGTTCATCGACCACGCCAACGAGGGCGACTCGGTGTTCATCGAGTACGGCGCCACCCGCGTCGTGGAGTGCTGGGCCGACGACGTACCCGACGGCAAGCAGACCGACTTCCGCCGCGCCGTGCAAGGCAAGGACGACGAGACGGTCGTGTTCTCGTGGATCGAATGGCCCGACAAGGCGACGCGCGATGAGGGTTTCAAGAAGATGATGGAAGACCCGCGGATGGACCCGGAGAAGAACCCGATGCCGTTCGACGGCGCGCGGATGATCTACGGCGGGTTCAAGCCGGTGGTCGAGCTTGGCGGCAAGTGACGGGCCAAGGTCCGATATCCCCCGCCCCCGGCCGCTACGTCGGGTCGACCAGCCGGTAGACCCGCACGTAATCGATCTGCAGCGTCGCCGGGAAAACGCTGTCGTCCACGCCCTCCTTGCCACCCCAGTCGCCACCGACGGCGATGTTGAGCAGGAAGTGGAAGCGCTGGTCGAACGGCCAGGCTGCAGGGCCGGTGCCTTCGTTGGCGAACTCGTAGACCTGCTCGTCGTCGATGTAGCCGCGGATCGTGTCGGGCGTCCAGTCGACACGATAGCGGTGGAACAGGGTCGTCGGGTCGTCGATGACACGGGTGGCGGTCTTCTGCGTGCCGATGCGGTGGTTGTACGCGCCGGTGTGCATGGTGACGTGGATGCGCCCCGGGTCGTAGCCGACGTGCTCCATGATGTCGATCTCGCCGGATGCCGGCCAGCCGCCGTAGGCCTGGTCGGTGGGCAGCATCCAGATCGCGGGCCAGGTGCCCCGGCCGCCGGGCAGCCGGGCGCGGACCTCGAAACGGCCGTAACGGAAATCGCCCTTGCCCTTCGAGGTCAGCCGCGCGGAGCTGTAGCCGTTCTTGCCGGTCTTCTCCCTGCGCGCGGTGATCGTGAGCACGCCATCGCCCACCCGTGCATTGCGGATGCTGTCGGTGTAGTGCTGGAGTTCATGGTTGCCCCAACCGTCGCCGCCCTGCTCGAAGTTCCATCGGGCCGGGTCGGGAAGCCCGGTGTAGTCGAACTCGTCCTGCCAGGCCGGCGTGGTCTCGAAGGCCCAGCCGGCGGCTGGCGGCGAGGATGTCGCCGGACCGGGGCCTGCGACATCGCCCGGCCGGACGGCGCATCCCACCGCGTGCAGGGCGACCAGCAGGATCAACCCGGCAGGCAACGTCTTCATGCGAGTAGATCCACGCTCGCCCGGCATCCTTCGCGACAGCCCCATCGAAATCATCATGTTCGCTCCGGCGCCGACAGGGCGCATCGCCGCATTATTCACCCGTCGCGCAACCGGTGCTTTGCGGTGGTCTCGCACGGGTGCCGGCGATGGCCATGCCTTCCGGGCCTTGCCGGAATGGCTGGCAGGCGACAGTCTGCGGTCCACTGGCGCCGCGCCCGCGACAGCCACCAAGGGAACCCGCCGCATGGACACGCAACCGATGCCACCCCGCGCCTTTCGCCACGACGGTTCGAGTGTCGCGCTTGCCGCCCTGGCCATGGCCGCGATCACCGTGTTCGTGCTCGCCGCGACCACGGTGCATGCGCTGCGCCCCGGGCTCGACGCCATCGCCGCGCAGCTGAGCGTGTACCTGGTCGGGCCATGGGGCTGGCTGCTGCAGGCCGGTTACGCGGCGCTGGCGGTGGGCATCCTCGTGCTGGCGATCGGCTTGTACCGGGTACCGCCGGTGGCTTCGCGCAGTGCCGCGCCGCTGCTGCTGTTCGCGATCGCGGCGCCGTCGCTGGTGGTCACCGCGCTGGCACCGATGCGCTTCCCCGGCGAGGAGTTGCGGCTGGTGCACCTGGTCCACGGCAGCTCGGCGCAGGCGGCGTTCCTGTGCACGACCACGGCGATGGTGCTGCAGGCGTGGCGGCTGCGCGCGGCACCGGCATGGCGGCGCATCGCCCCGATGCTGCTGGGTTGGGCACTCGCCTGCTTTGCAGGCGTGTGGGTATTGGCGCTGGCGCGCGAATTGCCGCGCGGGCTGTCGCAGAAGGCACTGGTGGCATTGATAGTGGGCTGGCTGGGGATCGTGGCGTGGCGGATGTGGCGGAGCGACGCCATCGAAATCGGGACCAATCGGGCGGACTGAAACAACATGTGATGTTTCCGACGCCGGCGATGTCGATTTCCGTCCGGCTGCTTCGTCGTCTGGACAGGGAGGCATTCCGCCCCTTGCCCAACAGGAGACCACGCATGAAGCACGCCAATCCGTACCTCAACTTCGACGGCAACGCCCGTGAAGCCTTCGACCACTACCGCAGCGTCTTCGGCGGCGAGTTCGCCACCGCGATGACCTTCCGCGAATTCGGTGGCGAGCAGATGGGCCTCAGTGGCGCGATGCTCGACCGCATCGCCCACATCGCCCTGCCGCTCGGGTCGTCGATGCTGATGGCGTCCGATGTCACCCGGCCGGATGACTTCAAGGTCGGCACCAACACCTACGTCGCGGTGGAGGCCGACAGCGCCGATGAAGCCGATCGCGTGTTCGCCGGGCTGAGTGAGGGCGGCAGCGTCGACATGCCCGTGCAGAAAGTCGAATGGGCCGAGAAGTTCGGCATCTGCACCGACCGCTTCGGCGTGCACTGGATGGTCAGCCATACCGGCGACGTGGCGTTCGCCCAGGGCTGACGGCATGGCACCCACCATCACCGCTTTTGAACGCTCCCCTGACCGGGGCAAGGGACTGGCGCGCGACATGCGCGTCCGCTGGGCGTTTGAAGAAGCAGGCCAGCCCTACGACGTTCGCCTTGTTTCATTCGAACAGATGAGGGCGCCCGCATATCGGGCGCTCCATCCCTTCGGGCAGATCCCGACCTTTGAGGAAGGCGGTCTCACCCTGTTCGAATCGGGGTCGATCGTGCTCCATATCGCGGAGCGCCATCCCGGCCTGCTGCCCGACGATGCGAATGCCCGGGCGCGTGCGATCAGCTGGATATTCGCCGCGCTCGACACGGTCGAGCCGCCGATAGTCGACCGCTCAATGGCCACGATCGTGGAGCGCGACAAGCCCTGGTACGAGGCGCGGCTGCCCATGCTCGACGACCGGGTCCGCAAGCGGCTGGGCCAGCTTTCCACTCGCCTTGGCGATACCGATTGGCTCGATGGCGCGTTCAGCGCCGGTGACCTGATGATGGTGACGGTGCTGCGCCGTTTGAACGGATCAGGCCTGCTGGAGGAGCATCCCAACCTCGCCGCCTATGTTGCCCGCGGCGAGGCACGGCCGGCCTTCAAGCGGGCTTTCGAGGCCCAGCTGGTGGTTTTCACCGGCGGACCATCGTCGGTCTAGCTGCCCCGGGGACGTGGAGGTGATGTCACTGCACCAGTTCGGTCACCAACGTCGGCAGAGCCCACGCCCCGCCGGCGGCGACAAGGCGGCACATCCCGGTGGTGTACTCCGACGCCTGCACGAACTCCCGGCCATCCCATGCCCAGCTGGCGTGCCACCAGCAGTCTCCCAGGCCTCTGCCCTTCTGGCTTGCGTCGATGATGGCGCCGTCGCTCCAGCTTCCGCTGGTCGTCACCAGCCGCGGCCTGTAGGGCGGCGCATCGTTGGTCACCCAGTAGCCGTAGCCTTCGTTGTAGGCAGCCATCCAGCAACGCACCGACACCAGCACATGGGCATCGTCCAGCCGCACAAGCCCCCATGACTCGTCCCATTGGCCCGGTTGCAACCCTTCGCAGTCTTCGCCGGACAGGCTCGCCTGCAACGTTCCACGCAGACGCGGATCTGCGAGCAGGGCATGGTCGTCCGGGCGAGGCGGTTCGAGAGGAGCGACACGGATGGACGGTGCCGGCCGCGGTGGAAGCACGCCGGCCTCGTCACGCTCCCCTTTGCGAAGGAGCGCACCCGGCGTACCGAGCCGACCCTGGATTTCGTCCATCTTCAGCATCACGGCGGCCCCGCCCCTGTCGGAGAGTTGCCAGCGCTGGCCGTCGTCCCCGACGAAGGCGATATCGGCATCACGGGCCAGGGCTTCGACAAGCACCGCGACCTGGGCCGGGGCAAGCGGTGCGTGGCCTTCACGTACGTCCAGGTCCACTGCCCCCTCGTCGCGGCCATCGATTTGCAGCGCCAGTCCGGCAGGCAGCGGGGACTCCTCGTACTGTCCCAACATGACGCGACCGGTGACGGCCGTCCCCGCACCGGCGGGACGGGTCAGCAACACCGACACCGCCAGCGCATCGCCGTCACGCTGGTATCCCGCGGCTCGACAGGCCAGGGTGTTGTCGCACGCCAACGTCCAATCGTGATGGGTGAACTGCAAGCCGGCATCCCCGGCCCACGCCAACGGCACAACCGCGGCCAGCAGCAGCGACATTCCCGCGCGGCGCAGGTCGAAGTGTCCGTTGCGGATCACCCGACCTGCACCATCGGCAACTTCAGCCCCTGCTCCTTCGCGCACTGCTTGGCGATCTCGTAACCGGCATCCGCATGCCGCATCACGCCGGTGCCCGGGTCGTTCCACAGGACGCGGGCGATGCGCTTGTCGGCCGCCTCACTGCCGTCGCAGACGATCACGATGCCGCTGTGCTGGCTGTAGCCCATGCCGACGCCGCCGCCGTGGTGCAGGCTGACCCAGGTCGCGCCGCCGGCGACGTTGAGCATCGCGTTGAGCAGCGGCCAGTCGGACACTGCATCGCTGCGGTCCTGCATCGACTCGGTCTCGCGGTTGGGGCTGGCGACGCTGCCGCTGTCGAGGTGGTCGCGGCCGATCACCACCGGCGCCTTCAGCTCGCCGTTGCGGACCATCTCGTTGAACGCGAGGCCGAGCTTGTGGCGCTGGCCGAGGCCGACCCAGCAGATGCGCGCCGGCAGGCCCTGGAAGTCGATGCGCTCGCGCGCCATGTCGAGCCAGTTGTGCAGGTGGGCGTCGTCGGGGATCAACTCCTTGACCTTGGCGTCGGTCTTGTAGATGTCCTCGGGGTCGCCACTGAGCGCGACCCAGCGGAACGGGCCGATACCCTTGCAGAACAGCGGGCGCACGTAGGCGGGGACGAAGCCGGGGAAGTCGAACGCGTCCTTGCAGCCTTCGTCGAACGCCATCTGGCGGATGTTGTTGCCGTAGTCGAAGGTCGGGATGCCGAGCTTCTCGAACGCCAGCATCGCCTCGACATGCACGCGCATCGACTTCTTGGCCTCGTCGCGCACGGTGTCGGGGTCGGCCTTCTGCGCGCCGAGCCACTGCTCGACACTCCAGCCGATCGGCAGGTAGCCGTGCACGGGGTCATGGGCGCTGGTCTGGTCGGTGACGGCATCGGGACGCACGCCGCGCTTGACCAGTTCGGGAAGGATTTCGGCGGCGTTGCCGAGCAGCGCGATCGACTTCGCCTCACCCGCCTTGGTGTACTTGTCGATACGGGCGAGCGCATCGTCGAGGTCGCTCGCCTGCTCGTCGACGTAGCGCGTGCGCAGGCGCATGTCGATGCGGCTCTGCTGGCATTCGATGTTGAGGCTGCAGGCGCCGGCGAGGCTCGCGGCCAGCGGCTGCGCGCCGCCCATGCCGCCGAGCCCGGCGGTCAGGATCCACTTGCCGGTGAGGTCGCCGCCGTAGTGCTGGCGACCCATCTCGACGAAGGTCTCGTAGGTGCCCTGGACGATGCCCTGGCTGCCGATGTAGATCCAGCTGCCGGCGGTCATCTGGCCGTACATCATCAGGCCCTTCCGGTCGAGCTCGTTGAAGTGCTCCCAGGTCGCCCAGTGCGGCACCAGGTTGGAGTTGGCGATCAGCACGCGCGGCGCGTCGGCGTGGGTCGGGAAGATGCCGACCGGCTTGCCCGACTGCACCAGCAGCGTCTCGTTGTCGTCGAGCTTGCGCAGCGATTCGAGGATCGCGTCGTACGACTCCCAGTCACGCGCGGCGCGGCCGATGCCGCCGTAGACCACCAGTTCGGCCGGGTTCTCGGCGACCTCGGCATCCAGGTTGTTCTGGATCATCCGGTACGGCGCCTCGGTCAACCACGACTTGCAGCTGAGCTCGGTGCCGCGCGGGGCGCGGATGACGCGGGACGGGTCGTTGCGGGTGGACATGGCGGCTCCGTGGCGATGTGATCCCCTGATTATCCCACCTGCCGAATTCAATGTTGCCGCCACGTCCGGCAAAGGCGCGACATACTTGCCGTCCCTTCCCGTACCGGAGTCCACGATGCGCCCGTTCCAGGCCGTGATGCTGTTGGTCGCCCTGTTTGCCGCAGGCCCCGTTGTCGCCGCCGAGCCGGGCACGGATGTGCGCCTCTACGCCCTCGACTGCGGCACCATCGAGTTCGACGACATGGCCATGTTCGCCGACGACGACAGTTACGCCGGCCAGCCGGGGAACCTCGTCGAGCCCTGCTACGTGATCGAGCACCCCGGTGGCACCCTGCTCTGGGATACCGGCCTGGGCGACGCGATCAACGCCCGTCCGGACCATCTGCTCGACGAGGATGGCAGCCGGTTCCTGGTGCCGGTGACGCTGCAGTCGCAGTTGGAGCGGCTCGGATTGAGGGCGGCGGACATCGAGTTCGTGTCGCTGTCGCACATGCATTTCGACCACACCGGCAACCTGGAGCAGTTTCCGCAAGCGACCTGGCTGGTGGATCCGGCGGAACTCGCATGGGCCACGCAGACGCCAACCCCCGGTTCGGCGACGGCGGCACACTTCGACACGTTCGCGGGCAAGCAGCAGGTCATGCAGGGCGACCATGACGTCTTCGGCGACGGGCGCGTGCGCATCCTGCGGACACCGGGCCACACGCCGGGGCACCGGGTGCTGCTGGTCGAGCTGGAGAATTCCGGCACCGTCATCCTGTCGGGCGACCTGTACCACTCGCGCAGCAATTACGAGCACGCGCGGGTGCCTGCGTTCAACGTCGACCGGGCGGACACGCTGGCCTCGTTCGAACGGGTCCGGCAACTGCTGGAAACGCACCGGGGCCGGCTGGTCATCCAGCATGCGCCGGAGGATTTCGAAGCGTTGCCGGTGTTCCCGGCCTACCTGGACTGATCGGCAGGGCCGTTCGGCCGGGTTCCCGACGTAAAACGCCCGGCGCGATGCCGGGCGTTCTTCTTCAGGGTTGTGCTGGCGATTCAGCGGATCGCGGGGTCCAGCTTGCGCAGTGCGTCGGCGATATCCACCTCGCCCGTCCGGCGCAGGTCTTCGCGGCTGTAGACACGACCGTTGGCGGAGATGCAGTCGTCGCGATCGAGCTGGCCGATCTTTTCTTCAGCCTCGGCATCGACCCCGGCGCGGGCCTCACGGTCGGCGCGGCGGGCACTGATGCGGCTGCCGGTGTAGCGCATGCAGTCGCGACGGGCATCGCGCTCGGTGCGGGACGTGTCGTCCTGCTTGGCGACGGCCCTGGTTCCGGCGTCCTGCGCCGGCGGGGGCGTTTGGGCAAGCGCTGTCGCCGGAATGGCGAGCAACAGGGTCAGGAACATGGTTTTCATCGGGTACCTCCGGTGATCGCGTGAGGTCGAATATCGGTATCCAAACCATACGCCGCTCGCTTCGCGGTGATGAAGATGGCCACGCCCGCGTTTAATGCCACCTCAGCTAATGGCCCATTTCGCTGCAACATCCGGCCGGTAGGATTGGCGGATGCATCCAGTCCGAGCCGCGGTCGCCACCGCATTCATCGCCCTTGCGCTGTCAGCCTGCGTCCCGCATCCGGCCGATCCTGCCCCACCTTCCGCCAACGTCATCGAAGACGCACATGCCAGCGTGCTGCTGGTCTCGATCGACGGCTTCCGCGCCGACTACCTCGACCTGGGCATCACCCCGAACCTGGCCCGCATCGCCGACGCCGGCGTGCGGGCGGCCTGGATGGAACCGTCGTATCCAAGCCTGACCTTCCCGAACCACTACACGATCGTCACCGGCCTGCGCCCGGACCACCACGGCATCGTCCAGAACACCATGCATGACGCGGCGCTGGGCGATTTCAGCCTCGGAAAGCGCGACGCCGTGAACAACGGCCGCTGGTGGGGCGGCGAACCGGTCTGGGTCGCGGCGGAGAACGCCGGGCTGGCGACAGCGACGCTGTTCTGGCCCGGCAGCGAGGCCGCGATCGACGGCGTGCGACCCACCCGCTGGCTGCCGTACGACGGCGACATGCCGATGGACGCGCGGGTCGACACCGTGCTCGGCTGGCTGGCCGAGCCCGATTCCACCCGCCCGCGTTTCGCGACGCTGTACTTCGATGCGGTCGACCATGCCGGCCACGGCCACGGTCCGGATTCACCGGAAGCGCATGCGGCGGTCCGCGAGGTCGACGTGGCGATCGGACGGCTGCTCGACGGACTCGCCTCGCGTGGGCTGGACGACCGGGTCAACCTGATCGTGGTGTCCGACCACGGCATGGCGGCGGTGGAGCCGGGACACGAAATCGCGGTGGAAGACATGGTCGCCCCGGGGGACGTCCGGCTGGTGTCGGCCGGCCAGTCGGTCGGATTCGTCCCGTTGCCCGGTCGCGAAGCGGCGGCGCAGGCACAGTTGCTCGGCAAGCACGGACATTACGAATGCTGGCGCAGGGAGGCGCTGCCGGAACGCTGGCATTACGGCAGCCATCCGCGGGTGCCGCCGATCATCTGCCAGATGAAAGAAGGCTGGAACGCGCGGCCGCGCGAATGGATTGAAAAGCGACCGTCGACCACGACCCGCGGCTCGCACGGTTTCGACCCGGCGCTGCCGTCGATGCGCGCGATCTTCCTGGCGCGCGGCCCGGCGTTCCGCGAAGGCGCGCGGTTGCCGGCGTTCGACAACGTGGATGTGTATCCGTTGTTGATGGAGCTGGTGGGGCTGGAGCCGGCCGCGAACGATGGCGACGCGGATGCGATGGGTGCGTTGAAGTCGACGGATTGAGGCGGGGTCGCAGCTGTACCCGCCACGCACGTCCCTCCGATGTAGGAGCGACGTAAGTCGCGATTGCACGGCGACCCCGGGCGGCGAGGCATTCGCGACTCACGTCGCTCCTACACGGAGCCCTGGAAAATATCGACCACAGCATTGATGTCCGAATCCGGCCAGTCCAACCCCGGACCCGGTGCTAGCCTGCATCCATGGTTCCTGTCGCACCCACCCCCACCACCACCAACCCGCTCGACCCACAGGTCTGCGAGCAGGCCCGGCTGAGCCGCGATGCCCGCTTCGACGGCCTGTTCTTCACTGCCGTCACCAGCACCGGGATCTACTGCCGGCCGGTCTGCCCGGCACCGTCCCCGAAGCGCGAGAACGTCACCTATTTCAGCAATGCCGCTGCGGCCGAGACGGCCGGCTTCCGGCCGTGCCTGCGCTGCCGCCCGGAGTTGTCACCGGGCGACGACAGCTGGCGCCGCGGCGATGCGACCGTCGCGCGCGCACTGAAGCTGATCGACCAGGGTGCGCTGGCCGAGGCGCCGCTGGCGGATCTTGCGGACCGGGTCGGGATCGGCGAGCGGCAGTTGCGCCGTCTGTTCGTGGACCGTCTCGGCGCCGCGCCACTCGGCGTGCACGGCACCCGCCGCCTGCTGTTCGCCAAGCAACTGCTGACCGAGACGATGCTGCCGATCACCGAGGTTGCGCTGGCGTCCGGGTTCGGCAGCCTGCGGCGGTTCAACGCCGCGTTCCTGGAGGCCTACCGGATGGCCCCGCGCGACCTGCGCCGCCGCCCCCGCACCGACGTCGGCGAGGTGCTGACCCTGCGGCTGGGCTACCGGCCGCCGTACGATTTCGAATCGATGCTCGGCTTCCTGAGCACCCGCGCGTTGCCGGCAGTGGAAGTCGTCGACGCGGACTCCTACGCGCGGGTGATCGCGCCACCCGACGATGCGCCCGGGCAGGCGCCCGGCTGGTTGCGGGTCAGCGCCTGGCCCGGTGGCGAGCATGCGTTGCAATTGCAGTTGCACGGCGTGGCACCGTCGCGACTGTTGTCGATCGTCGCGCGACTGCGACGGATGTTCGACCTCGACGCCGATCCGCAGGCGATCGCATCGGTACTGTCAGGCGATCCGAAACTGGGGCCGCTGTTGCAGCGACGTCCCGGCCTGCGCCTGCCCAGCGGCTGGGACGGTTTCGAGATCGCAGTGCGCGCGATCCTCGGCCAGCAGGTCAGCGTCGCCGCCGCGCGCACGCTGGCGACGCGGTTGGCGCACAGGTACGGCCGCGCGCTGGAGACGCCGTTTGCGCCCGGGCTGGAGCACATCTTCCCCGCGCCGGAAGCGTTGGCCGAGGCCGACCTGTCGACGGCGATCGGGGTTACCCGCGCACGCGCCGACACCATCCGCAACGTCGCCCGCGCGCTGCTCGACGGTCGGGTCGACTTCAAGCCCGAGCGCACGCTCGACGATTTCGTCGCGCGCTGGGTCGCGCTGCCCGGCATCGGCCCGTGGACAGCGCAGTACATTGCGATGCGCGCGCTCGGCCACCCCGATGCGTTCCCGGCCGAGGACCTGATCCTGCGACGTGTCGCCAGCGACGACGACACCGCACTCACCGCCCGCGCCCTGCTCGCGCGCGCCGAAGCCTGGCGGCCCTGGCGGGCGTACTGCGTGATCCATCTCTGGCGCGAAGCGACCGAACTGGCGGAGCGCGCGAAGGCCGGCGCTTCCGCCCGGAGGAACACGGCATGACCACCTGCACCACCATCGACAGCCCGGTCGGACCGCTGCTGTTGGCGGCCAACGACGACGGCGTACGCGCGATCGAATTCCAGCCGTCGCGGCATGCGGTCAAGCGCGAGGCCGACTGGCAGCAGGTCGACTGGGCGGAGTGCACGCATCCGCTGCTGCACCGGGTGCAGCAGCAACTCGACGAATACTTCGCCGGCACCCGGCGCACGTTCGACCTGCCGCTGGCACCGCGCGGGACCACGTTCCAGTGCGAAGTCTGGCGCACGCTGGCGTCGATCCCCTACGGCGAAACCGTCAGCTACGCGCAACTGGCCACGCAGCTCGGAAAGCCCAGCGCGTCCAGGGCAGTCGGTGCGGCGAACGGCCGCAATCCACTGCCGATCGTGCTGCCCTGCCACCGCGTGATCGGCGCCGACGGCAGCCTCACCGGCTTTGGTGGCGGCCTGCCGACCAAACGGTTCCTGCTGCAACTGGAGGGTGCGCTACCCCACAACGACCTCTTCGCCAGCCCCTTGGTGTAGGAGCGACGTAAGTCGCGAACGCACGACGCACAACGCCAACCTGACCCGTGTACCTGCCGGGTAGTCACCGGTCGCCTTCGGGAGACTTCATCGCAAGCGACTGCCACCGCGTCGACCCGCAGCGAGGAGATCGCGACTTACGTCGCTCCTACATCGTGCCGGTACGCGTGTACATCGCTTCGGCGCAGGTGCCTGCGTTGCGGGGTCCCATGCCGCCCTACGCCTCCAGTAACCGCTCCACCTCGGCGCGGTAGTGCGCGGCGATCGCGTCGGCGTGGAAGTGGCGGCCGTTCTCGACCACGCAGCGGCCGTTGACCCAGGTCTCGCGCACCAGGTTCTGGTTGCCGGCGAAGATCCAGCGATCGGTCGCGTCTTCGTCGGTCGCACCGGCGAACACCGCATTGGCGATGTCAAGCACCAGCGCGTCGGCGCTGTCGCCCTGGGCGAGGCGACCGATGGCGTGGCCCGACGAGTCGGCGGCACTCGCCTCCACCGCTGCCACCAGGGTGTCACCAACGCTGGGCGAGCGTTCGGTGACCGCGATGTTGCGACGGCGGGTGACCAGCCGCTGACCGTATTCGAGCCAGCGCAGTTCCTCCACCGGCGACACCGAGATGTGCGAATCCGAGCCGATGCCCCAACGCCCACCGGCATCGAGGTAGTCGCGTAGCCGGAACAGGCCGTCGCCGAGGTTGGCCTCGGTGGTCGGACAGATCGCGACGGTCGCGCCGGAACCGGCGATGCCGCGCAATTCGGCGTCGTCCAGGTGGGTGGCGTGGACCAGCGTCCAGCGCGCATCGACCGACGCGTTGTCGAGCAGCCACTGCACCGGTCGCGCGCCACGCACGGCGACGCATTCGTCGACCTCGGCAGTCTGCTCGGCGATATGGACATGGATGCGGCTGTCGCCAGGCAAGGCCGCCAGCACCTCGCGCATCGCCGCTTCCGGCACCGCTCTCAGGCTGTGCAGGGCGCAGCCGATCCGGACCATGTCGCCGGCGTGTTCGGTGCGCAGGTCATCAAGCAGCTTCAGATAACCGTCGACCCCGAAACCGAAGCGCTTCTGGCGTTCGCCGAGCGCGCGGCCGTCGAAGCCTCCGGTCATGTACAGCACCGGCAGCAGGGTCATGCGGATGCCGGTGTCGTGCGCGGCCTGGATCAGCGCGCGCGACATCGCGGCCGGGTCGTCGTACGGCCGGCCGTCGGGCGCGTGGTGCAGGTAGTGGAATTCGCAGACGGTGGTGTAGCCGGCGGTGAGCATCTCCGCATAAAGCTGCGCGGCGACCGCGTACAGGCTTTCCGGGGTGAAGCGCCCGGCGAAGCGGTACATCGTCTCGCGCCAGGTCCAGAACGAGTCGCTCGGGTCGCTCTGGCGCTCGGCCATGCCGGCCATCGCGCGCTGGAAGGCATGCGAATGCAGGTTCGCAATGCCCGGCAGGACACGCTGGCGGGTGGTGCCGCCATAACTGCTGCGGGCGATCCGGCCATGCGGGTCGGCGTCCAGCCGGGTCCCGTCATGCCAGCCGTCGGGGTGCCAGGTCCTGGCGTTGGGGATGGTCCTCATGCCGGCGATTGTGGCAACTCGCCGGCGATCTGGCGACCTCGCGGGCCTTCCCTACAATGGGCGGATGGACACGAACGACTCGATGCAATGGGACGGGCTGGTCGTCGGCGCCTCGCTGGCAACCCTCGACGGCGCGGCCGGTTATGGCGAAATCCCCGACGCCGCGCTGGGCTGGCGCGATGGGCGACTGACCTATGTCGGACCGCGCAGCGGGCTCCCTGGCGAACCGTCGGCGCTGGCGCGCGAAGTGATCGAGGCGGACGGCTGGATCACCCCCGGGCTGGTCGACTGCCATACCCACCTGGTGTTCGCCGGCGATCGCGCGCGCGAGTTCGAGTTGCGCCTGCAGGGCGCCAGCTACGAAGAGATCGCACGCGCCGGCGGCGGCATCCTGTCGACCGTGCGCGCGGTGCGCGAGGCCGACGAGGCCGAACTGTTGCGCCAGTCGCTGCCGCGCGCGAAGGCGCTGCTGGCCGACGGCGCGACCACGCTGGAGATCAAGTCCGGCTACGGCCTCGACTTCGACAATGAGCGCAAGATGCTGCGGGTCGCGCGCCAGGTCGCTGAACGGCTCGGCATCACCGTGCGCACCACGTACCTCGCCGCGCACGCGCTGCCGCCTGAGTTCAAGGACCGGCCCGACGACTACATCGACGCCGTGGTCGACTGGCTGCCCCGGCTGCATGGCGAAGGGCTGGTCGACGCGGTGGACGCGTTCTGCGAGGGGATCGGTTTCAGCCCGGCGCAGACCCGCCGCGTGTTCGAAGCCGCGCGCGCGCTCGGGCTGCCGGTCAAGCTGCATGCCGACCAGCTCAGTGATCTTGGGGGCGCCGGGTTGGTCGCGGAGTTCGCCGGACTGTCGGCCGACCACATCGAGCACAGCAGCGAGGCCGGAATCCAGGCAATGGCTGAATCGGGTGCGGTCGCAGTACTGCTGCCCGGTGCGTTCCACGTGTTGCGCGAAACGAAATTGCCGCCGCTGGACGCCCTGCGCGAACACGGCGTGGCGATGGCGGTCGCAACCGACTGCAACCCCGGCACATCACCGTTGCTGTCGCTGCGCCAGGCGATGCAACTGGCCTGCACGCATTTCCGCCTGACCCCGGAGGAAGCGTTGCGCGGTGCCACCGTCCACGCCGCCCGCGCGCTCGGGCTGGATGATCGCGGGGTGCTGAAGGTCGGTGCACGCGCCGATTTCGTGCAGTGGCGGATCGGGCACCCGTCGGAACTGGGTTACTGGCTGGGTGGGGACCTCGCGCTGGCTACATACGTCGGTGGCCAGTGCCTGGGCTGACCCCAACGGACCGCAGGCTTCGTCGCCGTCACCTGGTCCTGAGCGTCTCCGGCGTGACCACGCCGGTCGACTTTCCTTCCGCGTCCAGGAACTCGATCGACGCCGCACCATCCGGCTCCACCTTCAGGCGCAGTCGCGTATTGCCGGACGCATCCTTGAGGTCCAGCACGGACTCCCGATCGCCGTTGCGGCCGGCGAACAGGCGATTGGCACCGTAGTAGTTGTCGGCCTGCCGCTGCGCCATCAACGCTTCCCGCTCCGCCTCGGGCATCGCCTCCAGCGCCGCGCGCTCCTCGACGTCCTCCAAGATCGGGCGGTCCGGACGATCTCCCACCGTCAACCCACTGCGGCGACGCCCGCCGCCTTCGATGCTGTTGAGCGTGACGACCTGATCCTGCTCGTACTGGTCCATGCTCAGGTGGACGCCATGGCTGACCTCGCCATCGGCGTCCCTGCTGCCCGCAAAGACCAAGCCCCCGTTCTCGGTGCCCTCATCGTTGAAGAACAGCATTCCGGCAACGTCGCGATCATGCGGATATTGCTTGCCATCGAGGATCAACCCCGGGAACCGGTCCATGTTGGAGATGGTCATCCGCAGCGTGCCGTCGGGTTCGCGCACGTTGATGCGCTGCACGTCGATCACGTCGAACTTCTCGCTGCGGGTCGAACTGGCGCCGGTGAGCACGATGGCGGCGAACGCCACGGTGAGTACACCGGAATAGATGGCGAGGTATTTCTGGCTGGCACTCGACATGGATTTCGCTCCGTTCCTGCGTCACCCGAACCTAACCGTCGCCATCCATGTATTCGAGTGCCTGCCGTCACGGGTTACCGTCGAATGATTCGATCGCCCACGAAAAAGCCCCGCATCGCGGGGCTTTTCGGTCACACCGGCACTGCGCCGATGCTTACTCCTTGACGGCAGCCTTCTTGGCGACCTTCTTGGCCGGCGCCTTGGCGACGGTCTTGCTGGTGGCGGTCTTCTTCGCCACCGGCGCGGCAGTGGTGCCGGCGGCCTTGGTCACGGCCTTGCGGGCGTTGCCGTAGCTGGAGTTGTAGCGCTTGCCCTTGGCGGTCTTGCGGTCGCCCTTGCCCATGGTCTTGCTCCCAAGTGTCTCGTCTGAAAATCGGCGCGCCAAGGCAGCGCGCGAAGCGGCGTAGCGTAGCACACCGGAGCCCGGGCAGTCCTCAATGGGCGCAGCTGGCGTCGTGTACGTGGCCGTGGTTGAGCCGCAGGTTGGCGATGTGCCCCAGCCCGACCAGGGTACCGCCCAGGGTCATCGCGATGGCATGCGGCACCATCGCGTGGTGCAGCGGCGGATACAGGATCGCCGTCCACAGCACCAGCAGGCCCGGCACCAGCAGCCACAGGGCCCGAACGACGCGGTGCCGGTGGTAGCCCCAGAGCAGGCTGCCGAGCCCCAGCAGGCTGGCGAATGCGACGAACCCGCGCTCGAAGCCGTCGCTGCCGAGTGTCACCAGCCCGAGCGTCGGCAGCAGGGCGACCACCAGCGGCAGCAGCGCGCAGTGGATCGCACACAGGATCGAGCCATAGGCGCCGAAACGGTCGAGCAGGCGATGGCGTTGGATGGGGGACATGGGACCGTGACTTTTGGGAGGGGCCAGACGATTGTTATAATATAACATTACGTCTCCCGCGCAACCTACTTTACCCCATGCCCCTGCCCAATCGTTCACCCCGCCGTCTCCAGCTTGTCCTTGCCATGTCCATGGCGTTGCCGCTGGGGGCCCAGGCCGCCGCACAGGTCGACGCGCCGGCCGCCGGACACGACCACCAGCCCACCGATCTCACCGCCGTCGAGGTACATGCGACCCCGCTGGCAGGCACCGCCGAGGACCTGGTCCGGCCGGTCGAGGTGCTGGCCGGCGAGCGGCTGGACGCCGCCAAGGCCAACTCGCTCGGCGAGACGGTCAACAAGCTGCCGGGCGTGCAGTCGTCCTACTTCGGCCCGGGCGTCGGGCGGCCGATCATCCGCGGCTTCGACGGCGCGCGGGTGCAGGTGCTCAGCAACGGCCTGGGTTCGGGCGACGTGTCCACCGTCAGCGTCGACCACGCGGTCAGCATCGAGCCGTTCCTGGCCGACCAGGTCGAAGTGCTGAAGGGTCCGTCCACCCTGCTCTACGGCAGCGGCGCGATCGGCGGTGCGGTCAACGTGATCGACGGCCGCATTCCCGAACACGTGACCGCGGAGCCCTTGCAGGGCCGCGCCGAGTTGCGCAGTGGCACGGTCAACGACCAGCGCACCGGGATGCTGCGGCTCGATGGCACCTCGGAGTCGGGCAATGTGGTGTTCCATTTCGACGCGCTGCATCGCGAAACCGGCGACTACGAGATTCCCGGCTTCGCCGAGAACGAGCACGCCCACGAGGAACATGCCGAAGGCGGGCAGGACGAGCCCGGCCACGAACACGAGGAAGAACTCGGCATGGCCGGCATCCTGCCCAACAGCGCGGTGCGCACCGATGCCGCCGCGCTGGGAGTGTCCTGGGTCGGCGACCGCGGTTTCCTCGGCGTGGGCTACAGCCTGTTCAACAGCCGCTACGGCGTGCCGGGGCATTCGCACCCGGAAGGCGAGGACGGCCACGCGCATGACGACCACGACCACGATCACGATGAGCCGGCCGGTGAAGCCCATCACGACGAAGGCGCCGTCCGCATCGTGATGGACCAGCGCCGCAGCGAGGTGCGCGGCGGGTTCGACGACCTTGGCGCGTTCGAGTCGCTGCGGGTCAAGTTCGCGCGGACCGACTACACCCATACCGAATATGAGGGTGACGAGGTCGGCACCGTGTTCGACAACACCGGCACCGAGGCGCGGCTGGAGCTGGTGCACCAGCCGCTGCTCGGCTGGAACGGCGCGCTGGGCGCGCAGTGGTCGAAACGCGATTTCCTCGCGGTCGGCGCGGAGGCGTTCGTACCGGGCTCGAAGTCGAACGACACCGGCCTGTTCTGGATCGGCGAGCGTGTGTTCGGCTCGACCAAGCTCGAAATCGGCGCACGCCACGACCGCAACGAGGTCGATGTCGACGACAGCGTCGCGATCGGCCCGGACCGCGAGTTCGACACCACCAGCCTGTCCGCGGCGCTGCGCTGGGACCTGGACGAGACGCTGCACCTATCGCTCGGGCTGGACCGCGCGCAACGTGCGCCGACCGCGGAGGAGCTGTTCTCCAACGGCCTGCACGTCGCCACCGGCAGCGTCGAACTGGGCAATCCGGACCTCGACGTGGAGACCGCCAACCGCGCCGAACTCGGCCTGCACTGGCACAACGGCCCGTTGCGCGTAGGCGCCTCGGTCTACCAGGTGCGCTTCGACGATTTCGTCTACCTCGCCGATACCGGCATCGTCGAGCACGACGGCCCGGTGCGCGCGTGGACCCAGCACGACGCGCGCTTCAATGGCGCCGAGGCCGAGGTCGACTGGACCTTCATCGACAACGACAGCGGCGCCTGGTCGATGCGCGTGTTCGGCGACGTGGTGCGCGCGGAACTCGACGGCAGCGGCAGCCGCGACATCGCGGTGTCGGTGCCCCACGGCGACCACAACCACGATCATGTCGCCACGCTCGCCAACGACGGCAACCTGCCGCGGATCGCGCCGGCCCGTGTCGGTGGCGAATTGCGCTGGGAGACCGGCGAATGGCGCGCGTCGATCGGCGCGGTGCGCTACGCGGAGCAGGACGACGTGGCGGAGCACGAGACCGCGACGCCCGGCTACACGCTGGTGGACGCCCACTTGGCGTGGCATATCGACAGCCGCGGCGGCAACGCGTGGGAAGTGTTCCTCGACGGCAACAACCTGCTCGACGAGGAGGCGCGACCGCACACGTCGTTCCTGAAGGACCTGGCGCCGTTGCCGGGGCGTGGCGTCGAGTTCGGAGTGCGCGCGTTCTTCTGAGCGCGCGGACGCCTGAGGGCGCTTACACCCGCCTGCCTGTAGGAGCGACGTAAGTCGCGATTTCACTGATGGTTGTTTGTCGGCATGCTTCGCCGATCCAGAGTGGCGGTCGTGCCATCGGGCAGCGCGCTCAGCACGAGATACCGATGCAGCAGTGAAATCGCGACTTACGTCGCTCCTACATCGGACCGGGACCGGCGCCGGCCGCCGCCTTCGCGCAATCGGCGCACAACCCGTGCACTTCCAGCGTCTGCGCCTGCGGCACGAAGCCCAGCGCGCGGGCGCGGGCGTCGAGCGACTCGACGATCTGCTCGTCCTCCAGTTCCACCGCCGTATGGCAGTTGTCGCAGATCAGGAACGGCACCGCGTGCTGCTCGCCGCCGGGATGGTGGCAGCCGACGAAGGCGTTGATCGAGGCCAGCTTGTGGATGAACCCGTGCTCGAGCAGGAACTCGAGCGCGCGGTACACCGTCGGCGGCGCGGCGGCGTCGTGGGTCGCCTTCATCAGGTCGAGCAGTTCGTAGGCCTTGACCGGTCGCTCCGCTTCGGCGATCAGGCGCAGGGCATTGGCGCGGATCGGGGTCAGCCGCAGGCCACGCTGCTTGCACACGCGCTCGACCTCGCGCACGAAGGCATCGCCGTCGTGGACGTGGTGCTGCGGGTCGATGCAGTCGTGGTCGTGGGCCATGTCCCTGATCTAGGCCTCGGCGGGCACTTTTGCAAGCGCCGCATCGATCCGCCGCAACGCCTCGGCCTGCCCGGCCAGGTAGACGGTGTGCGAGATGTCGGGGCTGACCTGGGTGCCGGTGATCGCGACGCGCATCGGCTGGGCGACCTTGCCCATGCCCAGCTCCAGAGCCGCGGCGGTTTCGTGCAGCGCGGCACCGACCGCCTCGGCGCTCCACTCGCCCAGCGCGGCGAGGCGTTCGCGCGCATCGGCCAGCGGCGCACGGGCGGCCGGCTTGAGGTGCTTGGCGACGGCTGCTTCGTCGTACTCGGTAAGCGGGCCGAACCAGACCGCGGCGCGCTCGGCCATTTCCTTGAGGGTCTGCACGCGGTCGCGCAGGGCGATGACGATGTCGGCCGGGGCGGGGCCGGTGGCGAGGTCGTAACCGGCATCGCGCAGGTGCCATTCGAGGTGCCTGCCGACTTCGACCGGATCATCGGCCTTGAGGTACTGCTGGTTGAGCCAGCCGAGCTTGGCCGGGTCGAGCCGCGATGCCTTGGCGTTGACGTCCTTGAGGTCGAACAGCGACTTCATCTCGTCGATCGAGAAGATCTCCTGGTCGCCGTGCGACCAGCCCAGCCGCACCAGGTAGTTCAGCAACGCGTGCGGCAGGTAGCCGGCGTCGCGGTACTGCATGACGTCGGCCGCGCCGGTGCGCTTGGACAGCTTGGCGCCCTCCGGGTCGAGGATCATCGGCAGGTGGGCGAAGTGCGGGACTTCGGCAGGCACGCCGCTCTGAATCAGCGCCTTGTAGATGTTGATCTGGCGCGGGGTGTTGTTGACGTGGTCGTCGCCGCGGACGACGTCGGTGATGCCCATGTCGAGGTCGTCGACCACCACCGCGAAGTTGTAGGTCGCATAGCCGTCGGGGCGGAAGATCACCAGGTCGTCGAGTTCGCTGTTCGCGATCTCGATCCGGCCCTTGACCTTGTCGTCCCAGGCGACCACGCCGTCGAGCGGGTTCTTCAGGCGGATCACCCGGTTGGGATCGTCGCGGTAGCCCGCGTCGCGGTCGCGGTAGGCGCCGTTGTAGCGCGGCTTCTCGTTCGCCGCCATCGCCGCCTCGCGCATCGCGTCGAGTTCCTCGCGGGTCTCGTAGGCGTAGTAGGCGTGGCCGGACGCGACCAGTTGCTCGGCGACCTCGCGGTAGCGATCGAGCCGCTGGGTCTGGTAGAGCGGGCCTTCGTCATAGTCGAGGCCGAGCCATTCCATCGCCTGCAGGATCGCGTCGATCGCGGCCTGGGTGCTGCGCTCGCGGTCGGTGTCCTCGATCCGCAGGATGAACTGGCCGCCGCGACGGCGCGCCTCCAGCCAGCAGTACAGCGCGGTGCGGGCGCCGCCGATGTGCAGGTAACCGGTGGGACTGGGGGCGAAGCGGGTACGGCAGGTCATGGGGCGACTCGGGGTGGGGACCGCACGATTTTAGCGGTTGCGGGGATGCTGCGTGGCCCGGTGGCATGGCGTGGAAATCCCCCCGGGCTGTAGGAGCGACGTAAGTCGCGATTTCACTGATATCCGGATTCGCCGTGAAATCGCGACTTACGTCGCTCCTACACTTGGGGAGGCTTTGCCGCGCGCGCCTTTACAATGCCGCGATGACCACGCTTTTCATCTCCGACCTGCACCTGGACGCCGAGCGTCCGGCGATCACCGAACTGTTCGGCCGCTTCCTGCGCGAGGAGGCCGCCGGCGCCGACGCGCTGTACATCCTCGGCGACCTGTTCGAGGCCTGGGTCGGCGATGACGACCCGTCCGAAACCGGGGCCTTCGTCGCCCGCGAACTGCGCGCGGTGGTCGATGCCGGCACGCCTGCGTACTTCATCCGCGGCAACCGCGACTTCCTGCTCGGCGAGGACTACGCACGCCGCGCCGGCATGGCGGTGCTGGCCGATCCGAGCGTGGTGATGCTGTACGGCCACCCCACCCTGCTGCTGCATGGCGACACCCTGTGCACCGACGACGTCGCCTACCAGCAGTTCCGCGCGCAGACCCGCAACCCGGCGTGGCAGGCGCAGTTCCTGGCCCAACCGCTGGCGGCGCGACTGGCGTTCGCCCAGCAGGCCCGCGCGGCGAGCAAGGCGCATCAGCAGGGGTTGCAGGGCCAAGGGACGATGGAATCGATCACCGACGTCGCGCCGGCGACGGTCGCGGCGACGTTTGCGCAGTTTGGCATCGACACGATGATCCACGGCCATACGCATCGGCCGGCGGTGCATGAACTGGACTTGGCTGGGCATACCCGCACCCGGACGGTTCTGGGCGATTGGTATGAGCAGGGCTCGGTGCTGCGGGTGGATGCTGCGGGCGCGGAGCTGTCTTCGCTTTAAAGCGGGCCGGCGTGCCCGGTCGCGGTGTCCTTCGTTGTAGGAGCGACGTAAGTCGCGATTTCACTGATGCCCGGGATCGCCGTGCGATCGCGACTTACGTCGCTCCTACATGGGTTTGTGTGCGACCGGTACCTTCCGGTGAGAACCCATCAATTCGCGATGAAGGCCTCGAGCATCGCCAGTTCCCCGTCATCGAATCCGGCCTCGCTGCGGGCCTGCAGGTTGAACGGGCCGTACAGCACCGATCTCGCGTATTCGCCCAGCAGCTCGCGGAACTTCGGACCCGGCTCGACACCGGCGCGCTCGCAGTACCAGCGGAACCAGTGCGAGCCGGCGGCGACGTGTGCGACTTCCTCGCGCAGGATCAGTTCGAGGATCGCCACCGTGGCCTCATCGCCAACGCCTTGCAGCCTGGCGATCATCCCCGGCGTCACATCCAGCCCGCGCGCTTCCAGGACCCGCGGCACCAGCGCCATGCGGGCGAGGCCGTCGTGCGCGGTCTTCTCGGCCATCTCCCACAGACCGTTGTGGGCATCGAAATCGCCATAGTCGTGGCCGAGTTCTCTCAGACGTTCGCGCAGCAGGCTGAAATGCCGCGCCTCGTCGACCGCGACACCGACCCAGTCCGAATAGAACCGGTCCGGCAACCCGCGAAAGCGGTAGACGGCATCCCAGGCCAGGTCGATCGCGTTGAACTCGATGTGGGCGATCGCGTGGATGAAGGCGGCGCGCCCTTCGTCGGTTCCGAAGCCACGTTTGGGCAGGTCGCGCGGCGCCACCAGTCGGGGGCGCGCGGGACGGCCGGGCATGCGGATCGGCTCGGGTGGCGTCGCGTCGGACGGGATCGTGCACTCGCCGCGTGCGAATGACTCGCCGGCGGCGAAGGTCGCCGCGACCTTGGCTTCGGGTGTCGCGGCGTCGAGGCAGCCGCGGGCGATGGCGAACAGGGATGGGGGCATGATGCGACTCCTGCGCTGCGGGCGGCAGCGATGCGTTCCCGCTGCGGAAGAATGGCCTTGTGTAGGAGCGACGTGAGTCGCGATTTCACGGCGAAACCGGTTGTCAGTGAAATCGCAACTTACGTCGCTCCTACAAAGGCACCAGCGGTCAGGATGCCCGGCGGGTGCTCTTGGCGTCGTCGGAGCGCAGGCGCTTGATCCGCTCGAAGTAGTCTTCCTCGGTGCCGGTCACGTAGTCGCCGTTGAAGCACGAGGAGTCGAAGTGCTCCAGCCGGTGCTTCGGTCCCGACACCGCGTGTTCCAGGTCCTCGAGATCCTGGTAGATCAGCCAGTCGCAACCGAGCAGTTCCTGCACCTCTTCCTCGGTGCGGTTGTAGGCGATCAGCTCGTCGGCGATCGGCATGTCGATGCCGTAGATGTTCGGGTGCCGCACCGGCGGCGCGGCCGAGGCGAGGTACACCTTGCGCGCGCCGGCCTCGCGCGCCATCTGCACGATCTGTTTCGAGGTCGTGCCGCGCACGATCGAGTCGTCGACCAGCAGCACCACCCGGTTGCGGAACTCCAGCGGGATCGGGTTGAGCTTGCGCCGCACCGACTTCGCGCGCTGGCCCTGCCCCGGCATGATGAAGGTGCGGCCGACGTAGCGGTTCTTGATGAAGCCCTCGCGGTACTTCACGTCGAGCACGTTGGCCACTTCCAGCGCGGCGTCGCGCGAGGAGTCGGGGATCGGGATCACGGTGTCGATGTCGTGGTCCGGCCGCAGCCGCAGGATCTTCTCGCCCAGGGTCTGGCCCATACGCATGCGCGCCTTGTGCACCGAGATGTCGTCGATCATCGAATCGGGACGGGCGAAGTACACGTACTCGAACATGCACGGGGTGTGCTTGCCGGCCGGCACGCACTGGCGGGTGTGCAGCTCGCCGTCGGCGGTGATCACCACCGCCTCGCCCGGGCCGACATCGCGCACGCGCTCGAACCCGGTCAGGTCGAACGCCACCGACTCCGACGCCACCGCGTATTCGTCCCCGGCCGGGCTGCTGCGCTTGCCCAGCACCAGCGGCCGGATGCCGTTGGGATCCCGAAACGCCACCAGCCCGAGGCCGAGCACCGTGGCGACCACCGCGTAGCCGCCGACGCAACGGCGGTACACGCCCTCGACCGCCTTGAACGCGGTGTCCGGTGTCAGCGCGCGGGTGTCGAGCTCATGCGCGAAGACATTGAGCAGCACTTCCGAGTCCGACTCGGTATTGACGTTGCGGCGGTCCTGCTCGAACACCTCGCGGCGCAGCGCGTCGGTGTTGATCAGGTTGCCGTTGTGCGCCAGCGCGATGCCGAACGGCGAGTTGACGTAGAACGGCTGGGCTTCGTCGTTGCCCTCGCTTCCCGCCGTCGGATAACGGCAATGGCCGATGCCGATCTGGCCGCGCAGCAGGCGCATCGCGGGCGCGTCGAACACTTCGCTGACCAGCCCGTTGCCCTTGTGCACCATCAGCCGCCGGCCATCGTCGGCGGTGGCGATACCGGCCGCGTCCTGGCCGCGATGCTGCAGCACTGTGAGGGCGTCATAGAGCTGGGCCGCGACGTCGTTGTGGCCGACGATACCGATGATGCCGCACATGGTCAGGATCCTGGTTGGGGTTGTTGCAGGGGTTGTTGCAGGGGTTGTTGCAGGGGTTGTTGCCGGGGCTGCGCCCGGGGTTGCTGCAGGGGTGGCGCGGGGTCTTGCATCCGTTGCGGGGCCGCCTGCTTGCCACTGAGTTCACGCGCGATGCCGGCGGCGACCTCCAGCGACATGTCCACCGGTGCCGGGAGAACGATCTCCGCCCCGGAGGGGGCCGTTCCAGGCGGCAGCGTCTCCCCCGACATCAGCTCCGGCGACATCAGCCCCGCCGAAACCAGCGCCGGCCGGGTGGAGTCGCCGCGCAGGTCGACCCGGGCGGATACCCACTCCGGCAACCAGCCCTGCATCCATTGCGCACCCGGCGCGAACACCGGCACCACCGGCGAGGCGCGCCATTCCGGCGTCCGCGGCAGCCCGGTCAAGCCCATCAGCAGCACAAGCAGGCAAGCGACCAGCGCACCGCGCGCGAACCCGAGCAGGAGCCCGAGCAACCGGTCCAGCCCGGACAGGCCTACCGAATGCACCAGCTTGCGCACCAGCCAGCCCACCAGGCCGACCGCCAGCAGCACCACCAGAAAACTCAACCCGTAGCCGGCCAGCAGCTGTCCCGGTCCGGGCTCGCCATCGCTGGCGAGCACCAGCGCGACCTGCGCGCCAAACCGGAACGCCGCCCAGCCCGCCAGAACCCACGCCGTCAGCGACGCGAGCACACCGACGAAGCCGCGCATCAGCCCCAGCAGGGCCGACACGCCCACGACCGCCAGCAGGACCCAGTCGACTGCACTCATCGCGAAAACGCGTCACGCCTCACGGGTGCGAATGGACGAAGCCGTTGATGCCGAGCTTGACCGCAGCCTGCGCCTTCAGCCGCTCGGCGGCCGGACGATCGACCACCGGCCCCACCTGGACCCGGCTGAGCGGCCCCTTGTCGGTATTGACCTGTTCGACGAACGCACTGAGCCCGGCGGCGCGCGCCCGGTCGCGCAGGGCATTGGCATCGGCGGCCTTGCTGAAGGCGCCCAGTTGCACCGCGAAGCCGACGCCGGCCGCGGCAGGCTTCGGCGTGGTCGCCACGGGTTCGGCTGCGGCGGGCCTGCCTTCGGCGACAGGCTTGGCGGGCTTCGTTTCGGCCGGCTTGCTCGCGACCGGCGAGGCGGCGGGCTTGTCTTCGGGCAACGGTGTCGGCTCCGACACCTCGGTTCGGGGCGCCGGCGCGGGCGTGGATACCGATGCGGTGGCGTTGGCGTCGTCCTCGGCGGCGGCCGCGTCCAGCGCCACCACCCGGGAGCCGACATCGTCGCGCACGTGGGCCGCGCGCAGGCGTGCGGTCTCGGCGGTCGCGCGCGAGTCGAACGGCCCGACGCGCACCCGGTACAGGGTGCGTCCGTCGACCGCGGTGGTTTCCTGGTAGCCCGCCAGTTGCGAATCGCGCAGGGCGTTGACCACGCGCGCGGCGTCGTCGGCGCTGGCGTAGCTGCCGAAACTGACCGCATAGCCACCACCGGCGGTGGTCGCCGGCATCATGCCGTCGTTGGCGGTACGCGTATCGACGGTGGGCAGTTCGCCGCCCTCGACGGGATCGGCATCGGCGCCGCCCAGGCCGGTCACGCTGCCGCCTGGCGTCGCGCCCGGTGTCACCAGCGGCAGTTCACGAGTCTCGAATTCGCCACCGGGCGGCTCGGGCAGGTCCAGCGGCACGTCGGAGACGCCGCTTTCCGGGGCCGGCCCCTTGATCAGCATCGGCAGGAAGATCACCGCGATCGCGACGAGCACGGCGGCACCGATCAGGCGCTGTTTCAGGGCGGGTTCCATCGGATCTCGCATGCCTCGGCGAAAGTGCCCGCGAATTATACCCCCGCGCCACGACGCCACCGGCCTGCACCGGCGGTCTGTTCAGGCGTTGGCGCGGGCGGTGCTCAAGCCAGCCAGCGCAAGGCCGCCGCCGCGGTGTGGAACGAGCCGAACACCAGGATGCGGTCGCCGTCGCGCGCCTGTGCGCATACCGCCGCCAGCGCCTGGGCAACGTCGGCATGTCGGGTTGCGGTCGCGGCCGCGGTCCCGGCGAGACGCTCGGCGAACCGCTCCACATCGATGCCGCGCGGGGCCTGGTCGGGCAACCCGGCGAGGTGCCACCGGTCGACGACGGAGGCCAGCGCGGCAACGACGCCCGCCACGTCCTTGTCGCCCAGCGCCGCATACACCGCGTGCGTGGCGCCGGTTACCGGCTTGGCCTGCAGCCAGGCCGCCAGTTCGCGCGCGGCCTGGGGGTTGTGGCCGACGTCGACCAGCACGTCCACGCCGCCGCGCTGGAAACGTTGCAGCCGCCCGGGGATGTCGGCGGCGGCGATGCCACGACCGATCGCATCGTCGTCCAGCGGACGGTCCAGCGCGCGCAGTGCGGCGACCGCGACCGCCGCGTTACGCAGCTGTGCCGGCACGGCGAGTTTCGGCAGGGGCAGATCGAGCTGGAAGCCGGTTTCGCGCCAGCGCCAGTGACCGTCGGCGGGCAACTCCTGAGCGGCTTCGCCCGGCGCAGCGCCGATGAAGAAATCGCAACCGATCCGCAGTGCCGACGCGCCGATCGCATAGGCATGCCGCAGCACGCTCGACGGCGGATCGTCGTCGCCGAGCACCAGCGGTTTCCAACTGCGCGCGATCCCGGCCTTCTCGAAACCGATGGCCTCGCGGTTGTCGCCGAGATAGTCCTGGTGGTCGAGGTCGACGGTGGTGATCACGGCGACATCGGAATCGACGATGTTGGTGGCGTCGAGCCGCCCGCCGAGGCCGATCTCCAGGATCGCCAGGTCGAGCCCGGCACGCGCGAACAGCCACAGCGCCGCCAGCGTGCCGTACTCGAAATAGGTCAGCGTGGTGTCGCCGCGCGCCGCTTCGATCGCCTCGAACGCCTCGACCAGCGCGGCGTCGGAGGCGTCTTGGCCATCCACGCGCACCCGCTCGTTGTAGGCCAGCAGATGCGGCGAGGTATAGGCACCGACGCGCCAGCCGGCCTCGCGCGCGATCGCCTCGATGAAGGCGACCGTCGAGCCCTTGCCGTTGGTGCCACCGACTGCGATGACGTGTCGTGCCGGCCGGTCCAGTCCAAGCCGGCCGGCCACTTCACGCACGCGATCGAGCCCCATGTCGATCGACTTGGGGTGCTGGCGCTCGATGCGGACAAGCCACTGGTCCAGGGTCATGCGGGAAAACCGGTGCGCGGGGACCGCAATGATCCCCGCTTACAGCGCGCGGTGCACGGCCTCGCCGAACAATGCGGTGTGGTGGCTGCAATCGTTGAGGCGAACCACCTCCAGCCGGTCGACCGTGAGGCCTTCCAGCAGGTTCAAGGTGGTCGGCGCCTGGCGGAAGGTCCACAGCCGCGCGAGCGGGATGCCGAGCACGTGGCACAGCAGCACGCGGTTGACCGCGTCGTGCGCGACCACCAGCAGGGTGTCGTCGTCACCGAGCCCATCGGCAGCACGCGCCAGCGCGGGCCAGGCGCGGTCGAACACGTGCTGCAACGATTCACCTTCGGGCATCAGCACTTCATGCGGCGTGTCGCGCCAGGCCCGCAGGCGTTCGGGGTCGCGCTCGCCGATCTCGCTGGCGAGCAGCCCCTCCCAGGTGCCGTGGGCGATTTCCATCAGCCCGGGATCGGTCGACAGCATCGCGCGGCGTTCGCCGAGCGCGAACCCGGCGGTCTGGCGGGCACGACCCAGCGGCGAGGCGACCGCGCGGGTGACCGGCACCTCGCGCAGCCGCTCGCCGAGGGCACGGGCCTGCGCCTCGCCCACCGGCGACAGCGGGATGTCGGCCTGGCCCTGGTAGCGGCCCGCGGCGTTCCACGAGGTTTCACCGTGACGCGCAAGGATGATCTTCATGCCTTACTTCTGCTCCGGCACGCCGAGCTCCTCCAGCACCTGCGGCGCCGGGAAGACCTCCTGCATGATCCAGCGCATGTAGCGCGCGTCGACCGCGATCACCCGGGTCAGTTCCGGGTTGAAGACCCAGTTCGACGCCACGCTCTCCCAGTTCATGTCGAACACCAGCCCGACCAGTTCACCGCGCGCGTTCATCACCGGCGAACCGGAGTTGCCACCGGTGATGTCGAGGTCGGCCATGAAGTTGACCGGCACGGTGCCGAGTTCCTCGCTGGCAAGGCCGCCGTAGCTCTTCGCCTCGACCGCATCGAGCAGCGCCTGCGGTGCGTCGAACGGCGCCTCGCCGGTGTGCTTGGCGGCGACCTGCTCCAGCGTGGTGAACGGCGGCAGGCGCACGCCGTCGGGGCGGGTGTAGCCCTGCACGTTGCCGAAGGTGATGCGCAGCGAGGAATTGGCGTCGGGGTAGACCGACTCGCCCTGGCTGGCCTTGTAGTCGGCCACGGCCTGCAGGTACACCGGGCGCGCCAGCAGGGCGTCGCCGGCGCGGGTCTCGGCCTGCTCTTCCAGCTCCAGCAGGGTCGGCATGACCGCGACCGCGAACTGCAGCGCCGGGTCGTCGCTGGCCTCGAACGCGGCACGGTCGGCCTGCAGCAGTGCCAGGCGGGTGTCGAGCGCGCCAAGGTCGGTGCCGGCCAGCTTGTCCAGCGCGGCCTGCACCGCGGCCTCGTCGTCACCGCCGAGCCAGGCGTCGATCGCCTCGACCCGCTGCGACTGCGGCAGCTTCACGTACTCACGCAGCCAGTATTCCTGCAGCTGCCGGTCCATCGCCGCGGCGTAGCGCTTGTCCATCTGCCGCATCGCGCCCTCGAAGCCGGGCAGGTCGCGCTGCTGGTAGCCCGGCTCGCGCTCGGCATCGGGCCTGGCCTTCTCGATCGCGAGGCGGTAGAGGCTGGTGGCGGCGCCGATCGTGCCGGTGCGGCGCAACTGGCCGAGCACCAGGTCGCGTTCGCGGGTGGCGCTGTCGGCTTCCTGGAGTTCGAGCAACCGGGCGTGGGCGGCCAGCGCGGCCTCACCGTCGGCACCCTGCCCGCGCAGCCATGCCAGCACCGCGGCTTCCTCGTCGTGCTTGGCCTTGCTTGCGTCGATCCGTTCGAAACCTTCCAGCTGGCCGCCGTAGTTCTTCATCGCGTTCTGCCAGCCGCGGATGGTGCTGGCGTACTTGACCTCGATGTCCTCGTCCTTGGCACCGGCTGCCTCGACCAGCCCGGCCAGGTTCTCGTAGTGCGCCTTGACGGTCGGGTAGGTCCACTGCGCGGTCTCATCGAACTCGGCGGCCAGCGCGTAGCGGGCGGTGCGGCCGGGGTAGCCGGCGACCATCACGAAATCGCCTGTTTCCAGCGGCTGCGACGCCAGCTTGAGCCAGTGTTCGGGCTGGTATGGCACGTTGCCTTCGGCATACGGCGCAGGCTTGCCGTCGGGTCCGACATAGGCGCGATAGAACGAGAAATCGCCGGTGTGGCGCGGCCACATCCAGTTGTCGATGTCGCCGCCGTAGCTGCCAACGCTGTTGGGCGGCGCGTGGACAAGGCGCACGTCCTTGATCTCGAGGTTCCTGAACAGCCGGTAGGTGTTGCCGCCGGCGAAGCTGTAGAACCGGCAGCGGTAACCCTCGTCGGTCTCGCAATCGGCGACCAATTGCTTCTCGATCGCTTCCAGTGCATGGCTGCGGCCGAGCGCATCGGGCGCGGCCTCGATTGCGGCGCGGACCTTGGCGGTGACGTCCTCGATCGAGTCGAGCGCATAGATGCGCGCGTTCGGGCCGGCCGAGACCTCGTCGGCCTGGGTCGGGGCGTTGAAACCCTTGTCGATCAGGTTGTTCTCGGGGGTGGAATTGAGCTGGATCGCGCCGTACGCGCAGTGGTGGTTGGTGACCACCAGGCCCTGCGGCGAAACGAAGCTGGCGGTGCAGCCACCGAGCGATACCACCGCGCCCATCGGGTCGCCGGTGAGGTCGGCCAGTTGCTCCGGCGGCAGTTCCAGGCCGGCCTTCTTCAGTGGACCGGCGATCTCCGGCAATTGCTGCGGCACCCACATGCCCTCACCCGCAGTCGCCGCCCCCACGAAGCCCGCCATCGCGATTGCCACCGCCAGTACCGAATAACGCATTGCCGTCACCCTGAAAGAAGGTCGAAAGCCCGAGTTTACGCCGCGCACCGCGGTGCCGGGCAGCACGGAGCCGGTCACGGTGGCGGCATGGGTCGCCGCGTATAATTCCTGGTCAATTCCGGCGCCATCGGCGCGCCCCGCCTGCCGCACGCGGCACGTGGCAATCCAAGAGCGAACCATGACCCAAACGATGATGAAGGCGCTGGTCAAGCGCGAAGCGACCAAGGGCATCTGGATGGAAGAGGTGCCGGTGCCCGCGCCGGGCGCCAACGAGGTGCTGATCAAGCTCGAGAAGACCGCGATCTGCGGCACCGACCTGCACATCTACCTTTGGGACGAATGGAGCCAGCGCACGATCCAGCCGGGCCTGGTGATCGGCCACGAATTCGTCGGCCGCATCGTCGAGGTCGGCCCGGGCGTGACCGGCTACAAGGTCGGCCAGCGTGTGAGCGCCGAGGGCCACATCGTCTGCGGCCACTGCCGCAACTGCCGCGGCGGGCGCCAGCACCTGTGCCCGAACACGGTCGGCATCGGCGTCAACCGCAATGGCGCGTTCGCCGAGTACATCGTCATGCCGGCAACCAACCTGTGGCCGATCCCGGACCAGATCCCGAGCGAGCTGGCCGCGTTCTTCGATCCCTACGGCAACGCCGCGCACTGCGCGCTGGAGTTCGACGTGGTCGGCGAGGACGTGCTGATCACCGGCGCCGGCCCGATCGGCATCATTGCCGCCGGCATCTGCAAGCACATCGGCGCGCGCAACGTGGTGGTCACCGACGTCAACGACTACCGCCTCAAGCTGGCCGCCGACATGGGCGCGACCCGGGTGGTCAACGTCGCCAACACCTCGCTCAAGGACGTGATGGCCGACCTGCACATGGAGGGCTTCGACGTCGGCCTGGAGATGAGCGGCAACCCCCGCGCGTTCAACGACATGCTCGATTGCATGTACCACGGCGGCAGGATCGCGATGCTCGGCATCATGCCCAAGGGCGCCGGCGTCGACTGGGACAAGATCATCTTCAAGGGCCTGGTGCTGCACGGCATCTACGGCCGGAAGATGTACGAGACCTGGTACAAGATGACCCAGCTGGTGCTGGGCGGCTTCCCGCTGGGCAAGGTGCTGACCCACCAGTTGCCGGTCGAGGAGTTCCAGCAGGGCTTCGACCTGATGGAAGCGGGCAAGGCCGGCAAGATCGTGCTGAGCTGGAATTGATCCGGCGTTGTTTCGCCGGGCACGGCTCGTCGGGCACGGCTCGTCGGGCATCGCTTCGTTGGACACCGCTTCGTTGTAGGAGCGACGTAAGTCGCGACCCACCGACCCATCGATTTTCTGCGCGTTCGCGACTCACGTCGCTCCTACGGCAACCCTGTTTCAAGGACCCGCCATGTCTCTGACCAATCGCTACACCGAAGAACTCGACTCCATCCGCGATGCCGGCCTGTTCAAGTCCGAGCGCATCATCACCAGCCCGCAGTCGGCCGAGATCACCCTCGACGACGGCCGCACGGTGCTGAACTTCTGCGCCAACAACTACCTCGGCCTGGCCGACCACCCGGACATCATCGCCGCCGCCAAGGACGCGCTCGACACCCACGGCTTCGGCATGGCCTCGGTGCGCTTCATCTGCGGCACCCAGGACCTGCACAAGCAGCTCGAGCAGACCATCGCATCGTTCTTCGGCACCGAGGACACGATCCTCTACGCCGCCTGCTTCGACGCCAACGGCGGCCTGTTCGAGCCGCTGCTCGGCGAGGACGACGCGATCATCTCCGACGCGCTCAACCACGCGTCGATCATCGACGGCGTGCGCCTGTGCAAGGCCAAGCGCTTCCGTTACGCCAACTGCGACATGGCCGACCTGGAAAAGCAGCTGCAGGCCGCCGACGCCGCCGGCTGCAGGACCAAGCTGATCACCTCCGACGGCGTGTTCTCGATGGACGGTTTCATCGCCCCGCTCGACGAGATCACCGCGCTGGCGAAGAAGTACGGCGCGCTGGTGCACATCGACGAGTGCCACGCGACCGGCTTCATCGGCGCGACCGGCCGCGGCTCCGCCGAGGCCCGCGGCGTGATGGACAGGATCGATATCTTCACCGGCACCCTCGGCAAGGCGATGGGCGGCGCGGTCGGCGGCTTCACCACCGCCTCGAGCGAGGTCATCGAACTGCTGCGCCAGCGTTCGCGGCCCTATCTGTTCTCCAACTCGCTGCCGCCGCACGTGGTCGCGGCCGGGATCAAGGCGTTCGAGATGCTGGCCGCCGCCGGCGACCTGCGCCGGCAACTGGCCGACAACACCACCTACTTCCGCGAGCGCATGACCGCGGCCGGCTTCGACATCAAGCCCGGCACCCACCCGATCAGCCCGGTGATGCTGTACGACGCGCCGCTGGCGCAGAAATTCGCCGAGCGGCTGCTGGAGGAAGGGATCTACGCGATCGGCTTCTTCTTCCCGGTGGTGCCGCAGGGCCAGGCCCGCATCCGCACCCAGATCAGCGCGGCGCACACGCGCGAGCAGCTCGACCGGGCGATCGATGCATTCACCCGGATCGGCCGCGAACTCGGCGTGTTGAAAGCCTGAAACGGCGGAAGCCCGCCCGGGCCGCGGGCGGGCTTCAAAAGCCGCCGGCCAAAAGCCGTCGGCCCCGGCGGCGCCTTTCCGGCGCCGCCGTGCTTCTTTACTTTGCCGCCTGCGCTTCCGGTGCCGCCGCGGTATCCGTCGACGCCGATGCCTCCTGGGCAGCCGCCGGCGCGGCAGGTGCGCCCTTCGCTACGCGCACGCCCTTCGACTTCATCCACGCGTCGAACTGATCGGCCGACATGCGCTTGCCGCCCTGCTCCATGTTGAAGCGCCACGGCGTGTTGTCGTGCTCGGTCTTGGGCTTGTAGTTCGCCGCATCCGCAGCCGCCGCCCCGGTTGCCGCCGCTTCGGTGACCGCATTTGCCGGAACCGGCTCGGCCGCCGACGCCACGCCGGCGCACAACAGCGCCAGCACCATTGAAACCACGAACTTCCCCATGTCCAGCTCCCCTTGATTGTGTTGGATCCCGTCACGTCGTCTTCACCCCGCGACGTGATGGCAAGTGTAGGCAGGCGGGCCAGGAAAGGGGTGCGCGCGCTCACATTCCGTGACGATTTTTTGCCGCATCCGACCGCAATGCGATGCCATCGATCCAGTGAATGCGACGGAATGCGCAGAAACGCGAAGCCCGACACGTGGCCGGGCTTCGGGCGCCGCGGGGCGGCAGTAACGGGAACGATCCGTCAGTTCTGGATGTTCAGCTCCGTGCGACGGTTCTTGGCACGACCCTCCGGATCATCCGAGCCGTCCGGCTTCTGGTTCGGCACCAGCGGACGCATCTCGCCGAAACCGACCGGTCCGATCAGGCGCGCCTTGTCGATCCCGTTCTCGACCAGGTAGTCGTAGACGGCCTTGGCCCGACGCTCCGACAACGCCTGGTTGTACTTCGCATCGCCCCGCGAGTCGGTATGGCCGGCAACCTCGACCTTCAGGTCCGGGTAGCGCTGCAGGATTTCCAGGGCCTCGCTCAGCACGGCCTTGGCATCGGCTTCCAGACTGGCCTTGTCGTAACCGAACGTCACGCCCTTCAGGTCGATCGACACGGGCACCGGGCAGCCGTCCGGACCGATGGTCTGGCCGGCCTCCGAGGCCGGGCACAGATCGAGGCAATTGATGATGCCATCGCCATCGTTGTCACCCTTGTCGCCTTCCGGGGTCGGGCAGTTCTGCACCAGCGGCGTGGCAGGCTTGCCGGTGGCCACGCGCACGCCTTTCGACTTCATCCATTCGTCGAACTTGTCGGCGGACATGCTCTGCCCTTCCTGCTGCATGTTGAAGCGCCACGGCGTGTTGTCGTGCTCGGTGCGCGGAACATAGGCGGCCGGCGCGGTATCGCCCGCCACGGTTCCGGACCCCGGGATCGGCAACACCTCGCCGTCAGGCATCCGGATGGTGTCCTGCACCGGGACGGTCGCGGCCTGGCCGGGCACGGCGGTCACCGGCGCGGGCGGCGCATCGGTCGCTGGTGTCGGCGTGTCCTGCGCCTTGCCGGTGGCCGCGCAAGCGGTGGAAACAAGCAGCAGGACACTGGAGGCAACCGCGAACTTCCTGATGTATGCCATGGCGCGGGATCTCGTGGAAAGCGTTCCGCAGTATAGAGGAAGCCTTGTACGCCCAAGCTGACCCGCCGCTGTCGAGGGGGATATTGGCGACAAAGAAAAAGCCCGGCGCTGGGCCGGGCTTCCGGGTACTTCTGTTTGCCCCTTCGGATGGCCCAGGAGGGCCATCCGTGGTTGCGACGTGCTTAGTTCTGCACGTTCAACTCGGTGCGACGGTTCTGCGCGCGGCCTTCCGGATTGTCCGAACCATCCGGGTTGGTGTTCGGCGCGATCGGGCGGCTCTCGCCGTAACCGTTCGGGCCGACCATGCGCGAGGCGTCGATGCCGTTGCTGGTCAGGTAGTCGTACACCGCAGTGGCGCGACGCTCCGACAGCGACTGGTTGTAGGCGTCGGTGCCCTTCGAGTCGGTGTGGCCCGCCACCTCGACCTTCAGGTCGGGGTAACGCTGCAGGATCTGCACCGCCTCGCTCAGGATCGCCACCGCGTCCGGACGCAGGGTCGACTTGTCGAAGTCGAAGTTCACGCCCTTCAGGTCGATGGAGACCGGAACCGGGCAACCGTCCGGACCGATGGTCTGGCCGGCCTGCGAACCCGGGCACTTGTCGTCGCAGTTGTTGACGCCGTCACCGTCGTCATCCAGGTCCGCGCAGCTCGGCGCAGCCGGCGGCGGCGGGGGCGGAGCGACCACGTTTTCCGGCCCCAGCGGGACCACGACGCCGACCGAGGCCAGCACATCGCCGAACCAGTCTTCCTCGGGAGCGCGGAAGCTCTGGTCGTCAAAACTCGCGCGGTAGGCCAGTTCGGTACGGATGGCGACGCGACCCACGTCACCCTGCAGGCCGAAGCCGAGTTTGGCCGCCATGTTGCCGTCCTTGCGCTCGCCCGGCGAGTCGGGGCTCGGGAACGCATCGAACTCCTCTTCCGAACGCTGGAAGCCCAGGCCCATCAACGCGTACGGGTTCCAGCTGCGGCCCTCGGCGATGAAGTGACGGCGCAGGTCCAGCGAAGCGCCATACTGGCTCCAGTTGAGGTCCTGGTTGGCGTCGGCCTGCGGGTTCTGGTAATTCAACTCGCCATCGACCGACCACGCCGGGCTGATGAACCGGCCGACGCCGATCGCGCCAAACGGCGCATTGCGGGTTTCGCGCGCGTTGTCCTGGATATTCATGCCGGCGGTGCCGGTGAGGTACCAGCGGTCATCGAACTCCTGCGCGCTGGCCGCCGAGGCGAACGCCAAACCCGCCAGCAAGGCGGTGCTCAACAAGCGGATCTTCATATCGGATTCCTTCGAGTGGAGAAATGAATAGTTGCCTGCAACAACCGGCGGCCGCGGTGGAAATCCCGTGGCCGCAGACGCGCCGATCATACACATCCAGTATGTCCAATAAAGCCGAAGCCCGGCACTGGGCCGGGCTTCGAAGTACTACTGTTTGCATCTTCGGATGGCCCAGGAGGGCCATCCGCGATTGCGACGTGCCTTAGTTCTGCACGTTCAACTCGGTGCGACGGTTCTGCGCGCGGCCTTCCGGATTGTCCGAACCATCCGGGTTGGTGTTCGGCGCGATCGGGCGGCTCTCGCCGTAACCGTTCGGGCCGACCATGCGCGAGGCGTCGATGCCGTTGCTGGTCAGGTAGTCGTACACCGCAGTGGCGCGACGCTCCGACAGCGACTGGTTGTAGGCGTCGGTGCCCTTCGAGTCGGTGTGGCCCGCCACCTCGACCTTCAGGTCGGGGTAACGCTGCAGGATCTGCACCGCCTCGCTCAGGATCGCCACCGCGTCCGGACGCAGGGTCGACTTGTCGAAGTCGAAGTTCACGCCCTTCAGGTCGATGGAGACCGGAACCGGGCAACCGTCCGGACCGATGGTCTGGCCGGCCTGCGAACCCGGGCACTTGTCGTCGCAGTTGTTGACGCCGTCGCCGTCGTCGTCCAGGTCCGCGCAGCTCGGGGCGACCGGGGCCGGGGCGACCGGGGCCTGCGGCTCCGGACCCAGCGGCACGACCACGCCGACCGAGGCCAGCACGTCGCCGAACCAGTCGGCACCGTCGTCGCGCGGCACGTCGTCGGTCATGAACGCGCCGACGCTGTCGTCATCGGCATCGATGCGGTAGGCCAGCTCGGTGCGGATCGCAACGCGACCGACATCGCCCTGGACACCGAAGCCGAGCTTGCCGGCGATGTCGCCGCCTTCACGCTCGCCGGGGGAATCCGGGCTCGGGAAGTTGTCGAACTCTTCCTCGTGGCGCTGGTAACCCAGGCCCATCAACGCATACGGGTTCCAGTTGCGGCCCTCGGTGATGAAGTGGCGACGCAGGTCGAACGAGATACCGTACTGGCTCCAGTTCAGGTCCTGATTGCGGTCGACCTGCGGATTCTGGTAGTTCAGTTCGCCGTCGAGCGACCAGTTCTGGTTGAGGAACTTGCCAACGCCGATCGCCGCAAACGGAGCATTGCGGGTATCGCGGTTGTTGTCCTGGATATTCATGCCGGCGGTGCCGGTGACATACCAGCGGTCATCGAAATCCTGCGCGCTGGCGGTACCGACCAGACTCAGGCCACCCAGCAGGGCGGCACAGAGGAGCTTCTTATTCATCCTGTATCTCCTTGTTCATCAAAATTGGAAACCGCGTCTGCGAGGTTCCTTACCGTTCTAGACGGCCGCCTGTACGACGCCATCGGTGGGGAGGTTAGATTTGCGGACGTGAAGGCAATGTTAACGGGCATCTAACATTCCGGAGAAGTTCCGCTGAACCGTCAGGGCCCTCAAACTTCGTTCAGACCTGGAGCAGGCCGAGAAGGTTGGTGACCGGCATCGACTCCAGCTGGTCGGGGCGGGCGGCGAGCTGGAGCAGCCGTTCGGCATTCGCTGCCGGCAACCGGGTCCCGACCGCCTTTTCGAATTTGTCCATCAGTACCGGAATACCCTCCTCCCGGCGCTTGCGATGGCCGATGGGATAGTCCACCGAAACCTTCCCGGTGCTGCTGCCGTCATTGAAGAACACCTGCACCGAGTTGCCGATATAGCGCTTCGCCGGATCGAAATAGTCCCTGGTGAATTGCGGGTTCTCGCTGACGACCATCTTCCGGCGCAAGGCATCGATGCGCGGGTCGGCAGCGACCGCGTCGGTGTAGTCGTCGGCCGTCAGGCGGCCGAAGATCAATGGCACGGCGACCATGTACTGCAGGCAATGGTCGCGGTCGGCGTAGTTGGCCAGCGGGCCGGTCTTGTCGATGATGCGCACGCCGGCTTGCTGGGTCTGCAGTTCGACCCGCTCGATGTCGTCGAGGCGGTCCTTCACTTCGGCGTGAAGACGCATCGCGCACTCGACCGCGGTCTGGGCGTGGAACTCGGCCGGATAGCTGATCTTGAACAGGATGTTCTCCATCACGTAGCTGCCGAAGGGCCGCTCGAACTCGAACGGCCTGCCGTCGAAGGCGATGTCGTAGAAGCCCCAGGTCGGCACGCTCAGCGCGCTCGGGTAGCCGACCACGCCCTTCACGGCGTTCAGCGCATGGGTGACCGCGCGGCGGCAGGCGTCGCCGGCGGCCCAGCTCTTGCGCGGCCCGGTGTTGGGGGCGTGGCGGTAGGTGCGTAGCACGCCGTTGTCGATCCAGCTGTGCGAGACGGCGGTCCAGATCGCCTCCTCGTCGCCACCGAACATGTGGGTGGCGACGGCGGTCGAGGCCAGGCAGACCAGGATCACGTGGTCGAGGCCGACCCGGTTGAACGAATTCTTCAGCGCGTAGCAACCCTGGATCTCGTGGGCCTTGATCGCGTAGCCGAGCACGTCGCGGACGGTGAGGGTCTTGCCGCCTTCCGCCTCCGCCTTGCGCCCCAGGTAGTCGGCCACGGCGAGGATCGCGCCGAGGTTGTCGGACGGATGGCCCCATTCGGCCGCCAGCCAGGTGTCGTTGAAGTCGAGCCAGCGGATCTGCACGCCGATGTTGTAGGCGGCCTGGACAGGATCGAGTTCATGCGTGGTGAACGGCACGCGTGCCCCACCCTTCATGTCCGCGCCGGGCACCAGCGGACCGAGGTGCTTGACGCATTCGGCGTGGTCCATCGCCAGCGCCGCGCAGGCCAGCGAGTCCAGCAGCATGTAGCGGGCGGTGTCGAAAGCCTCGCGGGAATCGACGGTGTAGTCGGCCACGTAGCGGGCGACGTCGAGCATCGGCGGGTCGGGATCGGGACGGGCGCTTGAGCGCTGGTCGAACGTGTCCATGACACATCCTCCGGATGGAAGGCCCGGCCATTCTGCCGCGGGGCCTCCGCCGGAGCCTTCACCCGCCGTAACGCGCCCTGCCTCGCGGCGTCACGCGTCCTGCAGCGTCTCCGCCGGGACGCGTACCGCGCCCTCCATCAGCACGCGCGCGCTGCGGCTCATCACCGCCTTGGTGACCGTCCATTGACCGTCGACCTGCACCGCCTGCGCGCCGACCCGCAAGGTGCCCGACGGGTGCCCGAAACGCACCGCGTCGCGCTGGCCGCCGCCGGCCGCCGCATGCACCAGAGTGCCCGGGATCGATGCGGCGGTGCCGATCGCGACTGCGGCGGTGCCCATCATCGCGTGGTGCAGCTTGCCCATCGACAGCGCGCGCACCAGCAGGTCCACGTCGCCGGCGGCGATGCGCTTCCCACTGGAGGTGACGTGTTCGGCCGGTGGCGCGACGAAGGCGACCTTCGGGGTGTGCTGCCGGGTGGCGGCCTGTTCGACGCGGTCGATCAGGCCCATGCGCACCGCGCCGTGCGCGCGGATCGTCTCGAAACGCGCGAGCGCCTGCGGGTCGCCGTTGATCGCGTCCTGCAACTCGGCGCCGTTGTATCCCAGGTCGGCTGCGTTGAGGAAGATGGTCGGGATGCCGGCGTTGATCATCGTGGCCCTGAACGAGCCGATGCCCGGCACGTCGAGGTCGTCGACCAGGTTGCCGGTCGGGAAGATGCCGTTTGCCGCGTCATCACCCTCCCCTTCGTCGGCCGGGTCGAGGAACTCCAGTTGGATCTCCGCCGCCGGGAAGGTCACGCCGTCGAGTTCGAAGTCACCGGTCTCCTGCACCTGTCCGCCGGTCATCGGCACATGGGCGACGATGGTCTTGCCGATGTTGGCCTGCCAGATCCGCACGGTGGCGATGCCGTCGCGCGGCACCCGGCTGGCGTCCACCAGCCCGGCGCTGATCGCGAACGGACCGACCGCCGCGCTCAGGTTGCCGCAGTTGCCGCTCCAGTCGACGAACGCCGTGTCGATCGAGACCTGGCCGTAGAGATAGTCGACGTCGTGGTCGGGCACGCTCGCTTCGGAAATGATCACGCACTTGCTGGTGCTCGACGTCGCCCCGCCCATGCCGTCGGTGTGCTTGCCGTAGGGATCGGGCGAACCGATCACCCGCATCAGCAACCCATCGCGCGCCGAGCCCGGCACCTGCGCGGCAACGGGCAGGTCCTGCAGGCGGAAGAACACGCCCTTGCTGGTTCCTCCGCGCATGTAGGTGGCGGCGATGCGGAGTTGCGGTGCGTGTGACATGGGCGGTTCCTGACGGGTGTGGGGGCGATGCGGGCTTCGGACGTTGACGGAGGCCCGCCTAAGCCACCTTCGCCGCTTCGAAGAAGTCGTTGGCGAAGCGCTGCAGCACGCCACCGGCCTCGTAGATCGAGACCTCCTCGGCAGTGTCGAGCCGGCAGGTCACCGGCACCTCCACCCGCTCGCCACCCTTGCGGTGGATCACCAGGGTCAGCATCGCGCGCGGCGCGGGCGTGCCGGCCACGTCATAGGTCTCGGTGCCGTCGATGCCCAGGGTGTTGCGATCGGTCCCCGGCAGGAACTCCAGCGGCAGCACGCCCATGCCGATCAGGTTGGTGCGGTGGATGCGCTCGAAGCCTTCGGCGGCGATCGCCTCCACCCCGGCCAGGCGCACGCCCTTGGCCGCCCAGTCGCGCGAGCTGCCCTGGCCGTAGTCGGCGCCGGCGATGATGATCAGCGGCTGGCGACGCTCCATGTAGGTCTCGATCGCCTCCCACATGCGCGTGACTTCGCCCTCGGGCTCGATGCGTGCGAGCGAGCCCTGCTTCACGTTGCCGGCCTCGTCGCGCACCATCTCGTTGAGCAGGCGCGGATTGGCGAACGTGGCGCGCTGCGCGGTCAGGTGGTCGCCTCGATGGGTCGCATACGAATTGAAGTCCTCTTCCGGCAGGCCCATCTTCGCCAGGTACTCGCCGGCGGCGCTGCTGGCGAGGATTGCGTTCGACGGCGACAGGTGGTCGGTGGTGATGTTGTCCCCGAGCACCGCCAGCGCGCGCATGCCGCGCATCGTGCGTTCGGCCAGTGCCCCGTCCCAATAGGGCGGGCTGCGGATGTAGGTGCTCTGCGGCCGCCAGTCGTACAGCGGGCTGACGTTCTCGCCGTGCTCGACGCTGAACCTGAACATCGGCTCGTAGACCTGGCGGAACTGCTCGGGCTTGACGCTCGCGGCAACGATCGCGTCGATCTCCGCATCCGACGGCCAGATGTCCTTGAGCGTGACCTCGTTGCCCTGCGCATCGGTGCCGAGCACGTCCTTCTCGATGTCGAAGCGCACGGTGCCGGCAATCGCATAGGCGACCACCAACGGTGGCGAGGCGAGGAAGGCCTGCCTGGCGTACGGGTGGATGCGGCCGTCGAAGTTGCGGTTGCCCGACAGCACCGCGGTCGTATGGACGTCGCGTTCGATGATTTCCTGCTGGATCGCCTGATCGAGCGCGCCGCTCATGCCGTTGCAGGTGGTGCAGGCGAACCCGACGATGCCGAAGCCGAGTTGTTCCAGTTCCGGCAGCAGGCCCGATTCCTCCAGGTACAGCTGCACGGCCTTGGAGCCCGGTGCGAGCGAACTCTTGACCCACGGCTTGCGGGTCAGCCCGCGCGCATTCGCATTGCGCGCGATCAGGCCGGCGGCGATGACGTTGCGCGGGTTGCTGGTGTTGGTGCAGCTGGTGATCGCGGCGATGATCACCGCGCCGTCGGGGATCAGGCCTTGCGCCTCCTGCGCGCGCGCGGCATCGAGGTTGCCGGCGACACCGCGCTCGGCCAGCGCGGACGTCGGCAGCCGCCGGTGCGGGTTGGACGGACCGGCCATGTTGCGCACCACGCTCGACAGGTCGAACGCCAGCGTGCGCTCGTACTGCGCGTCGGCCAGCGCGTCGGCCCACAGGCCGGTGTGGCGGGCGTAGGTCTCCACCCGCTTGACCACCTCGTCATCGCGGCCGGTCAGGCGCAGGTAGTCGATGGTCATGTCGTCGATGAAGAACATCGCCGCCGTGGCCCCGTACTCCGGCGCCATGTTGGAAATCGTCGCGCGATCGCCCAGGGTCAGCGCCGCGGCGCCCTCGCCACGGAACTCCAGGTACGCGCCGACGACCTTCGATTGGCGCAGGAACTCGGTCAGCGCCAGCACGATGTCGGTGGCGGTGATGCCCGGCTGCGGCTTGCCGGTCAGCTCGACGCCGACGATCTCCGGCAGCCGCATCCACGACGCCCGGCCGAGCATCACGCTCTCCGCCTCCAGTCCGCCGACGCCAACCGCGATCACGCCCAGCGCATCGACGTGCGGCGTGTGGCTGTCGGTACCAACCAGGGTGTCGGGGAACGCCACGCCGTCGCGCGCATGCACCACCGGCGACATCCGCTCCAGGTTGATCTGGTGCATGATCCCGTTGCCCGGCGGGATCACATCGACGTTCCTGAACGCCTTCTTGGTCCAGTCGATGAAGTGGAACCGGTCGAAGTTGCGACGGTCCTCGATCGCACGGTTCTTGGCGAACGCATCCTTGTCGAAGCCGGGCGCCTCCACCGCCAGCGAGTGGTCGACGATCAACTGGGTCGGCACCACCGGGTTGACCTGCGACGGGTCGCCGCCGCGCGCCGCGATGGCGTCGCGCAGGCCGGCGAGGTCGACCAGCGCGGTCTGGCCGAGGATGTCATGGCACACCACCCGCGCCGGGAACCACGGGAAATCCAGGTCGCGACGGCGCTCGATCAGCTGGGTCAGGTAATCCGTAAGCCGGGCCGGATCGGCACGACGCACCAGGTTTTCCGCATGCACGCGCGAGGTGTACGGCAGCGTGTCCCAGGCACCGGGCTTGATCGCCTCGACGGCGGCGCGGGTGTCGAAATAGTCGAGCGCGGTGCCGGGCAACGGCTTGCGGTAATCGGTATTCATGCGGATATCGGGTCTCTTGCGTGGGCGACGACACGCGCGCGGGCGAGCCCTTTGCCCGAGGGCATCAAAGGGCCGGCCGTGGAACGTGGTGCCGGTGATTATCGCATCCGTCCAATCGCCGGACCCGGGCGCGGACCGGACGCGTTCAGTCGCAGCCGATGCGGCGGTGCCAGAGCGTCGGCGGCGCGTCCATGTCGGTGGGCGACTTGCGCACGCTGGTACGACCGGCCCACACCAGCAGCGCGTGGTCGCCACGGTCGATGACGGCGACATCCTCGACATCGCCCCCCGATGCGGTCAGTCGGCGTGGCGTCGCGGGCTGGCCCTCGAGCGCCGCCGCCAGACCGTCACCGGCCAGCACGAACAGGTCGTTGTTGGTCCAGTCGGACGAATCCGACCACGGGAACCCGCCCAGCGGATTCCACCAGCGCCGGTCGCTGCCCTGATGGCGGCCGTCGACCCAGGCCACCAATTGCTGGCCCGCGCAGGACCCGGCCGCCACGCCGGAGGCCTTGGCACTGCCGGACAGCGCGCCGACGTCATGGGCCGCGAGACGCTGCGGCGGCGACCACGCACCGTCGACCCAACGGCTGGCGAACAGCCCGTGGGCACCGAACAGGGCGAGCGGCATCGATCCGGCGGTGCCGGCAGCCAGATCGAGTACGTAATCCTCGGCGCCGTAGTCGGTGACCAGCGCCGGCGGCGTCCAGTTCGTCCCGGCGTCAGCACTCCAGGCGGCGTACACGCGGCTCTCCAGACGCAGGTTCCGCTCCACCTGGGACGGGACGCGCATGCCCCACAGCAACAGCAACCGGTCACCGCGCTGCGCCAGGACCGGATCGTGCAACTGGACGATGCCACCCGCGCTCGTTCGAACCTCCGCCCGGTGGCGGACCAGCGGGATCGCCGGCCCGGTCTGTCCGTTGCTCCACAGCAAGGTGTGCAGCGTCTGGTCACCCGCGGCGCCTCCACTCGTAAAGGTGACCGCCAGGCCGTCGTCGACAGCGGCGACGTCGAAAGCGATTGCGCGCGGCTGGTGATCACCAAGCAGCGCCGGTTGCGGCTGCCACCGGTCGGCGCCGGTCGGCAGCCACCAGTGGTCCAGCCGGAATCCCGCCAGCACATGCGCACCGCCGGGACCGGCGACGACCCGCGGGGTTCCGATGGTGCCCTTGGCCAGCTGGACCGGCGCCTCCCAGCGCAACGGGTCGCCGTGGCCACGTTGGTACATCAGTCGTGGGGAGCGGTTGGTCTTGCCGTACATATCGGGTGACTGGCGCCAGACCAGGTGCACGCTGCCGTCGGGCCCGGCGGCGAGGTCGAGCCCGTCGATGCGGTCCTGCACCCGCGCACCGACGTGGACCACAGAGGGTGCGACGACGGCCTGCAGCGGTGATCCGGTCGTGTCCGCCGGCTGGCAACCGCCGGCCGTGGATACCGCCAGCGCAATGGGCAGCGGCAACCAGCGCCAGAATTTCGCCCGCGTTGGTGTACCCATCCCCTCCACTCGGCTCTCCACTCCTTCTTGCGACGACTGTACTTGCCGGCCGCTGCAGCGAGCCACCGCCCGGCTTGCCGCAGACACCGTTTGGCGGCATCGTGACCAATCCGTACGCCTACGTATCCCCATGTCCGACGCTGCGCATCCGCTCTACCCGCACCTGTTCGCCCCGCTCGACCTGGGTTTCTGCACCCTGCCGAACCGCGTGCTGATGGGGTCGATGCATACCGGGCTGGAGGATCACGCGCGCGACTTTCCCAAGCTCGCCGCGTATTTCGCGGAGCGCGCCGCCGGCGGCGTCGGGCTGATCGTCACCGGCGGTTTCTCGCCCAACATCGTCGGCTGGCTCAAGCCGTTCGGCGGCACGCTCGGCTGGTCGTGGCAGGCGCGCAAGCACCGCCAGGTCACCGACGCCGTGCACGCCCACGGCAGCCGCATCTGCCTGCAGATCCTGCACGCCGGCCGTTACGGCTACCACCCGCTGCAGGTGGCGCCGTCGCGGATCAAGTCGCCGATCAACCCGTTCACACCGCGGGCGCTGTCGGCGCGTGCGGTGGAGCGGCAGATCCGCGCCTTCGTCGACAGCGCGCGGCTCGCCCGTGACGCCGGCTACGACGGCGTCGAGGTGATGGGTTCGGAGGGCTACCTGCTCAACCAGTTCACCGCGCCGCGCACCAACACCCGCGACGATGCATTCGGTGGCGACGCGACAAGGCGGATGCGCTTCGCGGTCGAGATCGTGCGCCGCATCCGCGAAGCCTGCGGGCCGGACTTCATCCTGGTCTACCGGTTGTCGATGATCGACCTGGTCGACGGCGGACTGGCCTGGGACGAGGTGGTGGCGCAGGCGCGCGCGGTCGAGGCGGCCGGGGCGACCCTGATCAACACCGGCATCGGCTGGCACGAGGCGCGGGTGCCGACCATCGCCACCTCGGTGCCGCGCGGCGCGTTCGCCGGCATCACTGCGCGGCTCAAGCCCGAGGTGTCGCTGCCGCTGGTCACCACCAACCGGATCAACATGCCCGACGTGGCCGAGCGCATCCTCGCCAAAGGCGATGCCGACATGGTGTCGATGGCGCGGCCGCTGCTGGCCGATCCGCAGTGGATTGCGAAGGCGCGCGACTCGCGCAGCGACCAGATCAACACCTGCATCGCCTGCAACCAGGCCTGCCTGGACCACGTATTCGAGAACAAACGCGCGAGTTGCCTGGTCAACCCACGCGCCTGCGCCGAGACCGAGCTGAACTACACGCCAACCCCGAATCCGCGGCGCATCGCGGTGGTCGGCGCCGGTCCGGCCGGGCTCGCCTGCGCCACCATCGCGGCGGAGCGCGGCCATCGGGTGACGCTGTTCGAAGCGGCATCGGCGATCGGCGGCCAGTTCAACCTGGCCAAGCGGATCCCCGGCAAGGAGGAGTTCCACGAAACCCTGCGCTACTTCGCGCGGCGGATCGAGCAGACCGGGGTCGAGCTGCGCCTCGACACCCGCGCCGATGCCGCGGCGCTGTCCGGCTTCGACCATGTCGTGCTTGCCACCGGCATCACCCCGCGCGCGATCGACCTGCCGGGCGCGGACCATCCCAGGGTGGTGGGTTATCGCGACGTGCTGGACGGTTCGGTCGAGGTTGGGGCGAAGGTCGCGATCATCGGCGCGGGCGGGATCGGTTTCGACGTCGCCGAGTTCCTGGTCCACGAAGGCCCGTCGCCGGCCCTGGACCCGGCCCGCTGGCGTGCCGAATGGGGCGTCGACCTGGCGTATGGCGACAACCGCGGCGGCCTCGCTCCCGCCCGCCCCGAGCCGCCGGCGCGCGAGGTCTGGTTGCTGCAGCGCAGCCCGGGCAAGCCCGGTGCAAAGCTCGGCAAGACCACGGGATGGATCCACCGGGCGACGCTCAAGGCCAAGCGGGTGCATGTGCTGGGCGGAGTCGAATACCTGGGCGTCGACGACCGTGGCCTGCGGATCCGACGCGAGGGCGAGGAACAGCTACTCGCGGTCGATCATGTGGTGGTCTGCGCCGGACAGGAGCCGTTCAAGCCCCTCGTGGAGCAGCTGGCGGACTCCCGTGTTCAGATCCACGTGATCGGCGGGGCCGACGTGGCGGCCGAACTGGACGCCAAGCGCGCCATCGACCAGGGCTGCCGGCTGGCCGCCGCGCTGTAGTGGCGCAAGTCGGAGGCGTGCAGGTTGCCGGCCGGGAAATCCGGGCCGGTTTCCGACAGGCGGCGGAGACCCGGACGAAAGCCTGAACAGGCGCGGCTCTTGCGGACGCCATCACATCCCGGGCACGAACCAGACCCGCCGCTGTCGACCCCTTGTTCAGCAGTCGTTTAGTTAACGACCGCTACCTTGCCGCAACTTTCCAGCCACCCAAGCAGGTGGCACCCACCACCGCCCCGCCTTCTGCGGGATCACGGTGACGGGGCAAAGCGCGCCACAGAGCCGCCGCCCTCCCCAATACGCCATGCCGGTCTGTCCCGCGGCTCCCGTCTTCCTGGTCCAGGAGCGGTTGCCCCAGTGCGGCCGGCGCAACGGAGCAAGGAGTTCTGCATGAAGTTGGCCTGGATCCTGTGGTTGGCCTCGGTACTGCCGCCGCAAACCGCAGATTCGCTCTGCCTGAGCACCACCCTGTACCTGGAAGCCCGCGACCAGTCCGAGCGCGGCCAGCAGGCCGTCGCCGAGGTCGCCCTGCGCCGTCGCGACAGCGGCCTCTGGGGTGACAGCGTGTGCGAGGTGGTGACCGCGCGGAAGCAGTTCGCTCCGTCGCTGGTCTCGCCCAATACCCGCCTGAGCAACACCGAGGCCTGGGCCGAGTCGGTCACCATCGCACTCGAAGCCCAGCGCAACTGGCAACTGCCGGTTGGCGAGCGCCAGGAGATCGTGCCCGGCGCCAGTCACTTCGCGGCGCTGTCGCTGGCCAGCCCGAGCTGGCGAAACGCCTACCAGGTGGCGGTCATCGGCGACCACACCTTCCTCAAGGTGCAGAACCTGAAGCCGCAGGGGACGTAAGCCGGCCGCTGGCAAGGCCGGTGCCGTGACACTGCGTTACGGCGATGCCCACGAAAATCCGTGACGGGTCGATGACAATCATCGGCCCGTTTCGCGTTTTCGACGATTCCCCATGGAGGCCGCATGAAGCTCTACACCAAGCCGGGCGCCTGCTCGACCGCCGACCATATCGCGTTGCAATGGACCGGCGGCCCGTTCGAAGTGGAGATCCTGAACCGCGAGGCGATGAAGGCGCCGGATTACCTGGCGATCAACCCGGCCGGCGCGGTGCCCGCGATCGTCGACGGCGACTTCGTGCTGACCCAGAACGCCGCGATCATGGGCTACATCGCCGACACCTTCCCCGCGGCCGGTCTGGGTGGCGACGGCAGCGCGCGACAACGCGCGGAGGCGGCGCGCTGGCTGTCGTTCGCCAACTCCGACCTGCACCCCGCCTTCACTCCGCTGTTCAACCCGGGCGCCTTCCACCCCGACCAAGGCCAGCACGACGCGATCAAGGCCGCCGCACGCAAGCGCGTGCGTGGCGTGTTCGAGCGTGCCGATGCGCAGCTTGCCGGGCGGGAATGGCTGGCCGGCTTCCGCAGCTTCGCCGACCCGTATCTGTACATCACCCTACGCTGGGCCGATGGACTCGGCATCGACCTGTCCGGCCTCGACAACCTGGCCTCCTTCAAGACGCGGATGGATGCCGACGAGGGCGTGCGTGCGGTACAGGCGGCCGAGGGCCTGGACTGATCCCCGGCATCGATGCGATCACAAAAAAAGGCCGCTCGATGAGCGGCCTTTCTGGTTTCGGGGGATCGAGGCGTCAGCGCTTGTCGATCCCGACGTAATCGCGATCTTCCGGCCCGGTGTAGTTCGCGCTCGGGCGGATGATCTTGCCGTCCTCGCGCTGCTCGATCACGTGCGCACTCCAGCCGGTGGTGCGGGCGATCACGAACAGCGGGGTGAACATCGGGGTCGGGATGCCCATCATGTGGTACGCGCTCGCGCTGTACCAGTCGAGGTTCGGGAACATCTTCTTGCTGTCCATCATCAGGTTCTCGATGCGCTCGCTGACATCGAACAGCACCTGGTTGCCGCCGTCCTTGCACAGCTTGCGGCTGATCTCCTTGATGATCGGGTTGCGCGGGTCGCCCACGGTGTAGACCGGATGGCCGAAGCCGATCACGATCTCCTTGCGCTCCATCCGTGCGCGGATGTCCGCTTCGGCCTCGTCGGCGGTCGAGTAGCGGCTGATGATGTCCATCGCCACTTCGTTGGCGCCACCGTGCTTGGGACCGCGCAGCGCGCCGATGCCGCCGGTCAGACAGGAATACATGTCCGACCCGGTGCCCGCGATCACGCGCGCAGCGAAGGTGGAGGCGTTGAATTCGTGCTCGGCGTACAGCACCAGCGACTTGTCGAGCGAGTCGGCGTGCAGTGCGCTCGGGGCCTCGCCGTGCAGCAGGTGCAGGAAGTGCGCGGCGACCGATTCGTCGTCGGTTTCGACGTCGATGCGGCGGCCATTGCGGGTGAAGTGCCACCAGTACAGCAGCATCGAGCCGAAGCTGGCGATCAGGCGGTCGGCGATGTCGCGCGCCTCGGACGCCGGATGGCCATCGCGCTCGGGCAGCACGGTGCCGAGCACCGAGCAGCCGGTGCGCAGCACGTCCATCGGGTGGGCATTGGCCGGCACCAGCTCCAGCGCCTCGGTGACGATCGCCGGCAGTCCGCGCAGGCGGCGCAGCTTGGTCTTGTACGCATTGAGCTGCGACTGGGTCGGCAGCGCGCCGTGCACCAGCAGGTGGGCGACTTCCTCGAAGGTCGACTTCGTCGCAAGGTCCTTGATGTCGTAGCCGCGGTAATGCAGGTCGTTGCCGCTGCGGCCAACCGTGCACAGCGCGGTGTTGCCCGCGGCGGTGCCGCTCAGCGCAACCGATTTCTTGGCCTTGGGCGGGACGGGGGCGGTGGATTCAGTCATCTGGGTGCTCCTGGAAGTTGGAAGTCTGGGCGGCCCCGCGCAGGTCCCCGGCACGCGCCATGCTTGGGGTGTCCGTGCAGCGATGACCTGTCCCGCGAGCCGGTATCGTTCTCAAGGACAGAGGGAAAGCATTGGCCTTGGACGCGACCGGCGTGTCGCAACGGCCGTGGCGAGCCGCATCGAGCTCGCTGCGGCCGGGGGCGAAGGAACGTGCCGGCGGAGAACGGTACAGGGGGCCCGGCGCCAGGATGACGTCGGGGAATACCTGTTCGCTCCGTCGGCCGACCATTCGATTTTACTTGTCGAGGGCGAACAGCGCGTCGAGCTTGTCCTCGTACTCGTGGTAGCCGAGGAAGTCGTACAGCTCCGCGCGCGTCTGCAGGGTGTCGATGATGTTCTTCTGGGTGCCCTCGCGGCGCACCGTCTCGTAGAAGTTGAGCGCCGCCTTGTTCATCGCGCGGTAGGCGCCGCAGCAGTACAGGGCGATGTCGACGTTGGCCTCGCGCAGTTCGTCGGTGGTGAAGAACGGGGTCGAGCCGAATTCGGTCAGGTTGGCCAGGATCGGCACCTTCACCGCCGCCTTGAACCTGCGGTAGTCGTCGAGCGACTTCATCGCCTCCGGGAAGATCATGTCGGCGCCGGCCTCGACGTAGGCCACGGCGCGCTCGATCGCCGAATCGATGCCCTCAACCGCGGCCGCATCGGTGCGCGCCATGATCACGAACCCCGCGTCGCTGCGCGCATCGACCGCGGCCTTGACCCGGTCAACCATCTCGCCTTTCGACACCACTTCCTTGCCCGGACGATGGCCGCAGCGCTTCTGGCCGACCTGGTCCTCCATGTGCACGGCGGCGACGCCGACGCGCTCGAAGTTGCGGATCGTGCGGCCGATGTTGAACGCCCCACCCCAGCCGGTATCGATATCGACCAGCAGCGGCATGCCGGTGGCTTCGACGATGCGACGCGTGTCGGTCAGCACGTCCTCCATCGTCGAGATGCCCAGGTCGGGCATGCCCAGCGAATTGGCGGCCACGCCGCCGCCCGACAGGTACAGTGCCTTGTAGCCGGTGCGCTTGGCCATTAGGCCGGCGTACGCGGTGATCGCGCCCATGACCTGCAGCGGGGATTCGGCCTGCACCGCTTCGCGGAAGCGGGCACCGTTGGAAACATATGACGACATTGCAATCTCTCGGTAATGCGACAGTCCAAAAGCACGAAGGCGACCGGAGCCGCCTTCGTGTGGATTACAGCAGGTGGGCGACGCCGGCCCGCTCTTCCTCTAGCTCGGCGAGGGTCTTGTCCATCGCCGCGCGACTGAATTCGTCGACCTCAAGGCCTTCGACGCGGGTGTATTCGCCGTCCTTGCAGATCACCGGCACGCCGTAGATCACGCCCTCGGGGATGCCGTAGCTGCCGTCGGACGGCACGCCCATGGTCACCCACTCGCCGTCGCTGCCGAGCACCCAGTCGTGGATGTGGTCGATCGCCGCGTTGGCCGCCGAGGCCGCCGACGACAGCCCGCGGGCCTCGATGATCGCCGCGCCGCGCTTGCCGACCTTGGGGATGAACTCGTTGGCGTTCCAGTCGGCATCGCCGATCCTGTCCTTCAGCGATTCGCCATTGACGGTGGCGAAGCGGTAGTCCGGGTACATGGTCGGGCTGTGGTTGCCCCACACGACCAGCTTGCGGATGTCGCCGACCGGCACGCCGGCCTTGCTGGCCAGCTGGCTCAGCGCGCGGTTGTGGTCCAGCCGCAGCATCGCGGTGAAGTTCTTCGCCTTCAGGTCCGGCGCCGACTTCATTGCGATGTAGGCGTTGGTGTTGGCCGGGTTGCCGACCACCAGCACCTTGACGTCGCGGCTGGCGACCTTGTTCAGCGCCGCGCCCTGGGCGGTGAAGATCTTGGCGTTCTCCAGCAGCAGGTCCTTGCGCTCCATGCCCGGGCCGCGCGGACGCGCGCCGACCAGCAGGGCGATGTCGGCGTCCTTGAACGCGACCTCGGCGTCGTCGGTGCCGACCATGCCGGCCAGCAGCGGGAACGCGCAGTCCTCCAGCTCCATCATCACGCCCTTGAGCGCGGCCTGGGCCTTCTCCATCGGCAGCTCGAGCATCTGCAGGATGACCGGCTGGTCCTTGCCGAGCATTTCGCCCGAGGCGATGCGGAACAGGAGGGAATAGCCGATCTGGCCGGCAGCGCCGGTGACGGCAACGCGGACGGGGGATTTCATGGTCGATCTCCGGGAACTTGGTGACGGTGGGATCGTCGTTCGCGGCAGCGCACCGCGAACGGCAGTTCGAATGCAACGCCGCGCCGGACGGTCACCCGGCGCGGCGGCGGCTTCAGCTCAGTTCGCTGAAGAATTCCTTAAAACGCTCGATGCCGGGCGCCAGCTGCGGCGTCGGGCAGGTGTAGCTGATGCGCAGCGCGCGCGGCTCGCCGAACGCCGATCCCGGCACGCAGGCCACGCCCTTGGCTTCCAGCAGCACGCTACAGAAGTCGACGTCGTTGCCGACGACCTTGCCGGTCGGGCCGTGGGTCTTGCCGAACGCGCAGCTGATGTCGGGGAACACGTAGAACGCGCCCTGCGGCCGCGGGCAGACCACGCCGGGGATCGAGGCCATGACCTCCATGACCTGGTCGCGCTTGGCCTGGAACTCGGCGCACTTGGCCTCGGGCACGTCCTGCGGGCCGGACAGCGCGGCGGTGGCGGCGGCGTTGACGACTTCCGGCAGGCTGGTGATGTGGTTGGAGTTCATCGTCACCACGGCCTGCGCCACGACTTCGGGACCGGCCATGAAGCCGACGCGCCAGCCGGGCATGCCGTAGGTCTTGGACAGCGAGTCGACGAAGATCACCCGGTCCTGCAGTTCCGGGCGGGCGTGCACGAAGTTGTGGTAGCCGACGCCGTCGAACACCATCCGGTTGTAGATGTCGTCGGTGATGATCCAGGTGTCGGGGTACTTCGCGATGACGTCGGCCAGCGCGGCGATCTCGTCCTTGCCGTAGACCATGCCGGTCGGGTTGGACGGGTTGTTGAACAGGAACACCCGCGGCTTCTTCGCCAGCGCGGCGTCGAGCTGGGCCGGGGTCAGCTTGTAGTCCTGCTCGGGCGGGCACGGCAGCAGGTCGACCTTGGCATCGACGATCTCGGCGATGTCGAGGTAGCTGGTCCAGTACGGGGTCGGGAAGGCGATCGTGTCGCCCTCGTCCAGCAGCGCCTCGGCGAGGTTGTAGAGCACGTGCTTGGCACCGACGCCGGTCGCCAGGTTGGCCTTGGTGTAGCCGGTCAGGCCGATCTTTTCGATGTGCTGCAGGAACGCGTCCAGCATCGCGTCGGCGCCGCGGTTGCTGCCGTACTGGCCGCTGTCGTGCTCCAGCGCCTCGCGGGCGGCCTGGTAGACGTGCTCGCCGGGCAGGAAGTTGGGGACGCCGATCGAGAAACTGATGATGTCGCGGCCTTCGGACTTCAGGCGCTTGGCCTTCTCGGCAATCTGCATGATCGCGCTGGGCTTGGCGCGTCCAATGCGCCGGGCGAGCTGGGGCATCTTGGTGACCTCGGTGGGGGGTTGCGGCAGGGCCGGAAAATGGTCGAAACCGGCGGAAATTAACCGCAAAATGGTAGCACGTGAAACCTTCCGGGGCCGCGCGGCGCCATGCTCCCCACGGCAGGACGCCCGCCACCGGAAACCGGCGACGGGCGTCAGGCAACGCAACTGCGGCGGGATCAGGCGTTGGCGTCGAGCGTCTTGTTCCACTCCGCCACGCGGTCGGCCTTGGCGGCCAGCACCGCGTCGACGTCGCCTTCCAGCTTGACCGACTTGATGGTGTCGCCCTGCTTGACGCTGTCGACGACCTCCTGGCCCTCGATCACCTTGCCGAACACGGTGTGCTTGCCGTCCAGCCACGGGCACTGCACGTGGGTGATGAAGAACTGGCTGCCGTTGGTGCCGGGGCCGGCGTTGGCCATCGACAGCACGCCGCGCTCATGGCTCAGGCCGTTCCTGGTCTCGTCCTCGAAGCGGTAGCCGGGGCCGCCGGTGCCGGAGCCCTGCGGGCAGCCACCCTGGACCATGAAGTCGTTGATCACCCGGTGGAAATTGAGGCCGTCATAGAAGCCGCGCTTGGCCAGGTTGGCGAAATTGGCGACGGTCAGCGGCGCCTTCTCGGGCTCCAGCTGGATGCGGATCGGGCCGCGGTCGGTGTCGAAGGTGGCGATCAGGCTCATGGCGTGCTCCGGGGATGGGGGACGGGACGGCGCCAGCGCGGCACCGGACCGCAAAGCTTAACCCACTGCCAGGCGATCCCCGTTGCAAGCCACAGTCGCGATATACTGGCCGACTTCCTTACAGAAAAGCAGCGCTGCGGCGCCCTTCCCCATGTCCATCGAACGCCTGCGCAACATCGCCATCGTCGCCCACGTCGACCACGGCAAGACCACCCTCGTCGACTGCCTGCTCAAGCAGTCCGGCACCCTGAACGAGCGCACCGTGCTCGCCGAGCGGGTGATGGACAGCAACGACCAGGAAAAGGAACGCGGCATCACCATCCTGGCCAAGAACACCGCCATCACCTGGCAGGGCAACCGGATCAACATCGTCGACACCCCGGGACACGCCGACTTCGGCGGCGAGGTCGAGCGCGTGCTGTCGATGGTCGACTCGGTGCTGATCCTGGTCGATGCGATGGACGGCCCGATGCCGCAGACCCGCTTCGTCACCCAGAAGGCGTTCGCGATGGGCTTCAAGCCCATTGTGGTCGTCAACAAGATCGACCGCCCCGGCGCGCGTCCGGACTGGGTGATCGACCAGGTGTTCGACCTGTTCGACAAGCTCGGCGCGACCAACGAGCAGCTCGACTTCCCGATCGTCTACGCCTCGGCGCTGCACGGTTACGCCAGCCTCGACGACAGCGCCCGCGACGGCGACATGACCCCGCTGTACGAGGCGATCATGCAGCACGTGGCGCCGCCGGAGGTTGATCCGGACGGTCCGTTCCAGATGCGCATCAGCCAGCTGGATTACAGCAACTTCGTCGGCCTGATCGGCATCGGCCGGATCCAGCGCGGCAAGGTCAAGAAGAACATGCCGATCAGCGTGGTCGACCGCGAGGGCAAGAAGCGCCAGGGCAAGATCATGCAGGTGCTCGGCTTCCTGGGCCTGGAGCGCATCGAGGTCGAAGAGGCCGAAGCCGGTGACATCGTCGCGATCGCCGGTGTCGCCGACCTGGGCATCTCCGACACCGTGTGCGCGCTCGACGCGCCCGAGGCGCTGCCGGCGCTGACCGTCGACGAGCCCACCATCAGCATGACCTTCCAGGTCAACAACTCGCCGTTCGCCGGCAACAAGGACCTGAGCGGCGGCAAGTTCCTCACCAGCCGCCAGATCCGCGAGCGGCTGGAGCGCGAGACCCTGCACAACGTCGCGCTGAAGGTCGAGGAAGGCTCCGACCCCGACAAGTTCCTGGTGTCCGGCCGCGGCGAGCTGCACCTGTCGGTGCTGATCGAGACCATGCGCCGCGAAGGCTTCGAGCTGGCGGTGTCGCGCCCCGAGGTCATCGTCAAGGAGATCGACGGGCAGCTGATGGAGCCGGTCGAGCAACTGGTGGTCGACGTCGAGGAGCCGCACCAGGGTGGCGTGATGGAGAAGCTCGGCATCCGCAAGGGCCAGCTGACCAACATGGAATCCGATGGCAAGGGGCGCGTGCGGCTGGATTACATGATCCCGGCGCGCGGCCTGATCGGCTTCCAGAACGAGTTCAAGACCCTGACCCAGGGTTCGGGCCTGCTGTTCCACGTGTTCGACCACTACGGTCCGCGCGAGACCGGCCCCATCGCCAAGCGCCAGAACGGCGTGATGATCGCCAACGCCCCCGGCGCGACCCCGGCCTACGCGCTGGGCCCGCTGGAAGAGCGCGGCAAGCTGTTCGCCGCCGAGGGCGACAACGTCTACGAAGGCCAGCTGGTCGGCATCCACTCCAAGGACAACGACCTGACCGTCAACGCGATCAAGACCAAGCCGCTGACCAACATGCGCGCGGCCGGCAAGGACGACGCGATCAAGCTGACCCCGGCGATCAAGTACTCGCTGGAGCAGGCGCTGGACTTCATCGAGGACGACGAGCTGGTCGAGGTCACCCCGAAGGAAATCCGCCTGCGCAAGAAGCACCTGACCGAGAGCGACCGCAAACGCGCCTCGCGCAGCGCCGCCTGATCCACGCACAGGCCCGGAAGACCCCGCTTCGGCGGGGTTTTTCGTATCCGGGCTCTGTCCCGGCACCTCCGGCACGGTGTCGGGCTATCCTCGGCGGGCCATCGTCAACCGGGAGTCGTGATGCGCCTGCTGATCTGCGCCGCCCTGTCCACCTGCCTGCTCGGCTGCGGCCATGTCCCACTGGACGCGCCACCATCGGCGCCGACGAACGACGATGCTGCGGCCGGGATCGTCGAGCTGGACATCGCGACGTTGCAGTCGCGGATGGCCGACGATGAACTCGACAGCCGCACGCTGACCCGCGCCTACCTCGACCGGATCGCCGCGATCGACGACGCCGGCCCGACCCTCAACGCGGTGATCGAAACCAGTCCGGATGCGCTCGACGAAGCCGCGGCGCTGGATTCCGAACGCCATGCAGGGCACCTGCGCGGGCCGCTGCATGGCATCCCGGTGCTGCTCAAGGACAATATCGACGCCACCCCTATGGTGAACTCGGCCGGCTCGCTGGCGCTGGCCGCACATCGACCAAAGGCCGACGCGCCCCTGGTGCGCGCGCTGCGCGAGGCCGGCGCGGTGGTCCTCGGCAAGACCAACCTCAGCGAATGGGCCAACTTCCGCTCGACCCGATCGAGCTCGGGCTGGAGTGCGCGCGGTGGCCAGACCCGCAATCCGTACGTGCTCGACCGCAGCCCCTGCGGCTCAAGCAGCGGCACCGGCGCCGCGATCGCCGCCAGCCTGGCCGCGGTGGGCGTCGGCACCGAGACCGACGGCAGCGTGATCTGCCCGGCGGCGATGAACGGCCTGGTCGGGATCAAGCCGACGGTTGGCCTCGTCAGTCGCAGCGGCATCATCCCGATTTCCGAATCCCAGGACACCGCGGGGCCGATGGCCCGCAGCGTCGCCGACGCCGCCCTGCTGCTGGGCGTGATGGCGAGCGCCGCCGACGACGCCGATGCCGCGACCGGAGCCGTGGCGACACATCGCCTGAAGGACTACACCGATGCACTGGACCCGGACGCGCTCCACGGCGCCCGGATCGGCGTGTTGCGCGATGCGATGGGCCGCAACCCCGACCTCGACGCGGCGATGGAGCGTGCGATCGCGGCGATGGAGGCCGCCGGCGCGACCGTGGTCGACAGCAAGCTCCCGACCGCCGGCGACTGGGACGACGCCGAGTACACCGTGCTGCTGTACGAGTTCAAGGATGGCCTCAACCGCTACCTGCGGGACAGCGGCGCGGCGGTCGGCTCACTGGCGGAACTGATCGAGTTCAACAAGGCCAATGCCGACCTCGAAATGCGGTGGTTCGGGCAGGAAATCCTGCTGCAGGCGCAGAAAAAGGGATCGCTCGACGAAGCCGACTATCGGGCGGCTGCGCGCAAGGCGAAGCGGCTGGCCGGACCGGAAGGCATCGATGCGGCACTGGAACACGACGACCTCGATGCGCTGGTCGCCCCCGCCACCGGCCCGGCATGGGTGACGGACCTGGTCAACGGCGACCATTTCGGCGGCGCCGGCTATGGCGCGGCCGCGGTGGCCGGCTATCCCAGCGTGACCGTGCCGATCGGCGACGTCCACGGCCTGCCGGTCGGCATGATCCTGATGGGACCCGAATGGAGCGAGGCGGAACTGATCGGGTTGGCCTACGCGCTGGAACAGGCGACCCGGGCACGCACCCCGCCCCGGTTCCTGCCGACCCTGTCGCCGCAAGCCGTCAACGACTGATCAATCGCCGCTGTCTCCGGCTGCGCTGGCCTGTGCGGTTTCGACCGGTGCCACGTCCGCTGTCACGGCGTCGGCCGCACCGACCGTGATCCGGGCGATCCGGCCGCCCTCTCCGCTGGCCCAGCCCGTGCCGCCGACAAGGTCGATCGCATCGAAACCCCGCGACGACACCGCCGTCCAGGCTTCACCATTCCACCAGTCGGTGCCCGAAGGACCGGTCGCGATGCAGTTGGCGTCGCCCGTGCAGGCGATGCCCGAACGGTAGCCGGCAGGGCCCGGTTGCTCCCGATATCCGAGCGTGGCGGAAACGCCCGGCGCGGGGTTTTTCGGCAATGACGCCAGCAGCCCGTCGGCGTCGGGCTGCTCGTAGTCGCCACCCACCGCGATGAACCCATGCGGCACGGAAGCCACCGAAAAATAGCCGGCCGACGGTACGGGCGCCGTGTCCGCGGCGGGCGTTGCCTGCCAGCGCGGGGGTTCGCCGTCTCCGGCGTCGATCAGGTAATGCGCCCGCGCCCTGGCGCCACCGGTGACGAACACGATGGTGCCGCCGCCCAACGCGATGCAGGTGCCACTGGCCGCGAACGCCGCCTCGCCGTCGGCGCCTTTCGGACTGCCGTCGCGCAACGCCCAGTGTTCGCCACCGTCGCGGGTCTCGAGGACCTGGAAACGGCCGTCCACGGGGTCGCCGAGGATCACTCCATGCGCGCCGTCAAACGCCATGCAGTCCAGGAACGCAGCGGGGTCGCGATTCTGAAACGCCAGTTGCCAACTCCGGCCACCGTCGGCGGTCCGATAGACACGCGACGCCTCGCCGGGACCGATGCTCAGTACCACCGCGCGGTTCGCATCGACGCCTTCGATGTCACGGAAGTCGAGGCCGGCCGCGCCGGGCACCCGGATGACCTGCCATTGCCGGCCACCGTCGACGGTCCGCAGCACCGTGCCGTCGCCACCGCTGGCCCAGGCGACCTTGTCGCTGACGGCGGACATCCCGCGCAGCCGTACGTCGACGCCGCTGTCCTGGGAGGCCAGAGTGACCCCCGGGAGGTGCCCGGACTGCGCCCAGGCATTTGCGGCAAGCGCCAGCAGCATCCCGCCCGCCGCAATGCGAAAAGAGATCGACATCGGTATGCCTGTTCTGCCATCGACTGGGCGCCGAGGCTAACACGGCGTCCTCAGCCGGCGCCTGCGGCCCCGCCGATGTTCGACTGCTTGCGCACGATCAGCATCGCCACCTCCAGCGCCTGCTCGTAGTTCAGGCGTGGATCGACGGTCGAATGGTACGCGCGCTCGAGGTCGGTCTCGGTGAGCTTGCGGGCGCCACCGAGGCATTCGGTGACATCCTCGCCGGTCAGCTCCAGGTGCACGCCGCCGAGGCGGGTGCCGGCCGCGGCGTGGAGGTCGAACGCCTGCTCCAGTTCGCTGCCGATGTTGGCGAACCGCCGGGTTTTGTACCCGTTGGTCGTGGCCTCGGTGTTGCCGTGCATCGGGTCGCATACCCACAGCACCTTGCGGCCATCGCGACGCACCGCATCCAGCAACGGCGGCAGCTTGTCGGCGATGTGGCCCGCGCCCATCCGGTGGATGAAGGTCAGGCGGCCGGGCTCGTCGTCGGGATTGAGGATGTCGGTCAGCCGCAGCAGCTGGTCGGGCGTTACCGTCGGCCCGACCTTGATCGCGATCGGGTTGCGGATGCCGCGGAAGTACTCGACGTGGGCGTCATCGGCCGCGGCGGTGCGCATGCCGATCCACGGGTAATGCGTGCTCAGGTTGAACCAGCCCCAGTGGCGCGGCACCTCGCGGGTCAGCGACTCCTCGTACGGCAGCAGCAACGCCTCGTGCGATGTGTAGAAGTCGACCCGGTTGAGGTTGTGCACCTCCTGGCCCGACAGCGTCTCCATGAAGCGCACCGCGTCGCCGATCGCGGTGACCATGCGCCGGTACTCGTCGGCCAGCGGCGAATGGCCGACCCAGCTGAGGTTCCAGTATTCGGGATGGTGCAGGTCGGCGAAACCGCCATCGATCAATGCGCGCACGAAGTTCATCGTCATCGCCGAACGCGCATGCGCCTTGATCATCCGGCGGGGATCGGGACGCCGTGCGGCGGCACTGAACTCCGGCGCGTTGACCATGTCGCCGCGGTAGGTCGGCAGGGCGATGCCGTCGATCGTCTCGGTGTCGGCCGACCGCGGCTTGGCGTACTGGCCGGCGAAGCGCCCGACCCGGACGACCGGCTTGCGCAGCCCGTGCACCAGCACCAGGCTCATCTGCAGCAGCACCTTGAGCCGGTTGGAGATCACGTCCGACGAGCAGGCGTCGAATGTCTCGGCGCAGTCGCCCCCCTGCAGCAGGAAGCGCTTGCCGTCCTGCGCGTCGGCGATCTGCTGTTTGAGCGCGAGGATCTCCCACGAGGTCACCAGCGGCGGAAGCCCGCGCAACTCGGCGAGCACGCCCGCCAGTTCGCCCTGGTCCGGGTAAGCCGGCAACTGCTTCGCGGTACGGCCACGCCAGGAGTTCGCGCTCCATTCGGTCGGCAGGTTGACGGGTTGCAGGTTGCGGTCGGGACTGGGCATGGTTGTCGTCGGGACGTGTTGCGAAGCAGCAAACCATCATCCGCCGACCACGCGGGCGCTGCAACGGTTACCTCGGCAACAATCGGTTATATCCACATTCCGGCGTGTCGCGCCGGCGAAGTCAGCCGCGCCGGAATGCCGCGTATGCGGCCCAGCCGGCCAGCAGCACGAACCAGAGCAGGCTCCAGGCGGGCATCGACAGGCCGAGGAAGGACCAGTCGACATTGGCGCATTCACCCGATCCGGTCATGACGGTCCGGATCACGCTGCCGATCGGCATGGCATCGAGCATGTAGTCCAGGCCGGGGCCGCATGACGGCACCTGGTCCGACGGCAGGTGCTGCAACCGTACGTGGTTGCCGGCAACCGCGATGCCACCGAACGACGCGAGCAGCGCCAGCACCCCGTAAACCCGCCGAGCGGTCACCCCGCGCGGTGCATGCAGCCCACCGGCCAGGAAGACCACTCCGAGCGCGGCGAACGCGACGCGCTGGAAAATGCACAGCGGGCAAGGCACCAGGCCGTCGTGGAACTGGGTATACAGCGCGTACGCGATCAGGCCGGCACACGCAAGGAAGCCGAGCAGGAAGCGGTTGCGGAATGAGGCGCGGAGGGCATCGGGATTCATGGGCCGACACGATACGAGTTTGCGGGGTGGCTGGAAAGACGCCTTCGGCACTTGCGCCAGCGGCCCGCATCACACACGCGAAAGCCCCGGGCGGGGCCGGGGCTTTCATGTCACCGCAATCCCGCCGCCACCGGAACGCGTCGCGACAGGAAAAGCATGTCCGACCGGCCTGGGCCGGTCGGGCAGGACGACGGTTACTCCGCCGCAGCCTGCGGACGGTCGACCAGCTCGACGTACGCCATCGGCGCGTTGTCGCCAGCGCGGAAACCGCACTTGAGGATGCGCAGGTAGCCGCCTGGACGCTCGCTGTAACGCGGGCCGAGTTCGACGAACAGGGTGCCGACCGCTTCCTTGTCGCGCAGGCGCGAGAAGGCGAGGCGGCGATTGGCGACGCCGTCCTTCTTGGCAAGGGTGATCAGCGGCTCGGCGAACCGGCGCAGTTCCTTGGCCTTGGGCAGGGTCGTACGGATGAGGCCGTGCTTGATCAGCGACGCAGCCATGTTGGTGAACATCGCATCGCGATGGGCACTGGTGCGGCTGAACTTGCGGCCGGATTTCTGGTGGCGCATGACTTGGATTCCTGATGAATGTTGCAGCTATTGAACGTCGTTGTCGCCATCGTGGCGTTGAAGCGGCGGACTGCGGATGGTCCTGGCCGGCCTTCCCTGACCGGGCCGCCGCGGGCTTCAGACCCGTCGGCTTGTTGCTGCGACGGCCATCCCCGCTTGCGCGGGAATGGCCGTGCGGTGGAACTCAGCCCATCATGCCGTGCGAGGCGATGCCCGCCGGCGGCCAGTTCTCGAGCTTCATGCCGAGCGAAAGGCCGCGCTGGGCAAGCACTTCCTTGATCTCGGTGAGCGACTTCTTGCCGAGGTTCGGCGTCTTGAGCAGCTCGACTTCGGTCTTCTGGATCAGGTCGCCGACGTAGTAGATGCTCTCGGCCTTGAGGCAGTTGGCCGAACGCACGGTCAGCTCGAGGTCGTCGATCGGACGCAGCAGGATCGGGTCGACGCCGCTGCTGGCCGGCTTCGCCGCGCCGCGGTCGCGGTGGGTGAAGTCGCCGAACACCGACAGCTGGTCGCTGAGGATGTCGGCGGCGGTGCGCACGGCTTCCTCGGCGTCGATCGTGCCGTTGGTCTCGATGTCGATGACCAGCTTGTCCAGGTCGGTGCGCTGCTCGACGCGGGCGGCTTCGACCGCATAGGCAACGCGGCGGACCGGGCTGAAGCTGGCGTCCAGCATCAGGCGACCGATGGCGCGGGTCTCCTCGTCCGGGCGGCGACGGGCGGCGGCGGGCTGGTAGCCGTAGCCGCGCTCGATCTTCAGCCGCATGTTGATCGCCATGTCCTTGGTCAGGTGGGCGATCACGTGCTCGGTGTTGAGGATTTCGACGTTGTGGTCGACCTTGATGTCGGCCGCGGTCACGATGCCCGGACCCTGCTTGGTCAGCGACAGCGTCGCCGACTCGCCGGTGTTCATCCGGATCGCGACGTCCTTGAGGTTGAGCAGGACTTCGAGCACGTCCTCCTGCAGGCCCTCGACCGTGGTGTACTCGTGGAGCACGCCGTCGATCTCGACTTCGGTGATAGCGAAGCCCGGGATCGACGACAGCAGCACGCGGCGCAACGCATTGCCCAGGGTGTGGCCGTAACCGCGTTCAAGCGGCTCGATCACCACCTTGGCGCGGTTGCCGGTGAGGCGTTCGATCTGGGGACCGCGGGGACGCAGTACCTGATTGGCGGTAACCGTCATGTTGTGGAGTCTCCTGCGAGCCAACGGCCGGGGGGCCGCAGGCTCAAGAACAGATGGATTACTTCGAGAACAGCTCGATGATCAGCGCTTCGTTGATGTCGGCAGGCAGATCGGTACGATCCGGAACCGCCTTGAACACGCCCGCGAACTTCTTGCTGTCGACCTCGACCCAGGACGGCGACAGGTCCATCTGCTGGGCGACGGTCAGCGACTCCTGCACGCGCAACTGCTTCTGCGCGCGCTCGGACAGCGCCACCGCGTCGCCGGCCTTGACCTGGTACGACGGCAGGTTGACGGACTTGCCGTTGACCGTGACGCCGCGGTGCGAGACCAACTGGCGGGCCGCCGGCCGGGTCACCGCGAAGCCCATGCGGTACACGACGTTGTCCAGCCGGGTCTCGAGGAGCTGCAGCAGGATTTCACCGGTGTTGCCGCGCTTGGCAGCGGCCTTCTTGTAGTAATTGCGGAACTGGCGCTCCAGCAGGCCGTAGATACGCTTGACCTTCTGCTTCTCGCGAAGCTGGTTGGCGTAGTCGGACAGCTTGCCGCGACGCAGGGTCGCGCCGTGCTGGCCGGGCTTCTGATCGAGCTTGCACTTCGAGTCAAGCGCGCGCGCCGGCGACTTCAGACCGAGGTCGACGCCTTCACGGCGGGAGAGCTTGCACTTGGGACCAATATAACGAGCCATTTGTCTTCAGCTCCTCAGACGCGACGCTTTTTCGGCGGACGGCACCCGTTGTGCGGGATGGGCGTCACGTCGATGATGTTGATGATCTTGTAGCCGACGTTGTTCAGCGAACGAACGGCGGACTCCCGACCCGGACCCGGGCCCTTGATGCGCACTTCCAGCGACTTGACGCCGTAGTCGAGCGCAGCGCGGCCGGCCTTCTCGGCGGCGACCTGGGCGGCGAACGGGGTCGACTTGCGCGAACCGCGGAAACCCGCGCCGCCCGAAGTCGCCCACGACAGCGCGTTGCCCTGGCGGTCGGTGATCGTGATGATGGTGTTGTTGAACGAAGCGTGGACGTGGGCGATGCCGTCGGTGACGACGCGCTTGATCTTCTTCTTCGTCTTGGACTGTGCTGGCTTGGCCATGATCTACCCCTTACTTCCTGATGGCCCGGCGCGGACCCTTGCGGGTACGTGCGTTGGTCTTGGTGCGCTGGCCACGCAGCGGCAGGCCGCGACGGTGGCGCAGGCCGCGATAGCAACCCAGGTCCATCAGGCGCTTGATCGACATGCCGATCTCGCGGCGGAGGTCGCCCTCGACCACGAACTTGCCGATCTCGGCGCGGATGCGCTCGACTTCCGGCTCGGACAGGTCGCGGATCTTGGTCGACGAATTGACGCCGGCCGAGTCGCACACCTGCTTCGAACGGGTACGGCCGATGCCGTAGATGCTCTGGAGCCCGACCCAGACATGCTTCTGGGCAGGCAGATTGACGCCCGCAATACGCGCCATAACGCGATCTCCAACTGGTTTGGCATCCGGGCCCTGACAACCCGGCGTACGTGAACACTCAAGCGAGTGAATCAGAAATGATATCAAAGTCTCGGGTTACAAGGAAGCACGGCCGCGCCTGAGCACAGCCCTGCCACGGCATGGGGAGTGTGCCCATGCTCCGGCGACGGATCCGGACTGCCGGGACGGACGGTGTCAAGCCGCCCTCCCCGACACCGCGCGCTACTCTGGCGCGCGGATCGGTCCGAACCCACCCGTGCGCGAGACCGCCGCCCGAGTCGCCCTGCTGGAACCCGGGAGCGGAGTCCCGGGGTTCCGTACAACTTGTCTTGCTTAAAACCGTGTCCCGATCCGATCAGCGCCCGGCCAGGCCGCCGCGGGATCCCTTCAGGTTGGACTTCTTCAACAGGCTTTCGTACTGGTGCGACATCAGGTGCGCCTGGATCTGCGAAATGAAATCCATCACCACCACGACCACGATCAGCAACGAGGTACCGCCGAAGTAGAACGAAATGCCCATCTGGCTGCGCATCACCTCCGGCAGCAAGCAGACCAGCACCAGGTACGCCGCACCGGCGGTGGTCAAGCGGGTCAGCACGCCATCGACGTAATCTGCGGTCGCCTTGCCCGGACGGATGCCCGGGATCAGCGCGCCCGACTTCTTGAGGTTGTCCGCGGTTTCCTGCGAATTGAACACCAGCGCCGTATAGAAGAACGCAAACCCGGCGATCATCCCGCCGTACAGCAGCATGTGCAGCGGCTCGCCCGGATTGAGCCACTGGCTCACCTTGAGCATGAACGACGTCGAGTCGCCCTGGCTGAACCACGTCGCCGCGGTCGCCGGGAACATCACGATGCTGGACGCGAAGATCGGCGGGATGACGCCCGACATGTTGAGCTTCAGCGGCAGGAACGAGGACTGGTTCATGTACGCGTTGCGGCCACCCTGGCGCCGTGCGTAGTTCACCGTGATCCGTCGCTGCCCGCTCTCGACGAACACCACGAAATAGGTGCAGCCGAACACGATTGCGGCCACCGCCAGCGCGGTCAGCGTACCCATTTCGCCGTTGCGGACCTGTTCGAACATGCCGAACACCGCCGACGGCAGGCCCGCCACGATGCCGGCGAAGATGATCAGCGACACGCCGTTGCCGACGCCGCGCTCGGTCACCTGCTCGCCCAGCCACATCAGGAACATGGTGCCGGCGGTCAGCGAAATCACCGCGGTCAGCACGAAGCCCATGCCGGGGCTGTACACCACCGGGATGCCCTGGCTGGCGCCGCCGGCCTGCAGCGCCGTCGCAATACCCCAGGACTGGAACACCGCGAGCGGGATCGCACCCAGCCGCGACCACTGGTTGATCTTGCGCCGGCCCGACTCGCCTTCCTTCTGGATGGCCTTCAGGCTCGGCAGGATCTGCACCATCAACTGCATGATGATGGACGACGAGATGTACGGCATCACGTTCAGCGCGAGCAGGCTGAAACGCTCGAGCGCACCACCGGAGAACATGTTGAACATGTCGACGATGGTGCCTTCCTGCGTTTCCATCAGCCGCAGCATGGCTTCGGGATTGACCCCCGGCACCGGGATGTAGCAACCGATGCGGTACACGATCAGTGCGCCGATCACGAACAGCAGGCGCTGGCGGAGCTCGGTGAACTTCCCGAGCCCGCCGCCCATGCCGGCCATAGCGTTACCGCTGCGCGCCATGCGTGGCTTACTCCTCGACCTTGCCGCCGGCGGCCTCGACCGCGGCCTTGGCACCGGCCGTGGCCAGCACGCCCCTGAGCACGAACTTCTTGGTCAGCTCGCCCTTGGCGACCAGCTTGGCCCGCTTGGCCCTGGCCGGCACCAGCTTGGCGGCGCGCAGCGCGGCGAAATCGATCTCGCCGGCCTCGAGCTTGTCCAGCTGGTACAGCAGCACTTCGGCGGTGTCGTCCTTCAGCTTGCTGCGGAACCCGACCTTCGGCAGGCGGATGTGCATCGGCATCTGGCCGCCTTCGAAGCCGGCGCGGATCTTGCCCTTGCCCGAACGCGCGAACGAACCCTTGTGGCCGCGACCGCAGGTCTTGCCCAGGCCCGAACCGATGCCGCGACCGACGCGCTTGCGGTCTTCGCGGGCGCCCTCTGCGGGCTTGAGAGTGTTGAGATGCATGGTGATTACTCCTCGACCCGGACCAGGTAGTGGACCGTGTTGATCAGGCCGCGAACCTGCGGGCTGTCCTTCAGTTCGCGCACGTCGTTGAGCTTGTTGAGCCCGAGCGCCTTGACCGACAGGCGGTGGCGGCCCTGGCTGCCACGCAGGCCCTTGACCAGGCGCACCTTGACGGTGCCGCCCTTGTTCTCACTGGACTTAGCCATGGTTCAGATCCTCGATCTTCTTGCCGCGCTTGGCCGCGATGCGAGCCGGCGAATGCATTTCCGACAGGCCGCGCAGGGTCGCGCGGACCAGGTTGATCGGGTTGCGCGAACCGATGGCCTTGGCCAGCACGTCCTTCACCCCGACCGCCTCGAGCACGGCGCGCATCGCACCGCCGGCGATCACGCCGGTACCCTCGGACGCCGGCTGCATGTAGACACGCGCCGCGCCGTGGCCGGACTTCACCGAGTGCCACAGGGTGCCGTTGTTGAGGTCGACGTTCATCATGCTCTTGCGGGCATATTCCATCGACTTCTGGATCGCGACCGGCACTTCGCGCGCCTTGCCGTAACCGAAGCCCACCTTGCCGGCGCCGTCACCGACCACCGTCAACGCGGTGAAGGTGAACTGGCGGCCGCCCTTGACGGTCTTGCTGACACGGTTGACCGTGATCAGCTTTTCGATCATGCCGTCGTCGATCTCGTCGCGGTTGCCACGCCCCCGCGAATCACGTTCGTTAGCCATCTTTTATCGTTCCTGGAATTGAGTGATGTTGCGGCTTGGCCGCTTATGGTTGTGAGTACGGCGGGTGTATCGCGGACAGGGAAGAATCCTGGCCGCGCCCGGCGCGAAACCGCGCCGGCGGCTGGAACAAAAAGCCTAGAACTGCAGGCCACCCTCGCGGGCGGCGTCGGCCAGGGCCTTGATGCGGCCGTGGTAGCGGTAACCGGAACGGTCGAACGCGACCTTCTCGATACCGGCGGCCTTGGCCTTCTCGGCGATCGCCTTGCCGACCTTGGTGGCGGCGTCGGCGTTCTTGCCGTTCTTCAGGCCTTCCTTCACGTCGGCCTGCACGGTCGAGGCGGCAGCCAGGACCTGCGAGCCGTCCGCGGTGAATACCTGGGCGTACAGGTGCTGGCCGGTGCGCAGCACCGACAGGCGCGGCACGCCGAGCTTGCGGATGTGCGAACGGGTCGACTTGGCGCGACGCAGGCGGGCGGTGTTCTTGTTCATTGTCTGATCCTCGAAAGCTGAAAGCCCGGTTAGGCCTTCTTGGCTTCCTTGCGAATGATGGTCTCGCCGGCGTACTTCACACCCTTGCCCTTGTAGGGCTCGGGCGGACGGAAGCCGCGAATCTTGGCCGCCACTTCACCGACGCGCTGCTTGTCGGAGCCCTGGACCACGACTTCGGTCTGGGTCGGGGTGGAAACGGTGATTCCTTCCGGAACCTTGAACAGCACCGGATGGGAAAAGCCCAGCGACAGGTTCAGGTCCTTGCCCTGCATCGCGGCGCGGTAGCCGACGCCGACCAGCTCGAGCTTGCGCTCGAAACCCTCGGACACGCCGTGCACCATGTTGGCGACGATCGCGCGCAGGGTGCCGGTCAGCGCGATGCGCTCCGGGTCCTGGGTCGACAACACGGCGTGGCCGTCCTCGATCTTGATCTCGATGTCGGCCGGCTTGGCGATCGACAGGGTGCCCTTCGGCCCCTTGACGGTGACGTTCTCGGCCTGGACGTTCAGTTCGACACCCTTGGCAAGGGCGATCGGCTTCTTGGCAACTCGGGACATGTTCGTTACTCCCTTAGGCCACAAAGCACAGGACTTCGCCGCCGACGCCCTGCTGGCGCGCCTGCGCATCGGTCATGATGCCCTTGGAGGTGGAAATGATGGCGACGCCGAGGCCACCCAGGACCTTCGGCAGGTCATCCTTGCCGCGGTACTGGCGCAGGCCCGAGCGCGAGAAGCGCTTCAGCTGCTCGATCACCGGCTTGCCTTCGTAGTACTTCAGCTCGATCTGCAGCTCGTTCTTGCCGCCGCCGATGTCGTTGACGGTGGAGCCGAGGATGTAGCCCTCGTCCTGCAGGACCTTGGCGATGGCCACCTTGATCTTGGAGGACGGCATCTTCACCGAGGGCTTGCCGACCGCGGCCGCATTGCGAATGCGGACGAACATGTCGGCGATGGGATCAGTCATGCTCATGTGTAATTACCTGATGAGTGCACCGATATCCGCGCGATTGCGAATTTCAGTTGTGACGCCACGGCCGGATAGCCGTGGCGCTTTGGCATTGCCAGCCGGCAAGTCTAGCAGACCCGCCGGCCGATTCGCCAGTTGATTACCAGCTGGCCTTGCGCAGGCCCGGCACGTCGCCGCGCATGGTAGCTTCACGCAGCTTGTTGCGGCCCAGGCCGAACTTCTGGTAAACGCCGCGCGAGCGGCCGGTCATGGCGCAGCGGTTGCGCTGGCGGCTCGGCGAGGAATCGCGCGGCAGCTTCTGCAGCTTGATCACGGCCTGCTCCTTCTCCTCGTACGACGCGGTCGGGCTGGAGATGATCTTCTTCAGCTCTTCGCGCTTGACCGCATACTTCGCGGCCAGCTTGGCCCGCTTGATGTCGCGGTTGACCATGGAGGTCTTTGCCATCTCTAAGTCCTCGAATTAATTGCGGAACGGGAAGCGGAACGCTTCCAGCAGGGCGCGCGCTTCGGCGTCGGTCTTCGCGGTCGTGGTGATCGCGATGTCCATGCCGCGCAGGGCGTCGACCTGGTCGTAATCGATTTCCGGGAAGATGATCTGTTCCTTGACGCCCATGTTGAAGTTGCCACGGCCGTCGAACGACTTGCCCGAGACGCCGCGGAAATCGCGGACGCGCGGCAGCGAGACGTTGACCAGACGGTCGAGGAACTCGAACATCTTGGCGCGGCGCAGGGTCACCTTGCAGCCGATCGGCCAGCCGTCGCGGATCTTGAACGAGGCCACGGACACGCGGCTCTTGGTCACGATCGGCTTCTGGCCGGAGATCTTGGCCATGTCGGCGACCGCGTTCTCCAGGATCTTCTTGTTGGTGGCGGCCTCACCCACACCCATGTTCAGGGTGATCTTGGTGACGCGCGGCACTTCCATCGGATTCTTGTAGCCGAACTTCTCGGTCAGCGCGGGGACGACTTCTTCTTTGTAGAACTTTTCAAGCCTGGTGGTCATTTCAGCATTCCTCAGGCGTCGACCGCCTCACCGCTGGAGCGGAACACACGCAGTTTGCGTCCATCCTCCAGCACCTTGACACCAACGCGCTCACCCTTGCCCGAGGCCGGGTTGAACAGCATCACGTTGGAAATGTGGATCGGCGCCTCGCGCTCGATCACGCCGCCCGGCTGGCCCGCCTGCGGGTTCGGCTTGGTGTGGCGCTTGATGATGTTGATGTTGGACACGACGACCTTGTCGCCGGCCACGCGCACCACATCACCCTTCTTGCCCTTGTCCTTGCCGGCGGTGACGATTACCTGGTCACCCTTCTTGATACGGTTCATGTCTTCTTCCTCCGCTCAGAGCACTTCAGGTGCGAGCGAGACGATCTTCATGAACTTCTCGGAACGCAGTTCGCGGGTCACAGGCCCGAAGATGCGCGTGCCGATCGGTTCCTGCTTGTTGTTCAGGAGCACGGCCGCGTTGCCGTCGAAGCGGATCAGCGAGCCGTCCGGGCGACGGACGCCCTTGCGGGTGCGGACCACGACGGCGTCATAGACGTCGCCCTTCTTGACCTTGCCACGCGGGATCGCGTCCTTCACGGTGACCTTGATGATGTCGCCGATACCGGCGTAACGGCGCTTGGAACCGCCAAGCACCTTGATGCACATCACTTCCTTTGCACCGGAGTTGTCGGCCACGCCGAGGTAGCTTTGCATCTGGATCATGGTTCAGCCCTCCTCGTTATTCGGCCGCGCGCGAGACGATCTCGACCACGCGCCAGTTCTTGGTCTTGGACATCGGCGCGATCTCGGTAACCCGGACCACGTCGCCCTCGTTGCACGTATTGTCGGCGTCGTGTGCATGCAGCTTGGACGAGCGACGGATGTACTTGCCGTACAACGCGTGCTTGACCTGGCGCTCGACGAGCACCGTGACGGTCTTGTCCATCTTGTTGCTGACGACCCGGCCTTCGACCGTGCGTACTGCCTTCTCTGTATTGTTGTCGGTCATGACAGGTCCTTACTTCTTCTGACCCAGCAGGGTGTTGACGCGAGCGATCTCGCGGCGAACCCGGCGGGTTTCATGGGTCTTGGCGAGCTGGCCGGTGGCCGCCTGCATGCGGAGGGCGAAGCTCTCCTTGTGCAGGTCGGTCAGGTGGGCCTGGAGCTCGTCGGCCGACTTTTCACGCAGTTGCTTGAGTTCCATCAGCGCACCGTCCGGGTCACGAAAGTGGTGGTCACCGAGAGCTTGGCCGCGGCCAGGCGGAACGCTTCGCGCGCCACGTCCTCCGCCACGCCCTCGATCTCGTAGATCATGCGACCGGGCTGGATCTGCGCGACCCAGTACTCGACGTTGCCCTTACCGGAGCCCATGCGGACCTCGATGGGCTTCTTGGTGATCGGCTTGTCGGGGAACACGCGGATCCACATCTTGCCGCCACGCTTGACGTAGCGGCTGATGGAACGGCGCGCGGCCTCGATCTGGCGCGCGGTGATCTGGCCGTGCGCGGTCGACTTCAGGCCGTACTCGCCGAAGCTGACGGCGTTGCCGCTCCAGGCCAGGCCATCGTTGCGGCCCTTGTGTACCTTCCGGTACTTCGTTCGCTTTGGTTGCAACATGATCCGTTACCTCTGTTCGCGCGGCGGACGGGGCGCACGGTCGCGGCGGTCGCCACGATCACTGCGCGGGCTGTCGTCCGGCTTTTCCTGGCCGACCTGGGAGAAATCGAAGATCTCGCCCTTGTAGACCCAGACCTTGATGCCGATGATGCCGTACGTCGTGCGGGCCTCGGCGAAGCCGTAGTCGATGTCGGCGCGCAGGGTGTGCAGCGGCACGCGGCCTTCGCGGTACCACTCCGAACGGGCGATTTCCGCACCGTTGAGGCGGCCGCCGACGTTGACCTTGATGCCCAGGGCGCCGAGGCGCATCGCGTTGCCGACCGCGCGCTTCATCGCGCGGCGGAACATGATGCGGCGCTCCAGCTGCTGCGCGATCGACTCGGCCACCAGCTGCGCGTCCAGCTCGGGCTTGCGCACTTCGGTCACGTTGATGTGCGCCGGGACGCCCATCATGTCGCTGACCTCTTTACGCAGCTTGTCGATGTCCTCGCCGCGCTTGCCGATCACCACGCCCGGGCGGGCGGTGTGGATCGTGACGCGGGCGTTGTTGGCCGGACGCTCGATGAAGATGCGCGAGATACCCGCCTGGGCGAGCTTCTTGCGCAGCATCTCGCGGACCTTGAGGTCGGCGATCAGGTATTCGGCGTACTGCTTCTTGCCGGCGAACCACTTGGAGTTCCAGTCCTTGGAGATACCAAGGCGGATACCGGTCGGATGAACTTTATGACCCATGAGTTACTTCCCCTCGCCGACGACGACGGTGATGTGGCTGGTGCGCTTGAGGATGCGGGTACCGCGTCCCTTCGCACGGGCCATGAAACGCTTCAGCGTCGGACCTTCGTCGACCATGATGGTCGTGACCTTGAGTTCGTCGATGTCGGCGCCCTGGTTGTTCTCGGCGTTGGCGATGGCGGACTCGACGACCTTGCGGATCATCGAGGCGGCCTTCTTGTCGGAGAACTTCAGCAGGTTGACCGCTCGCTCGGCCGACAGGCCGCGCACCTGGTCGGCGACCAGGCGAGCCTTCTGGGCGGAGATGCGGGCGCTGCGCAGGACGGCCTTGGCGCCATTGTCATTTGAAGACATAGTGGTCATCTCCTTAGCGGCTCTTCTTGTCGGCCGCGTGACCCTTGAACGTACGGGTCAGGGCGAACTCGCCGAGCTTGTGGCCAACCATGTTCTCGTTGACCAGCACCGGGATGTGGTTGCGACCGTTATGCACGGCGATGGTGTAACCCACCATCTCCGGCAGCACCATCGAGCGGCGCGACCAGGTCTTGATCGGGCGTTTGTTGTTGGCCGCGGCCTCCACCTTCTTGATGAGGTGGTGGTCGACGAACGGGCCTTTCTTGAGTGAACGTGCCATTGCCGATTAGCTCCTGCGATCGCGAACGATGAACTGCTGCGTACGCTTGTTCTTGCGAGTCTTGTAACCCTTGGTCGGCACGCCCCACGGGGTGACCGGATGCGGGTTGCCCTGGCCAGCCTTGGCCTCACCACCGCCGTGCGGATGGTCGACCGGGTTCATGGCCGCGCCGCGGACGGTCGGCTTGACGCCGCGCCAGCGCTTGGCACCGGCCTTGCCGAGCTTCTCGAGGCTGTGCTCGTTGTTGCCGACTTCACCGATGGTGGCGCGGCACTCGGCCGGCACCCGGCGCATTTCGCCGGAGCGAAGGCGCAGGGTGGCGTAGCCCTGCTCGCGGGCGACCAGCTGCACGCCGGCACCGGCGGCACGCGCGATCTGCGCACCCTTGCCCGGCTTCATCTCGATGCAGTGCACGGTGGAACCCATCGGGATGTTGGTCAGCGGCAGGGTGTTGCCGACGCGGATCGGCGCATCACGGCCGGCGATCACCTGGTCGCCATCCTTCAGGCCCTTCGGCGCGATGATGTAGCGACGCTCGCCATCGACGTAGCACAGCAGGGCGATGTGGGCGGTGCGGTTGGGATCGTATTCGATCCGCTCCACGCGCGCCGGGATGCCTTCCTTGTTGCGCTTGAAATCGATGATGCGGTAGTGCTGCTTGTGGCCACCGCCGATGTGGCGGGTGGTGATGCGACCGTGGTGGTTGCGGCCACCGGTCTTGCTCTTCTTCTCGACCAGTGCAGCGTGCGGCGCGCCCTTGTGCAGGCCCGGCGTCACCACACGGACCGCGGAACGGCGGCCGGGCGAGGTGGGTTTGAAAGTCATCAATGCCATGGGTCTTTATCCTCAGGCCTTGGCCATCACGTCGATCGACTGGCCATCGGCCAGCTTCACGTATGCCTTGCGCCAGTCGGGACGACGGCCCATGCGGAACTTGAAGGCCTTGGACTTGCCCTTCACGTTGACCACATTGACGGCCTCGACCTTGACGTCGAACAGCTTTTCCACGGCGACCTTGATGTCGGCCTTGGTCGCGGTCGTCGCCACTTCGAAGACATATTGGTTGGAAACTTCCTGCAGGCGCGCGGTCTTCTCGGACACGCGCGGCGCACGGATTACGTTGTAGAGCTTGGCGTCGTTCATGCCAGCCACTCCTCGATCTTCTTGACCGCGTCGGCGGTGACCACGACCGAGTCGGCGCCAACCAGCGCGACCGGATCCAGGCCCTGGACGTCACGGACTTCCACGTAAGGCAGGTTGCGCGCCGAGAGGTACAGGTTCTCGGTGGCGTCCTCGGTGACCAGCAGCGGACGGCGGCCGGCCTCGAGCTCCTTGAGCTTGGCGACCATGCCCGAGGTCTTCGGCGACTCCAGGTCGAGCGACTCCACGACCGTGATGCGGCCCTGGCGGTTGAGCTCGGACAGGATCGACGCGATCGCGGCGCGGTACATCTTGCGGTTGACCTTCTGGCCGAAGCTGCGCGGCTTGGCCGCGAAGGTCACGCCACCGCCGATGAAGATCGGGGCCGTCAGCGCGCCATGACGCGCACCGCCGCCCTTCTGCTTCTTCGACTTCTTGGTGGTACCGGCGACCTCCGAACGGGTCTTCTGCGCCTTGGTGCCGGCGCGACCGGCGTTGCGGTAGGCAACGACCACCTGGTGGACCAGGTCCTCGCTGAACTCGCGGCCGAAGATCTCGTCGGAAACCGACAGCGTCTTCTTGCTGTTGTTGATGGCAAGTTCCATCGTCATGCTCCCTTGCTCGTCGGACGCACGATCACATCGCCGCCCGGCGCGCCCGGCACCGCGCCCTTGATCGCGATCAGGCCGCGCTCGGCGTCGACCTTGACCACTTCCAGGCCCTGGGTGCTCTGCTGGACCGAACCCATGTGGCCGGACATCTTCTTGCCCGGGAACACGCGGCCCGGGGTCTGCCGCTGGCCGATCGAGCCGGGGGCGCGATGCGACAGCGAGTTACCGTGGGTGGCGTCGCCCATCTTGAAGTTCCAGCGCTTGATCGTGCCCTGGAAGCCCTTGCCCTTGGTGATGCCCTGGACGTCGACGATCTGGCCGGCTTCGAAGATGTCGGCCTTGATCTCGCCGCCGACATTGAAGTCGCCGATCTTGTCGGCTTCCACGCGCAGCTCCCACAGGCCACGACCGGCGTCGACCTTGGCCTTGGCCAGGTGGCCGGCCTCGGGCTTGTTGATCAGCGACGCGCGCTTGACGCCCGCGGTGACCTGCACGGCACTGTAGCCGTCGGACTCGAGGGTCTTGATCTGGGTGATCCGGTTCGGGGTCGCCTCGATGAGGGTCACCGGCACGGACTTGCCGTCTTCAGTGAAGAAGCGGCTCATGCCGGCCTTGCGACCGACGATGCCCAGCGAATATTTCTTCGCAGTCATGTTGGTGGCCTCAGGTCAGCTTGATCTGGACGTCGACGCCCGCCGCGAGTTCGAGCTTCATCAGCGCGTCCACGGTCTTGTCGTTGGGGTCGACGATGTCGAGCACGCGCTTGTGCGTGCGGGTCTCGTACTGGTCGCGCGCGTCCTTGTCGACGTGCGGGGATACGAGGATGGTGTAACGCTCGATCTTGGTCGGCAGCGGAATCGGGCCGCGCACTTGTGCGCCGGTCCGCTTCGCCGTCTCGACGATCTCGCTGGCCGAGCGGTCGATCAGACGATGATCGTACGCCTTCAGCCGAATCCGGATCTTTTGGTCCGCCATGACGGTGTTCCTTGGTTTAAAGAGCGACGGGCCGGTGACTGGGTGCACCGAACCCCGATGGACTGCAAATGCCGGCTCGCGCAAAGCGCTACCGGCTCCTCAAAAATCAAGGCAGGCCGGTTTCCCGGCCCGCCCAGACGGAATCTTCGAACGCATGACACCGTCGTGGCCGGGCGGACCCGGAACGAAACGGCACCATGCGACATGTCCCTGTCTGGCGAATACGAGGTGCTTCCTGCCCCTCATTTCGCTGGTTCATGGGCCCGGCGAAGTCGCCAGGCCCATGGTGGTCGCGCATTCTAGCTGGTTTTCAGCGCGGGGTGCAACACCACCCCGAACACACGCTTACTTGATGATCTTGGAGACGACGCCGGCGCCGACGGTGCGACCGCCTTCGCGGATCGCGAAGCGCAGGCCTTCGTCCATCGCGATCGGGTTGATCAGCGTCACCACCATCTTCACGTTGTCGCCCGGCATCACCATCTCGACGCCTTCGGGCAGCTGCACCGCACCGGTGATGTCGGTGGTACGGAAGTAGAACTGCGGACGGTAGCCCTTGAAGAACGGCGTGTGGCGGCCGCCCTCGTCCTTGCTCAGCACGTACACTTCGCCTTCGAAGTCGGTGTGCGGCTTGATCGAGCCCGGCTTGCACAGCACCTGGCCACGCTCGACGTCGTCACGCTTGGTGCCGCGCAGCAGCAGGCCGGCGTTGTCACCCGCCTGGCCCTGGTCCAGCAGCTTGCGGAACATTTCCACGCCGGTGACGGTGGTCTTCTGGGTGTCGCGGATACCGACGATCTCGATTTCCTCGCCCACCTTGATCACGCCACGCTCGATGCGGCCGGTCACCACGGTGCCGCGGCCCGAGATCGAGAACACGTCCTCGACCGGCATCAGGAAGCTCTTGTCCACGTCGCGCTCCGGCTCCGGGATCCAGCTGTCCAGCGCCTCGACCAGCTTGATGATCGCCGGCACGCCGATCTCGCTCTGGTCGCCTTCCAGCGCCTTCAGCGCCGAACCGTGCACGATCGGGGTGTCGTCGCCCGGGAAGTCGTACTTGCTCAGCAGCTCACGCACTTCCATCTCGACCAGCTCGAGCAG